>NZ_JBVHVI010000013.1:11360-260800 GCF_055564915.1 Streptomyces sp. NPDC028928
GGAGAAGAAGATGTGGGAAGAACGATGGGAAAAAGAAGGTCCGAGAAACAAACGACCCCCCCCCACCCAGCCAAAAGAAAACGGACGGGGGGGCCCCCCCCCCCCTGGTCCCCCCCCCTCACGCGTGCCCTCAGCCCCGCTGCCCCGACGGCCGGCGCAGCGTCGGCCGGCGCAGCGTCGGCCGGGCCGCCGCGGCCCGGGTCCGCAGCGCCGACCAGCGGGCCGCGACCGCCCACAGCACCCGGACCGAGGAGCGGGGCAGGAACAGCGCCCGCAGCCGGGTCCCGGTGCCCACCGTGGCCCGCAGCCCCTCGACCACCCGGCGCACATCCTCCGCCGCTCCCGCCGCCGGGCGCGGCCGGGGCGCGTACAGCACCTGCTCCACCGCGTCCGCCACCCGGTGAACGGCGCCGCCGGCGGCCGGATCGAGCCGCCCGAGCCGGACGATCCGGTCGGCGGCCCCCCGCGGGGTCAGCGACTCGTCCGGCGTGATGCCGTGGTCCCAGGCGCTGTCCGTCAGCTCCTGCCAGGCCGCCAGGGTGTGCGCCGCCGCACCCTCGGCGGTCCGGGCGTGTCCGCCCAGCCGCCGCGCGCGCACCCGCTGCCGCCACAGCAGCGGCGACAGCGGAACGGCCAGGACCACCAGCGCGCCCAGCCCGATCAGCAGCCAGCCCCACCAGTCCGTACCGCCGTCCTCGTGGTGCGGGACCGCCGCCGCGGACGGGCTGTTGCAGGCCTGCAGCCGGCGCAGCTCACCGGCGCAGCTCTCGCTCGGCGAGGCCGCCGCCGAGGGTGCCGAGGACGCGCCCTTGGACGGCAGCGCCTCCTCCGGCAGCGAACTGCCGGGCGTGTCCGGCTGGGTGTACGACGGGGTGGTGCCGCGGGTCGGGGTCGGCTCGAACCGGGTCCAGCCCACGCCCTCGAAGTACAGCTCGGGCCAGGCGTGCGCGTCCCTCTGGTTCACCGCGATCGTGCCGTCGGCCTGCGGGGTGCCGGGCGCGAAGCCCACCGCGACCCGGGCCGGGATGCCGAGGGTGCGGGCCATCGCCGCCATCGCGAAGGAGAAGTGGACGCAGAAGCCCTCCTTCTGCTTCAGGAAGTTCGCTATGGCGCCGGGACCGCGGCCCACCTTCACGGAGGTGTCGTACTGGAAGCCCCCGGTGACGGCGAACCAGTCCTGGAGCTTGACGGCCTCCTCGTAGTGGCTGTCCGCGCCCTCGGTGATCTCCTCCGCGGTACGCGCCACCACCTTCGGCAGCGAGGACGGCACCTTGGTGTACTCGCTCTGCAGCGCGGCCGGCGGCTCGGGCGCGGCGGCCAGCTGCCGCGCGGTCGGCTGCACGTCCAGGCTGGTCACCTGGTAGGTCTCGCCGCGGGTGGTCTGGCCGCGGTCGCCGACCACGGTCATCCCGACGGGTTCGTACCGCCACCGGCCGCTGACCTTCACCCCGCTCGGCGGGTAGGGCATCGGCAGCCAGTTCTGGGCGTACCAGTCCGCGGCCCGGACGGTCGTGCGCACCGTGCCGCGCTTGACGTCCTGGCCCAGGCCGGCGGGCGTGGGCAGCTGGTCCGGCACGCCGATGATGTGCCGCTGCGCCGGGGTCCAGGTGGTGCCGTCGAACTCGTCCAGGGAGACGATCCGCAGATACAGGTCGGAGATGTCGTTCGTGCTGGTCCGCAGGGACAGCACCTGGCGGTCGTCGTTCGTGTTCAGGTTGTCGCGCAGCGACACCAGCGGGTTGACCGCCGAGACCGTGCCGCCGTTGCCGCTGCCCCCTCCCACGCCGGTGCCGGCGGCGTCCAGCAGGCCGCCGTGCATCGCGGGCAGGGCGAGCGGCACCATCAGGGCCACGCCGAGCGCGACCGCGCCGATCCGCCGTCCCGTGCGCACCGGTGCCAGGGCGCCCGCCTCCGGGGCGCCCGGGGCGCGGGGCGCGCCGCCGAAGACCCGGCCCCACTGGGCGAGCCGGTCCCGGCCCTCCGCGAGCAGCAGCATCAGATAGCCGCCCGCCGCCACCAGGAACCACAGCCCGTCGGCGCCGCCGTCGGAGAGCCCCGCGGCCACCGAGTACAGCGCGAGCAGCGGCAGCCCGGCCGGGGCCGCGCTGCGGAAGGTCACCGCGAGCGTGTCCACCAGCAGCCCGATGATCAGCACGCCGCCGATCAGCATCAGCTTGATGCCGTCGGTGACCGGCGCCGGTATCGCGTACCGGCTGACGTCGTCCGCGCCCTGCTGGAGCAGCTCCGCGAAGTACCGGAAGGTGTCCGGGCCGGGGACCAGCCCGGCGACGGCGTGCTGCCGGGCGAACACCAGGGTCAGCAGCACCAGGGTGACCAGGGCCTGCGCCGCCACGGTCAGCGGCCGGCCCAGCGGCACCCGCCGGGCCGCCGCGCCCACCCCGGTCTGCACGGCCACCAGCGGCACCAGCTGCAGCAGCCAGGTCGGCTCGGCGACCAGCGGCAGCAGCGCGCAGGAGGCCATCAGCGTGGCCGCCGCCGCGCACAGCGCCAGTCGTGCCCGCCCGCTCATCCCCGTGCCTCCCCGTTCACCGCGGCCAGGCCCGAGCGCTCCCGGTCCGCCTGCCGCCACAGTCCGTCCAGCGAGGCGCCGCGCGGCACGCTCAGCGCCGTCCAGCCCGCCTCGCGCAGCATCCGCAGCCGCTCCGCGTGCCGGTCGCCCGGGCGGGGCACGTCGGTCGCCTCCCGCGTCCAGGTGTCCGGGTCCAGCACGAAGGCGACGGCGCCCCCGCTGCGCCGGCTCATCTTGGCGACCGTCGTCGCCTGCTCCTCGTCCAGATCGCCGAGGAAGGCGACCAGCAGCCCCTCGTTGCCGCCGCGCAGCACGTCGTACGCCCGGGACAGCCCGGTGCCGTCGGAGTGGTCGATCACCGCGAGGGTGTCCATCATCAGCCCGGCCGCGTCCGCCGTCTCCTGGCCGCTGCCCGCGAAGCCGTCGCCGCCCTCGCCGGGCACCGCGCTGCCGCTGTCGGTCAGCAGCCGTACCGAGAAGCCGCGTTCCAGCATGTGCACCAGCACCGAGGCGGCACCGGAGACGGCCCACTCGAAGGCCGCGTCCGGGCCCGCGCCCTCGTAGGCACCGCCGCGGGTGTCCAGGAGCACGGTGCACCGGGACCGCCGGGGCTGCTCCTCACGGCGCACCATCAGCTCGCCGTAGCGGGCGGTGGACCGCCAGTGCACCCGGCGCAGATCGTCGCCGTAGCGGTATCCGCGCGGGATCACGTCGTCCTCGCCGGCCAGGGCCAGCGAGCGCTGCCGCCCGTCGCCGTAGCCCTGGGCCTCGCCGCCGAAGCGGACCGGGGCCAGCGGCTCCACGCGCGGGATCACCGTCAGGGTGTCGTACGTCGAGAAGGAGCGGGTCAGCTCGCACATGCCGAAGGGGTCCGTCAGCCGCAGCTGGAGCGGGCCCAGCGGATAGCGGCCCCGCAGGTCCGAGCGGACCCGGTAGGACACCTCGCGGCGGCCGCCCGGCTCGACCCGGTCCAGCACGAACCGGGGCCGCGGCCCGAGGACGTACGGCACCCGGTCCTGGAGCATCAGCAGACCGGTGGGCAGCCGGGAGACGTTGTCCATGCGCAGGTGCACCCGGGCCTCGCTGCCGGCCGGGACGCGCGCGGGGGCGAGGCGGCGGCTCGCGGCCACCCGGTAGCGGGTGCGGTACAGCACGGCCGCGCAGATCAGGGGCAGCACGGCGAGCAGCAGGCCGACCCGCAGCAGTTCGCTCAGACCCAGCACGAACGAACAGATCGCGGCGGCGATCCCGGCCGCGAGGAAGGAGCGGCCCCGGGTGGTGAGACCCGCCAGGGCCGTCCGCACCCCGCTCGCCTCACCGCGGTCGGCCTCGGCCGGCGCCGGCCCCCCGGAACTCATCACAGACTCCGCGGCGGCTGCTGGGGATAGGCCGGGACGTTCCGGCCCAGGCCGCCGAAGCCGCTCTGCCGGCCCGGGGCCGCGGGCACCGGGGTGTGCTGCAGGATCTCCAGCACGACCTGCTCGGCCGTACGGCGGTTGAGCTGGGCCTGGGCGGTGGGCAGCAGGCGGTGGGCGAGGACGGCGACGGTGAGCGCCTGCACGTCGTCCGGCAGCGCGTACTCCCGGCCGGCCAGGGCCGCGGACGCCTTGGCCGCGCGCAGCAGGTGCAGCGTCGCGCGCGGGGAGGCGCCGAGTCTGAGGTCGGGGTGGGTGCGGGTGGCGGCGACCAGCTCGACCGCGTACCGCCGGACCGGCTCGGAGACGTGCACCCCTCGCACCGCCTCGACCAGCTTCACGATCTCGTGCGCGTGCGCCACCGGCTGGAGGTCCTCCAGCGGGCTGACCCCGCCGTGGATGTCCAGCATCTGCAGCTCGGCCTCGACGCTCGGGTAGCCGACGGAGACCCGGGCCATGAAGCGGTCGCGCTGCGCCTCGGGCAGCGGGTAGGTGCCCTCCATCTCGACCGGGTTCTGGGTGGCCACCACCATGAACGGGCTGGGCAGTTCGTACGTCTGCCCGTCGATGGTGACCTGCCGCTCCTCCATGGACTCCAGCAGCGCGGACTGGGTCTTGGGCGAGGCGCGGTTGATCTCGTCGCCGATCACGATCTGCGCGAAGATGGCGCCCGGCTTGAACTCGAAGTCCCGGCGCTGCTGGTCCCAGATGGACACACCGGTGATGTCCGAGGGCAGCAGGTCCGGGGTGAACTGGATGCGCCGCACCGAGCAGTCGATGGACCGCGCCAGCGCCTTGGCGAGCATCGTCTTGCCCACTCCGGGGACGTCCTCGATCAGCAGGTGGCCCTCGGCGAGCAGCACGGTCAGCGCGAGCCGTACGACCTCGGGCTTCCCCTCGATCACGCCCTCCACCGAACCGCGTACCCGCTCCACCGTGGCGGTCAGATCAGTGAGGCTCGCTCGATCGTCATAGGTCGTCACCCGGCCCTCCTCGGCCCGTTCATTACGGGCCGACGCTCTGTCGTGCGCAACCGGCCCACCCCGAAACACGGACACCACGCGGGAAAGGTTCCGCGTGACGTCACACCCCGCATTCTTGCTGCCGTTACCGATTCGTGTCACTCGCCTGTGGACAACTGCCCGCACGATGTCGGTCTTACGGAGTTTTCGACCGTGTTTTCGACACGGCACGGCAGGGTACGGAGCGGCAGGATACGGGGCGGGGCGGCCGGCCGGTTCGCTCGCACGCCCGGATTCAGGCCGGGTCGACCTCGCGCAGCAGACCGGTGCGCACGTCGAAGACGAAGCCGCGGACGTCGTCCTTGTGCAGCAGGAAGGGCGAGGTGCGCACCCGCTGCATGGACTGGCGCACGTCCTGGTCCACGTCCCGGAAGGACTCCACCGCCCAGGCCGGACGCTGGCCGACCTCCATCTCCAGCTCGGTGCGGAAGTCCTCGGTGAGGGACTCCAGGCCGCAGCCGGTGTGGTGGATCAGCACGATGCTGCGAGTGCCCAGCTTGCGCTGGCTGATGGTCAGGGACCGGATGACGTCGTCGGTGACCACACCGCCCGCGTTGCGGATCGTGTGACAGTCGCCGAGCTCGAGGCCGAGGGCCTGGTGCAGGTCGAGGCGGGCGTCCATGCAGGCGACGACGGCGACGTGGAGCACGGGACGGGCGTCCATGCCGGGGTCCGTGAAGGCCTCGGCGTAGCGCCGGTTGGCCTCCACGAGGCGGTCGGTCACGGCGTCGCCAGGAGTTATGGCGCCTTCGGATCCAGTGGGCACTGCTGCAGAAGTCGTCATACCGACGACGTTACTGGTCACGCACCGTTCCGGCCTGCTGTGAGAGGGGACAAAGAACGTCATCGTGGCTTGTTGTGAGCTAACCCACAGGGTGGGCAAAGCCGTGCTGAACGGGTGGATCGGCCCGAATCGCGGTTCCCGCTGTGTCGCGGTGCACGACGCGCAGGCCGGTTGATTGACCATGGGACACCGTGGACTAAAGTGACGCGAAAGCGGGAGACGAGTCTCTTCCCGCTGACGAAACCCCCGGAGACCCCGGCAGCCCGGACCCGTCTCCCCGCGCGCGCGGCGCGTACGTACGGCTCGGGGGACCGACGGTGCGTACGGCCCGCCGGAACTGAGAGGCCCCCTTGAGCCAGAGTCGACACGTCCCGGTGATGCTCCAGCGGTGCCTGGACCTGCTGGCGCCCGCCCTGGAGCGCCCCGGAGCGGTGGTCGTCGACTGCACACTCGGCCTCGGCGGGCACAGCGAGGCACTGCTCACCCGGTTCCCCGAGGCCCGGCTGATCGGCCTCGACCGGGACAAGGAGGCGCTGCGCCTGTCCGGCGAGCGGCTGGCTCCGTACGGGGACCGCGCCACCCTCGTGCACGCCGTCTACGACGAGCTGCCCGACGTACTGCACCGGCTCGGCATCGCGCGCGTGCAGGGCGTGCTGTTCGACCTCGGGGTCTCCTCCATGCAGCTGGACGAGGCCGACCGCGGCTTCGCCTACGCGCAGGACGCGCCGCTGGACATGCGCATGGACCAGACGACCGGGATCAGCGCCGCCGAGGTCCTCAACACCTACCCGGCCGGGGAACTGGTGCGGATCCTGCGCGCGTACGGCGAGGAGAAGCAGGCCAAGCGGATCGTCGCCGCGATCGTGCGGGAGCGGGAGAAGGAGCCGTTCAGCAACAGCGCGCGGCTCGTGGAACTCATCCGGGACGCGCTGCCGCAGGCCGCCAAGCGCACCGGCGGCAATCCGGCCAAGCGCACCTTCCAGGCGCTGCGCATCGAGGTCAACGGCGAACTGTCCGTCCTGGAGCGGGCGATCCCGGCCGCCGTGAAGGCGCTGGACGTCGGCGGGCGGATCGCCGTGCTGTCGTACCACTCGCTCGAAGACCGGCTCGTCAAGCACGTGTTCGCGGCCGGGGCCGCCTCCACCGCGCCGCCCGGGCTGCCCGTCGTGCCCGAGCGCTACCAGCCGCGGCTCAAGCTGCTCACCCGTGGTGCCGAACTTCCCACCGAGGAAGAGATCGCCGAGAACCGCCGGGCCGCGCCGGCCAGGCTGCGGGGTGCCGAGCGCATCAGGGAGGACGTCGAGTGAGCGAGACGGGTCGGAAGGTCTCCCCCGCGCACCGGGGAAGCGGCTGCCCCCACGCACCGGGGGAGCAGTGAGCAGGAAACCCGAGCTGAAGGGGAGGGCCGCCCGGCTCGCCCGGCTCCTCCCGGCCGGCCGCGCCCAGGCGGCCCGTACCCCGTTCGTCCTGCTCGTCGTCGTGCTCCTCGGCGGCGGCCTGATCGGGCTGCTGGTGCTGAACTCCGCGCTCAGCGAAGGCTCGTTCGAACTCGACGACCTGCAGAAGCAGACGAAGAACCTCACCGACCAGGAACAGGCGCTCCAGCGGGACATCGACGCCTACTCCTCCCCCGACGCCCTCCAGCGCCGCGCCCGCGAACTCGGCATGGTCCCCGGCGGCGACCCGGCCTTCCTCGGCCCCGACGGCTCCGTCAAGGGCGTCCCCAGCGCCGCCGCCCCCGAGCCCGCGGCCCTCACCGCCCCCGCCGCCCAGCTGCCCCCGGCCGCCCCCCTCGCCACCACCCCGCAGCCCTCCGCTCCGCCGTCCCAGCCCCAGGGCACCCCCGCACCCGCTACCCCGGCCGCCGCCCCACCGGCCCCGCCCGCCTTCCCCCAGTCCGTTTCGACCCCGACTCCCGGCAGGTGACGGAAGTGTCCGACAGGGAACGCCGCCGTGTGCCCGGGTCCGCGTGTGCGCTCCGCTCGGCCGGGCGGAATGGTTGTGGCGGGTTCGGGTGCGGTGTGCGGCCGGCCGCGCGTGGGGGGCGGCGATGTCCGGTCGTGCGGCCCTGTGCCGCGGCAGGCGCGATGACGCCGCCCGCCTCCCCCCAGTCCGTTTCGACCCCGACCCCCGGCAGGTGACGGAAGTGTCCGACAGGGAACCGCGCCGCCGTGTGCCCGGGCCCGCCAAGCCTCCGCGGCCGCGGGGTGCCGTCCGGCGGCAGGCCGGGCCCGGTGCCCGGCCGGTGCGCCGGCCCGGTGGGGCCCGGCCCCCGGCCACGCCTCCCCTCCGGCTCGGCAGCCCCCGGCCCCGGCTGCGCCTGGTCAGCCTCGCCCTGACCCTGGTGCTGCTCGCCTTCGTCGTACGGCTGCTCCAGGTCCAGGCCGTCGACGCCAGCTCCTACACGGCACGGGCCGAGCAGAACCGGTACGTGGTGCACACCCTGGCCGCCGAGCGCGGCGAGATCACCGACCGCAACGGGGTCGCGCTCGCCGTCAGCGAGGACGCCTACGACATCACGGCCGACCCGACCATGTTCAACGCCAAGCAGCTGAAGATCGCCGACGGCCCGGAGCAGGCCGCCGCGCTGCTCGCCCCGATCCTCGGCCAGGACCAGGCCGCGCTCGTCAGGAAGCTGCGCCCCGAGAACAAGAACTCCCGCTACACCCGGCTCGCCACCCGGCAGACCCCCCAGGTCTGGAAGCAGATCAAGGACCTGAAGACCGCGCTCGCGAACAAGGCCGAGACCGACCACACCACCGTCAACGTGCTGGCCGGCGTCTTCGCCGACCCCAGCAGCCAGCGCGTGTACCCCAACGGCGACCTGGCCGCCGGGATACTGGGCTGGGTCAACGCCGACGGCCAGGGCGGCGGCGGCATCGAGCAGCAACTGAACAAGCAGCTCAGCGGGAAGGACGGCAAGGTCCGGTACGCGCAGGCCGGCGGGCGCGAGGTCCCCACGGCCGGGTCCACCGAGACACCCGCCGTGCCCGGGGCCGACGTCGAGCTGACCATCGACCGCGACATCCAGTGGGCGGCGCAGAACGCCATCACCGAGCAGGTGAAGAACTCCAAGGCGGACCGCGGCTACGTCATCGTCCAGGACACCCGCACCGGCCAGATCCTGGCCATGGCCAACTCGCCCGGCTTCGACCCGAACGACCTGTCGAAGGCCGACGGCGACGCCATGGGCAACGCGGCCCTCCAGGACGCCTACGAGCCCGGCTCCACCGCCAAGGTGATGTCGATGGCGGCCGTGCTGGAGCGGAACGTGGCGACGCCGCTCACCCACGTCGTCGTACCCAACCGGCTGCACCGCGGCGACCGCCTCTTCCAGGACGACATCGACCACGCCACCTGGTACCTCACGCTCAACGGCGTGCTCGCCAAGTCCAGCAACATCGGCACCATCCTGGCCACCGGGGAACTCGCCAAGAGCCAGCCCGAGGCCAACAAGGTCCTCTACACATACCTGCGCAAGTTCGGCATCGGCGGCTACACCGGCCTCGGCTTCCCCGGCGAGACGCCCGGCATCCTCGCGCCGCCGCAGAAGTGGTCCACCTCTCAGCAGTACACGATCCCTTTCGGCCAGGGCTTCTCCATCAACGCCATGCAGGCCGCCTCCGTGTACTCGACCATCGCCAACGGCGGCGTCCGCGTCGAGCCCACCCTGGTGCGCGGCACCAAGGGCGCCGACGGGCGCTTCACCTCGGCGCCGAAGCCCGAGCAGACCCGGGTCGTCAGTGAGAAGACCGCCAAGAGCCTCGCCCAGATGCTGGAGTCCGTCGTCGACGACGAGCAGGGCACCGGCGTGAAGGCCCGCATCCCCGGGTACCGGGTCGCGGGCAAGACCGGCACCGCCAACCGCGTGGATCCGGCCACCGGCCGCTACCGCGGCTACACCTCGTCGTTCGCCGGTTTCGCCCCCGCCGACAACCCGCGGATCACCGTCTACTGCGCCATCCAGAACGCCACCTCGGGCAACTACTTCGGTGGCCAGATCTGCGGCCCCATCTACAAGCAGGTGATGGAGTTCGCCCTGAAAACCCTCCAGATCCCGCCGACCGGGGCGAAGGCCGCCAACCTGCCCGTCGAGTACAAGCCCTGATCAGCATCCCTGATCAGCACGGAAACACCAGGAACAGCTCGTGACAACGATCACCCCGGACCCCGGGAACCAAGGCGCCCCGAGCCCCTCGCTTCGCTCCGGAGCGGGTGCGCCCGGTACGCTCACCGCCGTGCCACACGCTGATCAGTCCCAAACCACCCAGAAGGGCCAACCCGTGACCTATCCGGGACTGCCCAGGCCGACGCAGCTCCCCGCCACCCCCCTCGCGGAGCTCGCCGACCAGCTGGGTGTCACCGCGCCGGAGGGCGCCGCCGAGATCACGGGTATCACCCACGACTCGCGCGCCGTCCGCCCCGGCGACCTGTACGCCGCCCTCCCGGGCGCCCGTCTGCACGGCGCGGACTTCGTCGCCCAGGCCGCGAGCCTGGGCGCCGTCGCCGTGCTCACCGACCCCACGGGCGCCGAGCGCGCCGCCGCGACCGGACTGCCCGTCCTGGTCGTCGCGGACCCGCGCGCGCGGATGGGGGAGCTGGCGGCCACCATCTACCGCCACCCGGGCCGCGACCTGCTCCAGATCGGCATCACCGGCACCTCCGGCAAGACCACCACCGCCTACCTCGTCAAGGGCGGCCTGGACGCGTCCCGCCCCGCCGGGCTCATCGGCACGGTGGAGATCCGCATCGGCGACGAGCGGATCAAGTCCGAGCGCACCACCCCCGAAGCCACCGACCTCCAGGCCCTGTTCGCCGTCATGCGCGAAGGCGGCGTCGAGGCGGTCGCCATGGAGGTCTCCAGCCACGCCCTGGTCCTCGGCCGGGTCGACGGCTGCGTCTTCGACATCGCCGTCTTCACCAACCTCAGCCCGGAACACATGGAGTTCCACTCCGACATGGAGGACTACTTCCGGGCCAAGGCACAGCTCTTCACGCCGCAGCGCAGCAAACTCGGCGTGGTCAACGCCGACGACGACTACGGCCGCCGGCTCGCGCGCGAGGCGACCGTGCCGGTCGTCACCTTCTCCGCCGAGGGCCACCCGGACGCCGACTGGCGCGCCGAGGACGTCCAGGTCGGCCCCATGGACTCGACGTTCACCGTGCTCGGCCCGAACGGCGAGCGCGTGCACGCCAAGTCGCCGCTGCCCGGCCCGTTCAACGTGGCGAACACCCTCGCCGCCATCGTCGCCCTCTCCGTGGCCGGCCTCGATCCGCAGGCGGCCGCCGACGGCATCGCCGCGGTACCGGGCGTCCCGGGCCGCCTGGAGCGCGTCGACGCCGGGCAGCCCTACCTCGCGGTCGTCGACTACGCCCACAAGACCGACGCCGTCGAGTCGGTGCTCAAGGCGCTGCGCAAGGTCACCAAGGGCCGGCTGCACGTCGTCCTCGGCTGCGGCGGCGACCGCGACCAGACCAAGCGCGCCCCGATGGGCGCCGCCGCGGCCCGGCTCGCCGACACGGCCGTACTGACCTCCGACAACCCCCGCTCCGAGGACCCCCTCGCGATCCTCGCGACCATGCTCCAGGGCGCGGCCTCCGTGCCCGCGCACGAGCGCGGCGAGGTCCTCCTCTTCGAGGACCGGGCCGCCGCCATCGCCGCCGCCGTGGGCCGTGCCCAGGCCGGCGACACCGTGCTGGTCGCGGGCAAGGGCCACGAGCAGGGCCAGGACATCGCCGGCGTGGTCCGTCCCTTCGACGACCGCCAGGTGCTCCGCGAAGCCATCCAGAACACCCAGGGATGAAAATCCAGAAGACCCAGGGGATGAACTTGTGATCGCCCTCTCCCTCGCCGAGATCGCAGCAGTCGTCGGCGGGCAGACGCACGACATACCGGATCCGTCCGTAGCTGTCACGGGACCGGTCGTCCGGGACTCCCGCGAGGTGGTGCCCGGCAGCCTGTTCGCCGCCTTCGTCGGCGAGCGCGTGGACGGCCACGACTACGCCGCGCAGGTCGTCGCGGCCGGCGCGGCCGCCGTACTGGCGTCCCGCCCGGTCGGCGTCCCCGCGATCGTCGTGGAGGACGTCCAGACGGCCCTCGGCGCCCTCGCCCGGCACGTCGTACGCCGGCTCGGCGCGACCCTCGTCGCCCTGACCGGCTCGGCCGGCAAGACCAGCACCAAGGACCTCATCGCGCAGGTGCTCCAGCGCAAGGCGCCGACGGTGTTCACGCCCGGCTCGCTCAACAACGAGATCGGGCTGCCGCTGACCGCCCTGTCCGCCACCGAGGAGACGAAGTTCCTCGTGCTGGAGATGGGCGCCCGCGGCATCGGGCACATCCGCTACCTCACCGGCCTCACCCCGCCGAGGATCGGCCTGGTGCTCAACGTCGGCACCGCCCACATCGGCGAGTTCGGCGGACGCGAGCAGATCGCCCAGGCCAAGGGGGAACTGGTCGAGGCACTCCCCGAGGACGGCGCGGCGATCCTCAACGCCGACGACCCGCTGGTGAAGGCCATGGCCTCCCGTACCAAGGCGAAGGTGGTCCTTTTCGGAGAGTCGGCCGAAGCGGACGTACGCGGTGAGAACGTACGACTCACGGACAGCGGACAGCCCGCCTTCAGGCTTCACACACCCTCCGGTGCAGCCGATGTGACCATGCGCCTGTACGGTGAGCACCACGTGTCGAACGCGCTCGCCGCGGCCGCCGTCGCCCATGAGCTGGGCATGTCCGCGGAAGAGATCGCCACCGCGCTCTCCGAGGCGGGCTCCCTCTCCCGCTGGCGCATGGAGGTCACCGAGCGCCCGGACGGCGTGACCATCGTCAACGACGCCTACAACGCCAACCCCGAGTCCATGCGGGCCGCCCTCAGGGCGCTCGCGGCCATGGGCAAGGGGCGCCGCACGTGGGCGGTGCTCGGCAAGATGGCCGAGCTGGGGGACGAGGCGCTCGCCGAGCACGACGCCGTCGGACGGCTCGCCGTCCGGCTCAACGTCAGCAAGCTCGTCGCTGTCGGGGGGATCGAGGCCTCCTGGCTGCAATTGGGCGCATATAACGAGGGTTCGTGGGGTGAGGAGTCGGTGCACGTGTCCGACGCACAGGCGGCGATCGACCTGTTGCGCAGCGAGTTGCGCCCGGGGGACGTCGTGCTCGTGAAGGCGTCCCGTTCGGTGGGGCTGGAGAGCGTCGCCCAGGCGCTCATCGAGACCGGTGCCGAGGGTGAGGTTGCCGCCCGATGATGAAGCAGATCCTGTTCTCGGGAGTCATTGGCCTCTTCCTGACGCTGGTCGGCACCCCGCTGCTGATCAAGCTTCTCGCCCGCAAGGGCTACGGCCAGTACATCCGTGACGACGGCCCGCGCGAGCACGCCAGCAAGCGCGGTACGCCGACCATGGGCGGCATCGCCTTCATCCTGGCGACGATCGCCGCGTACTTCCTGAGCAAGCTCATCACCGGTTACCCGCCGACCTACTCCGGACTGCTGGTCCTCGGCCTGATGTTCGGCATGGGCCTGGTCGGCTTCCTCGACGACTACATCAAGATCGTCAAGCGGCGGTCGCTGGGTCTGCGGGCCAAGGCCAAGATGGCCGGCCAGCTGATCGTCGGCATCGCCTTCGCCGTGCTGTCGCTGCAGTTCGCCGACGCCCGCGGCAACACCCCGGCCTCCACCAAGCTGTCGTTCATCACCGACTTCGGCTGGTCGATCGGCCCGGTGCTGTTCGTGGTCTGGGCGCTGTTCATGATCCTCGCGATGTCGAACGGCGTGAATCTCACCGACGGTCTGGACGGCCTCGCCACCGGCGCCTCCGTCCTCGTCTTCGGCGCCTACACGTTCATCGGGGTGTGGCAGTTCCAGGAGTCCTGCGCCAACGCGGGCACCCTGACCAACCCGGGCGCCTGCTACGAGGTGCGCGACCCGCTCGACCTCGCGGTCGTCGCCTCCGCGCTGATGGGCGCCTGCCTCGGCTTCCTGTGGTGGAACACCTCGCCCGCCAAGATCTTCATGGGTGACACCGGTTCGCTCGCCCTCGGCGGTGTTCTGACGGGTCTGGCCATCCTCTCCCGCACGGAGCTGCTGGTGGCCATCATGGGCGGCCTGTTCGTCCTCATCACCATGTCGGTCGTCATCCAGGTCGGCTCCTTCCGGCTCACCGGGAAGCGCGTCTTCCGGATGGCACCGCTCCAGCACCACTTCGAACTCAAGGGCTGGTCCGAGGTCCTGGTGGTGGTCCGCTTCTGGATCATCCAAGGCATCTGTGTGATCGTCGGACTGGGCCTCTTCTACGCGGGATGGGCAGCGGACAAGTGACCTCCTCGGTGCCTTCTGAATCGCCTTCCGGATCGTCTTCCGCGTTCCAGGGCAAGCACGTCACCGTCGCCGGACTCGGCGTCTCCGGCATCCCGGCGGCGAAGGCGCTGCACGCGCGCGGGGCGGTCGTCACGGTCGTCAACGACGGCGACGACGCACGCGCGCGCGAACAGGCCGCGGAACTGGAGGCGCTCGGCATCACCGTGCGCCTCGGCGACGGGGCCACGCTGCCGGAAGGCACCGAACTGATCGTCACCGCGCCCGGCTGGAAGCCCGACAAGCCGCTGTTCCTCGCCGCCGAGAAGGCCGGTGTACCGGTCTGGGGCGACGTGGAGCTGGCCTGGCGGCTGCGCGGGCCCGACGCGGCCCCCTGGCTGGCCGTGACGGGCACCAACGGCAAGACCACCACCGTCCAGATGCTCGCCTCCATCCTGAAGGCGGCGGGCCTGCGCACGGCCGCCGTCGGCAACATCGGCGTCTCCCTGCTGGACGCGGTCCTCGGCGAGGAGGAGTACGACGTCCTCGCCGTGGAGCTGTCCAGCTACCAGCTCCACTGGGCGCCCTCCCTGCGGGCGCACTCCGCGGTGGTCCTCAACGTCGCGCCGGACCACCTGGACTGGCACGGCTCCATGGAGGCGTACGCGCGCGACAAGGGCCGTATCTACGAGGGCAACAAGGTCGCCTGCGTCTACAACGCCGCCGACAAGGCCACCGAGGACCTGGTGCGCGAGGCCGACGTCGAGGAGGGATGCCGGGCCATCGGGTTCACCCTGGGCACGCCCGGACCCTGCGAACTCGGCGTCGTGGAGGGCATCCTGGTCGACCGTGCCTTCGTGGAGGACCGGCAGAAGAACGCCCAGGAGCTGGCCGAGGTCTCCGACGTCCACCCGCCGGCCCCGCACAACATCGCCAACGCCCTTGCCGCGGCGGCCCTCGCACGCGCCTTCGGGGTGCCCGCCACGGCCGTACGGGACGGTCTGCGGGCCTTCCGCCCGGACGCCCACCGCATCGCGCTCGTCGCCGGCATCGACGGCGTCGCGTACGTGGACGACTCCAAGGCGACCAACACCCACGCCGCGGAGGCGTCGTTGGCGGCATATGAGTCGATCGTATGGATTGCGGGCGGTCTGGCGAAGGGCGCGACCTTCGACGAACTGGTCGCCAAGTCGGCGAAGCGGCTGCGCGGTGTGGTCCTGATCGGCGCCGATCGTGCCCTGATCCGTGAGGCCCTCGCGCGACACGCGCCGGAAGTACCCGTGGTCGACCTCGACCGGACCGACACTGGGGCGATGCTCCAGGCGGTGACGGAAGCGAAGCGGCTGGCTCAGCCCGGCGACACGGTGCTGCTGGCCCCGGCCTGCGCCTCCATGGACATGTTCACCAACTACAACCAGCGCGGTGACGCGTTCGCGGCGGCGGTCCGCGAACTCGAAGCCGGAGCCTGACCCGGCCGCCCGCCGGGCGGATCTTGGGAGGGACGCGTGGGACGGTCGACGTTCAGTGGAGGCGCCGATGCCCAGTAGCCGTACCGGAAAGCCGCCCGTGCAGCGGGCGTCCCGGCGCCCGCGTCCCGCCGTTCCCCGGCCCCCGCGCGAGAACCCCGTCCAACGGCTCTACACGCGTGCGCGCAGGGCCTGGGACCGGCCGCTGACCGCCTACTACCTGATCGTCGGCGGCAGCGTGCTGATCACCGTGCTGGGTCTGGTGATGGTCTACTCGGCCTCCCAGATCACCGCGCTCCAGCTCTCGCTGCCCGGCTCGTACTTCTTCCGCAAGCAGGCCCTCGCCGCGCTCATCGGCGGCGCACTGCTGTTCGTCGCCTCCCGCATGCCGGTGAAACTGCACCGGGCGCTGGCCTACCCGATCCTCGCCGGCGCCGTCTTCCTGATGGCCCTGGTGCAGGTCCCCGGGATAGGGATGGCGGTCAACGGCAACCAGAACTGGATCTCCCTCGGCGGCTCCTTCCAGATCCAGCCCAGCGAGTTCGGCAAGCTCGCCCTGGTGCTGTGGGGCGCGGACCTGATCGCCCGCAAGCAGGAGAGGAAGCTGCTGACCCAGTGGAAGCACATGCTGGTGCCGCTGGTCCCGGTCGCCTTCCTGCTGCTCGGGCTGATCATGCTCGGCGGCGACATGGGCACCGCGATCATCCTCACGGCGATCCTCTTCGGCCTGCTGTGGCTCGCGGGGGCGCCGACCCGGCTGTTCGCGGGCGTGCTGTCCGTCGCCGGCCTGATCGGTGTGACCCTCATCAAGACCAGCCCCAACCGGATGGCCCGGCTCGCCTGCATCGGCGCCACCGAGCCGAAGACCGGGGTCGCCGACTGCTGGCAGGCCGTGCACGGGATCTATGCTCTCGCCTCCGGCGGACTCTTCGGTTCCGGACTCGGTGCGAGTGTGGAAAAATGGGGCCAACTCCCGGAAGCCCACACCGACTTCATCTTCGCCGTCACCGGTGAGGAACTGGGCCTGGCGGGGACGCTGTCGGTGCTCGCCCTGTTCGCGGCTCTAGGCTATGCGGGTATCCGCGTGGCCGGACGCACGGAGGACCCCTTCGTGAGGTACGCCGCGGGAGGCGTGACCACCTGGATCACCGCCCAGGCGGTGATCAACATCGGTGCGGTGCTCGGTCTGCTGCCGATCGCCGGCGTCCCGCTCCCGCTGTTCTCCTACGGAGGGTCCGCCCTGCTGCCGACCATGTTCGCCATCGGGCTGCTGATCGCCTTCGCGCGCGACGAGCCCGCTGCGCGGGCAGCGCTTGCGATGCGGCAACCTCGCTTTGGTAGAAAGCGGGCGGGAGGCTCCGGTGCCGAGCGGGGGCCTCGGAGATGGAACACGATGCGACGGCGTGCCTCGGCGGCGCGTTCGTCCGGAGAGCGGTGAATTTCGGTGCATGTCGTACTCGCCGGTGGGGGGACCGCCGGCCACATCGAGCCCGCGCTCGCCCTCGCGGACGCCCTGCGCAGGCAGGACCCGACCGTGGGGATCACGGCCCTGGGCACGGAGCGCGGCCTGGAGACCCGGCTCGTCCCGGAGCGCGGCTACGAGCTGGCGCTGATCCCGGCGGTTCCGCTGCCGCGCAAGCCCACCCCTGAGCTGATCACCGTCCCGGGCCGGCTGCGCGGCACGATCAAGGCCGCCGAGCAGATCCTGGAGCGCACCAAGGCGGACGTCGTGGTCGGCTTCGGCGGTTACGTCGCCCTGCCCGGCTACCTGGCCGCCAAGCGCCTCGGCGTGCCCATCGTGATCCACGAGGCCAACGCCCGCCCGGGCCTGGCCAACAAGATCGGCTCGCGGTACGCGGCCAGGGTCGCCGTCTCCACCCCGGACAGCAAGCTGCGTGACGCCCGCTACATCGGCATCCCGCTGCGCCGCTCCATCGCCACGCTGGACCGCGCCGCCGTCCGGCCCGAGGCCCGCCACCGCTTCGGGCTCGACCCGAACCTGCCCACGCTGCTGGTCTCCGGCGGCTCGCAGGGCGCCCGCCGGCTGAACGAGGTGACGCAGACGGTCGCCCCGTGGCTGCAGCAGGCCGGCATCCAGATCCTGCACGCGGTCGGCCCGAAGAACGAACTGCCGCAGGTGCAGCAGATGCCGGGGATGCCCCCCTACATCCCGGTAAGTTACCTGGACCGGATGGACCTCGCGTACGCCGCGGCCGACATGATGCTCTGCCGCGCGGGCGCGATGACCGTCGCCGAACTCTCCGCCGTAGGGCTCCCGGCCGCCTACGTCCCGCTGCCCATCGGCAACGGCGAACAGCGGCTCAACGCCCAGCCGGTGGTCAAGGCGGGCGGCGGACTCCTCGTGGACGACGCGGAGCTGACGCCCGAGTGGGTGCAGCAGAACGTGCTGCCCGTGCTCGCCGACCCGCACCGGCTGTACGAGATGTCCCGCGCGGCAAGCGAGTTCGGCCGCCGGGACGCCGACGACCTGCTCGTCGGCATGGTGTACGAGGCGATCGCCTCGCGCCGATAGGACCGTATGACGAAAGGGCAGTGAGCAGCGTGGCCGGACCCTCCACCGCCGAGCGCGGTGAACGCCAGCAGGAGTCGTCCGGCCCGCCGCCCGCCCGTGGGCCCAAGTGGCCCCGCGTTCGTACGATCGTCATCCTGGCCGCCGTTCTGGTGCTCCTCGTGGCCGGTTCCGCCTGGGCGTTGTACGGCTCGCGGTGGCTGCGCGTCGACCACGTCTCGGTGTCGGGCACGCGCGTGCTGACGCCCGCCGAGGTGCGGGCGGCGGCGGCCGTGCCCGTCGGGAAGCCGATGATTTCCGTCGACACGGAGGGCATCGAGGCCCGGCTCCGCCGGAAATTGCCCCGAATCGACACCGTGGATGTGGTTCGTTCCTGGCCGCATGGAATCGGTCTGAAAGTGATCGAGCGCACTCCGGTTCTGCTGGTCCGAAAGGGCCGGAACTTCGTCGAAGTCGATGACGAAGGTGTCCGGTTCGCTACGGTTTCGCAGGCGCCGAACGGCGTTCCGATGCTGGAATTGTCCGCTTCCCGGACCGGTCCGGGCGCCGCGAGCTTCCGGCGCTTCGGCAGGGACCGCCTGGTGCGCGAGGCCGTCCGGGCCGCCGGTGACCTGCCCGCCGCCGTGGCGCGGGCCACCCGGAACGTCCGAGTCCGCTCCTACGACGCCATCTCGCTGGAGTTGGGCGACGGCCGCACGGTGGCATGGGGCAGCGGCGAGAACGGCCGCGCCAAGGCACGAGCCCTCACGGCTCTCATGAAAGCAGCTCCCGGCGCGCGGCACTTCGATGTCAGCGTTCCCACCGCCCCTGCGTCATCGGGGAGTTGACGCACATCAGCGCAGGCCAGCACCCTGGTTGGGCACTGCTACGGCTGATCACATAGGGTGAAAAGAAAAACGGGAGGTTCGGCGTGTTCGTTGAACGGGCGCCACTTGTCGACTTAGTGTCCTGTTCAGAAGACTCCAGGGAACAGACACACTGGTAACCCTAAACTTCAGGGTTAGGGTTCGGGTCGGCGCTACGGACCGTCCCATTCGGCATCCGTCGTCCCGGCGCGGGGCACCGCCCGGCGGCGACAACGTAATTCGAGGCGAGAGGCCTTCGACGTGGCAGCACCGCAGAACTACCTCGCAGTCATCAAGGTCATCGGTGTCGGCGGCGGTGGTGTCAATGCCATCAACCGGATGATCGAGGTCGGTCTCAAGGGCGTCGAGTTCATCGCCATCAACACCGACGCACAGGCGCTGTTGATGAGCGACGCCGACGTCAAGCTCGACGTCGGCCGCGAACTCACCCGCGGACTCGGCGCCGGAGCCAACCCGGCCGTCGGCCGCAAGGCCGCCGAGGACCACCGCGAGGAGATCGAGGAGGTCCTCAAGGGGGCCGACATGGTCTTCGTGACGGCCGGTGAAGGCGGCGGCACCGGCACCGGCGGGGCCCCCGTCGTGGCCAACATCGCGCGCTCGCTCGGCGCCCTCACCATCGGCGTGGTCACCCGCCCGTTCACCTTCGAGGGACGGCGCCGTGCGAACCAGGCCGAGGACGGCATCGCCGAACTCCGCGAAGAGGTCGACACCCTCATCGTGATCCCGAACGACCGGCTGCTGTCCATCTCCGACCGCCAGGTCTCGGTCCTGGACGCCTTCAAGTCCGCCGACCAGGTCCTGCTCTCCGGTGTCCAGGGCATCACCGACCTCATCACCACCCCCGGCCTGATCAACCTCGACTTCGCCGACGTCAAGTCGGTCATGTCCGAGGCCGGTTCGGCCCTCATGGGCATCGGCTCGGCCCGCGGCGACGACCGCGCGGTGGCCGCGGCCGAGATGGCGATCTCCTCGCCGCTGCTGGAGGCGTCCATCGACGGCGCCCGGGGCGTGCTGCTCTCCATCTCCGGCGGCTCCGACCTCGGCCTGTTCGAGATCAACGAGGCCGCCCAGCTGGTCAGTGAGGCCGCCCACCCCGAGGCCAACATCATCTTCGGCGCGGTCATCGACGACGCCCTCGGCGACGAGGTGCGGGTCACCGTGATCGCGGCCGGCTTCGACGGCGGCCAGCCGCCGGCCCGCCGGGACAACGTCCTCGGCTCGGCCTCCTCCGGCTCGGCCTCCGCCCGCCGCGAGGAGCCCGCCCCGGCCGCCCGGCCGAGCGAGCCCAGCCGTCCGTCCTTCGGCTCGCTGGGCAGCGTCAAGCCGAAGGAGGAGCCGGAGCCGGCGCCCGAGCCGGTGGCCGACATCCCGGTCCCGCCGCCGGTCACGCCGGCGCCGCGGCCCGCCTACTCGGACAGCGCGGCCGAGGAACTGGACGTCCCGGACTTCCTCAAGTGATAGGACAGCGCGAGAGCGTGAGCGGCGCGCACTTCGCCTTCACCGACCGGTGGGGCGGGGTGAGCGCCGCTCCGTATGAGGAGCTGAACCTCGGCGGCGCGGTCGGCGACACGCCCGAGGCGGTGCGGGGCAACCGGGAACTGGCGGCCAAGTCGCTGGACCTGGACCCCGCCCAGGTCGTCTGGATGAACCAGGTGCACGGGGCCGATGTCGCCGTGGTGGACGAGCCGTGGGGCGAGAAGACGGTGCCGGAGGTCGACGCGATCGTCACCGCCCGCCGCGGACTCGCCCTCGCCGTCCTCACCGCCGACTGCGTCCCGGTGCTGCTGGCCGACCCCGTCGCCGGGGTCGCCGCCGCGGTCCACGCGGGCCGGCCCGGCATGGTCAAGGGGGTCGTCCCCGCCGCCGTACGGGCCATGGCCGAACTCGGCGCCGAACCGGGCCGGATCGTCGCCCGCACCGGACCGGCCGTCTGCGGCCGGTGCTACGAGGTGCCGGAGGCGATGCGCGCCGAGGTGGCCGCCGTGGAGCCGGCGGCGCACGCCGAAACGAGCTGGGGCACGCCGGCGGTCGACGTGAGCGCCGGCGTGCACGCGCAGCTCGACCGGCTCGGGGTGTGCGACCGGGCGCAGGCGCCGGTGTGCACGCTGGAGTCGGGCGACCACTTCTCGTACCGCCGCGACCGCACCACCGGGCGGCTCGCCGGCTACGTCTGGCTGGACTGATGGGGCATGACGGACCGTAAGACCGAACTCGCCGCGAATCTGGCGAAGGTGGAGGAGCGCATCACCGCCGCGTGCGCGGCGGCCGGGCGCGCGCGGGAGGAGGTGACCCTGATCGTGGTCACCAAGACCTACCCGGCGAGCGATGTGCGGATGCTGTCGGAACTCGGTGTGCGCCATGTCGCCGAGAACCGCGACCAGGACGCGGCCCCGAAGGCCGCCGCCTGTGCGGATCTGCCCCTGAAGTGGCACTTTGTCGGTCAGTTGCAGACCAACAAGGTGCGATCCGTGGTCGGTTACGCCGACGTCGTGCAGTCCGTCGACCGGTCCCGGCTGGTCACCGCGCTGTCGAAGGAGGCGGTGCGGGCGGGGCGCGAGGTGGGCTGTCTCATCCAGGTCGCGTTCGACGCCGGCGCGAGCGGCAGGGGTGACCGTGGTGGCGTGGCCCCGGAAGGAATCGAAGAGTTGGCCGACCTCGTCGCCGAGGCGCCCGGGCTGCGGCTCGACGGGCTGATGACCGTCGCTCCGCTCACCGGGGAGTACGCGGGGCGCGAACAGGCGGCGTTCGAGCGGCTCATGGATTTGTCGACTGACCTGCGCCGAGCTCATCCGGCTGCAACCATGGTGTCGGCAGGGATGAGCGCGGACCTCGAACAGGCCGTGGCCGCCGGGGCGACACATGTGCGCGTCGGCACCGCGGTACTCGGAGTCCGCCCCAGGCTCGGGTAACGTCGCCAGGAAGTCGGACCACAGCAGAAAATATGGTCAATGCGCGCCAAGGCGGGCGCAAGGACCACGTGGATCGCGGGCACTTGGCAGTCGTCAGTCGATCCACCACAGAGCGGAGGACTCAGAGCATGGCCGGCGCGATGCGCAAGATGGCGGTCTACCTCGGCCTCGTGGAGGACGATGGGTACGACGGCCGCGGATTCGACCCCGACGACGACTTCGAGCCCGAACTGGACCCGGAGCCGGAGCGGGACCACCGACGGCACGAACCGTCACACCAGTCGCACGGCGCACATCAGTCCCAAAGGGACGAAGAGGTGCGAATCGTGCAACCGCCCGCGCCTCGCGAGCCGGTGGCCCGTTCGGCTTCGCTCGCCGCGGAATCCGGACGTCCGGCGCGCATCGCGCCCGTGGCATCCATCACACAAGAACGTCAGTCCCTGGAGAAGAACGCACCGGTGATCATGCCCAAGGTCGTGTCCGAACGAGAGCCTTACCGGATCACCACGCTTCACCCGCGGACCTACAACGAGGCCCGTACCATCGGGGAACACTTCCGTGAGGGCACCCCGGTGATCATGAATCTGACTGAGATGGATGACACAGACGCGAAGCGACTTGTCGACTTTGCGGCCGGTTTGGTGTTTGGTCTTCACGGCAGCATCGAGCGGGTGACGCAGAAGGTGTTCCTGTTGTCTCCTGCTAACGTCGATGTCACGGCGGAGGACAAGGCCCGCATCGCAGAGGGCGGGTTCTTCAACCAGAGCTGAGACGTACGACCGGACCGAAGCACGGAAGAGCACGGACAGGGGAGAGGGAACCACAGGCCATGAGCGTGTTCGCGCAGGTGATCTACATCGCGCTGATGGTGTTCCTCGTCGTGCTCATCTTCCGGCTCGTCATGGACTACGTCTTCCAGTTCGCCCGCTCGTGGCAACCCGGCAAGGCGATGGTGGTCGTACTGGAGGCCACCTACACTGTCACCGATCCACCGCTGAAGCTTCTGCGGCGGTTCATCCCGCCGCTGCGTCTCGGGGGCGTGGCGCTCGACCTGTCCTTCTTCGTACTGATGATCATCGTCTACATTCTCATCTCCATCGCGCAGAGCTTCGTGAGATGAGGGTGGGGACGATCCGGTCTTGCCGACTGCCGATGACTACGTTGAGGTGAAGAGATGCCGTTGACCCCCGAGGACGTGCGGAACAAGCAGTTCACGACCGTCCGCCTCCGAGAAGGCTATGACGAGGACGAGGTCGATGCCTTCCTCGACGAGGTCGAAGCCGAACTGACCCGTCTGCTCCGCGAGAACGAGGACCTGCGCGCCAAGCTGGCTGCGGCCACGCGGGCTGCCGCGCAGAACCAGCAGAACATGCGCAAGCCCCCGGAGCAGGACCAGCAGCAGCATCCTCAGCAGCAGGGCATGCGAGGACCCGGCCAGCCGGTGCCCGCCGGCATATCGGGCCCGCCGCAGCAGCAGATGGGCGGCCCCATGGGTGGTCCGCCCCAGCTGCCGAGCGGTGCCCCGCAGCTGCCCGCCGGCCCCGGCGGTCAGGGCGGCCCGCAGGGTCCCGGCCCGATGGGCCAGGGTCCGATGGGTCAGGGCCCGATGGGCGGCCAGCCGCCCATGCAGCAGCAGATGGGTGGTCCGATGGGCGGCCCCATGGGCGGTCCGATGGGCGGCCCCGGTCAGGGCCCCGGTGGCGACAGCGCCGCCCGTGTCCTCTCGCTGGCCCAGCAGACCGCCGACCAGGCGATCGCCGAGGCCCGCTCCGAGGCCAACAAGATCGTCGGCGAGGCCCGCAGCCGCGCCGAGGGTCTGGAGCGTGACGCCCGTGCCAAGGCCGACGCCCTGGAGCGGGACGCGCAGGAGAAGCACCGCGTCGCCATGGGCTCCCTGGAGTCCGCGCGTGCCACGCTGGAGCGCAAGGTCGAGGACCTGCGCGGCTTCGAACGCGAGTACCGCACGCGCCTGAAGTCGTACCTGGAGTCCCAGCTGCGTCAGCTGGAGACCCAGGCCGACGACTCCCTGGCCCCGCCGCGCACCCCGGCCACCGCGTCCCTGCCGCCGTCCCCGGCGCCCTCCATGGCCCCGGCCGGTGCGAGCGCCCCGTCCTACGGCGGCAACCAGACGATGGGCGGTTCGCCCGCTCCGTCGGCTCCGTCCTACGGCGGTCAGCAGCAGATGACCCCGGCCATGACCCAGCCCATGGCCCCGGTCCGTCCGCAGGGTCCGTCCCCGATGGGTCAGGCTCCCTCGCCGATGCGTGGGTTCCTGATCGACGAGGACGACAACTGACGGGTCACGAAGACCGGTACGACAACGGCGTCGGCAGCGTCTGATAGGGCGGGCCCCCCGGACTTCGGTCCCGGGGGCCCGCCCTATTTACGCGGGTTGCGGTGTCGGTGCCGGGTCAGTGCCCCAGGGGCGCGGGGCTGATCGTTTCCGGTAGCGTTCTCCGTGCGCCGGGGCGCGTAGCGCAGATGGTCGTCGCGCCTCGATGGCATCTAGGAGGACGCCGGTTCGAATCCGGCCCGCCCCGGCGCACCTGGTCGCTCTTCCGTGACACCGAAGGCCCGGCCCCCGTACAGGGACCGGGCCTTCCGGCTGCTCGGCGCTTACGCCTTGCGCAGTCGGAACGTCAGCGACAGACCCTCGTCGGTGAACGGCTCACCGAAGCTGTCGTCGGCCTCACCCTGGCCGAAGTCCGTCGCGAGGACCTCGTCGGCGATCAGGCCCGCGTGCTCGGTGAGCGCCGCGACGACCGCGGTGTCCGTGGAGGTCCACCGCAGAGCGATCCGGTCGGCCACGTCCAACCCGCTGTTCTTGCGGGCCTCCTGGATCAGCCGGATCGCGTCACGGGCCAGGCCCGCCTGCCGCAGTTCCTCGGTGATCTCCAGGTCCAGCGCCACCGTGGCACCGGAGTCGGAGGCCACCGACCAGCCCTCGCGCGGGGTCTCGGTGATGATCACCTCGTCCGGGGCGAGGGTGACCGTCTCACCGTCGACCTCCACGGAGGCCGTGCCCTCGCGCAGGGCCAGGGACAGCGCGGCGGCGTCGGCGGCGGCGATCGCCTTCGCCACGTCCTGCACCCGCTTGCCGAACCGCTTGCCGAGGGCCCGGAAGTTCGCCTTGGCGGTCGTGTCGACCAGGCTGCCGCCGACCTCGGACAGGGAGGCGAGCGACGAGACGTTCAGCTCCTCGGTGATCTGCGTGTGCAGCTCCGGGTCCAGGGCCTCGAACCCGGTCGCCGCGATCAGCGCCCGGGACAGCGGCTGACGGGTCTTGACGCCCGACTCCGCGCGTGTGGCGCGGCCCAGCTCCACCAGCCGGCGGACCAGGACCATCTGCTTCGACAGCTCCGGGTCGATCGCCGACAGGTCCGCCTCCGGCCAGGCGGCCAGGTGCACGGACTCCGGTGCGCTCGGGGTGACCGGGACGATCAGGTCCTGCCACACCCGCTCGGTGATGAACGGGGTGATCGGCGCCATCAGCTTGGTGACCGTCTCCAGCACCTCGTGCAGCGTGCGCAGCGCGGCCTTGTCGCCCTGCCAGAAGCGGCGGCGGGAGCGGCGGACGTACCAGTTCGAGAGGTCGTCCACGAACGCGGACAGCAGCTTGCCGGCGCGCTGGGTGTCGTACGCCTCCAGCGCCTGGGTGACCTGGTCGGTCAGCGCGTGCAGCTCGGACAGCAGCCAGCGGTCCAGCACCGGGCGCTCGGCCGGGGCCGGGTCCGCCGCGGAGGGCGCCCAGTTCGACGTACGGGCGTACAGCGCCTGGAAGGCGACCGTGTTCCAGTAGGTCAGCAGCGTCTTGCGGACGACTTCCTGGATGGTGCCGTGGCCGACCCGGCGCGCGGCCCACGGGGAGCCGCCGGCCGCCATGAACCAGCGCACCGCGTCCGCGCCGTGCTGGTCCATGAGCGGGATCGGCTGCAGGATGTTGCCCAGGTGCTTGGACATCTTGCGGCCGTCCTCGGCCAGGATGTGGCCGAGGCAGACCACGTTCTCGTACGACGACTTGTCGAAGACGAGGGTGCCGACGGCCATCAGCGTGTAGAACCACCCACGGGTCTGGTCGATCGCCTCGGAGATGAACTGCGCCGGGTAGCGGCTCTCGAACAGCTCCTTGTTCTTGTACGGGTAGCCCCACTGCGCGAACGGCATCGAGCCCGAGTCGTACCAGGCGTCGATGACCTCCGGCACGCGCGTGGCCTTCTTGCCGCAGCCCTCCTGCGGGCAGGCGAAGGCGACCCCGTCGATGTACGGGCGGTGCGGGTCCAGGCCCGACTGGTCGGTGCCGGTCAGCTCGGTCAGCTCCGCGCGGGAGCCGACGCAGGTGAGGTGGTCGTCCTCGCAGCGCCAGATCGGCAGCGGGGTGCCCCAGTAGCGGTTGCGGGACAGCGCCCAGTCGATGTTGTTGTTCAGCCAGTCGCCGTAGCGGCCGTGCTTGACCGTCTCGGGGAACCAGTTGGTCTTCTCGTTCTCCTGGATCAGCCGGTCCTTGACGGCCGTCGTGCGGATGTACCAGGAGGGCTGCGCGTAGTAGAGCAGCGCGGTGTGGCAGCGCCAGCAGTGCGGGTAGCTGTGTTCGTACGGCAGGTGCTTGAAGAGGAGGCCGCGCTGGTTCAGGTCCTCGGTGAGCTTTTCGTCCGCCTTCTTGAAGAAGACGCCCCCGACCAGCGGGACGTCCTCCTCGAAGGTGCCGTCCGGGCGGACCGGGTTCACGACCGGCAGGCCGTAGGACCGGCAGACCTTGAGGTCGTCCTCACCGAAGGCCGGGGACTGGTGGACCAGACCCGTACCGTCCTCGGTGGTGACGTAGTCGGCGTTCACCACGAAGTGCGCGGGCTGCGGGAACTCGACCAGCTCGAACGGACGTTGGTACGTCCAGCGCTCCATCTCGGCGCCGGTGAAGGTCTGGCCCGTGGTCTCCCAGCCCTCGCCGAGCGCCTTGGCGACGAGCGGCTCGGCGACGACGAGCTTCTCCTCGCCGTTGGTCGCGACGACGTAGGTGACCTCAGGGTGCGCGGCGACCGCCGTGTTGGACACCAGGGTCCAGGGGGTCGTCGTCCACACCAGGAGCGCGGCCTCGCCGGCGAGCGGACCGGAGGTGAGCGGGAAACGGACGTACACGGACGGGTCCACGACCGTCTCGTAGCCCTGCGCCAGCTCGTGGTCGGACAGGCCGGTGCCGCAGCGCGGGCACCAGGGGGCGACGCGGTGGTCCTGGACCAGCAGGCCCTTGTTGAAGATCTCCTTCAGCGACCACCAGACCGACTCGATGTACTCGGGGTCCATGGTGACGTAGGCGTCGTCCAGGTCGACCCAGTAGCCCATGCGGGTCGTCAGGTCGGAGAAGGCGTCGGTGTGGCGGAGCACGGACTCCCGGCACTTGGCGTTGAACTCGGCGATGCCGTACGCCTCGATGTCCTTCTTGCCGGAGAAGCCCAGCTCCTTCTCGACGGCCAGCTCCACCGGGAGGCCGTGGCAGTCCCAGCCGGCCTTGCGGGCCACGTGGTAGCCGCGCATGGTGCGGAAGCGGGGGAAGACGTCCTTGAAGACGCGGGCCTCGATGTGGTGGGCGCCGGGCATGCCGTTGGCGGTGGGCGGGCCCTCGTAGAACACCCACTCGGGGCGGCCCTCGGACTGCTCCAGGCTCTTGGCGAAGATCTTCTGCTCGCGCCAGAAGTCGAGCACGGCGTGCTCAAGAGCGGGCAGGTCGACCTGTGCGGGCACCTGGCGGTACGTCGGCGCTGTCATCTGCGAGCATCCTCCAACGGACTTGCTGCCTTCCGTCGGAGGGACGAGAGCCTTCATTCCTGTCTACGCCGTGTGCGGCGCGCTCCCGCGGTACCACCCTCCTTGGCCCTCCGCCGCGCCGTACGCGCCGGTGAGCCCCCTCATTGGGGTCGCGAAGCCGGTTCTACTCGCCGTCGCCCTGCGGCTGCGGCTTTCTTCCGGCGGCTCCGGGGTGATCTTCACGTCGCGCTCGCCCCCGGGCTCACACCGTCCCCGGGTCGCTGTGGGCTGCGTACGCCGCTACTCGTCCCCATCCACGCTTTTCGCTCCGCCCAGTGTACGGCGCCGCGCGGACAGCGGCGGACCGGTTTTCCGCGCGGCGCCGGCGGACGCCGGGTGACCGGGGCGGATGACCCGAATGGCGAGGGGGCGGGCGTCCGGGTCCGGGCGGCGCGGGCCCGCCGGATTACCCGGCGGGGAGCTGGGCACAACGGATGCAGGCCCGCGGCTCGGGGGGTGCGGGCGGGCGAATCGGGCGGTGTGCCCCGTTGCCGCGGGACTCGAGTCGATTTATCGTCCCAGCACGATTCGCGAGCAAGATCACAATATGTGAAGGGGCCGCGGCCATGGTGGCGAAGAAGACCGCCGTACAGCAGCCGGCGACCGGGAAGACCGGCGCGAGGCCTGCCACCAAGAAGGCGGCCCCCGGCAAGACGGCCGCGACGAAGACGGCTGTCGAGCAGGCGGCTGCCGAGAAGACGGCCGCGACGAGGACGGCTGCCAAGAAGGCGGCTGCCAAGAAGGCGCCTGCCGGGAAGACGGCGACTGTCGACGCGGTCGCCAGGAGGAGCGCGGCTGCGAAGACGGCCGACAAGAAGGCGGTCGCCGACAGGAAGGCGGTCGCCGAGAAGACGGCGCTGAAGGAGGTGGCGGCGAAGAAGACGGCTGTAGCCGTGAAGGCCGGAGCGAAGAGGACGGCCACGCAGCAGACGGCCACGAAACAGGCGGTTGCGAAGAAGACGGCCGTGAAGAAGACGGCCGTGAAGAAGACGGCCGACGCCGAGACGACCGTCAAGAAAGCGGCTGCCAAGAAGGCTGCCGAGAACGCGGTTGCCAAGAACGCGACCGTCAGGGAAACCGTCGGCAAGGAGACGGTCATCGAGGAAACGGCCGGCGAGAAGACCGGCGCCGAGAAGAGCACGGCCAAGAAAGCGGGCGCGGCGCGGGCCGCGAAGCAGACGGGAGCCACGACAGTGGTTGCGAAGAAGACTCCTGGCACGGCCACGGCGGCACAGTCCGCCGTTCCCAAGGCACGCGTCGCCGCGGCGGATCCCGGCGAGCTGGCGGTGCGCCCCGGCGAGGACCCCTGGACCCCGGAAGAGGTCGCCGAGGCCCGCGCGGAGCTGCAGTCCGAGGTGGAGCGGCTGCAGGAGGAGATCAGCTCGTCCGAGGCGTCCCTGGTCGGCCTGATGCGGGACTCCGGGGACGGCGCCGGCGACGACCAGGCCGACACCGGCACCAAGAACATCACGCGCGAGCACGAACTGGCGCTGGCCGCCAACGCGCGCGAGATGCTGATCCAGACCGAGCGCGCCCTGGAACGGCTGGACGCGGGCACCTACGGCCTGTGCGAGAACTGCGGCAAGCCCATCGGCAAGGCCCGTATGCAGGCGTTCCCGAGGGCCACCCTGTGTGTGGAGTGCAAGCAGAAGCAGGAACGTCGCTCCTGAGCGTGAGGGGCCCTCGGGGCGTGCCGTAGTCTCGTCCTCAGTCAGGCACCTAGGTTGAGGGACTCACGTGGCAGAGGCGGAGCGCATCATCGGTACGCCGGACACCCCGGACGGCGGCGGCGAGCAGACGGCGGCGGCCGGAGCACCCGCCGGCTCGGCCGCGCCCGGCCAGGGGGCCCCGGCGCGGCGGCCCGGCCGCGGGCGCCGGATCGCCGTGCTGTTCGCGGTGGCCGCGTTCGCGTACGCCGTCGACCTGATCAGCAAGATGCTCGTCGTGTCCCGGCTGGAGGGCCGTGCGCCGATCCAGGTCGTCGGGGATCTGCTGGAGCTGCACGCGATCCGCAACCCCGGTGCCGCCTTCGGGTTCGGCGCGGCCTTCACGGTGATCTTCACGCTGATCGCCGCGGCCGTGATCGTGGTGATCATCCGCCTGGCCCGCAAGCTGTACAGCTTCCCCTGGGCGGTCGCGCTCGGCCTGCTGCTCGGCGGCGCGCTCGGCAACCTCACCGACCGGATCTTCCGGGCGCCGGGCGTCTTCGAGGGCGAGGTCGTGGACTTCATCGCGCCCAAGGGCTTCGCGGTGTTCAACCTCGCCGACTCGGCGATCGTGTGCGGCGGCGTCCTGATCGTGCTGCTGTCCTTCCGCGGCCTGGACCCCGACGGCACCGTCCACAAGGACTGAGCCCGGGTTTTCCACAGGCCCGTGCGGGGCCGTCCGCCCCGTCCGGCATACTCGACGGGTGAGCACGATTCCCGAGATCCGTACCCTGCCCGTGCCCGACGGCCTGGAGGGCGAGCGCGTCGACGCCGCCATCTCCCGCATGTTCGGCTTCTCCCGCACGAAGGCGGCGGAGCTGGCCGCGGCCGGCAAGGTCCAGGTCGACGGCGCGGTGGTCGGCAAGTCCGAGCGAGTGCGCGGCGGCGCCTGGCTGGAGGTCGAGATGCCGCAGGCGCCCGCGCCGGTGCAGGTGGTCGCCGAACCGGTCGAGGGCATGGAGATCGTGCATGACGACGATGACGTGGTCGTGATCGTCAAGCCGGTCGGCGTGGCCGCGCACCCGTCGCCGGGCTGGTCCGGCCCCACCGTCATCGGTGGCCTCGCCGCCGCCGGATACCGGATCTCCACCTCCGGTGCCGCCGAGCGCCAGGGCATCGTGCACCGACTGGACGTCGGGACCTCGGGCCTGATGGTGGTCGCCAAGTCGGAGTACGCGTACACGTCGCTCAAGCGCCAGTTCAAGGAGCGCACGGTCGACAAGCGCTACCACACCCTGGTCCAGGGCCACCCGGACCCGACGAGCGGCACCATCGACGCCCCGATCGGCCGCCACCCGAACCACGACTACAAGTGGGCGGTCACGGCCGAGGGCAAGCCGTCCGTGACCCACTACGACCTCATCGAGGCGTTCCGCGCCGCCTCCCTGCTGGACGTGAAGCTGGAGACGGGCCGCACCCACCAGATCCGCGTCCACATGGCCGCCCACCGCCACCCCTGCGTCGGCGACCTCACCTACGGCGCCGACCCGACCCTCGCCAAGCGGCTGCGCCTGACCCGCCAGTGGCTGCACGCCGTACGCCTCGGTTTCGAGCACCCGGGGGACGGCAGCTGGGTGGAGTTCGAGAGCGACTACCCCGAGGACCTCCAGAAGGCCCTCGACCAGGTCCGGGAGGAGACGTACGCGTGAGCCTGCCGTACACCGTCCGGGTCGCCGAGGACCCCGCCGACCGCGAGGCCTGCTTCGCGGTCCGCAAGGAGGTCTTCGTGGTCGAACAGGGTGTCGCCGAGGACATCGAGTACGACGCCCACGACGCCGTGGCCGTGCATGTGCTGGCGGTGCGCGCGGACGGCGTGCCGCTGGGCACCGGGCGGCTGCTGTACGGCGAGGCGGCGGCCGCCAAGACCGGCGGTGACCCGGCGGTGGGCTCCCTGGGCCGGCTCGCCGTCTCCCGCGAGGCGCGCGGGCTCGGCGTCGGCGCGGCCCTGGTGCGCGCCATCGAAGACGCGGCACGCGCGCGGGGCCTCACCGCCGTGGACCTGCACGCCCAGACCCATGCCCTGGGCTTCTACGAACGGCTCGGCTACGAGGCGTACGGCCCGGAGTTCCCGGACGCAGGGCTTCCGCACCGGGCGATGCGCCGGTCGCTGTAGCGGCCCGGCACCGCCGGGGGAGGCCTCGGAACGGGGCCGGGGTGCGGGCGTCATGGCAGGCTTGAGGTCTGCCGTGTGATCGTCGACCCCCGGAGCGCCGTCCGTGGATCAGCTGGCTCTGTTGTTCGTACTGCTGCTCGGGGCCCTGGTGAGCGTCCCGGTGGGGGACCGGCTCGGGGTGCCGGCGCCGGTGCTGATGACCCTGTTCGGCGGGGCCCTGGCGGTAGCCGAGTTCGTGCCCAACGTGGACATCCCGCCCGAGCTGATCCTGCCCGGGCTGCTGCCGCCGCTGCTCTACGCCGCCGTACGCCGGACGTCCTGGCGGCAGTTCGCGGCCAACGTCCGTCCGATCTTCCTGCTGGCCGTGGCCCTGGTCTTCGTGACGACGGTGTGCGTGGCGTTCGTCGCGGGCGCGATCGTGCCCGGGCTGCCGATCGCCGCCGCCGTCGCGCTGGGAGCCCTGGTGGCGCCGCCCGACCCGGTCGCCGCGACCAGCGTCGCGGGCCAGCTGGGGCTGCCGCGCCGTCTGGTGTCGATCCTGGAGGGCGAGGGACTCTTCAACGACGTGACCGCCATCGTGCTGTACCACGTGGCGATCGCGGCCGCCGTGAGCGGTGCGTTCTCCCCCTGGCAGGCCGGGCTCGACCTGGTGCTGTCCGCCGTGGTCGCGGTGGCCGTCGGCCTGGTGCTGGGCTGGGGCGCGAACAAGCTGATGGACCTGCTGGGTGATCCCACCCTGCAGATCGGCATGACCCTGCTGGTGCCGTACGCCTCCTACATGCTCGCGGAGAAGCTGCACGGCTCCGGGGTGCTCGCCGTGCTCACCACGGCCCTCTTCCTCGCCGAGTACGCCAGCGACGCCGACGACGTGATGACCCGGCTCGCCGGGCACACCTTCTGGGACATCATCGACACCCTTGTTACGGGCGTCGCCTTCGGACTCATCGGGCTCGAACTGCACAACGCCATCCGCACGGCCCAGGGGCGGTGGGGCGAGATGCTCGGCTGGGCCGCCGCCGTCGTGGGCGTGGTGGTCGTCGTACGGCTGCTGTGGCTGCTGCCGGCGACCTGGCTGACCAAGCGGCTGCACGCCCGCCGGGACTACGACGAGGAGATCCCGGTGAGCTGGCGGGAGACCGTCGTGATGTGGTGGTCCGGGATGCGCGGGGTGGCCTCGGTGGCGCTGGCGCTGGCCGTGCCGCTCACGACGGAGGACGGATCTCCGTTCCCGGACCGGGACGAGATCGTCTTCATCGCCTTCGGGGTGATCATCGCCACGCTGGTGGTGCAGGGGCTGACGCTGCCGTGGCTGGTGAAGCGGCTCGGGGTGCGCGCCGACTCGGAGCGGGAGAAGGAGTTCGAGAAGGAGCTGGCGGTGCGGGCCGCGAAGGCGGCGAAGCGCAGGCTGCGGGAGATCGAGCAGGTGGAGGAGCTGCCCGAGGACCTGTCCGAGCAGATGCTGCGGCGGGCCTTCGACATCGGCATCCGGATCAGCCCGGACATGGGGGAGGAGGAGCGGCGGGAGGCACAGCACCAGCGGGTCAAGCGCCTCAAGCGGGTGCGGCGCATCCAGAACGAGATGCTGAGCGCCGCGCGCCACGAGGTGCTGGCGGCGCGCAGCGAGCCCGGCGCGGATCCGGAGATCGTGGACCGGGTGCTGCGGCACCTCGACGTCCGCAGCCTGCGCTGAGCGGCACGGCCAGATGTGCCCCATCAGTCATACAAATGTGCCGACCCTGTGGACAACTCCCGACGCCGCCGACGCCTGGCTCGTACGCTCGGATCATGACTCGCAACATCGTGATCAGCGGCGGCGGTACGGGCATCGGGCTGGCCGCGGCGCATGCCTTCGCGGCGGACGGGGACCGTGTGCTGTTGCTCGGGCGGCGCGCCGAGGTGCTGGAGAAGGCCGGGGTGGCCGGGGCCCTCACCTACGCCGCGGACCTCTCCGAGCCCGGCCAGGTGCGCGGTGTCGCCCGCTTCGTCGCCGAGGAGCTGGGCACCGTCGACGTGCTGGTGAACAGTGCCGGGGGCGCCGGATACCTGGAGCCCGCGGCCGGCAGCGACGACCCCCTCGACCGGGTCGCCCACGACTGGACCCTCAACTTCCGCCTGAACACCCTGACCGCCGCCCTCCTCACCGAGGCGCTGAAGCACCGGCTCGCCGAGCCCGGCGGGCGGGTGCTGTTCCTGAGTTCCATCGCCGCCTACCGCGGTTCGGGCACGGGAGCCTACGCGGCGGCCAAGGCGGGGCTGCACCCCTACGCCCACGACCTGGCCCGTGAGCTGGGCCCGCGCGGCATCACCGTGAACGTGGTCGCCCCCGGGTACGTGGAGGACACCGAGTTCTTCGGGGACACCATGGACGAGGCCCGGCGGAACAGGCTCATCGCCGACACCTCGACCGGTCGTGCCGGCATACCCGGGGACGTGGCCGAGACCCTGCACTGGCTGGCCTCGCCCGCCGCCGGCCACATCACCTCGCAGGTGATCCAGGTGAACGGCGGCGCCGAACGCGGCCACTGAGCACCGGCCGGTCAGCCGCGGAGGTCAGCCCCTGCCGGTGCGCGGGAAGTCGTAGGCCCGGCGCAGGGAGGTGCCGTCGGGAGACGGGACGCGGGACGGCGGGAGCACCGACTCCGCGGTGTTGACACGAGGCAGCGCGTAGGGGTGCTCCGCCGACAGCCAGCTGATCATCTGCTCGCGGACCGTGACCCGCACCGTCCAGATGTCGTCGGCGTCCTTCGCCGTCACCAGCGCGCGCACCTGGACGGTGTTCGGTGTGGTGTCCGTCACCTGGAGGTTGCAGGCGCGGCCGTCCCACGCGGGGCACCCGCGCAGGATGTCCCGGAGCTTCTCACGCATTGCCTCGACGGGCGCGCTGTGGTCGAGGTGCCAGTAGACGATCCCGGTCATCTGCGGGGTGCCGCGGGACCAGTTCTCGAAGGGTTTGGAGGTGAAGTACGACACCGGCATGGTGATCCGGCGCTCGTCCCAGGTCCGTACCGTCAGGAAGGTCAGGGTGATCTCCTCGACGGTGCCCCACTCGCCGTCGACCACGACGGTGTCGCCTATGCGCACCATGTCGCCGAAGGCGATCTGCAGCCCGGCGAACATGTTCGAGAGGGTCGACTGGGCGGCGACACCGGCGATGGCGGCGATGATGCCCGCGGAGGCCAGCAGGGAGGCGCCCGCCGCGCGCATCGCCGGGAACGTCAGCAGCATCGACGAGACGGCCACGACGATCACGATCGCGGACACCACCCGCATGATCAGTTCCACTTGGGTGCGCACCCGGCGGACCCGAGCCGCGTCGCGGTGGGCGCGGGCATAGCGGGTGTAGGAGGTCTCGACGATCGCCGCGGCGATCCGGATCACCAGCCAGGCGGCCGACCCGATCAGCACCAGCGTCAGTGCCCGGCCGATGCCGACCTGGTGCCGCTCCAGCAGCTTCGTCTGGTCGTACGACCCGCGCAGCATGGCGCAGCACAGTACGAGCTGGTAGGGGATGCGGGCACGGCGCAGCAGCCCCCACAGGGGGGTGTCGTGGTCGCGTTCGTCGGCCTTGCGCAGCAGCAGGTCGGTGCCCCAGCCGATGGCCAGGGTCAGCAGCACCGTGCCGCCGAGCACGATCAGGGGGCGGAGTACGTTCTCCATGCCTCCGCTCCTAACCGGCGCGTGGAGGGCATGAACATGTGAGTTCGGCGCGTTCCTGGGTACGGCACGCCGCCACTGTCGTACCTGACTGGCACCATGGCCTCATGAACATCATGCTCTTTCACTCGACCTACGGGCTGCGGCCCGCGGTGCGCGAGGCCGCGGACCGGCTGCGCGCGGCGGGCCACGAGGTGTGGACGCCGGACCTCTTCGAGGGGCGCACGTTCGACACCGTCGAGGAGGGCATGAAGTTCAAGGAGGGGATCGGCAAGGAGGAGCTGCTGAAGCGGGCCGTGCTGGCGGCGGCGCCGTACTCGGACCGGGGGCTGGTGTACGCCGGCTTCTCGCTCGGTGCCTCCATCGCCCAGACCCTCGCCCTCGGCGACGACAAGGCGCGCGGGCTGCTGCTCCTGCACGGCACGTCGGACATCGCGCCGAACGCGCAGGTGGACGAGCTGCCGGTGCAGCTGCACGTGGCCGAGCCGGACCCGTTCGAGACGGACGACTGGCTGAGCGCCTGGTATCTGCAGATGGGCCGGGCGGGCGCCGATGTGGAGATCTACCGGTACGCCGGGGCCGGGCACCTCTACACCGACCCGGAACTGCCGGACTACGACGCCGAGGCCGCCGAGGCCACCTGGCGGGTGGCGCTCGGCTTCCTCGAAACGCTCGGCTGAGCGGTTGCACCGGGGCGGTTACATCCGGGCGGTTTACACCGGGTCGTAGGTCCGCTCGACCTTCTGCGTGCCGCTGCGGGTGCGGTAGGAGCGCGCCCAGCTCGCGGTGGCGTTCGGGTCGGTGCGGTCGGACAGCACGTAGTAGTCCATCTGCGCGCGCTGCGCGGTGATGTCCAGCACGCCGTAGCCGTGCCGGTCGGTGTCCACCCAGTGGACGTGCCGGTTGGCGGCCTTGATGACCGGCGCGGCGACCGCGGAGACCGTGCCCTCGGGCACCTTCACGATGTCGTCCAGGTTGTCGGAGGTCACCGAGGTCACCACGAACTCGGTGGCCGCCGACGCCGACAGCGGGTAGGTGCCCGCGTCCACCGGCACGTCGTTGGCCCATGCCATGTGGATGTCACCGGTCAGGAAGACGGTGTTGCCGATGGCGTTGGAGCGCAGATGGGCCAGCAGTTCGCGGCGGTCGTCGGTGTAGCCGTCCCACTGGTCGGTGTTGGCGGCGATGCCCTCCTGCGGCAGCCCCAGCAGCTTGGCGAGCGGCTTGAACAGGTCGGCGGAGAGCGAGCCGAAGGAGAACGGCGAGATCATCACCGAGTTGCCGACCAGCCGCCACCTGGTGTCGGAGGCCTTCAGCCCGGCCTTGAGCCAGTCGAGCTGGGCGCGCCCGGTCAGGGTGCGGTCCGGGTCGTCCACGGAACCGCTGGCCGTGGACGCCTGCTGGGAGCGGAAGGAGCGCAGGTCCAGCAGGGACAGGTCGGCGAGCTTGCCGAAGCGCAGCCGCCGGTAGGTGGTGCCGGCGATGGCCGGGCGGACCGGCATCCACTCGAAGTAGGCCTGCTTGGCGGCGGCCTGACGGGCCGACCAGGTGCCCTCGGCGCCCTCGGTGTGGTTGACCGCGCCGCCCGGCCAGGCGTTGTCGGCGAACTCGTGGTCGTCCCAGATCGCGACGACCGGCGCCTTCAGGTGCAGGGCCTGGAGGTCGGGGTCGGTCTTGTACTTGGCGTGCCGGATCCGGTAGTCGGCGAGGGTGAGGATCTCGTTGGCCGGTGCGTGCGGGCGGACGACCTTGCCGCGGTTGGCGTACTCGCCGGACTTGTACTCGTAGATGTAGTCGCCGAGATGGAGCCAGGCGTCGAGGTCGTTGCGGGCGGCGAGGTGGCGGTAGGCGGAGAAGTGGCCCGCCTCCCAGTTGGCGCAGGAGACCACGCCGAAACGCAGGGAGGAGACGTCCGCGTCCGCCGCCGGCGCGGTGCGGGTGCGCGCCACCGGGGAGTCGGTGCCGCCGGCCGAGAAGCGGAACCAGTAGTCCGTGGCCGGTTCCAGGCCGCGGATGTCGGCCTTCACGGTGTGGTCGGAGGCGGCCGTCGCGGTGACGGAGCCCTTGGCGACGATGCTGGTGAACGCCTTGTCCTTGGCGACGACCCAGCTGACCTCGGTGTCCGGGCCGAGTCCGGAGCCCGGTATGGCCTCCGGGGCCGGGGTCACGCGGGTCCACAGCAGGATGCCGTCGGGCAGCGGGTCGCCGGAGGCGACGCCGTGCAGGAAGGCGGGGGCGTCCGTGGTGGCGTGGGCCGGCAGGGCGGCGGCCAGCGGGCCGGCCAGGACAGCGGTCGCCGCCGCGGCCTTGACGACCGTACGGCGGCGGGGCGAAAGCGAGCCGAGGCCCTGGGAGGCCTCGGATGATCTGTATCGACTGGTCACGGACGATCAGGTTACTGATCGGTATGCGCAAGGGCGGGCAAACTCGCAAAAGTTCGCCCGCCCTTTGACTGAACGTCGGCTCAGCCCTTGAGGGCCGCCTCGATCGCGGTGTTGAACTCGGCGACCGTCATGGGCGGGTTCTCGCCGTCGGCGCCCGTCAGCTTCTTGCCGTCCATCTTCAGGGTCGGGGTGGCGGAGACGCCGTCCTTGTCGAAGATCTTGGACTCCTCCAGCGCCCAACGGTCATAGGTGCCCTGCTTCACGGCCTTCTGGAAGGCCGCGTTGCCCTTCAGGGCGGGGACCGTGTCGGCGATCTTGATGAGGTAGGCGTCGTCCTTGAACTCGTCGGTGGTCTCCGCGGGGTGCCACTTCTTCGCGTACATCGCGGACTTGTACTCGAGGAACGCCTCCGGGCTGACGTTGAGCGCGGCGCCCAGCGCGCTGAGCGCGTTCTTGGAGCCCTCGCCGGTCAGGTTCTTGTCGAGGAAGGTGGCACCGACGTACTGGATCTTGAACTTGCCGGCGTCGAGGTCCTTCTTGAGGGTCGGGCCGACCGCCTGCTCGAAGTCCGCGCAGACCGGGCAGCGCGGGTCCTCGTACATCACCAGGGTCTTCTCGGCGCTGCTCTTGCCGATGACGATCGTCGTGCCGTTCTTGCCCGTGGTGTTGGCCGGCTTGACGAGCCTGTCGTCCTTCGCGGCCTCCCAGTGGGCGGGCTTGTTGGCCTGGACGACGGCGTAGCCGATGCCGCCGGCCACGGCCAGGACGCCGACGACCGAGGCGGCCACGATCAGCTGCCGCCTGATCTTGTCGCGCTTGGCCTGCCGCTCGCGCTCCTGGCGCAGCCGCTCCCGGGCCGCCGTCTTCGCCATCTGGCTGTTCCGCTTGCTCATGTTGGTGATCTCCATGTGGGACGCGCACATGTCGTACGCGGGATACGTGTAGGGGACTGACCGTGCTCAGGCGAATGCCGGTGAGCACGGCGGTCCACGCCGTCCCAGGGAGTGCACGAGGAGCCGGTCGCGGGCTGCGGCCCGGCGCGGGGCCGGGCGGGGCAGCCGGCGGGCCGGGAGCGGCCGTACGGCGACCGCGGCCACCGCCAGCAGCAGGGGCCGGAAGGTGGTGGCGGCGACCGCGCACAGCAGCTGGGTCAGCGCCCGCTCGCCCCGGCGCAGCCAGGCGGCGGCGAGCAGGCCCACGCCGATGTGCGCGGCCAGCAGCAGCCAGGCGGCGGCCGGGCTGGCGTGCGCGAGCAGCGCTCCGGTCCGGTCGGTGCCGCCCGTCATCTGGGCCAGCGGGGTGCCCACGCGGCCCTCGCACAGCACGTCCAGGCCGACCGCCCGCAGCGGGCCCGCGACCGGACCGCCCGCCCGGCCGTAGCAGGCGTGCTGGCCGGTGGTGAACACCGTGTCGGCGGCCAGTTCCAGCGGGATCAGCAGGGCCGCGATCCGGCCGAAGCCGCGCTCGCGGCCCGCCAGCGCGTACGCGGTGACGAACACCCCGGCGGCGACCGCGCCGACGGTCGCCAGCGGCAGCGGAGCACGGGACAGCAGCACGTGGGACGCGGTGCTGAGCGTCACGACGAAGGCCGTGAACAGCACCGCGCGCACGGCTCTGAGCTGGATCCCGGATATGTCCATAGCGAGAGGAGAGTGTGTCACGTACGCGAGTAAGGGACCCCTAAAGGGTGCCTGTGAATCCGCGGGGACTACAGCCCCGGAATCCGGCCGTTGCGGAACAGGTCGACGAAGATCTGGTGGTCGGCACGCGCGCGTGCGCCGTAGGCGTGCGCGAAGTCCACCAGCAGGGGCGCGAAGCCCTCCTCGTCGGCCGCGATCGCCGCGTCGATGGCCCGCTCGGTGGAGAACGGCACCAGGGACTCGCCGGAGGTGTCGTCCGCCGCCGCGTGCATCGTGGCGGTGGCCCGGCCCAGGTCGGCGACGACGGCCGCGATCTCCTCCGGGTCGTCGATGTCGTCCCAGTCCAGGTCCACGGCGTACGGCGAGACCTCGGCGACCAGCTGGCCGGCGCCGTCCAGCTCGGTCCAGCCGAGCCACGGGTCGGAGTGCGCCTGCAGGGCGCGCTGGGAGATCACCGTGCGGTGGCCCTCGTGCCGGAAGTACTCCGCGATGGCCGGATCCGTGATGTGCCGGGAGACGGCCGGCGTCTGGGCCTGCTTGATGTAGATCACGACATCGTTCTCCAGGGCGTCGCTGTGGCCCTCCAGGAGGATGTTGTACGACGGCAGGCCCGCCGAACCGATGCCGATGCCCCGGCGGCCCACGACGTCCTTGACCCGGTAGGAGTCCGGGCGGGCCAGGGAGGAGTCCGGCAGGGTCTCCAGGTAGCCGTCGAAGGCCGCCAGGACCTTGTAGCGGGTCGCCGCGTCCAGCTCGATGGAGCCGCCGCCCGGCGCGAAGCGGCGCTCGAAGTCGCGGATCTCGGTCATCGACTCCAGCAGCCCGAACCGGGTCAGGGAGCGGGCGTCACGCAGCGCGTCCAGCAGCGGACCCTGCGCGGTGTCCAGCGTGAACGGCGGCACCTCGTCCCGCTTGGCGCCCGTGGCCAGGGCGTGGACGCGCTCGCGGTAGGCGGCGGCGTAGACCGTCACCAGCTCGGTGATCTGCGCGTCACTGAGCGCCTTCGCGTACCCGATCAGCGCGACGGAGGCCGCGAAGCGCTTGAGGTCCCAGGTGAACGGGCCGACGTAGGCCTCGTCGAAGTCGTTGACGTTGAAGACCAGGCGGCCGTTGGAGTCCATGTACGTGCCGAAGTTCTCCGCGTGCAGATCGCCGTGGATCCACACGCGCGAGGTGCGGTCGTCCAGGTACGGACCGCCGCGCTTCTCGGCGTCGAGGTCGTGGTAGAAGAGGGCCGCCGTGCCCCGGTAGAACGCGAAGGCCGAGGCCGCCATCTTCCGGAATTTCACCCGGAACGCTGCCGGGTCGGCGGCCAGGAGCCGGCCGAAGGCGGTGTCGAAGACGGCGAGGATCTCCTCGCCGCGCTGCTCCTCGTCGAGCTGGGGGACCGACATCGCGGGGTGCCTCCTGGTGCATTGCCTGTACGACAGCGTTTCTGCCGTGTCCAACGCACGAAGGTACGCGTAGGTGCCCACCCGTCGCCCGACCGCCACCCCTCGTCGAGGCGCTTCGCGCCACAGTGTTCTGTCTCGGATGTCAGTGCCGGGGCATAGACTTCGACGCTGTCCCCCAGAGTGTCCGCCCACCTGTCGCCGAGTGTTTCCGTTGGAGGCCAAACCGTGTCGAAGCCGCCCTTCACGCACCTGCACGTCCACACCCAGTACTCGCTGCTGGACGGTGCCGCGCGGCTGAAGGACATGTTCAACGCGTGCAACGAGATGGGCATGACGCACATCGCCATGTCCGACCACGGCAACCTCCACGGGGCGTACGACTTCTTCCACTCCGCGAAGAAGGCCGGAATCACCCCGATCATCGGGATCGAGGCATATGTCGCCCCCGAGTCCCGGCGGAACAAGCGCAAGATCCTCTGGGGCCAGCCGCACCAGAAGCGGGACGACGTCTCCGGTTCCGGTGGTTACACCCACAAGACGATGTGGGCCGTGAACAAGACCGGCCTGCACAACCTCTTCCGGCTCTCCTCCGACGCCTACGCCGAGGGCTGGCTGCAGAAGTGGCCCCGGATGGACAAGGAGACCATCGCCCAGTGGTCCGAGGGCATCGTCGCCTCCACCGGCTGCCCCTCCGGCGAGGTGCAGACCCGGCTGCGCCTCGGCCACTTCGACGAGGCCCTGAAGGCCGCCGCCGAGTACCAGGACATCTTCGGCAAGGACAAGTACTTCCTGGAGCTGATGGACCACGGCATCGAGATCGAGCGCCGGGTCCGCGACGGCCTGCTGGAGATCGGCAAGAAGCTCGGCATCCCCCCGCTGGTCACCAACGACTCGCACTACACGTACGCGCACGAGGCGGGCGCCCACGACGCCCTGCTGTGCATCCAGACCGGCAAGAACCTCTCCGACCCGGACCGCTTCAAGTTCGACGGCACCGGCTACTACCTGAAGTCCACGGACGAGATGTACGCCATCGACTCCTCGGACGCCTGGCAGGAGGGCTGCGCCAACACGCTCCTCGTCGCCGAGATGGTGGACACCACCGGCATGTTCGAGAAGCGCGACCTCATGCCCAAGTTCGACATCCCCGAGGGCTACACCGAGGTCACCTGGTTCAAGGAGGAGGTCCGCCGCGGCATGGAGCGCCGCTACCCGGGCGGCATCCCCGAGGACCGCCAGAAGCAGGCCGAGTACGAGATGGACACGATCATCTCGATGGGCTTCCCGGGCTACTTCCTCGTGGTCGCCGACTTCATCATGTGGGCCAAGAAGCAGGGCATCGCGGTCGGCCCCGGCCGAGGCTCCGCCGCCGGCTCGATCGTCGCCTACGCCCTGGGCATCACCGACCTCGACCCGATCCCGCACGGCCTGATCTTCGAGCGGTTCCTCAACCCCGAGCGCATCTCGATGCCCGATGTCGACATCGACTTCGACGAGCGCCGGCGCGTCGAGGTGATCCGGTACGTGACCGAGAAGTACGGCGCCGACAAGGTCGCCATGATCGGCACCTACGGCACCATCAAGGCGAAGAACGCGATCAAGGACTCCGCGCGCGTGCTGGGCTACCCGTACGCGATGGGCGACCGGATCACCAAGGCCATGCCCGCCGACGTCCTCGGCAAGGGCATCCCGCTGTCCGGCATCACCGACCCCAGCCACCCCCGGTACTCGGAGGCGGGCGAGGTCCGCGCGATGTACGAGAACGAGCCGGACGTGAAGAAGGTCATCGACACCGCGCGCGGTGTGGAGGGCCTGGTCCGGCAGATGGGTGTGCACGCCGCCGGCGTGATCATGTCCAGCGAGACCATCACCGAGCACGTCCCTGTGTGGGTGAGGCACACCGACGGCGTGACCATCACCCAGTGGGACTACCCGAGCTGTGAGTCGCTCGGCCTGCTGAAGATGGACTTCCTGGGCCTGCGCAACCTCACGATCATGGACGACGCGGTCAAGATGGTGAAGGCCAACAAGGGCCTCGACATCGACCTGCTCTCCCTGCCGCTCGACGACCCCACGACCTTCGAGCTGCTCCAGCGCGGCGACACCCTCGGCGTCTTCCAGTTCGACGGCGGCCCCATGCGCTCCCTGCTGCGCCTGATGAAGCCGGACAACTTCGAGGACATCTCCGCCGTCTCGGCCCTGTACCGGCCGGGCCCGATGGGCATGAACTCCCACACGAACTACGCGCTGCGCAAGAACGGGCAGCAGGAGATCACGCCGATCCACCCCGAGCTGGAGGAGCCGCTCAAGGAGGTCCTGGACGTCACCTACGGCCTGATCGTCTACCAGGAGCAGGTGCAGAAGGCCGCCCAGATCATCGCGGGCTACTCGCTCGGCGAGGCCGACATCCTCCGCCGCGTGATGGGCAAGAAGAAGCCCGAGGAGCTGGAGAAGAACTTCGTCATCTTCCAGGCCGGCGCCCGCAAGAACGGCTACAGCGACGAAGCCATCCAGGCGCTCTGGGACGTGCTGGTCCCGTTCGCCGGCTACGCGTTCAACAAGGCGCACTCGGCCGCGTACGGCCTGGTGTCGTACTGGACGGCGTACCTGAAGGCGAACCACCCCGCCGAGTACATGGCCGCCCTGCTCACCTCGGTGAAGGACGACAAGGACAAGTCGGCGGTCTACCTCAACGAGTGCCGCCGCATGGGCATCCGCGTGCTCCCGCCGAACGTCAACGAGTCGGAGGCGAACTTCGCCGCCCAGGGCGACGAGGTGATCCTCTTCGGCCTCTCCGCCGTCCGCAACGTCGGCACCAACGTGGTCGAGTCGATCATCAAGTGCCGCAAGGCGAAGGGGAAGTACACCTCCTTCCCCGACTACCTCGACAAGGTCGAGGCGGTGGTCTGCAACAAGCGCACCACCGAATCGCTGATCAAGGCCGGCGCCTTCGACTCCATGGGACACACCCGCAAGGGCCTCATGGCGCAGTACGAGCCGATGATCGACAACGTGGTCGCGGTCAAGCGCAAGGAGGCCGAGGGCCAGTTCGACCTCTTCGGCGGCATGGGCGAGGAGACCAGCGACGAGCCCGGCTTCGGCCTCGACGTGCAGTTCACGGACGAGGAGTGGGACAAGACCTATCTGCTCGCCCAGGAGCGGGAGATGCTCGGTCTGTACGTCTCCGACCACCCGCTCTTCGGCCTGGAGCACGTGCTGTCCGACAAGGCGGACGCGGGCATCGCCCAGCTCACCGGCGGCGAGCACGCCGACGGCGCGGTCGTCACCATCGGCGGCATCATCTCCGGCCTCCAGCGCAAGATGACCAAGCAGGGCAACGCCTGGGCGATCGCCACCGTGGAGGACCTGGCGGGCTCCATCGAGTGCATGTTCTTCCCGGCCACCTACCAGCTGGTGTCGACCCAACTGGTCGAGGACGCCGTGGTGTTCGTCAAGGGCCGGCTCGACAAGCGCGAGGACGTGCCCCGGCTCGTCGCCATGGAGCTGATGGTCCCCGACCTGTCCAACGCGGGTGCCAACGCCCCCGTGGTGCTCACCATCCCGGCCGTGAAGGTGACCCCGCCGATGGTCAGCCGCCTCGGTGAGATCCTCAGCCACCACAAGGGCGACAGCGAGGTCCGGATCAAGCTCCAGGGCCCGCGCAAGACCACCGTGCTCCGCCTGGACCGGCACCGGGTCAAGCCCGACCCGGCCCTGTTCGGTGATCTCAAGGTGCTCCTCGGTCCGTCCTGCCTGGCCGGCTGAGCCACGCAGCGGTAACCGCAGCGGCACAGGCAGCGGTAAGCAGGGCGAAGGGGCGCACCCGTGACGAGTGCGCCCCTTCCATGTGCCTGGGCTTCAACTGCCCTTTAGTTGTGGCCGAAGCTCTTCTGCTTCTTGCGAGCAACATCCGCCGGGCTGCCCTGGATGTGCGACACCGGCGACTCGTGCTCCTCCGCCGGAGGACGCTGTGCGTGCTCGTTCTGCCGATCGCGGTTCTGCGGGCCGGCCTGCTTGCGGTTCTTGTTCTTGGCCATGGTGATCTGCCTCCTGTGGGGGATCTAGGGGCCAGGGCCGGGACCAGATTCACATACGCTGACATCAGGCGCATGTCGGATAATTACCGTCTGTGACAGGGCAGCTGGGCGCAGAAGAACCGGAAACGCCACGCCGAAGATCGAGTTCGGGCCGTTAACCCCCGCGCGGTCGGGCAGACTCGAAGGAAGTCCGAAGCAAAACCTCCCGGGAAGAGGGTGAGTCGCGTGGACCGCTGCATCGTCCTGGTGGACGCCGGGTATCTGCTGGGCGCCGCCGCCAGCCTCCTCGCCGGCGAGCCCTCGCGGTCCCGGATCACCGTCGACCACGCCGCGCTGATCCAGGCCCTGCGGGAACGCGCGGAGTCCGACACCGAGCGTCCCCTGCTGCGCATCTACTGGTTCGACGGCGCCCCCGATCGCGTCCCCCAGCCGGAGCATCGCCGGCTGCGCGTGATGCCCCGGGTGACCGTCCGGCTGGGCGCCCTCACCCGCAGTGACGGACGCTGGGCCCAGAAGGGCGTGGACGCCGCCATGCACGCCGAGCTGACCGAGCTGGCCCGCAACCGCGCCTGCTCCGACGTCGTCCTGGTCACCGGCGACGGCGATCTGCTGCCCGGCATGATGGCCGCCAAGGAGCACGGCGTCGCCGTCCACCTGTGGGCCGTCCAGGCCGCCGACGGCGACTACAACCAGTCCGAGGACCTGGTCGCCGAGGCCGACGAGCGGCGCGTGCTGGACCGGGCCTGGATCACCCAGGCCGTCCGCGCCAAGGAGCTGACCGGCGTCTGCGCCCCGCCGCCCGCGCCCCGCCCGGAGATCGCCGCGATCCTCTCCGCGCCGCTGCCCGAGTCCGCGCTCGCCGGAGCCGAGCGGGCCGCCGAACAGCCCGCGCACCCGCCGGCCGCCGCGGCCGCGCAGAACGGCGCCCCGGAGCGGGTCCCGGCCCCCAAGGGCGTCCCCACCCCCAAGGACCTGGCGGCGCTGCGCGCCCACGGCACCCAGCCCGTGCAGCCGGCGACCGCGACCCTGCGCTGGTCCTCCGACAAGGGCTGGGTCGACCGGCCGGGCGTGGTCGCCGAGCCCCCCGAGGTCGCCTCCATGCCGACGCTGGCCCAGCTGACCACCGCCGAGCAGCGGTGGGCCGACCGGGAGGAGGACATCACCACCGTCGGCGGCGATCCCTACGAGGTGGGGCAGGTCTTCGCCCGCCGCTGGATGTCCCGGCTCGGCGACCAGAGCCATCTGCAGCGGCTGTCGCAGATGTACCCGCGCATCCCGCACCGGATCGACGGGGAGCTGCTGCGGTACGCGGCCCGGTTCGGGCTGCTCGCGCACAAGGACGACCAGATCGACGAGCACGACCGTTACGCCATCCGGGCGGGTTTCTGGCGGGAGATCGACGTCCCGGCGGCGGCCGAGCAGCAGGCGCCCGCCGCCGACTGACTCCGCGGAGCTCCCCCCGAAGGCGAGTAAAGGCCCCCGACCCCGTAGGCTCGTCCCTTGTGAGTACGCGCGCGGGAGAGGCACTTCGGTACGACGAGGTCGTACGCGTGCGTGGGCTCGGCAAGACCTACCCCGCCGTGAAGGGCCGGCGGGGCACACCGGGCATCCCCGCGGTGCGGGCCACCGACGGGGTGGAGCTGGACGTGCGGCGCGGTGAGGTCTTCGGGCTGCTCGGCCCGAACGGCGCAGGCAAGTCCACCCTCGTACGGCAGCTCACCGGCCTGCTCCGGCCGGACACGGGCAGCGTCGAGATCCTCGGCCACGACATCGTGCGCCACCCCGAGCGGGCCGCCCGGATCCTCGCCTACCTCGGCCAGGAGTCGACCGCCCTGGACGAGCTGACCGTCTCCCTCGCCGCCGAGACCACCGGACGCCTGCGCGGCCTGGACGTACGGCGGGCGCGGGCCGAGCGGGACGCCGTACTGGATGAGCTGGGGCTGACCCCGATCGCCGGGCGGGCGCTGAAGAAGCTGTCCGGCGGGCAGCGGCGGCTCGCCTGCTTCGCCGCCGCCCTCGTCGGCGAGCGTCCGCTGCTCGTGCTGGACGAGCCGACCACCGGTATGGACCCGGTGGCCCGGCGCGCCGTCTGGGCGGCCGTGGACCGGCGGCGGGCCGAGCACGGTACGACGGTGCTGCTGGTCACCCACAACGTCATCGAGGCCGAGACGGTCCTGGACCGGGTCGCCGTTCTCGACCAGGGCCGGGTCATCGCCTGCGACACCCCCGCCGGACTCAAGGCGCAGGTCGCCGGCGAGGTGCGGGTCGAGCTGGTGTGGCGGGAGCGGGCGCCGCTGGACGTGCCCGAGGTCGCCGTGCTGCGCGAGCGGGCCGTGGCCTCCGGCCGGCGCTGGACGCTGCGGCTCGCGCCCGAGGAGGCCCGCGCCGTCGTCGCCACGGTGACCGGCGGTGCCGCGTTCGCCGCCCTGGACGACTTCACACTCGCCACGCCCAGCCTGGAGGACGTCTACCTGGCGCTGGGCGGCGCGGCCCGGCAGGGGCTGGTGAAGGCGTGAGCGCACCGGCCGCGGAATGCGTAAGGGTCTGTGCGACTGCCGTAGGAAAGAGGAGCAGCTCGTCGTGAGTGTCGTACCCGCCGAGGTCCTGCCGGGCGGTGCCCGGGCCGTGCCGGAGACGGCGCCCGGCGCGGCCGAGCTGGGGCCGCCCGCGCGGCTGTGGCCGTCGCTGGCGGCCGTCTACCGGGCGCAGCTGTCCCGGGCCCGGGTGGCGCGGATCCCGCTGCTGTTCGTGGCGACCTTCCAGTCCATCGGCATCACCGTGATGATGCGCGGTGTCGTCGACAGCGGCCATGAGGCCCAGTCCGTCGTGGCCGGCTCCTCCGTGCTGGTCGTCGCGTACGTCGCGCTGAACCTGCTCTCCCAGTACTTCGGGCAGCTGCGGGCCAGCGGCGGACTCGACCACTACGCCACGCTGCCGGTGCCGCCGGCGGCCGTGGTGCTGGGCGCGGCGGCGGCGTACGCGTCCTTCACCGTGCCGGGCACCCTGGTGACCGCCGTCTTCGGCTGCGTGCTCTTCGGGCTGCCGTTGTCCAACCTGTGGATCCTGGTGGCCGTCATCCCGCTCGCCGGAGCCGCGCTGGCCGGGCTCGGCGCCGCCTGCGGGCTGCTCGCGCCCCGGCCGGAGCTGGCCACGCTGCTCGGCCAGCTGGGCATGTCGGCGGCGCTGCTGCTGGGGGTGCTGCCGGCCGACCGGATGCCGGAGATCGTACGGCTGGCCCGCGATCTGCTGCCGTCGACCTACGGCGTGGAGGCGTACGCGCGGACCTTCGGGGCACACCCCGACTGGGCCGTCGTCCTTGTTGACCTGGGGGTGTGCGCGGGTGTCGGAGTGGTCTCGCTGGCGGCGGCGACCTGGGCGTACCGCAGGGCCGCCGTCCGGTGACGCGGCGCACAGCGCGACCTGGCACGATGTTCAGGTGACCGCACCGCTGACTCCGCCTCCGCCGCCGCACGACAACTCCGCGCACCAGGTCTGGCAGGCGCCGCCGCCCGCCGGGGCGCCGGGCGCGGGCGCGTACGAACAGGACGGCCCCGGAATGAAGACGGAACTGCGGGAGGCCGCCGTGGTCACGGTCGCGGTGGCGCTGGGCGGGGTGCTGCTGGGACTGCTGTGGTGGTGGCTGGCGCCGCACGTGCCGCTGGTCGGTGACGAGATCGACAAGAACTGGGTCGTCTACCTCAAGGACACCGAGGGGGAGCAGGCGGTCGGGGTGGACGGTACGTTCGCCCTGCTGGGGCTCGCCTTCGGGCTGGTCAGCGCGGTCGTGGTGTTCCTGCTGCGGCGGCGTGGGGGCGTGCCGCTCGTCGTGGCCCTGGGCCTCGGCGGGCTGCTGGGGTCCCTGCTGGCCTGGCGGCTCGGGGTGTGGCTCGGACCCGAGTCCGACGTGCTCGCACACGCACGGGCCGTCGGCAAGGGCGTGACGTTCTCGGCCCCGCTGAAGCTGTCGGCCAAGGGCGCGCTCCTGGCCTGGCCGCTCGCCGGACTGCTGGCGCATCTCGGGCTGACGGCGCTGTTCGGCCCCCGGGATCCCGAGCCGCCCTTCCCTCACCAGCCGTAACGTTTCCCACCCACCCGACCCGGTCGCCCGACGGGTGTGTGCCGCGCCCGGTCCGCGCCGGCACCGTGAGGGGCGAGCCCCTTGCCGATCGGTGCCGGCGTCGTGAGCGGCCGGCTTCTCAGCCCCGGCCGATCGGGGCCAGTACCGCCTCCGTCAGTTCGGCCAGGTCCGTGGGGGTCAGTTCGACCTCCAGGCCGCGGCGGCCCGCGGATACGCAGATCGTGGGGTGGGACTGTGCCGAGTCGTCGAGGACCGTCGGGAGCTTCTTGCGCTGGCCGAGGGGGGAGATGCCGCCGCGGACGTAGCCCGTGGTGCGTTCGGCGAGGGCCGGGTCGGCCATGGTGGCCCGCTTGCCGCCCACCGCCGCCGCGAGGGCCTTGAGGTCCAGGGAGCCGGCCACCGGGACGACGCCGACCACCAGGGAGCCGTCCACGTCGGCGACGAGTGTCTTGAAGACGCGGTCGGGGGAGACGCCCATGGCCTGTGCCGCCTCCTCGCCGTAGGAGGGGTGGGAGGGGTCGTGGTCGTAGGCGTGGACCGTGAAGTCCACTCCCGCGGCCGTCAGGGCGACCGTCGCGGGCGTGCCCCCGGACTGCTGCTGCTTCTTCGGCTTCTTCGCCATCAGGGTCGGGCTTCCCTCAGTTCAGACTCGTCGGCGTCCGCGTCAGCTCGAACGCGGGCAACGACGGCAGGTTACGGATGATGGCCGTCTCCGCGCGAAGGAGTTTCAGTTCGTCCCGCAGCCGGGACGCGGTGTCCGGGGCCTGGAGCAGCCGCTGCTTGGTCGGCGTGTCGTGCACCATCGCCGCGGCCACCAGGTACGACACCACGCTCGGGTCGTCCGGCAGGTCGGCGCCGGTGGACAGTGAGCGCTCGCGGGCGCCGGCCAGCCGCTTCTGGTACTGGCGGAAGGAGCGCAGCACGCCCTCGGCCAGCGCGCCGGCCTCGTCCCCGGGCTCCTCCGGCAACTCCTCCAGCTCCGCGGTCAGGAACGGCCCCGACGCGTCCACGGACAGCAGCCGGACCCGGGTCGTGCCCGTCGCCAGCACCTCGAACGTGCCGTCGGGCCGCTCCCGGATGGTCGCCGCGTCCGCCACACAGCCCACCCCGTGGAAGGCCCTGAGCGGGTCGGGGCCGAAGCCGGCGGCCGGGCCCCGCTCGGGCTGGGCCGTGGGATCCGGCATGCCCGGGTCGCTCGGCGCGACCTCGTGGCCGTCACGGATGGCGACGACGGCGAACCGGCGCGGCTCGTCCTCGGGGGCCTTCAGCAGCTCGCGCATCATGGCGCGATAACGCTCCTCGAAGACGTTCAGCGGCAGCACGAGCCCCGGGAACAGCACCGAGTTCAGCGGAAAGAGCGGGAGACGGACGGTGGTCACGGCGCCCCAGCCTAGTGGTCGTCGGCGCACACGTGTCCGCCCCGGTCGCCGAGGGGCCCCGCGGACGCCGTCAGCAGCCCGGCCGGGGCGGGCCGGGAACCCGCCGTCTCCAGGTGCTCGCGCAGGCGCAGGAAGTGGCCGAGGGGGTCGTCCGAGAACCGGTCCCAGGGGAAGGACGTGGCGTACGGGCCGATCAGGCGCAGCTGGGTGCGGGCGTCCTCGTAGCGGTCCAGCCGCAGCAGCACGTACAGGAGCTTGTTGCGGACCTCGGCGGGCCACGGGTCGGCCGCCGGGAAGCGTCCGGACAGCTCGATCGCGCGGTCGGCCGCCGCGTCCAGCCGCGCGCGCGGCACCTCGGGCCCGCAGCCGTCGGTCAGCCAGCCGAACGCGGCCCGGGCGGGCAGGGCCTGCACGAGCGAGCCGGCCGGGGCGTCCTGCGCGGCCCGGTCGGCGAAGTCGAAGCACGCGCGGTGGCAGCCGTGCCCGAAGGTGGCCAGGTAGCGCAGGGCGGCCACATGGCAGCCGTAGTGGTGCGGGGCGCGCCGGACCGCCGCCTCCCACAGCTCCTCGAAGTAGCGGTGCCCGGCCCGCGAGCCGCGGGCGTGGTCGAGCGCGATCCGCCAGGGCACCGGGTCGCGGTCGTCGGCGCGGGCGGCGGCGGTGATGAGCGGGCTCACCTCGCGCAGCAGCTCGGCGCGGGCCGGCGAGGGCCAGGCGCGGTCCACCGCCAGCTGGGCCCCGACCAGCAGCATCCCGGGGTCGTCCGGGGCGGCGGCGCGCCACTCCTCGTACCACTCGGGGCGTGAGCGGGCGAAGGCGGTCAGGCGTCGTAGGTACCGGTCCCGGTTCTCCCACTCGGCCGCGGCGCGGGTGGCGGCGAGCAGGCCGGCCGCGGTGGCGTACTCGCCCCGGCCGGCCGCGACCAGCGCGGGGGAGAGGCGGTCGTCGGGCGCGTCGAGTACGGCCTCGTCCCCGGCCGGCGGCCGTCCGGCCGGGCGCGTGGCGCGTTTGGTCATCCGGGTGGGGCGGATGAACGAGGGCAGCAGAGCCATGGTGCCGACCATTGAAAGTCCGCAGGTCGGGGCCGCGCCAGTGGGCCTGGACAAGTTACGGAAAGTTGTACGGCCGACGGTCAAGGACCGGTAAAAGGTGAAGGTTCAAGTGGTGACGGAATTGTGTGTTCCGTCAGCACTGCCGTCACAGCCGCTTCACTCCGCCGCGCCGGCCCCGTCACCCCGCCGCGGCAGCACGCGTCAGCTCCGCCGCAGCAGTCGCGTCACTCCGCCCGGGCAGCCGCTGTCAGTTGTGCCGCAGCAGTCGCGTCACTCCCCCGGGCGACCGCCGTCAGCTCCGCCGCAGCAACCTGGTCGCCCCCGCCGCCACCGTCGTCGCCAGGATCCAGCCGAGCAGGATCAGCACCGTCGCCAGCCACTGCCAGCCGCCGCTCAGCTGCCACTGGCCGGCCTGGCCCAGGTCGATCACCGGCAGCAGCAGGTCCAGCGTGAACAGCGCCGGGCTCCAGACCGGATGGCCGCCGGAGTTCAGCGGCGGATGGTCCGCGTGCGCGAACGCCAGCGTGCCCGCCGCCCACAGCACCGCCATCCACACCAGGGCCCGGCCCGGGCGGTAGCCGTAGGCGACCGCCAGGTCCTGGACGTACCCCCAGAACTTGGCGGCCAGCGGCAGCGTCTCGCGCCGCCGGCGCTGCTTGGCGAGCAGCACCTCGCGAGCGTCCTCGTCCTCCCCGGCGGCGCGCAGCACCGAGGCCAGCCGCTCGTACGGCTCCGGCGCGTACTCGGCGGTGGCCGCCGCCACCCAGTCCAGGCGCTCGGTCAGCGGGAACGGGCCCTGCGGCACCAGGGCCTCGTAGGTGAACCCGCCCATGTGCAGCCGGCCCGCGTCCGGCCAGCTGCTCGCCCGGTCCACCAGGTTCACCACCCGCGCACCGGACAGCACCACCTTGCCGTGCTGCGGCTTGTCCCCGAGGAAGCGCAGCTCCGGCGTCTGCACCCGGCGCAGCGACAGCTCCTGGTCGTCGGTGAGGGCGAACCGGGCCCGCTCCAGGTCGACGGCGTCCCCGAACCGGCCGTCGTCCAGGCGCACCCCGCCCCGGCAGTCGAACCGCTGGATACGCGTCCCGCGCGCGGGCGTCGTGCCGCTCAGCAGAGGGCTGCCCACCCCGGCCGGGGTCAGGTACAGGGTGCGCTCGACCGTCAGCTGGGGGGCGTTCAGGGCGAAGCGGGCGTAAGGGTTGGCGAGCTTCGCGCCGCGCAGGCTGAGCGAGACGCCGATCTGGGCGCCGCGCAGGCTGAACTCGCCGTGCGACTCCAGCATCTCCGCCTGGAGGTCCTGGCCGACGGTCAGGCCGTCCGCCGCGATCGACCGCCCGCTGCGGTCGCGGTGCGCGATCACCTGGTTGAGCAGCAGATCGGTGCCGATGTGCGCGTCCGTCAGCCGGACCCCGCTGCGGAACCGGCAGCGCGGCAGATGCAGGTCGCCCTCGGTGTGCACGCGGGCCGCCTCCAGGCGCGGCACCGAGCAGTCCACCAGCCGTACGGTCGTGAACCGGGCCTCCGGCAGCCGCACCTCCTCGTCGAAGCGGCAGCCGGTCAGCTCGACGTACGGCGTGACCTGGCCGCCCGCCAGGTCCAGCGCGCCGGTGATCCGCACCCCGACGAGCTTCAGCGCGGACACCCGGCCGGCCAGCGCCGGCGGGCCGTCCAGCAGCAGCCAGCAGACGATGCGGGCCCGCACGGTCCGCTCGGGACCCCAGGGCTGCCCGCCGTGCGGATCGTCCACCACGAAGTCCCCGCGGCTGAGGTCGTACACGCTGCCGTTGCGGAAGGCCTGCCACATGCCCGCCTCGGTCGCGGTCAGGTCGTCCGGCAGGTCCCCGGTGCGGATGCCGGCACCCTCGGTCACCGTTCTCCTCTCCCGGTTCAGTGGGTTTCAGTGGTTTTCGTACAGCCGTTCATGCCCGCTGCGTGACCCCCGGAACACCACACGTGAAGGTGATCTTCCGCGTTCCGGCCAGCCTATGTACCACCCGTTGGCCCACGTTCTGTATCAGCCATTGATACGCGCGGACGGCTCCCGACACCGGTCTGAGAGAATTGGGACTGTGATTTCCCGAATCGATCTGCGCGGCGACGCCCTTCCCGAGGGCCCCGCCCTGCGCGACCTGCTGCCCCGAGCCGACTTCGACGTTCAGGCCGCCCTGGAGAAGGTGCGCCCGATCTGCGAGGCCGTGCATCATCGCGGCGACGCGGCGCTGATCGACTTCGCCGAGAAGTTCGACGGAGTACGGCTGGAAACCGTCCGTGTCCCGGCCCAGGCGCTCACCGACGCGCTCGCCGGTCTCGACCCGGCCGTCCGCGCCGCCCTGGAGGAGTCCATCCGCCGCGCCCGGCTGGTCCACCGCGCGCAGCGCCGCACGACGCACACCACGCAGGTGGTGCCCGGCGGCTCGGTGACCGAGAAGTGGGTGCCGGTGCAGCGCGTCGGCCTCTACGCGCCGGGCGGCCGCTCGGTCTACCCGTCCTCCGTGGTGATGAACGTGGTCCCCGCCCAGGAGGCCGGGGTCGAGTCCATCGCGCTGGCCTCGCCGGCCCAGGCCGAGTTCGGCGGCCTGCCGCACCCGACGATCCTCGCCGCCTGCGCCCTGCTCGGCGTGGACGAGGTGTACGCCGCGGGCGGCGCCACCGCCGTCGCGATGTTCGCGTACGGCACCGAGTCCTGCCCGCCCGCGAACATGGTCACCGGCCCCGGCAACATCTGGGTCGCCGCCGCCAAGCGCTACTTCACCGGCAAGATCGGCATCGACGCTGAGGCCGGCCCGACCGAGATCGCGATCCTCGCGGACGCCGGCGCCGACCCGGTGCACGTCGCCGCCGACCTGATCAGCCAGGCCGAGCACGACCCGCTCGCGGCGGCCGTCCTCGTCACCGACTCCGTCGAGCTGGCGGAGGCGGTGGAGAAGGAGCTGCAGCCGCAGGTCGCGGCCACCAAGCACAGCGACGACCGGATCGTGCCCGCGCTCAAGGGCAGGCAGTCCGCGATCGTCCTCGTGGACGGCATCGAGGAGGGACTGAAGGTGGTCGACGCCTACGGCGCCGAGCACCTGGAGATCCAGACCGCCGACGCCGCCGCGGTCGCCGACCGGGTCAGGAACGCGGGCGCGGTCTTCATCGGCCCGTGGGCTCCCGTGTCGCTCGGCGACTACGCGGCCGGGTCCAACCACGTGCTGCCCACCGGCGGCTGCGCCTGCCACTCCTCGGGCCTGTCCGTCCAGTCCTTCCTGCGCGGCATCCACATCGTGGACTACACGAAGGACGCGCTCGCCGAGGTCGCCCACCACGTGGTGACGCTGGCGGAGGCGGAGGACCTGCCCGCGCACGGCGCGGCGATCAAGGCGAGGTTCGGTTGGAAGGTGCCTGAGAGCAAGTGAGCTTCGGAATCGACGATCTCCCCGTACGGGACGAGCTGCGCGGCAAGTCCCCCTACGGCGCGCCCCAGCTGGACGTCCCCGTACGGCTGAACACCAACGAGAACCCCTACCCGTTGCCCGAGCCGCTGGTCGAGCGGATCGCGGAGCGGGTGCGGGAGGCCGCCCGGAACCTGAACCGCTACCCCGACCGGGACGCGGTCCAGCTGCGCACCGAGCTGGCCAAGTACCTGACGAAGACCGGCAAGTACCCGCTCGGCATCGAGAACGTGTGGGCCGCCAACGGCTCCAACGAGGTCATCCAGCAGCTGCTGCAGACCTTCGGCGGACCGGGCCGTACGGCGATCGGCTTCGAGCCGTCGTACTCGATGCACGCGCTCATCGCGCGCGGTACGGGCACGGGCTGGATCCCGGGCCCGCGGAACGAGGACTTCACGATCGACCTCGCCGCGGCCGAGCGGGCCATCGCCGAGCACCGGCCCGATGTCGTCTTCATCACCACCCCCAACAACCCCACCGGCAACGCGGTTCCGCCCGAGACGGTCCTCGCGCTGTACGACGCGGCCCAGGCGGCCAAGCCGTCCATGGTCATCGTGGACGAGGCCTACATCGAGTTCAGCCACGGCGACTCGCTGCTGCCGCTGCTGGAGGGCCGGCCGAACCTGGTCGTCTCCCGCACCATGTCGAAGGCGTTCGGCGCCGCCGGCCTGCGCCTCGGCTATCTCGCCGCGCACCCCGCGGTCGTGGACGCCGTCCAGCTCGTACGGCTGCCGTACCACCTGTCGGCGATCACCCAGGCGACCGCGCTGGCCGCGCTGGAGCACACCGACACGCTGCTGGGCTACGTCGAGCAGCTGAAGGCCGAACGGGACCGGCTGGTCGCCGAGCTGCGCGCGATCGGCTACGAGGTCACCGAGTCCGACGCGAACTTCGTCCAGTTCGGCCGGTTCGCCAGCGCCCACGAGGCCTGGCAGAAGATCCTCGACCGGGGCGTCCTGGTCCGGGACAACGGCGTACCGGGGTGGCTGCGGGTGTCCGCCGGCACGCCGGAGGAGAACGACGCGTTCCTCGACGCGGTCCGTGAGTTGAAGAAGGAGCAGAGTTCATGAGCCGCGTTGGACGCGTGGAGCGCACCACCAAGGAGACCTCGGTGCTGGTCGAGATAGACCTCGACGGCACCGGCCGGACCGACATCGCCACCGGCGTCGGCTTCTACGACCACATGCTCGACCAGCTCGGCCGGCACGGTCTGTTCGACCTGACCGTGAAGACCGACGGCGACCTGCACATCGACTCCCACCACACCATCGAGGACACCGCCCTCGCCCTCGGCGCCGCCTTCAAGCAGGCCCTCGGCGACAAGGTGGGCATCTACCGCTTCGGCAACTGCACGGTCCCGCTGGACGAGTCGCTGGCGCAGGTGACGGTCGACCTGAGCGGCCGGCCCTACCTCGTGCACACCGAGCCCGAGAACATGGCGCCGATGATCGGCGAGTACGACACGACGATGACCCGGCACATCCTGGAGTCCTTCGTCGCCCAGGCGCAGATCGCGCTGCACGTGCACGTGCCGTACGGGCGCAACGCGCACCACATCGTGGAGTGCCAGTTCAAGGCGCTGGCCCGGGCCCTGCGTTACGCCTCCGAGCGCGACCCTCGCGCGGCCGGTATCCTCCCCTCCACGAAGGGCGCGCTGTAACCCCATGAACGGTCTGTCGACCCTCCTGATCGTCGTCGGCCTCTTCCTGGTCGGCGGCATCATCTCCTTCGTCAAGCAGAAGATGCCCACCAGCCTGATCGTGCTGCTCTCGATCGGCGCGGGCCTGTGCCTGGTGGCGGGCGTCATGCGGCTGGAGGTGTGGAATTGAGCACCAAGAAGGTCGTCGTCTTCGACTACGGCTTCGGCAACGTCCGCTCCGCCGAACGCGCCCTCGCGCGCGTGGGCGCCGACGTCGAGATCACGCGTGACTTCGACAAGGCGATGAACGCCGACGGTCTGCTCGTGCCGGGCGTCGGCGCGTTCGCCGCCTGCATGCAGGGTCTGCGCGCCGCCCGCGGCGACTGGGTCGTGGACCGCCGGCTGTCCGGCGGACGCCCGGTCATGGGCATCTGCGTCGGCATGCAGATCCTCTTCGCGCGCGGCATCGAGCACGGCGTGGAGGCCGAGGGCCTGGACGAGTGGCCCGGCACGGTCGAACCGCTCCAGGCCGACATCGTGCCCCACATGGGCTGGAACACCGTCGACGCCCCGGCCGGCTCCCAGCTGTTCGCCGGCCTGGACGCCGACGCCCGCTTCTACTTCGTGCACTCCTACGCCGTCCACGAGTGGCAGCTGGAGACCCACAACCCCGTGATCGAGGCCCCCAAGATCACCTGGTCGACGCACGGCAAGCCGTTCGTGGCCGCCGTGGAGAACGGCGCCCTGTGGGCCACCCAGTTCCACCCCGAGAAGTCCGGCGACGCCGGTGCCCAGCTCCTCACCAACTGGATCGGAACCCTGTAGACCATGGCCAAGCTCGAACTCCTCCCCGCCGTCGACGTCCGCGACGGCCAGGCCGTCCGCCTCGTGCACGGCGAGTCCGGGACCGAGACGTCCTACGGCTCCCCGCTGGAGGCCGCCCTCGCCTGGCAGCGCTCCGGCGCCGAGTGGCTGCACCTGGTCGACCTGGACGCCGCGTTCGGCACCGGCGACAACCGCGCCCTGATCGCCGAGGTCACCAAGGCGATGGACATCAAGGTGGAACTGTCCGGCGGCATCCGCGACGACGACACCCTGGCGGCCGCCCTCGCCACCGGCTGCACCCGGGTCAACCTCGGCACGGCCGCCCTGGAGACCCCCGAGTGGGTCGCCAAGGTCATCGCCGAGCACGGCGACAAGATCGCCGTCGGCCTGGACGTGCGCGGCACCACCCTGCGCGGCCGCGGCTGGACCCGCGACGGCGGCGACCTGTACGAGACGCTGGAGCGCCTCAACAAGGAGGGCTGCGCGCGGTACGTCGTCACCGACATCGCCAAGGACGGCACGCTGCAGGGCCCGAACCTGGAGCTGCTGCGCAATGTCTGTGCGGCGACGGACCGCCCGGTCGTGGCCTCCGGCGGCGTGTCGTCCCTGGACGACCTCCGCGCCATCGCCGACCTCGTCCCGCTCGGTGTCGAGGGGGCCATCGTCGGGAAGGCCCTGTACGCGAAGGCGTTCACCCTGGAAGAGGCCTTGGAGGCTGTGTCGTCATGAGCGATGCCGTGCGGCGTGTGCAGAACGGAAGTCCCTGGGAAGAGTCCTTCGGTTTCGCACGCGCCGTCGCGGCGGGCGACCGCGTCCTGGTGGCGGGCACGACGTCCTTCAAGGGCACCGTGCTGTACGGGGAGGGCGACCCCTACGAACAGGCCAAGGTGGCCTTCACCAGCGCGGTCGAGGCGATCGGCGAGTTCGGGCTCGGCATCGAGTCCGTGATCCGTACGAGGATGTACCTGACCCATGCGCGGGACGTGGACGCCGTCGGGCGGGCCCACAAGGAGCTGTTCGACACCGTCCGCCCGGCCTCGACCCTGCTGGTCGTGGAGGGCTTCGTCGATCCGCGCATCCTGGTCGAAGTAGAACTTGAAGCATTCAGAGGAGCCTGAGCAGTCATGACCCTGGCGGTCCGAGTCATCCCCTGCCTGGACGTGGACAACGGCCGGGTCGTCAAGGGCGTCAACTTCCAGAACCTTCGCGACGCGGGCGACCCCGTCGAGATGGCCAAGGTGTACGACGCCGAGGGCGCCGACGAGCTGACGTTCCTGGACATCACCGCGTCCTCCGGCAACCGGGAGACGACGTACGACGTGGTGCGCCGCACCGCCGAGCAGGTGTTCATCCCGCTGACCGTCGGCGGCGGTGTCCGCACGGCCGAGGACGTGGACAAGCTGCTGCGGGCGGGCGCCGACAAGGTGGGCGTGAACACCGCCGCGATCGCCCGCCCCGACCTGATCCGCGAGATCGCCGAGCGGTTCGGCCGCCAGGTCCTGGTCCTGTCGGTCGACGCCCGCCGCACCCCCGAGGGCACCTTCGAGGTCACCACCCACGGCGGCCGGCGCGGCACCGGCATCGACGCGGTGGAGTGGGCGCACCGGGCGGCCGAGCTGGGCGCGGGGGAGATTCTGCTGAACTCCATGGACGCGGACGGCACGAAGGACGGCTACGACCTGGAGATGATCGCGGCGGTCCGCAAGCACGTGACCGTCCCGGTGATCGCCTCCGGCGGCGCCGGCAAGCTCGCCGACTTCCCCCCGGCCGTCGAGGCGGGCGCGGACGCGGTCCTGGCCGCGTCGGTGTTCCACTTCGGCGACCTGAGGATCGGCGAGGTGAAGCAGACCCTGCGGGACGCCGGCCACCCCGTGAGGTGACCGCGTCACCTGAGACCCCGGCCGGGCGCGGCCGGGGTCTTTTCGCGTCCGGATGAGAAAGAAAAATTGCGCAAGGAATATTGTGCAGTTTCGCTTTCGTATCTAGGCTCCAGGGCATGGCACGTGAGGGGAACCGCCGGATCACCGACATCGGCACGCTCAAGGCGCTCGCCCATCCGCTGCGCATGAGGCTGTACCGCCTCCTGTTCGTCGCCGAGGCGGCCACCGCCTCACAGCTGGCCGAGCAGGTGGACGAGGCCGTCTCCCTCGTCAGCTACCACCTGCGCAAGCTGGCCGAGCACGGTCTGGTGGAAGAGGCCGAGGCGCGCAGTGCGGACGCGCGGGAGCGCTGGTGGCAGCCGTCGTCCGAGGGTGTCACCGTCCGCGACGCGGACTTCCAGGACGCCCCCGAGAAGGTGGCCGCGCACCTGGCTGCCTCGCGGCTGTTCCTGGAGCAGCGTGTCGAGATGTACCGCAGGTACCTGGACGAGCGTGCCCACTGGGGTCCCGAGTGGAATGCGGCGGCAGGCGACTCCGAGACCCTGCTGCGGCTCACCGCCGGTGAACTCGCCGCGCTGCAGAGGGACCTGACCGAGCTGCTCGAGCGGTACGACGAGCGGGGGCGAGCGCGGGAGGCGGCCGGGGACACCGAGGGCCGCGGGCATGTCGCGCTGCACGTGTACGGCTTCCCGTTCCGTGTGTGACCTCCGCGTCTGACCTCCGTGTCTGACCTCCGCGTCTGGCCTCCGTGTCTGACTTCCGTGTCTGACTTCCGCGTCTGAGAGGACACCCTCCCGTGACCGCCACGCTCGTGCCGCCGGCGACCGTGCAGGCCCACCGCGACCCCAACGTCCTGCGCTGGCTCGGTGCCTACACCTCCTCGATGCTCGGCGACAGCGTCTACTACCTCGCCCTGTCCTGGGCCGCCGTCCAGGCCGGCACCCCCGCTCAGGCCGGGCTGGTGATGGCGGCGAGCGCCCTGCCCAGGGCCCTGCTGATGCTCGGTGGCGGCGTGATCGCCGACCGGCTGGGACCGAGACGCGTGGTCATCGCCGGCGACGCCGTACGCTGCGCCGCCGTCCTCGCCGTCGCCGCCCTGCTGTTCCTCACCAGCCCCGGGCTGTGGCCGCTCGCCCTGCTGGCGGTGGTCTTCGGTGCCGTCGACGCCGTCTTCATGCCCGCCGTGGGCGCCCTCCCGGCCCGGATCACCGGCAAGGACCAGCTCGCCCGCGTCCAGGGCATGCGCGGCCTCGCCATCCGCTGCGCGAGCGTCGTGGGCGCCCCCCTCGGCGGCCTCGGCGTGGCCACCGGCGGCGCCCCGGCCGCGTTCACCCTCGCCGGGCTGCTCATCGCCGTCTCGGTGCCGCTGCTGGTGGCGGTGCGGGTGCGGGAACTGCCGAAGGACGGCGCCACCGGCACGACGGGGACCGCCTGGAGCGACCTCGCAGCCGGTCTGCGCTACGTCCGCCGGCACCGGGTCCTCGGCCCGCTCATGCTCGCCATCGCCCTCGGTGACCTCGGGTTCGTCGGGCCGCTGAACGTCGGTCTGACCCTGCTCGCCGACCGGCGTGGCTGGGGTGCCGCCGGGATGGGGTGGGTGCTGGCCGGGTTCGGGGCCGGGGCGGGGGCCGCCTCGTTGCTGTTGGCCGTCCGGGGGCGGTTGCCCCGGGCCGGGCTGGTCACCGGGTGCGCCGTCATCGCGGGGTCCGCGGCCATCGGCGCCCTCGCCTACGTGCCGGCCCTCGCGGCCGCCGTCGCCACCGCCGTGCTCGTCGGCCTGCTCACCGGGCTCAGCGGCGCGATGTGCGGGGCCCTGCTCCAGACCCAGGCCGACCCCGCCTACCTCGGCCGGGTCACCTCCGTCTCCAGCCTGGTCAGCCTCGGCCTCACCCCGCTGAGCATGCCGTTCGCCGCCGCGGCGATCGGGGCGTGGGGCCTCGGCCCGGTGTTCGTCGTCAGCGCGGCCGTCTGCGGACTCGGCGGGGTCGTCGCCCTCGCCGTACCGGGCCTGCGCCGCGCGGAACTCCCCGGCTGACCGCCGTCACTCCTTCGGCTGAACCAGCTGCACCAGGTTGCCCACCGTGTCGTCGAACACCGCCGCCAGCATCGGGCCCTGCTCCTGCGGCGGATGCGTGAACCGGACGCCGAGGCCGCTCAGCCGCTCGTACTCGCCCCGGATGTCGTCCACGGAGAAGACGATGCACGGCAGCCCCGCCTCGTGCAGCGCCCTGCGGTACGGCTCCGCGATCGGGCCCTGGCCCGGTTCCAGCAGCAGCTGCAGATCCGGCTGGGCGCCGTCCCGCGCCCCGACCGTCACGAAGAGCGTGCCGTCGCCGAGGTCCATGTGCGTGCGGGTCTCGAAGCCGAGGACCTCGGTGTAGAAGGCGTGCGCCTTCGGCACGTCGTCCACGTACACGCCGGTCATCGCCACCTTGATCATGCCGGTCCTCTCAGATGCCCAGCTGCTTCGACTCGTGCAGCCGGTCGATCGCCTCGGCGTCGCCGTCCAAATCCACCTTGGCCGCGCGCTGCCGGCCGTACGCGAACATCAGCAGCTCCGACGGCTCACCGGTCACCGTGACCACCGGCGTGCCCCGGTGCGCCACCGCCGTCTGGCCGTCCGGCCGGCGCAGCACCAGACCCGTCGGCACGCCCCGGCCCATCAGCCGCGCGGCGCGTTCCAGGCGGGACCACAGCGCGTCCTGGAAGACGGGGTCCAGCTCACGCGGAGTCCAGTCCGGCTGGGCACGGCGGACGTCCTCCGTGTGGACGTAGAACTCCACGATGTTGGCCGCCTCGTCGATCTGCTTGAGCTGGAAGGGCGAGAACCGCGGCGGGCCGGTACGGATCAGCTGGATCAGCTCCTCGTACGGCTTCGCGGTGTACTCGGCCATCACCTTCTCCAGGCGCGGCGCGAGCTGCTTGAGCAGTGTGCCCCCGGCCGCGTCCGGGCGGCGCTCGCGCACGACCACGTGCGCGGCCAGGTCCCGCGTGCGCCAGCCCTCGCAGAGGGTCTCGGCGTCCGGCCCGACGGTTTCCAAGAGGTCGGCGAGAAGAAGCCGTTCACGCTTGGCGAAGGTCGACATGCTGTCAGCCTACGACCACGTAAACATTCCGCCCAATGGACACAGCCCGGGCGATGTCAGTGCCGCGCGGCACAATGGCACCCATGACCAGTACGACCGGTGCACCCCGGCCCAGCAGCCTCGACCCGGAGATCGCCGCGCGGCTCAAGCGCAGCGCCGACGGGCTCCTCCCCGCCATCGCCCAGCAGTACGACACCGGCGAGGTGCTCATGCTCGGCTGGATGGACGACGAGGCGCTGCACCGGACGCTGACCACCGGCCGCTGCACCTACTGGTCGCGCAGCCGCCAGGAGTACTGGGTCAAGGGCGACACCTCCGGCCACTTCCAGCGGGTGAAGTCGGTCGCGCTGGACTGTGACGCCGACACCCTGCTGGTGAAGGTCGACCAGGTGGGCGCCGCCTGCCACACCGGCGCGCGCACCTGCTTCGACGCGGACGTGCTGCTCAAGGACGCCGGTTCCGGCGTACCCGGATCCGATCAGTAAGGTCAGCGGCCATGGAACTGGAGACCTTCCGCAAGCTGGCCACCGACCGGCGAGTCATCCCGGTCACGCGCAAGCTCCTCGCCGACGGCGACACCCCGGTCGCGCTCTACCGCAAGCTCGCCGCCGAGCGCCCCGGCACCTTCCTGCTGGAATCCGCGGAGAACGGCCGTTCCTGGTCGCGCTACTCCTTCGTCGGCGTCCGCAGCGCCGCCACGCTCACCGTGCGGGACGGCCAGGCCCACTGGCTGGGCGCCCCGCCCGTCGGCGTCCCCACGGACGGCGACCCCCTCCAGGCCCTGCGCGCCACCCTCCAGGCCCTGCACACCCCGCACCAGGAGGACCTGCCCCCCTTCACCGGCGGCATGGTCGGCTACCTGGGCTACGACATCGTCCGCCGCCTGGAGAAGATCGGCCCCGGCGAGCGCGACGACCTGGGGCTGCCCGAGCTGACCATGCTGCTGACCAGCGACCTCGCGGTGATGGACCACTGGGAGGGCTCGGTCCTGCTGATCGCCAACGCGATCAACCACAACGACCTGGACACCGGCGTCGACGAGGCGTACGCGGACGCCGTGGCCCGCCTGGACGCCATGGAGGCGGACCTGACCCGCCCGGTCGCCCAGCCCCCCGCCCACCTCCCGCCCTCCGAGCTGCCCGAGTACACCGCGCTGTGGGGCGGCCCGGACTTCCAGGTGGCCGTCGAGGACATCAAGGAGCGCATCCGCGCGGGCGAGGCCTTCCAGGTGGTGCCCTCCCAGCGCTTCGAGACCCCGTGCACGGCGAGCGCCCTGGACGTCTACCGGGTCCTCAGGGCGACCAACCCCTCCCCGTACATGTACCTGTTCCGTTTCGAGGGGTTCGACGTCGTCGGCTCCTCCCCCGAGGCCCTGGTGAAGGTCGAGGACGGGCGCGCGATGGTCCACCCCATCGCCGGCACCCGGCACCGCGGCGCCACCCCGCAGGAGGACCAGGCCCTCGCCGAGGAACTGCTCGCCGACCCCAAGGAGCGCGCCGAGCACCTGATGCTGGTCGACCTCGGCCGCAACGACCTCGGCCGGGTCTGCGAGCCCGGCTCGGTCGAGGTGGTCGACTTCATGTCCATCGAGCGCTACTCGCACGTGATGCACATCGTCTCCACCGTCACCGGCAGGGTGGCCCCCGGCCGCACGGCCTTCGACGTCCTCACCGCGTGCTTCCCGGCCGGCACCCTCTCCGGCGCCCCCAAGCCCCGCGCGATGCAGATCATCGACGAACTGGAGCCGTCCCGGCGCGGTCTGTACGGCGGCTGCGTCGGCTATCTCGACTTCGCCGGCGACTCCGACACCGCGATCGCCATCCGTACGGCCCTGCTCCGCGACGGCACCGCCTACGTCCAGGCGGGCGCCGGCGTCGTCGCCGACTCCGACCCGGTCGCGGAGGACCAGGAGTGCCGGAACAAGGCGGCCGCGGTCCTGCGGGCGGTGCACACGGCGAACCGCCTGGGGCGGTAGGGCGCTTCTCATACCAACCCCGGGTGACGGTTCGCCCGGGGTTCAGGCGATAGTGGAGTACGTGACTGCCGTACCTCACCCCCGTTCCGAAGCCGCCGCGACCGCCCGGTCCGGCCGGCGGAGCCTCGCCGTGGCCCTCCTGTGCGGTGCGCTCGGCGCGGCCGTGGCGCTGCTCGCGACCCGGCAGCGCTGGGCGGAGGGCACCGCGACGGTGGCCGGCGGCGCGTTCCCGCTGACCGCCAAGGGCAGCGATGTCACGGGCGTCCCCGCGGCCCTCGCCATAGTGGGCCTCGCCGCCCTCGTCGCCGTCTTCGCCGTCCGCCGCGCCGGCCGGCTCCTCGTCTCCGGGCTGCTGGCGCTCTCCGGCGCCGGGATCGCCGCCGCCGCCCTGGTGGCCGCCGCCGACGGCTCCGCCCTGGACGAGCAGGCCGCCAAGGCCAGCGGCGACACCTCCGCCACCGTCGACGCGCTCACCCACACCGGCTGGCCCTACGTCGCGGCCGTCGGCGGCCTGCTGATCCTGCTCGCCGGACTGCTCGCCCTGCGCTACGGCAGCCTGTGGCCCGCGATGTCCGGACGCTACGAACGCGGCACCGCCCGCCCGCGGCGCGGCGCCCGCCCGGCCGACCCGGAGCGGCCCGAGGAGATCTGGAAGGCCCTGGACCGGGGCGAGGACCCGACGGGCGCCTGAACCCGGATGTGGTGAACCAGACGCCACCCCCGCGTCCGGCACACGCACGCGTACGGGACAATGGACGGCGAGCGTCCGGCTCGTACGACACACAGACAGCAACGAGGAGCAAGTCATGGCGGGCAGCAGCCACGGTCACACCCCGGCCGCCTGGACCGGTGTCATCATCGCCTTCATCGGTTTCTGCGTCGCGGGTGCCTTCATGGTGATGGCCCAGCCCGTCGGCTTCTGGGCCGGCATGGCTCTCACCCTCCTCGGCGGTGTGGTCGGCGGCATCATGCGCGCCATGGGCCTCGGCCAGCCGAAGCAGGCCCGCGCCCTGCCGCACACCGCGCCCGCCGCGAAGCGCGAGCCGGTGGCCGCGGAGAGCTGAGTCCCGGGTTTCCGCGAGGGGCGGTCCGGCATCCGAAGGGGTGCTGCGGACCGCCCCTCGCGTTTGCCCCGTGAGGCAGGGTCGTGATCGGCGGGGGAGAATGCCCGCGTGAACGTCCACAGCCGACCGGCCGCCGCCCTCGTCCCCGTCTGGCGGCGCATCGCCGTGCCGGTGGGGCTGCTCGCGGCCGTGGCGGGGGCCTTCGGCTACGTGGGGGCCGTGGACCCGAACGAACCCGGCCACTACCCCGTCTGCCCCCTCTTCCAGCTCACCGGGCTGTACTGCCCGGGCTGCGGGGGCCTGCGCAGCGCGCACGCCTTCGTGCACGGTGATCTGCTCGGCGCGCTGCGCGACAACGCGCTCGGTGTGCTGGCCTACCTGGGCTTCGGCGTGCTGTGGACCTTCTGGACGGCCCGCGCGGCACGCGGCCGGCCGGTGCGGATCGGGCTCGGAACGGCACAGCTGTGGGCCCTCGGCGCACTGCTGCTGGTGTTCACCGTCGTGCGTAACCTGCCGTTCGGTGGCTGGCTCCACCCTTGATCGAACAGCGAATGTCCAGGTAGTGGGACCGGCATCCGCTGGATGCGAAGCCTCGGCGTTCCTGCGGATACCATCGCATTGACCACGGGTTTTCAGAACCTGAAGGAACCACCGTCTGGAAGGGGGCCGCTCGCGTGAGTGTGCTCGACGAGATCATCGACGGAGTCCGTGCCGACCTCGCGGAGCGGCAGGCACGCGTCACCCTCGACGAGCTCAAGGAGCGTGCGGCGAAGGCCCCCGCCGCCAAGGACGGGGTGGCCGCACTCAAGGGCGACGGCGTCAAGGTGATCTGCGAGGTCAAGCGCTCCAGCCCCTCCAAGGGCGCGCTGGCCGCGATCGCCGACCCGGCCGGACTCGCCGCGGACTACGAGGCGGGCGGCGCGGCCGTCATCTCCGTCCTCACCGAACAGCGCCGCTTCGGCGGTTCGCTCGCCGACCTGGAGGCCGTCCGCGCGCGCGTGGACATCCCCGTCCTGCGCAAGGACTTCATCGTCACGTCGTACCAGCTCTGGGAGGCCCGGGCGTACGGCGCCGACCTCGCGCTGCTGATCGTGGCCGCCCTGGACCAGCCGGCCCTGGAGTCGCTGATCGAGCGGGCGGTGTCCATCGGCCTTACCCCGCTGGTCGAGGTGCACGACGAGGACGAGGTCGAGCGGGCGGTGGACGCCGGCGCCAAGATCATCGGCGTCAACGCGCGCAACCTGAAGACGCTGGAGGTCGACCGCGGGACGTTCGAGCGGGTCGCCCCGGAGATCCCGGACCACCTCGTCAAGGTCGCCGAGTCCGGCGTCCGCGGCCCGCACGACCTGATCGCCTACGCCAACGCCGGCGCCGACGCGGTGCTGGTCGGCGAGTCCCTGGTGACCGGCCGCGACCCGAAGGCGGCGGTCGCCGATCTGGTGGCCGCGGGCGAACATCCGGCTTTGCGCCACGGGCGGGGCTGAACCTCGGTAGGCTGACCGACGATGACGACTCACACCCTCCCGGCCAGGGACCCGTACGCCCGCCTCGCGCGCGGCTGCCGGCCCCGTGGCTGCCGCGCGCCCGCGAGGCGTGTGCACGGGCGACGGGTGCGGTACGTCATCGGTGACGAACCCGGGCAGGTGAACGGCCGTCGATGGCAGCGCGCCCTGTAGGGGCGCGGGCCTCCGTCCGACCAGCGGCTGCCGCCGCGTGCGCGCGACACGCCACGCTCGGCCGGCAGCCGACAGACAACCCGAGCCCCCACGGCGATTAGTTCTCCCAAGACCACTCACCGTGAGGTTTCCGCATGCCCAGCGACTACTTCATCCCTGACCCCGAGGGTCACATCCCCAGCGCCGAGGGCTACTTCGGCGCGTTCGGCGGCAAGTTCATCCCGGAGGCCCTCGTCGCCGCCGTGGACGAGGTCGCCGTCGAGTACGACAAGGCCAAGAACGACCCCGAGTTCGCCCGCGAGCTCGACGACCTGCTGGTGAACTACACCGGCCGCCCGTCGGCGCTGACCGAAGTCCCCCGTTTCGCCGCGGAGGCGGGCGGCGCCCGCGTGTTCCTCAAGCGCGAGGACCTCAACCACACCGGCTCCCACAAGATCAACAACGTGCTCGGCCAGGCCCTGCTCACCAAGCGCATGGGCAAGACGCGGGTCATCGCCGAGACCGGCGCGGGCCAGCACGGGGTCGCGACGGCCACCGCCTGCGCGCTGTTCGGCCTCGACTGCACCATCTACATGGGCGAGGTCGACACCCGGCGCCAGGCCCTCAACGTCGCCCGGATGCGCATGCTCGGCGCCGAGGTGGTCGCCGTGAAGTCCGGCAGCCGCACCCTCAAGGACGCCATCAACGAGGCGTTCCGGGACTGGGTCGCCAACGTCGACCACACCCACTACCTGTTCGGTACGGTCGCCGGCCCGCACCCCTTCCCGGCCATGGTCCGCGACTTCCACCGGGTCATCGGCGTCGAGGCCCGCCGCCAGCTCCTGGAGCGCGCCGGCCGCCTCCCGGACGCCGCCATCGCCTGCGTCGGCGGCGGCTCCAACGCCATCGGCCTCTTCCACGCCTTCATCCCCGACACGGACGTCCGCCTCATCGGCTGCGAGCCCGCCGGTCACGGCGTCGAGACCGGCGAGCACGCGGCCACCCTCACCGCCGGCGAGCCCGGCATCCTGCACGGCTCCCGGTCGTACGTCCTGCAGGACGACGAGGGCCAGATCACCGAGCCGTACTCGATCTCGGCCGGTCTGGACTACCCGGGGATCGGCCCCGAGCACTCCTACCTCAAGGACAGCGGTCGCGCCGAGTACCGCGCGGTCACCGACGACGCCGCCATGCAGGCCCTGCGCCTGCTGTCGCGGACCGAGGGCATCATCCCGGCCATCGAGAGCGCCCACGCGCTGGCCGGCGCCCTGGAGGTCGGCAGGGAGCTGGGCAAGGACGGCCTGATCGTCGTCAACCTGTCCGGCCGCGGCGACAAGGACATGGACACCGCCGCCCGCTACTTCGGCCTGTACGACACCGACGCCGAGGTGGCCGCCAACGCAGCCGACACCGCCGAGATCGAGGGGGACGCCAAGTGAGCGGGACCATCCAGCTGCTGACCGACACCCTCGCCGCCGCCAAGTCCGAGGGACGCTCGGCGCTCATCGCCTACCTCCCGGCCGGCTTCCCCACCGTGGACGGCGGCATCGACGCGATCAAGGCCGTCTTGGACGGCGGCGCCGACATCGTCGAGGTGGGCCTGCCGCACAGCGACCCGGTCCTCGACGGCCCGGTCATCCAGACCGCCGACGACATCGCTCTGCGGGGCGGTGTGAAGATCGCCGACGTCATGCGTACGGTCCGGGAGGCGTACGAGGCCACCGGGAAGCCGGTGCTCGTCATGACCTACTGGAACCCCATCGACCGCTACGGCGTCGAGCGCTTCACCGCCGAGCTGGCCGAGGCGGGCGGCGCGGGCTGCATCCTGCCCGACCTGCCGGTGCAGGAGTCGGCGCTGTGGCGGGAGCACGCCGAGAAGCACGGCCTGGCGACGGTCTTCGTCGTGGCGCCGAGCAGCAAGGACGAGCGGCTCGCCGAGATCACCGCGGCGGGCAGCGGCTTCGTCTACGCGGCCTCGCTGATGGGCGTCACCGGCACCCGTGAGTCGGTCGGCGAGCAGGCCCAGGACCTGGTCCGGCGCACCCGCGGCACGGGCACCGGACTGCCCGTCTGCGTCGGACTCGGCGTCTCCAACCAGGCCCAGGCCGCCGAGGTCGCCGGCTTCGCCGACGGCGTGATCGTCGGTTCGGCGTTCGTGAAGCGGATGCTGGACGCACCGGACCACGCCTCCGGTGTCGCGGCGGTCCGCGAGCTGGCCGGGGAACTGGCGAAGGGCGTGCGCGGACAGGCGTGACAGGTCGAGCGGACGGGCGTCACCGTCTGCGAATGTCCCGTTTCGGATGATTCGGTCACTCGAACGGGTGGACCTCGGGCCGGGGAGGCGCGCTGCGCCTCCCCGGTTCGTTCTGGGGGTGTGAGCGAGAAGAACCGTGACGGAAAGCGCACCGCCCGGGAGCGGCTGGCGGTCGAGCGCGAGAAGCAGAAGGCCGCGGAGAAGCGACGGCGTGCGCTGATCGTGGGCGCGAGCGTCGTCTGCGTCCTGGGCCTCGCGGCGGTGATCGGCGTGCTCGCCGCGAACGCCGGCAAGGACAGCAAGGACAAGGAGAGCAGCGCCGGCCCGGCCGTGGCACCCTCGGGCGCGCAGGGCAAGGACAGCCTTGCCATCCCGGTCGGCAAGGACGGTGCCAAGTCGACGCTCACCGTCTGGGAGGACTTCCGCTGCCCGGCCTGCCAGGCCTTCGAGGTGGCGTACCGCCCGACACTCCATGAGCTGGCCGACGCCGGCAAGCTCAGAATCGAGTACCACCTGGTCCGGCTCATCGACGGCAACCTCGGCGGCAGCGGCTCGCTGCGCGCCGCCAACGCCGCGGCGTGCGCCCAGGACGCCGGAAAGTTCCGCGACTACCACGACGTGCTGTACGCGAACCAGCCCCAGGAGGCCGACGACGCCTTCGCGGACAACGACAAGCTGATCGAGCTGGCCGGCAAGGTGAAGGGGCTGGACACGCCCGCCTTCCGCAGATGTGTCAAGGACGGCACCCACGACAGCTGGGTGGACAAGTCCCACAAGGCCATGGCGACCGCCGGTTACAACAGCACGCCGACGGTCGTGTTCGGCGGCAAGAACATCTACCAGGACCGGACGATGACCCCGGCCAAGCTCAAGCAGATGGTGGAGGCCGCCGACCGAGGGTAAGCGTTTCTCACGCCCCCGTTATGGACCCGTAGCCGGGCTGCTTGCCGTCCCCACGGCCCGGCACGGTAGCGTCGGACCTGCCATGAACCTTGCCTATATCCCCAGCCCGTCGCACGGGGTGCAGTACCTCGGCCCCATCCCGCTGCGCGCCTACGCCTTCTGCATCATCATCGGCGTCTTCGTCGCCGTCTGGCTCGGCAACAAGCGCTGGATCGCCCGTGGTGGGCAGTCCGGCACAGTCGCCGACATCGCCGTCTGGGCCGTGCCGTTCGGCCTGGTCGGCGGCCGGCTCTACCACGTGATCACGGACTACGAGCTGTACTTCAGCGAGGGCCGTGACTGGGTGGACGCCTTCAAGGTGTGGGAGGGCGGCCTGGGCATCTGGGGCGCGATCGCCCTCGGCGCGCTCGGCGCGTGGATCGGCGCGCGGCGCCGGGGCGTGCCCATGCCCGCGTACGCCGACGCCGTCGCGCCCGGCATCGCGTTCGCGCAGGCCATCGGCCGCTGGGGCAACTGGTTCAACCAGGAGTTGTACGGCCGCGAGACGCATCTGCCCTGGGCGCTGCACATCACCTCCTCCGAGGGCGGCCGGGTCCCGGGCTACTACCACCCGACCTTCCTCTACGAGTCCCTGTGGTGCGTCGGCGTCGGCCTGCTGGTCATCTGGGCGGACCGCCGCTTCAAGCTGGGTCATGGCCGGGCGTTCGCCCTGTACGTCGCCGCGTACTGCGCGGGCCGCGGCTGGATCGAGTACATGCGGGTGGACGACGCCCACCACATCCTCGGCGTGCGCCTCAACGTCTGGACCGCGCTGGTCGTGTTCCTGCTCGCGGTGACGTACCTCGTCGTGTCGGCGAGGAAGCGGCCGGGCCGGGAAGCCGTGGTGGAGCCAGGTGCCTCCGGCGGTTCGGCGGACAGTGTCTCCGACGGTCCGGCCGAGGGTACGCGGGCCGTTGCCGAGGGCGAGGAGAAAGCCGGGGACCCCGAGGAGTCGCCGAAGGACGAGGCGGAGTCGGCCAAGAAGAGCTGACCGCCGGTTCCATGACACCGAGGGCGCCCGGCCGCGCGGCGGTAGCCGCACAGGGAAACGGCCGGGCGCCCTCGGTGTGCGTCGGGCGGAGGGGAACTAACCTCTGCCGACGAGCGACAGTGTGCGCCGGGCCATGGCCACCACCGCCGCGTCGATGAAGCGGCCGTCCGGGAGGGCCTGGGCGCCCTCGTCGGCCGATGCCGCCTTGATGACCGTCTCCGCGTGTTCGATCTCCGCCGCCGTGGGCAGATAGGCCCGCTCGATCACCGGCAGCTGGCGGGGATGGATGGCGGCGCGGCCCAGGAAACCGAGGGCGCGGCCGTGGGCGCAGGAGGCGGACAGACCGTCGAGGTCGCGGATGTCCGGATGGACGGTCTGGGACGGTGGCGCCAGCCCCGCCGCACGCGCGGCGACGATCACCCGGGAGCGCGGCCAGTCCAGGCCCGCGTCGGCCCGTACCCCCAGGTCGGCCCGGAGGTCCGCCTCGCCCAGGGCGATGCCCCGCAGGGCGGGGTGGGCGGTGGCGATGGCGTAGGCGTGCTCGACGCCGAGGGCCGACTCCAGCAGCGCGTAGAGGGGGACCGGGGTGGCCACGGCGACCTGCCGTACCTGGTCCGGGGTCGTCACCTTCGGGAGCCGTAGGCCGGACAGCCCCGGCAGGCTGGCCAGGGCGGTGAGGTCGGCGGCGGCCCACGGGGTGTCCGGGGCGTTGACGCGGACGTGCACCGGAACCGGCTGGGGCTCCGAGAGGAGTTCCGCGGTGGCCGCGCGGGCGTACTCCTTGCGGTCCGGGGCGACCGCGTCCTCCAGGTCGACCACCACCACGTCGGCGCCCGCCGCCAGGGCCTTGGCGACGACGTGCGGGCGGTCGCCGGGGGCGTAGAGCCAGGTGAGCGGGAAGCCGGTCACAGGGCACCCTCCGCGCGCAGGGCCGCGATGTCGGCCGGGGCGAGGCCCAGTTCGGTGAGCACGGCATCCGTGTCGGCGCCGTGCGGACGGCCGGCCCAGCGGATGGCGCCGGGCGTGGCGGAGAGGCGGAACAGGACGTTCTGCATGCGCAGCGGGCCCAGCTCCGGGTCGTCCACGGTGGTGACCGTGTCCAGGGCCTGGTACTGGGGGTCGGCCAGCACGTCCCGGACGTCCTGGACCGGCGCCGCCGCGGCCTCCGCCTTCTCGAAGGCGGCGAGCACCTCGGCGCGGGTGCGGCCGGCGATCCAGGAGCCGACCGCCTCGTCCAGGACGTCGGCGTGGGCGGCCCGGCCCGTGCCGGTGGCGAACCACGGCTCCTCGGTCAGCTCCGGGCGGCCCACCAGCCGGAGCACCCGCTCGGCGACCGACTGCGCGGAGGTGGAGACGGCGATCCAGGAGCCGTCGGCGGTGCGGTAGGTGTTGCGCGGGGCGTTGTTCGCGGACCGGTTCCCGGTGCGCTCCTGGACGTAGCCGAGCTGGTCGTACCAGGTGGGGTGCGGGCCGAGGACGGACAGGATCGGTTCGATGATCGCCATGTCGACCACCTGCCCGGTGCCGGTGCGCTCGCGCGCCGCCAGTGCGGTCAGCACGGCGTACGCGGTCGCCAGGCCCGCGATCGAGTCGGCGAGGCCGAACGGCGGCAGCGTCGGGGGCGCGTCCGGTTCGCCGGTGACCGCGGCGAAGCCGCTCATCGCCTCGGCGAGGGTGCCGAAGCCGGGGCGGCGGGCGTACGGGCCGAACTGGCCGAAGGCGGTGACCCGGGCGAGCACCAGCCGGGGGTTGGCCGCGGACAGCTCGGCCCAGCCCAGGTCCCATTTCTCCAGAGTGCCGGGGCGGAAGTTCTCGATCACCACGTCGGCGGTGGCGGCGAGCCGCAGCAGGGTCGTACGGCCGCCGGGCGTGGACAGGTCGAGGGTGAGGGCGCGCTTGTTGCGGCCGAGCACCTTCCACCACAGGCCGACGCCGTCCTTGGCCGGGCCGTGGCCCCGGGAGGGGTCGGGCCGGCGGGGATGCTCGACCTTGATCACCTCGGCACCGAAGTCACCGAGCAGGGTGGCGGCCATCGGCCCGGCGAAGAGCGTCGCCAGGTCCAGCACGCGCAGGCCGTCCAGAGCGGGGGGTGTCCGTGTCGTCGTACTCATGCGCTGTACTGGGCCTCGATCTCCGGGCGGTACGGCATCGACGCCGACGCGCCTTCGCGCTGGACGGAGATCGCCGCCGCGGCGGCCGCCCAGGACAGGGCCTCCCGTACCGGTTTCTCCTCGGCGAGGGCCACGGCGAGCGCGCCCACGAAGGTGTCGCCCGCGCCCGTGGAGTCCACGGCGGTCACCTGGGGCGCGGGGACCACGAGCGGTTCGGTGCCCCGGGCCAGGTACAGGCAGCCCGTGGCGCCCAGGGTGACGACGACCTCCGGCACCTGGTCCAGCAGGGCGGTCGCCGCCTCGCGCGGGTCGGGGCGGCCGGTGAGGGTGACGGCCTCGTACTCGTTCGGCACCAGCAGGTCGGTGGCGCGCAGGAGTTCGGGGGGAAGCGGCTGGGCCGGGGCGGGGGTGAGGACCGTACGGACGCCGTGCCGGCGGGCCGCCTCCGCGCCCGCGACGACGGCGGCCAGCGGGATCTCCAGTTGCAGCAGCAGGGCGTCGGCGGTGGCGATCACCCCCTCGTCGCCGGGGGAGAGGTGGTCGACGGTGCCGTTGGCGCCGGGGATGACGACGATCGCGTTGCCGCCCTCGTCGTCCACCACGATGTGCGCGGTGCCGGACGGGCCCTCCACGGTGCGCAGGAAGTCGGTGTCCACGCCGGAGTGTTCGAGGGTGTCGCGCAGCCGCGCGCCGTAGGCGTCGTTGCCGACCGCGCCGATCATCGAGACGGTGGCGCCGGCGCGGGCCGCGGCGATCGCCTGGTTGGCGCCCTTGCCGCCGGGGATCGTACGGAACTCCCGTCCCGTCACGGTCTCCCCGCGCTGCGGGGCCTTGGCGACGTAGGTGACGAGGTCCATGTTGGTGCTGCCGAGGACGGCGATATGGGTCATGGGCGGATCGCCTCCAGGTGGGTGAGGTGGGCGAGGGTGTCGAAGCCGGTGCCGTCGAAGTCGGCGACGGTGGTGGCGAGCCGGTTCTTCAGCGGTGTCCGCCAGCGGTCGGGGAGCGCGCCAGGGGCGCCGGCGAGGAGGCCCGCGATGCTGCCGGCGGTCGCGCCGTTGGAGTCGGTGTCCCAGCCGCCCGAGACGGCACGGCGGATCGAGCCGGTGAAGTCGCCGTCGGCGTGGGTGAGGGCGGCGACGGTCAGCGCGGTGTTGGGGACGGCGTGGACCCAGTGGTGGCCGGGCGCGTAGAGGGAGTGGAGTCTGTCCACGACGTCGTCGAAGTCACCGGTCGTCGTGGCCAGGTGGACGGCGTGGTCGATCGCCTTCGCCAGCCGTGAGCGGGACGGGACCACCGTGCGGCCGGTGCGCAGGCAGGCGTGGACGTCCTGGGTGCCGGTGGCGGCCGCGGCGATGGTGGCGGCCGTGAACATCGCCGCGTAGACGCCGTTGGCGGTGTGGGTGAGGACGGCGTCGCGGTGGGCCTGTTCGGCGGCGGCGGCCGGGTCGCCGGGGTTGCTCCAGCCGTGCATGTCCGCGCGGATCAGGGCGCCGATCCACTCACGGAACGGGTTGCGGTGGCGGGCCGTGTGCGGGGGCTCGATACCGGTGAGGAGATTGCGGTACGCGACGCGCTCGGCGGTGAAGGTGCGGCCGGGCGGGAGTTCTTCGAGCCAGAGCCGGGCGACGTCGTCGGTGGTGAAGTCCCTGCCGTGCCGCTGGAGCAGGAGGAGGTTGAGCAGGGGGTAGTTGAGGTCGTCGTCCTCGGGCATGCCGTCGATGTTCTCGGCGAGGGAGGTGGCGGCGGAGCGGCGGTTCCAGGGGTGGGTCTCCAGCAGCTCCCGGGGGACGCCCCGCGCGGTGAAGTAGCCGGACAGCGGCCAGTTGCCGGCGGCCCGGGCCAGGGCGCGGATGCCGTCCAGGGGCAGCTTCTCGACGGGCTTGCCGAGGAGACAGCCGATGGCCCGGCCGAGCCAGGCGGCTTCCAGGGCGCGGGGGTCCGGTGCGGCGGCGGACCGCCCGGTGGGCCAGTGCGGGCACAGGGACTTGATGCGGCCGAGGTCCGTCGGCTCCTCCTCGGCGAAACGGCTGGGCAGGTCGGCGAGTTCGTCCAGCAGGTCCTCGGCCAGCAGCCGCAGATAGCGGGACGCCCGGGGCGCGGACGCGCCCGCCCGCTCCGGGGCCTCCGGGCCGCCCGCCGCCCGCCAGCGCGCCTCGATCGCCGCCGGCTCGCGCCCGTCCAGGCGGGCCTGGCGCAGTTCATGGCCCAGCAGGTCCTCCGGCTGGACCCAGGTCAGTCGGAGCACGGCCGGCCTCCGAGCGCGGTGAACGCCTCCTCATGGGCGCGCCGGCGGCACACGTCCCGGTCGAAGATCTCGCGGGTGACCTCGGTGAGCGTCCGGGCCGGCGCCCACAGGTCCAGGCGGCTGGCGTCGGATACCGTCTTCGCCCATTCCTGTGGTGCCGGCGAGCCGAGCGCGCCCGCGAGGGCACCGGCCATCGTCGCGATCGAGTCGCAGTCGCGGCCGTAGTTGACCGAGCCGAGCACGGCGTGGCGGTAGTCGCCGCCGGAGACGACCAGCATGCCCAGGGCGACGGGGAGTTCCTCGACGGAGTGCAGCCGGGAGGGGCGGCGGGCGGCGAGGGAGGGGGCGCGGTAGTCCGGACCGACGGTGTCGTACGGGGCCACCGCCGCGCGCAGCGGGCCGAGCGCCGACTCGAAGTCCCGGTGGCGGGCGGCGACTTCGCAGACCTTCTCGATCGCCGTGCGGGTGCCGTCCTTGGCCAGGGACAGACAGGCGGCCACCACCGAGTCCGGGGTCGCGCCGGGGGCGGTCGCGGCAGCTACCGCGGCGGCGAGGACCCCGGCCGCCTCACGGCCGTACGACGACTGGTGCGCGCCCGCGATGTCCAGCGCCTCGGCGTAGGCACCGGCCGGGTTGGCCGCGTTGACCAGGCCGACCGGGGCCATGTACATCGCGGCGCCGCAGTTGACGATGTTGCCGACGCCCGCCTCCCGGGGGTCGGTGTGGCCGTAGGCGAGCCGGGCCACCAGCCACTTCTCGGCGAGGAAGAGCCGGTGCAGGGGCAGGGCCTCGGCCTCCAGTTCGGGGATCCAGCGGGGCGCGGTCATCAGGTCCGGGACCAGGTGGTCGGCGATCGCGTACGCGTCGAGGTGGTCGCGGACGCGGTCGTAGACCCGGATCAGCGCGTGCGTCATCAGGGTGTCGTCGGTGACGTGGCCGTCGCCCTTGTGGTACGGCGCGAGGGGGCGGGCGGTGCGCCAGGCGTCGCCGTGCCAGGGGCCGACGACGCCGCGCACGCGACCGCCGTGGCGCTCGGCGATCTGCTCGGGGGAGTAGCCCTCGACGGGACCGCCGAGGGCGTCGCCGACGGCGGCTCCGACCAGGGCGGCGGTGATGCGGTCGGCGAGGGTGTACGAGGTGTTCTGTTCGAGTTTTTCGGGAGATCGGGCTTCTGTTGGTGCTTCGGGTGCCATGCCCCGAATCATCCTCCTGGGCGGGCCGGTTGTGCGGCTTCCAGGAGTCCGGCGAGTTCCACCAGGTCGGTGCCGGTGAGGCGGGGCAGGGTGCAGCCGGGCAGGACACGGCAGGCGTCCCGCCAGGTCTGCGGGACGGCCGCACCGCCGCCGAGGGCACCGGTGAGGGCGCCCGCCAGGGCGGGGGCGGAGTCGGCGACCCGGGACAGGCAGGCGGCGGCCGGTACCGCCTCGGCGATGCGGCCCCGGGCGGCGGTGGCCAGGGCGAGCGCGACGGGGACGGTCTCGGCGGCGGCGATGCCGTAGCTGTAGACGTGGTCGACGATCTGGTGTTCCAGGAGGGGCACGAGGGCGAAGGCGGACTCGCTGTCCTCGGCCAGGGCGAGGGCGTGCCGGGTGTTGCGGCCGATCTCCGTGTCCGCGGGCAGCTCGGCGAGGGCGGCGGTCACGCAGGTGTCGGTCTCCGCGTCGGCGAGGGCGAGGGAGAGGGCCGCCGCCATGGCGCGGGCGCCGTGCACGCCGTCGCCGTCCTGGGTGTAGCGGGCGTCGAACTCGGCGAGCGCGGCCGCCTGTTGCGGGTCGCCGGGGTGCGCCACGGCGAGGACGCAGGCGCGGACGCAGGCCGCGTCGTCGAAGTAGTGCGGGTTGTCGTGGCCGGTGGCGGGCGGGCGCAGCCCGGCGGCGAGGTTGCCGAGGCCGGCGCGGACGGAGATGCGGGCGCGCAGGGGCAGTACGGCGGACTCGATCTCCGGGGCGCGGTCCGCGGCGGCGGCGACCTCGGAGGCCACGGCGGTCCAGGTGAGGTCGATGGCGGCGCGCATACGGCGGGCTCGGCTGAGGTCGCCGAGGACGTCGTCGTCGCCGGCCCTGAGGACCGCCTCCGCGGCGAACGCCGCCCACTCGGCGTCGTCGGAGGGGCCGAGGCGGAGGGGTTCGGGGGGCTGGTTGAGGGCGATCGGCACCGGCAGGGTGGTGGTGGCGTTCTGCTCGGCGAAGGTGTCCAGTTCCCGGGTGAGGCGGCGGGTCCACTCGGGCATACGGGCGGCGCGGTGGCGTGCCGCGGGCCAGCCGGCGGCGTCTCCTGCGGCGAGGCCGAGGAGGAGCCCCTCGATACGGCGCGCGCTCATACCCGACCCTCACTGTCCTGCTGCCCCGCGTTGCCGGCCCCGACCAGCGGGCTCCGCTCCCTGGACCCCGGGTGCCCCGCCCGGGGGTCGGTGGGCTGGGAGGCGGGGGCCGGGGGTGGGGGGAGTTCGGTGGGTGGGGTGGCGGCGGGCAGGGGTGCGAGGGGGGCGGTCGGCGGGGGGAGTTCCGTGGGTGGGGTCGCGGTCGGCAGGGGTGTGAGGGGGGCGGTCGGCTGGGTGGTGGCCGGCAGGGGTGGGACGGGGCCGGTTGCCGTCGCCGCCTCTCCGGTCTCCCCCTCCGCCGCCCCCACCAGCAGTTCCGCCACCTCCAGTACGTGATGGCCGGCCATCGACGGCAGGCAGCGCCCCCGGGCCGGGCCGATGGCGGAGGCCCAGGCGGCGGGGATCGCGGAGGGGCCGAGGGTCGCGCCGGAGAGGGCGCCTGCCACCGCAGCCGTGGTGTCCGCGTCGCGGCCCATGTTGACGGCTGTCAGGACCGCCTCCCGGAAGTCGCCGTCGGCCGCCGCGTACGCGCCGAAGGCGAGGGCGACCGCTTCGGGGGCCAGGTCGGTCCACGGGTAGCCGCCGATGACGACGGCGGAGCGGACCGCGCGTTCGCCGCGGTGGGCGACCGCCACCGCACGCCGCAGGGAGCGGGCCGTCCAGGAGTCGTCCGGTACGACCGCGAGGGCGGCGGCGATCACCACCGGAACCGTGGCTCCGGTCATCGCCGCCGCCACACCGGCCGCGACCGCCTGGCCGCCGTAGATGCCCTCGCCCTCGTGGCTGACCGAGCCGTCGATGGCCACCAGCCGGGCCGCCTCGGCGGGGCGTCCGGCCGCGAAGACGCCGAAGGGCGCCGCCCGCATGGCGAGGCCGTCGCTCCAGGCGTGCCGGTGCTGGGCCGAGATGGGGGCGGCCAGGCCGCGGCGGAGGTTCTCCAGCGTGCCGCGCTCGCTGAAGCCGGCGCCGCGGAAAGGGCCCTCGGCCCGGTCGGCGATCCACTCGTGCCAGGCCGCCTCCACGTCCGCCGGGGTGAGCGCCGAGCCGTGCCGGGCCAGCAGCAGCCCGGAGAAGATCGCGTACTCGGTGTCGTCCGTGCCGTGGGGGTGCTCGGTCACGTACCCGGTGATCCGGCCCCAGCGGGCGCGGATCTCGGAGGGCTTCAGGTTCTCCGCCGGCGCCCCGAGCGCGTCCCCGACGGCCAGGCCGAGCAGCGCACCGCGGGCCCGCTCACGGAGTCCGGCGGTGGCGTCCTCGGGTGCCGGGACCGGGGGAGTGCAGGCGATCGATGCCATGGACGGCCTCCTTCGGCGGGGTCGCGGGGGACCCTTTGCGGATGTGTCCCACGGGAGGTGGCCGGGCGAGCGCGAGGCTCCCTTCTGTCACCCGCTCGGCATGTGAGCTGCCCATCGCACATGTGAGCGTCTGTAAGGAAAAGTGCAGGTTAGCCCAGCCTTTCCTTGCTGGCGCCGAGGGAGGGAAAGGCGTAAGTTCGGTGATGTCGAAAAGTAGAACTCGTCCAAAGTTAGCTTTGGCTAAGCTTCCCTGGGGGGCCCGCATGGCCATCATCGAAACCGAGGCCGCGCTGCACGAGGCGCACCGCGACAACCACACCCACCGGGATGTGAACGGGGGGTGGCTGCGGCCCGCCGTGTTCGGCGCGATGGACGGCCTGGTCTCCAACCTCGCCCTGATGACGGGCGTGGCCGGCGGATCCGTGAGTCAGCAGACCATCGTCCTCACCGGCCTCGCGGGACTCGCCGCGGGCGCCTTCTCCATGGCGGCCGGCGAGTACACCTCCGTCGCCTCCCAGCGGGAACTCGTCGAGGCCGAACTCGACGTCGAGCGCCGCGAGCTGCGCCGGCACCCGCAGGACGAGGAGAACGAGCTGGCCGCGCTGTACGTGGCGCGCGGGGTCGAGCCCGAGCTGGCCCGGCAGGTCGCCCGGCAGCTGTCCAAGGACCCCGAGCAGGCCCTGGAGATCCACGCCCGCGAGGAGCTGGGCATCGACCCCGGCGATCTGCCCTCGCCGCTGGTCGCCGCCGTGTCGTCCTTCGGCGCGTTCGCCCTCGGCGCCCTGCTGCCCGTCCTGCCCTACCTGCTCGGTGCCAGCGCGCTGTGGCCCGCCGTGCTGCTCGCCCTGGCCGGACTCTTCGCCTGCGGTGCCGTCGTGGCCAAGGTGACCGCGCGGACCTGGTGGTTCAGCGGGCTGCGGCAGCTGGCGCTCGGCGGTGCGGCGGCCGGTGTGACGTACGCCCTGGGCACGTTGTTCGGAACGGCCGTAGGATAGCGCGACCGGTACCTATGCGATGGGCCGCATAAGTACCCGTTACTCGCTGGTTTCGAGTCCTTAACCACCGGGCATGAGCCGTAAGCGCTGTGGGCAATGACGCCTGCCGCACCCTTCGGGGCGAGCGATGACGCCCGCCTCGAATTCCGGACCGACAGGCATTGATCTGTCCTGATTTGGTCCCTCATACTTCTCGCCACGGAGTTGCGCGCCACCCCCGCCCGCGCACCCTGCGGCGTCCGCATGCTGGAACGGTGTATCCGGTTCCCGAGAACCGCTCCATCATGTAACCTGCACGAAATTTTGATCTCCTAGCAGATCTCACGCAGAGGGCCAACGTCGTCCCTCGGCACCTGCCACATGCCACATGACGACGACGGGAGAGCCGATGCGTACGCCGCGCCAGCCGTCCCAGCACTCCGAGAACGGCCAGAACTGGTCGTTCATGGATGCTCGCCCTGCTGCGCAGGGTATGTACGACCCCCGCAACGAACACGACGCGTGCGGCGTCGGTTTCGTCGCCACCCTCACCGGCGAGGCGTCCCACACCCTGGTCGAGCAGGCCCTCACGGTCCTGCGCAACCTGGAGCACCGTGGCGCCACCGGCTCCGAGCCCGACTCGGGTGACGGCGCGGGCATCCTCTCCCAGGTGCCGGATGCCTTCCTTCGCGAAGTGGCCGGATTCGACCTTCCCGCGGCCGGTGCCTACGCGGTAGGCATCGCGTTCCTGCCGGAGGAGGGCACCGAGGACGCCGTCTCACGTATCGAGACGATCGCCGGCGAGGAGGGGCTGACCGTCCTCGGCTGGCGCGAGGTCCCGGTCGCCCCCGAGCTGCTGGGCGCCACCGCGCGCTCCACCATGCCGGCCTTCCGGCAGATCTTCGTGACCGACGGCGCCAGCGAGGGCATCGCGCTGGACCGCAAGGCGTTCGTGCTGCGCAAGCGCGCCGAGCGCGAGGCAGGGGTCTACTTCCCCTCCCTGTCCGCCCGGACGATCGTCTACAAGGGCATGCTGACCACCGGCCAGCTGGAGCCCTTCTTCCCGGACCTGTCCGACCGCCGCTTCGCCTCCGCGATCGCGCTCGTGCACTCCCGGTTCTCCACGAACACCTTCCCGTCGTGGCCGCTCGCGCACCCGTACCGCTTCGTCGCGCACAACGGTGAGATCAACACCGTCAAGGGCAACCGCAACTGGATGGTCGCCCGCGAGTCGCAGCTCGTCTCCGACCTCTTCGGCAGCGAGAAGCTCGACCGGATCTTCCCGATCTGCACGCCCGACGCCTCCGACTCCGCCTCCTTCGACGAGGTCCTGGAGCTGCTGCACCTCGGCGGCCGTTCGCTGCCGCACTCCGTGCTGATGATGATCCCGGAGGCGTGGGAGAACCACGACTCCATGGACCCGGCCCGGCGCGCCTTCTACCAGTTCCACTCCACGATGATGGAGCCCTGGGACGGCCCCGCCTGTGTCACCTTCACCGACGGCACCCAGGTCGGCGCCGTGCTCGACCGCAACGGTCTGCGCCCCGGCCGCTACTGGGTGACCGACGACGGCCTCGTCGTCCTCGGCTCCGAGGTCGGCGTCCTCGACATCGACCCGGCCAAGGTCGTCCGCAAGGGCCGCCTGCAGCCCGGCAGGATGTTCCTGGTCGACACCGCCGAGCACCGCATCATCGAGGACGACGAGATCAAGGCCCAGCTCGCCGCGGAGAAGCCGTACGCGGAGTGGCTGGAGGCCGGCGAGATCGAGCTGTCCGACCTGCCCGAGCGCGAGCACATCGTGCACACGCACGCCTCGGTCACCCGCCGCCAGCAGACCTTCGGCTACACCGAGGAGGAGCTGCGCGTCATCCTCGCCCCGATGGCCCGCACCGGCGCCGAGCCGATCGGCTCCATGGGCACGGACTCGCCGATCGCGGCCCTGTCCGAGCGCCCGCGGCTGCTCTTCGACTACTTCACCCAGCTGTTCGCGCAGGTCACCAACCCGCCGCTGGACGCGATCCGCGAGGAGCTGGTCACCTCCCTGCGCTCCTCGCTGGGCCCGCAGGGCAACCTGCTCGACCCGACCGCTGCCTCCTGCCGGTCCGTCGTGCTGCCCTTCCCGGTCATCGACAACGACGAGCTGGCCAAGCTCATCCACATCAACGCCGACGGCGACATGCCCGGCTTCAAGGCCGCGACCCTGTCCGGCCTGTACCGGGTCTCCGGCGGCGGTGACGCCCTCGCCGCGCGCATCGAGGAGATCTGCGCCGAGGCCGACGCGGCGATCGAGAACGGCGCCCGCCTGATCGTCCTGTCGGACCGCCACTCCGACGCCGAGCACGCGCCGATCCCGTCGCTGCTGCTCACCGCGGCCGTCCACCACCACCTCATCCGCACCAAGCAGCGCACCCACGTGGGCCTGCTGGTCGAGGCCGGTGACGTCCGCGAGGTCCACCACGTCGCCCTGCTCATCGGCTACGGCGCCGCCGCCGTCAACCCGTACCTGGCGATGGAGTCGGTGGAGGACCTGCTGCGCGCGGGCACCTTCATCGACGGTCTGGAGCCCGAGCAGGCCATCAAGAACCTGATCTACGCCCTCGGCAAGGGCGTTCTGAAGGTCATGTCCAAGATGGGCATCTCCACCGTCGCCTCCTACCGCGGCGCCCAGGTCTTCGAGGCCGTCGGCCTGGACGAGGCCTTCGTGGAGAAGTACTTCAACGGCACCGCCACCAAGATCGGCGGCGTCGGCATCGACGTCATCGCCCAGGAGGTCGCCGCCCGCCACGCCAAGGCCTACCCGGCCTCCGGCATCGCTCCCGCGCACCGCGCGCTGGAGATCGGCGGCGAGTACCAGTGGCGCCGCGAGGGCGAGCCGCACCTGTTCGACCCGGAGACGGTCTTCCGCCTCCAGCACTCCACGCGCACCGGCCGGTACGACATCTTCAAGAAGTACACGTCCCGCGTGAACGAGCAGTCCGAGCGCCTGATGACGCTGCGCGGCCTGTTCGGCTTCAAGTCGGACCGCAAGCCGATCCCCGTCGAGGAGGTCGAGCCGGTCTCCGAGATCGTCAAGCGGTTCTCGACGGGCGCGATGTCGTACGGCTCCATCTCCAAGGAGGCGCACGAGACCCTCGCCATCGCCATGAACCAGCTGGGCGGCAAGTCCAACACCGGTGAGGGCGGCGAGGACCCGGACCGTCTGTACGACCCCGCGCGCCGCTCGGCGATCAAGCAGGTGGCCTCCGGCCGCTTCGGCGTGACCTCCGAGTACCTGGTCAACGCGGACGACATCCAGATCAAGATGGCCCAGGGCGCCAAGCCCGGTGAGGGCGGCCAGCTGCCCGGTCACAAGGTCTACCCGTGGGTCGCCAAGACGCGTCACTCGACGCCGGGCGTCGGCCTGATCTCCCCGCCGCCGCACCACGACATCTACTCCATCGAGGACCTGGCCCAGCTGATCCACGACCTCAAGAACGCCAACCCGGCGGCACGTATCCACGTGAAGCTGGTGTCGGAGGTCGGCGTCGGCACGGTCGCCGCGGGTGTGTCCAAGGCGCACGCGGACGTCGTGCTCATCTCGGGTCACGACGGCGGTACGGGTGCCTCCCCGCTCACCTCGCTGAAGCACGCGGGCGGCCCCTGGGAGCTGGGCCTGGCCGAGACCCAGCAGACCCTGCTGCTCAACGGCCTGCGCGACCGGATCGTGGTGCAGACCGACGGCCAGCTGAAGACCGGCCGTGACGTGGTCATCGCCGCGCTGCTCGGTGCCGAGGAGTTCGGTTTCGCGACCGCTCCGCTCGTCGTCTCCGGCTGCGTGATGATGCGCGTCTGCCACCTGGACACCTGCCCGGTCGGCATCGCCACCCAGAACCCGGCCCTGCGCGACCGCTTCGCCGGCAAGGCGGAGTACGTGGTGAACTTCTTCCAGTTCATCGCCGAGGAGGTCCGCGAGCTGCTGGCCGAGCTGGGCTTCCGCTCCATCGAGGAGGCCGTCGGCCACGCCGAGGTGCTGGACGTCGAGCGCGCCGTCGACCACTGGAAGGCGCAGGGCCTGAACCTGGAGCCGCTGTTCCACGTGCCCGACCTGCCCGAGGGCGCCGTCCGTCACCGGGTCGTCGAGCAGGACCACGGCCTGGAGAAGGCCCTGGACAACGAGCTGATCAAGCTCGCCGCCGACGCCCTGGCCGCGAACGACGCGACCGAGGCCCAGCCGGTGCGCGCCCAGGTCGCCATCCGCAACATCAACCGCACGGTCGGCACCATGCTCGGCCACGAGGTGACGAAGAAGTTCGGCGGTGCGGGCCTGCCCGACGACACCATCGACATCACCTTCACCGGCTCCGCCGGCCAGTCCTTCGGCGCGTTCCTGCCGCGCGGTGTCACGCTGCGCCTGGAGGGCGACGCCAACGACTACGTCGGCAAGGGCCTGTCCGGCGGCCGGATCGTCGTCCGCCCGGACCGGGCCGCCGACCACCTCGCCGAGTACTCGACCATCGCGGGCAACACCATCGCCTACGGCGCCACCGGTGGCGAGCTGTTCCTGCGCGGCCGTACCGGTGAGCGGTTCTGCGTCCGCAACTCCGGCGCGCTGGTCGTCTCCGAGGGCGTGGGCGACCACGGCTGCGAGTACATGACCGGCGGTCACGCGGTCGTCCTCGGCCCGACCGGCCGCAACTTCGCGGCGGGCATGTCCGGCGGTATCGCCTACGTCATCGACCTCGACCGCGACAACGTCAACGCGGGCAACGCCGGGTCCGTCGAGGCGCTGGACGAGACCGACAAGCAGTGGCTGCACGACGTGGTGCGCCGCCACGCCGAGGAGACCGGCTCGACGGTCGCCGAGAAGCTGCTCGCCGACTGGGACACGGCCGTGGAGCGGTTCAGCAAGATCATCCCCAGCACGTACAAGGCAGTGCTCGCCGCCAAGGACGCCGCCGAGCGAGCCGGTCTCTCCCAGACCGAGATCACCGAGAAGATGATGGAGGCGGCGATCAATGGCTGACCCGAAGGGCTTCCTGAACCACGGCCGTGAGGTCGCCAAGACCCGCCCCGTCGCCGAGCGGGTCAAGGACTGGAACGAGGTCTACGTCCCCGGCTCCCTGCTGCCGATCATCAGCAAGCAGGCCAGCCGCTGCATGGACTGCGGCATCCCGTTCTGCCACAACGGCTGTCCGCTGGGGAACCTGATCCCCGAGTGGAACGACTACGCCTACCGCGAGGACTGGTCGGCCGCGCAGGAGCGGCTGCACGCGACCAACAACTTCCCGGAGTTCACCGGTCGCCTCTGCCCGGCCCCCTGTGAGTCGGCGTGCGTGCTGGGCATCAACCAGCCGCCGGTCACCATCAAGAACGTCGAGGTCTCGATCATCGACAAGGCGTGGGAGACCGGGGACGTCGCCCCGCAGATCCCCGAGCGCCTGTCCGGCAAGACGGTCGCGGTCATCGGCTCGGGCCCGGCGGGTCTCGCCGCCGCCCAGCAGCTGACCCGGGCCGGTCACACGGTCGCCGTCTACGAGCGCGCGGACCGCATCGGAGGCCTCCTCCGGTACGGCATCCCCGAGTTCAAGATGGAGAAGCGGCACATCAACCGCCGTATCGAGCAGATGCGCGCGGAGGGCACCCGCTTCCGCACCGGTGTCGAGGTCGGCCGTGACATCAACGCCCGCGACCTGAAGAAGCGGTACGACGCGATCGTGATCGCCGCCGGCGCCACGACCGCCCGTGACCTGCCGGTGCCGGGCCGCGAGCTCAAGGGCATCTACCAGGCGATGGAGTACCTGCCGCTGGCCAACAAGGTGCAGGAGGGTGACTACGTCACGGCTCCCATCTCGGCCGAGGGCAAGCACGTCGTCGTGATCGGCGGCGGCGACACCGGCGCGGACTGCGTGGGCACCGCCCACCGCCAGGGCGCGGCCTCCGTCACCCAGCTGGAGATCATGCCCCGCCCGAACGACGAGCGGCACCCGACGAACCAGCCCTGGCCGACCTTCCCGATGCTCTACAAGGTCACCAGCGCCCACGAGGAGGGCGGCGACCGCGTCTACTCGGTCTCCACCACCCACTTCGAGGGCGACGAGGACGGCAACGTCCAGTGGCTGCACCTCACCGAGGTCGAGTTCGTGGACGGCAAGCTGACCCCGAAGCCGGGCACCGAGCGCAAGATCCCGGCCCAGCTGGTCACCCTCGCCATGGGCTTCACCGGCACCGACCGGGAGAACGGCCTGGTCGAGCAGTTTGGTCTAGACCTCGATGAACGCGGTAACATCGCCCGCGACGCCGACTTCCAGACCAACGTGCCGGGTGTGTTCGTCGCCGGTGACGCCGGCCGCGGCCAGTCCCTCATCGTGTGGGCGATCGCGGAGGGCCGCTCGGCCGCCCGCGGAGTCGACCGCTTCCTGACCGGAGCCAGCGACCTGCCGGCCCCGATCCGCCCGACGGACCGCGCCCTGGCGGTCTGACACAAGGGACCCGAGGTCCCTCACAGACGTCCCGTACAAAGGCGTACGGAACATGAACGGCGCCTGCCCGCCTGTCCCCGACCGGACGACTGGGCAGGCGTCGTCGCATCTGTGGCGTGCGGGTACGCTCGGGCGTCCGAACAGCCGAGGGGGGAGCCGTGGCCGCGATCAGTCTGCGCAAGGTGGAGGAGGCCGCGCCCGCGCTGGTCGGGCCCTACCGCGAGGCGGGGGTGTCCCTGCGCAAGCACGGTCTGGACGGGCTGCGGGCGGCCGTCTACCTCGTGGTCGACTACTCGGGCTCGATGAGGCCGTACTACCAGGACGGCAGTGTGCAGGCGCTCGCCGACCGGGTGCTGGGCCTGTCCGCGCACCTGGACGACGACGGCCGGGTGCCCGTCGTGTTCTTCTCCACGGACGTCGACGCGGTCACCGACATCGCCCTCGCCGGACACGAGGGCCGCATCGAGCGGATCGTGGCCGGGCTCGGCCACATGGGCAAGACCAGCTACCACCTGGCGATGGACGCGGTCATCGACCACTACCTGGACAGCGGCGCCACCGCGCCCGCCCTGGTCGTCTTCCAGACCGACGGCGGCCCGATCAACAAGCTCGCCGCCGAGCGCTATCTCTGCAAGGCCGCGCGGCTGCCGCTGTTCTGGCAGTTCGTCGGCTTCGGCGACCCGGACAGCCGGCAGTTCCAGTTCCTCCGCAAGCTGGACGAACTGGCGGTGCCCGGCAGACGGATCATCGACAACGCCGGCTTCTTCCACGCCGGCCAGGACCCGCGCCGCGTCTCCGACGCCGAACTGTACGACCGTCTCGTCGGCGAGTTCCCCCAGTGGCTCGCGGCCGCGCGCGCGGCGGGCGTCGTACGGCCGGACTGAGTCATGACGCCCGCGTCGATCCGCCCGAACCGGTCCTCGGTGCGGGTGCGGATGCGGGTGCGGGTGCGGCCGACGGCTGACCGTCTGTTCCCAGGCGCCGGCAGAAGGGACCGCCCGCCTACGTCCGCGTCAGGTCACGCACGAGGCGGGTCAGCCGGGGCGACGGCGCAACCTTCAACTCCAGTTGCAGCAGACGCCGGTACTCCTGGTACCGCTTGACCGCGCAGGCAACGTTGCCTTCGGCCAGGTGCACCTCGACCGCGATCCGGTGCGGGGTCTCGCGGTACGGGTCGATGGATGCGGCGGCGAGCGATGCCTGCAGCGCGGACAGATTGCGGCCCTCGGTCTGGTAGCGCTGGGCGAGAGCCTCGAGGGCGTAGAGCCGTAGCTGGTCCCAGTGTTCGCGTTCGAGAACCAGCCATTCGTCGTCCCAGCCGGGGAGCAGGACCTGGCTGAGATCCGACACCAGTCGGTCCCCGTCGGGGCCGGCGCTGTCACCGACGGCGAGGCGATGGGCCGCGTCGCACGCGTCGTGGAAGTCGACCGACAGGGAGGGCGCGAGGGTGAGGATGTGGTCGGAGCTGTCGATGGCGGGGGCCGATCCGAGTCGTCTGCCCTGGCAGAGCGCGGTGCGCAGATTGGCGGCTGCCCGGCGATACGTGCAGTCGGGCCACAACTGCTCGGCGGCTGAGCGCCGATGCGCTCCCTCGCGGTGCAGGGACAGGTAGGCCAGCAGCCGCTGAGCCCCGGTGGGGACGGTCACGCGCCGCTCTCCACAAGTGGCTTGGAAGGGGCGCAGGATTTCGATCCGGGCTTCTTGCGACACGCTTTTCACTCTGCGCGACGTCATATGCGCCTGCAACCCGAGAGAGGTGGCAGCGCGTTGCGGACCCGGCGGCCCCGCCGTGCACACACATTGCATTAACGTTTCTGCAACGCGTCGCGGCACATTCCCCCAACGCCTCCGCGACGACCGCCGCACGCCTTCCACCGAGCAGCGGCACAGTCTCGAAACGCGCCGATGGGACACCTGAGTTCGGGCCGGGCGCGGCAGAGCGCCTGGCGGACCGCATCGGACCGCATCGGTGCGCGGAGGCTCAGCATGGACATCCGGTCAGTGGTGCGTGGGGTTGTCGGGGAACCACAGGTCCTCGGCAGTCCCGAAGTCCGCGTGGCGGTCCTCGACGGTCCGGTGGACGTGACACATCCCTGTTTCGTGGGAGCGAACCTCACTCGCCTGCCCACGCTGGTGTCCGACCCGGCCGGCCCGGGCCCCATGTCGTTGCACGGCACCCATGTCACGAGCCTGCTCTTCGGGCAGCCCGGTTCGCCGGCACCCGGTCTCGTGCCGCGCTGCACGGGCCTGCTGCTGCCGGTGTTCCGGGAGTCCCCGGACGGCCGGGTCACGCGCGTGCCACAGCTGGACCTGGCGCGGGCCGTGGAACAGGCCGTCGAGGCGGGGGCCCATGTCATCAACATCAGCGGAGGGGAGCGTACCCCGCAAGGAGTGCCGGACAGCATGCTGGCGCGGGCGCTCCGGCTGTGCGAGGAGAACGGGGTGCTGGTGGTGGCGGCCGTCGGGAACGACGGGTGCGACTGTCTCCAGGCCCCCGCCGCCACACCGTCCGTGCTCGCCGTGGGGGCGGCCGACGCCGCCGGAGAGCCACTCGACATCAACAACCGGGGAGCCGCGTACCGGCTGAACGGTGTGCTGGCGCCCGGACAGGACATCCAGGGCGCCGCTCCCGGCGGCACGCTCGCTGCGATGACCGGCAGCAGCTTCGCCACCCCCGTGGTCACCGGGGTCGTCGCACTGCTGCTGGCACGGCAGTTGGCCAGGGGTCGCAAGGCCGACCCCCTCGCCGCCGGCCGTGCCGTACGCGAGTCCGCGATCCGCCCGCCCTGCGCCCCGGACGACGCGCCCGAGTGCCGCAGGCTGCTCGGCGGCCGGCTGAACGCCGCCGGTGCCTTCGCCCTGATCGACAGGGAACAGAACCCGGCTTTTGCCGCGTCCCGGACGATTCACGCCGAACCGAAGGAGAGAGCCATCGCCATGGACACGAACGCCGTACACACCCATGCCGAGGAACCGGGCGAGGCCATGCCCGCCGCCGCGTTCCAGGCACCTGCCGGCACCGGAGCCCAGGCGCCCGCCCCGCAGACCACGTCTTCGCAGCCCGGTTTCGCGCAGCCCGGTTTCGCGCAGCCCGGTTTCGCGCAGCCCGGCTCCGCACCGGCTGCGGCCGCACCGGCTGCGCCGGCACAGGCACCGGTCCCAGGCGAGACGCCCCCTCCCGTGCCCCCGCCGCCGGACTCGTGGCCCGCCATGCCGCAGTGGCAGCCCGCGTCCGCGGCCTCGTGGCCGGCGCCTCCCGCTGCTGGGCCGGCGGTGTCCGCGGCGTCGTGGCCGGCGCCTCCCCCTTCCTGGCCGGCGGCGCCGGCGATGCAGCCTGGCGTACAGGCCGCCGCGCAGACCGCCGCACCCCCTCCCGCTGCCGCCTACGCGGCGAACACGGGCGCCGGCCCGTCGTGCGCCGGATGCGGTGGCACCTGCGGGGGCGGAGGCGGGCATCCCAGCGGGAACGCCGCCGTCGCCCCCGCCCCGTCCGCCTCGGTCCCCACTCCCGGACAGCAGTTGATCTACGCGATCGGCACCATCGGGTACGACTTCCAGACCGAGGCCCGCCGGGACAGCTTCCGCCAGCAGATGCCGAACACCGTGGTGGACGCCACGCCGGACCAGCCGGAGAAGGAGGTCCAGCCGAACATCTACGACCCCAGGCAGATGCACGCCTACCTGAGCAAGAACCCGTGGGCGTCCGACAAGCTGACCTGGACGCTCAACATGGACGCCACCCCGCTCTACGCTCTTGAGGCGGAGATGCCGGTGGGCATGGACTGGACCCGGCCCATCATCACGGACCCCAAGGCGTCGCCGCAGGACGTGGGGGAATCCGCGGAGGACGCGGCGGGCGCTCCCGACAAGCTCGCCCGACTCCTGGAGACCATCTCTTACCCGCCGGTCTCCTACGTGTACCGGACCTTCCGGGACGCCATTCTCGGCCAGGCCAAGAACAAGGAAGACGCCGACTTCATCTCCCGGGTCTCGGTACCCGGAGTCCTCACGGACCGCACGGTCCGGCTGTACTCCGGTCAGATCGTCCCGGTGGTCGAGGTCAAGAGCCGCGGCCTGTTCACCTGGAACGAGACGCTGCTGGTCAATGCCGTGTTCGACGCGGTGGTCCAGAGGCGTGTGCAGGAGGCGCGCAAGGAGGTCGCGGAGGCCGGGGGAACCATGGCGGAGCAGGATGCCGCCGAGGAGAGGGTCCGCAAGGAGTTCAAGGGCGTCAAGGGCAAGTTCCTCAAGAAGTCCATACGCGCTCTGCTGGACAAGATCTACTGGCAGTTCCGCAACCTCGGCCAGAGTTCCGGCGACCGCGCGCTGAACGCGGCGGGCACCAACGCGTTCCTGGTCGGAGCCGAGATCCAGGACGGCATCCTGTCCGCGGAGCACGTCCCCGGCTCGCACAACAACTTCTACTCGCTGAACACCGTCAAGGTCTCCAAGAGCCCCTTCTGCCGACCGGGTTCGGACTGCCAGGACGTCGTCATGACCTTCTTCGACCCGGAGAACGACCAGCGGGCGCCGGTGTCGTACCTGTTCACGTTCGACGTGAGCGACGAACTCCCGGTCAGCCTCGCTCCGGTCCACACCTTCATCGGCGGCGTCTGACCGCCGGACCACACCGAGGAGCCCTCATGGACAAGACCAGAACCCCCGGACTTCCCTCGCCGCCCCTGCAGGTGGCACCGGTCGGCCGCGAACTGTGGCAGGAGCCGCAGCAGCAGCGCGACGGCCACGGTGTGGAGGCGGCCCGCTCGGGCTGCGCGGAGCTGTGGGGCCCTGCCCGGCAGATGTGTTACCTGCAGCGTTCGCAAGAACTCTGAGACCGCCGCAGCGAGACGCGGCACAAAGCCTCCGGCGGCAACCGCCCGCCGGCCGGTCACCAGGTGAAAGGTGGGAAACATGAACCAGCCACTTACGCGGCGCGAGCAGAGGCCGGCTCCGTCCGGCTCTCCGCGGACGCCGTTCCAGACCCCTGCCATCGACCGCGACCCGATCGGGCCCAAGGGATCTGGCGACGGCGCCGACGGCGTCGAGGCGGCCAGCATCTGGGGCAAGATCTTCGACGTCGCCAAGAACGTCCTCTTCTAGAGGCCGTCACGCACCATCCGTCGCAGCGGTGGTGGCGGTGCCTGCACCGTCACCACCGGGCGGCTCCGAGAGGACACAGGGATGAACAGCGAAACCCCGCAGCGCAGGCCGCTGTCTGCCACCCCGCAGACGCCCTTCCAGGCACCGGCGATCCACCGCGGCCCCGCCGCCCCCGCACACGCCGACGACGACTCGACGGGTGCGGAAGCGAACTGGAGCATGCCCTGGCAGCTGATCGGCCACGGGGCCAAGGGCATGCTGGACGCCTGGCTCTCCGGCAAGGCCTAGCACCTCGGCACGTACAGACAGGGATACGGACATGAACGAGGACTTCTCACAGCGAGCGGCCCCGTCGACCGTGCTCCGGGCGCCTTTCCAGGCACCGGCGGTCGACCGCACCCCTGCGGCTCCGAAGGCCGCGGGCCCCGAGAACGGGGGCGGCGTCGAGGCGGACTTCGCCTGGCTGCTGCCTCTGGCCACGAAGGCGATCGGCGCCTTCTTCAAGTGAGGCCGCTTGCCGGCGGCGGGTTGTCCCACGGCCGCCGGCGAGGTCCTGAAAGGACGGCGGCATGAACAAGAAGTCCCAAGCGAGCGCGACGGACTCAGGCGTCCGGCTCAACCTTCCCGTGCTGGGGTCGGTGGAGCGCCGCTGGGACACGTACCAGCCTTTCCTGAAGGCGGTGCGTGTCTACACGTACAAGGACGAGGAGGGCAACAAGCAGACGGGCTACCTCTGGGAGGAGCCCCCGCCCAAGTCCGTCTTCGGCTCCGATGTCTCGGACCCGGCCGCCTTGAACGACCAGGACAACCGGGGTTGGAGCTGTCCGCCGGGTGAGCCGTGCACATGGCTCGGTCCGGTGTAGGACGCGGCACTCTCCCCGGCCCCCGATGATGACGGGCCGGGGAGAGCGAGCGGCACCGCCGGCCGGTCGATCGGCGCCCGTACTTCCAGGCCGCCTCCTAGAGTCCCGCCGCGAGCACCAGCTCCCGGCACTCCTCCGGCGTCCCCCACGCCGAGCGCAGCGCCCGCGCCTTGGTGAGCCACAGCGACAGGTCGTACTCCGCGGTGTACCCGATCGCGCCGTGCAGGTGCAGCGCCGTACGGGCCGTCCGGTACGCCGCCTCGCACGCCGTCAGCTTCGCGGCGGCCACCTCCGCCGGGCGCAGGGACACCGCCGCGCCGAAGAGCAGCGGGCGGGCGAACTCCAGGGCCGTCCTGGCGTCGGCCAGGCGGTGTTTGACGGCCTGGAAGGACCCTATGGGGACTCCGAACTGGGTGCGCTGTCCGACGTGGGTCACGGTCCGGTCGAGCAGGGCGAGGCCGATGCCCAGGGCCTGGGCGGCGGTGGCCAGACGGATCCAGGTGAGCGCCCGGTCGTACGGCACGTCGCGGGCGAGGAGTTCACCGGCGGGGGCGAGCCGGGTCAGCCGGCGGGCGGGGTCCAGGGAGCGGTGCACCGGGCCGGGGGCCGCCGTGGACAGGTAGAGGCCGTCGGGGGCGGGGGACAGGCGCAGTGCGGCCGCGTCCCCGTCGAGGGCGTACCCGCCGGGCGCCGCCACCGTCGCCGGCTCCTTGCCGGCCGTGAGCCCGGGCAGGAAGCGCCCCGCCAGCGCGGGATCGCCGAGGAGTACGGCCGCCCCGACCGTCTCCGCGAGCGGACCGGGCACCGCGTGCCGGCCCAGCTCCACGAAGGCCACCGCCAGTTCCACCGGGTGCCGCCCCGCCCCGCCGTACTCCTCCGGCACCGCGAGGCCGAACACCCCCGCCTCGGCGATCCGTGACCACAGCGCGCGCCCGCGCGCGTGGTCGCCGCGGCTCCAGGACCGGATCACCGCCGGGGTGTCCGCCGTGGTGAGCATCGCGTGCAGCGCATCGGCGAAGGCGCGCTGGCCGGCGTCGAGGAGGAAACGCATCAGCGGCGTCCCTTCGGCAGGCCGAGCAGCCGCTCGGCGACGATGTCCCGCTGGATCTCGTTCGTGCCCGCGTAGATGGGGCCGGCCAGTGAGAAGACGTACCCCTCGGACCAGGCGCCGTCCGCGAGTTCGCCCTCCGCGCCCAGCAGATCGAGCGCCGTCTCGTGCAGCGCGAGGTCCAGCTCGGACCAGAACACCTTGTTCATGCTGGACTCCGGGCCGAGCCGGGCGCCGTCCAGGAGCCGGGAGGCGGCGGCGTACGTGAACAACTGGTAGGCGCGGGCCGCTGTCAGGACGTCGGCCACCCGGTCCCGGGCGTGCCCGGGCGACCCCTGGGCCCGCCACAGGTCCCGCAGCCGGGCGGCGGAGGCGAGGAAGCGGCCCGGGGAGCGCAGGGTGAGCCCGCGTTCGTCGGCCGCCGTGGACATCGCGATCCGCCAGCCCTGGCCCGGCTCCCCGATCACGTCCTCGTCCGGGACGAACACGTCGTCCAGGAACAGCTCCGCGAAGGCCGGTTTGCCGTCGAGGCGACCGATCGGGCGGACGGTGACGCCGGGGGCCCGCAGGTCGAACATCAGGTAGGTGAGCCCCTGATGCGGCCTCTCGGTCCGCGGGTCGCTGCGGAACAGGCCGAAGGCCCGGTCGGCGAACGCGGCGCGCGAGGACCAGGTCTTCTGCCCGCGCAAGCGCCAGCCGCCGTCCGCACGCACCGCCCGGGAGCTGAGCGCGGCGAGGTCCGAGCCCGCCTCCGGCTCGGACCAGGCCTGTGCCCAGACCACCTCGCCGGTGGCCATCGGCGGCAGCACGCGCGCGCGTTGCTCCTCCGTGCCGTACGCGAAGAGCGTCGGCGCGAGCAGGCCGATGCCGTTCTGGCCGACCCGGCCCGGCGCACCCGCCGCCCAGTACTCCTCCTCGAACACCAGCCAGCGCAGCAGCCCGGCGTCCCGCCCGCCGTACCGCTCCGGCCACGACACCACCGACCAGCGGTCCGCGGCCAGTTCGGCCTCCCACGCGCGGTGCGCCGCGAAGCCCTCCTCCGTCTCCAGGGACGGCAGCGGCGTGCGCGGGACGTGCGCGTGCAGCCAGGCCCGGGCCTGCGCACGGAACTCCTCGTCGGCCGGGGAGTGGGTGAGATCCACGGTGACGTCACCGCCCTTCCCTAACAAGTGTTTGGTAGGTTAGCGTGGCCCTATGACAGGCGTCGAGAGCCCGGCCTACGTCCCGGGGCACGGACTGCTGCGCGGGCGCACCGCCGTCGTCACCGCCGCGGCCGGCACCGGCATCGGCGGGGCCACCGCCCGCCGCTTCCTGGAGGAGGGCGCACGGGTGCTGATCAGCGACGCCCACCCGCGCCGGCTGAAGGAGCACGAGGCCGAACTGGGCCGGGAGTTCCCCGGCGCGGTCACCGCGCTGCCGTGCGACGTCACCGACGAGGACCAGGTGCGGGCCCTGTTCGACGCGGCCGTGGCCGCGCACGGACGGCTGGACGTGGTCGTCAACAACGCCGGGCTCGGCGGCACATCCGCCCTCGTCGACATGACCGACGAGCAGTGGTCCCGAGTGCTGGACGTCACCCTGAACGGCACCTTCCGCTGCACCCGGGCAGCCCTGCGCGCCATGCGCCGGGCCGGCGGCGGGGTGATCGTCAACAACGCCTCCGTCGTCGGCTGGCGCGCCCAGGCAGGGCAGGCCCACTACGCCGCCGCCAAGGCCGGGGTGATGGCGCTGACCCGGTGCGCGGCGGTCGAGGCCGCCGCCTACGGCGTGCGCGTCAACGCCGTCGCCCCCAGCCTCGCCATGCACCCGCACCTGGAGAAGGTCACCTCCGCCGAACTGCTCGCCGAACTGACCGAACGGGAGGCCTACGGGCGGTACGCCGAGCCCTGGGAGGTGGCCAACGTCATCGTCTTCCTCGCCTCCGGCTACTCCTCCTACATGACCGGCGAGGTCGTCGCCGTCAGCAGCCAGCACCCCTGAGGAGCGGAGCAGACCACAATGGGTGCGTGCCGACCAAGAAGAAGCCCCAGGTGACCGCGGCAGCGGCCCGGCGCGGAGAACTCCTGAGCACCGCCGCCGAGGTCTTCGCCGAGCACGGCTACAACGCCACCACCGTCCGCAGGATCGCCGACCACGCCGGAATGCTCGCGGGCAGCCTCTACTACCACTTCGACTCCAAGGAGTCGATGCTGGAGGAGATCCTCCGGACCTTCCTCGACGAGCTGTGGGACGGCTACGACACCGTCCTCGCCTCCGGACTAGGGCCCCGCGAAACGCTGGAGGCGCTGGTCACCGAGTCGTTCCGGGAGATCGACCGGCACCGCGCGGCCGTCGCGATCTACCAGAAGGAGAGCAGGCAGCTCGTCGCCCAGGACCGGTTCGCCTTCCTCGCCGAGTCCCAGCGCCGGTTCGAGAAGGCGTGGCTCAGCACGCTGGAACGCGGCGTCGCCGAGCGGGTCTTCCGCGCCGACCTGGACGTCCGGCTCACCTACCGGTTCGTCCGCGACACCGTGTGGGTCGCCGCCTCCTGGTACCGGCCCGGCGGCAAGCACAGCCCCGAGGAGATCGCCCGCCAGTACCTGTCGATGGTGCTGGACGGGATCGCCGTACGCGAATAGCCCCTTTCCACCAGAGGGAGTTGCCATGGCCGAGGCCTACATCGTCGAAGCGGTCCGCACACCGGTCGGACGGCGCGGAGGAGGACTCAGCGCGGTCCACCCGGCCGACCTGGGCGCACGGGTGCTGACCGCACTGGTGGAGCGCTCCGGGATCGACCCGGCCGCCGTGGACGACGTGGTCTTCGGCTGCCTCGACACGGTCGGGCCGCAGGCCGGCGACATCGCCCGCACCTGCTGGCTGGCCGCGGGCCTCCCCGAGGAGGTGCCCGGCGTGACCGTCGACCGGCAGTGCGGCTCCTCCCAGCAGGCCGTGCACTTCGCCGCGCAGGCCGTGCTCTCCGGCACCCAGGACCTGGTGGTCGCGGGCGGCGTGCAGAACATGTCCCAGGTCCCCATCGCCTTCGCCTCCCGGCAGGCCGCCGTCCCCCTCGGCCTGACCGAGGGCCCCTTCCTGGGCAGCACCGGCTGGCGCGCCCGGTACGGCGACCGGCCCGTCAACCAGTTCGCCGGCGCCGAGATGATCGCCGCCCAGTGGGGCATCTCCCGCGAGGAACAGGAGGAGTTCGCCCTGCGCTCGCACCGGCGCGCGATCTGGGCGATCGACACCGGCCGCTTCGCCCGCGAGACCGTCCCCTGCGGCGCGACCACCGTGGACGAGGGCCCGCGCCGGGACACCTCCCCGGAGAAGATGGCCGCGCTCAAGCCCGTCCTCGAGGGCGGCACCGTCACCGCGGCCTGCTCCTCCCAGGTCTCCGACGGAGCCGCGGCCCTGCTGCTCGCCTCCGAGCGGGCGGTACGCGACCACGGACTGCGCCCGCGCGCCCGCGTCCACCACCTCTCCGCGCGCGGCGAGGATCCCATCCGCATGCTCACCGCGCCCATCCCGGCCACCGCCCACGCGCTGAAGAAGACCGGCCTGACCCTCGACGCCATCGACCTCGTGGAGATCAACGAGGCCTTCGCACCGGTCGTCCTCGCCTGGCTGAAGGAGACCGGCGCCGACCCCGACAAGGTCAACGTCAACGGCGGCGCGATCGCCCTCGGCCACCCGCTCGGCGCGACCGGCGCCCGGCTGATGACGACCCTCCTCCACGAACTGGAACGCACCGGCGGCCGGTACGGCCTGCAGACCATGTGCGAGGGCGGCGGCCAGGCCAACGTGACGATCATCGAACGGCTGTGACCGAGCACCGGACGGCTGTGGCCGAGCACCGGACGGCTGTGACCGAGCATCGAACGGCTGTGGCCGAGCATCGAACGGCTGTGGCCGAGCGCCGGAAGGGCGGCCACGCGACGCTCACCGAGCGGCCCTGAGTCCCGCCAGTCCGGTCAGCACCTCCTCCGCCTCCCGCATGATCCGCTCCACCAGCTCCGCGCACGAGGGCAGGTCGTCGATCACCCCGGCGACCTGCCCCGCCGCCATCACCCCCAGGTCCGTACGCCCGTCCACCATCGCCGACCTCAGCAGCATCGGCGTGTTGGCGGCGAGCAGCACCTGACTCCAGGACAGCTCCTTGCCGTGCCGGAGGGCGAGGCCGTCGCGGACCAGCTGTCGCCAGGTCAGCCCCGACAGCCGCCGGAAGCCCGCCGCCCGCCGCACCGCGTGCGCGAAGGCGCGTAGCCGCCCCGACCGCTCCAGCGACGCCACCAGATCGGTGCGCAGCATCCGGTGCGGCAGGCCGTCCACCGCCCGGGTCACCGTGACGTCCCGGACCGTCGCCGCCAGATACCGGGCCTTCACCGCGTCCGGCACCGTCGAGTCCGAGGTCAGCAGGAACCGCGTGCCCATCGCCACCCCGGCCGCCCCGTACGCCAGCGCCGCCACCAGGCCCCGCCCGTCGAAGAAACCGCCCGCCGCCACCACCGGTATCCGCACCGCGTCCACCACCTGCGGCAGCAGCACGCTCGTCGCCACCTCGCCGGTGTGGCCGCCGCCCTCGCCGCCCTGCACGAGCACCGCGTCCGCGCCCCAGGCCGCCACCTTCTCGGCGTGCCGCCGGGCCCCGACGGAGGGGATCACCACCACCCCGGCCGCCTTCAGCTCGGCGATCAGCTCGGCGGACGGCGCCAGGGCGAAGGAGGCCACCCGGACCCCCTCCTCCAGCAGGATCCGCACCCGGTCCGGTGCGTCACCCGCGTCGGCCCGGAGGTTCACCCCGAACGGCGCGTCCGTGCGGGACCGCACCTCCCGTATCGCGTCGCGCAGTCGGTCGAGCGTCATCGTCGCGGAGGCCAGGATGCCCAGGGCGCCGGCGTTCGCCGCCGCCGAGACCAGGCGCGGCCCGGCCACCCACCCCATCCCCGTCTGCACCACCGGATGGCGGACCCCGACCAGCCGGGTGAGCGCGGTCTCCATCAGCCCCCCACCCCCTGAGGCACCTCGCGCGTGCGCGCCCCCCGCGGGTCCAGCACCTCACGGATCAGCCGCAGTTCCGCCGCCTCCGGCTCCCGTGTGCACGGCACCTCGTCCGGCACGGCCAGCGGGAACCCCGTCGCCTCCCGCACCTCCTCCACGCTCACCCCCGGATGCACCGAGACCAGCCGCATGGTGTGGTCGGGCGTGGCGAAGTCGAGCACGGCGAGGTCGGAGACGACCCGCGCGATGCGGTGGTAGCGGGCCGCGCCGCCCAGCTCCGCCGCCCGGTCGTACCCCACCCCGCACACCATGTCCACCCGCTCCACGAACACCCGCCGGGAGTGTCTGGGGACCCAGTAACTCGTCGGGTTGTTCAGCGTGTTCAGCGGGGCCCCGCGCACCCCGAGCAACTGTCTGCGGGGGCGCGCCCAGTCGCCGACGCAGGAGATGTTCTGGTTGCCGTACCGGTCGAGCTGGCTCGCGCCCATCATCACGTGCCGCCGGCCGCCCGCCACCAGCTCCAGGTGCTGCCGATAGGGCAGCCAGCCCTCGGGGGTGCCGTCCGGGCGCACCAGCAGCGCCTCGCCGTCGGTCAGCAGCAGGTCCGGCGCGAAGGTGAGCCGGGCCAGCCGCGCACCCAGCGACGGGATCAGCCCCATCGGGCTCGCCAGCACCTCCCCGGCGCCGCGCCAGGCCTCGGCGCAGGCGATCACGCAGTACTCGGCGCGGGTGGCCCTCATCGCTCCTGCTCCTTGCGCCAGTCCCGGACAGCCGCCCGGTAGGCGGTCTCGTCGGAGCCGAGGAAGCGTGCGGCGAACTCGGGCCAGGGCGTGGTCGCGTACCGCTGCTGGAACTCCTCGTCCCGGCCGTACTCCGGTGCGCAGGAGGTGAAGTGCGCGCCGTTCGGCGCCTCCACCACCCCGGTCACCGCGAGCCGTTTCAGCAGCAGCGACTGCGGGGCGGCCTCCTTGGTCAGCTCCGCCGTGTCCACGATCCGTTCGCAGGAGACGTAGGCCGCGTCCGCCGCCTCGCAGAACAGGTCGTCGAAGTACGGATCCGGGCCCAGATACCGGCCGTTGCCCAGCCGGTCGGCGCGGTTGACGTGCACCAGGGCCGCGTCCAGCCGCAGCGCGGGCATGGCCACCAGCGTCTCCCCGTCCGCGTACGGCGAGGTCACCGTCCTCAGCTCCGGATTGACCCGCATGACGTCCGAGCCGATCCCCGCCCGCACCGGCAGGAAGGGCAGGCGCTGCGCCGCCGCGCGCAGCCCGCACTGGAACATCCCCTCGTCCACCTCCGTCAGCTCGAAGCCGCCGCGCTCGCGCGCCGCCCGGTAGTGCGGTTCCAGCGGGATGGAGTCGAGGGTGACGAACGCGGTGACCAGCCTGCGGATCCGGCCGGCGGCGGCCAGCATGCCGACGTCCGGACCGCCGTACGAGACGAGCGTCAGATCGCCGATGCGGGACCGCAGCAGCGCCCGGACCAGCGCCATCGGCTTGCGGCGCGAGCCCCAGCCGCCGATGCCGAGGGTCATCCCGCTCGCCAGCCGGGACACCACCTGCTCGGCGGTCATCGTCTTGTCGGCCATCTACACCCCCTCCGTCCCGGATCTGCCGAATGTGTCGCGGACCCGGTCGGCCAGTCCGCTCAGGTTGGCTTCGAAGGTGAAGCCCTGCTCGAAGCGGTAGCTGCGGCGCACGTCGACCGGATCGATGCCGTTGAGGGCGGATTTGGCCATGCGCAGCAGCCGTCCGTCCTTGGCGGCGATGTGCCGGGCCAGCTCCAGCGCCGCCCCCGGCAGCTCCGCGCGCGGCACCACCGCCCACACCGAGCCGTGCCCGTGCAGCTCGGCGGCGCTCGCCGTGCGCCCGGTGTAGTACAGCGCGCGCATCAGGTGCTGTGGGACCAGCCGGGCCAGATGGGTCGCCGCGCCCAGCGCACCCCGGTCCAGCTCGGGCAGCCCGAAGGTCGCGTCCTCGCTCGCCACCACCGCGTCCGCGTTGCCCACCAGGCCGATCCCGCCGCCCAGGCAGAAGCCCTGCACCGCCGCGACCACCGGTGTCTCGCACTCGTAGACCGCCGCGAAGGCCTCCGCACAGCCCTGGTTGGCGCCGATCAGGGCCTCGTGCCCGGCCGCCTGTATCTCCTTGATGTCCACGCCCGCGTTGAATCCGCGCCCCTCGGCGGCCAGGACCACGCACCGGACCTCCGGGTCCTGTCCGGCCGCGCGCACGGCCTCGGCCAGCGCGAACCAGCCGCGCACCGGCAGCGCGTTGACCGGCGGATAGTCGACGGTGACCACGGAAATCCCCTTTTCCGGGGACGAACGGGAGACACCCATGGGCGCATCAGCTACCTTTCCACCAAACATTTGTTAGGTGTGAGGCTTCGAAGCTAGCAGTCGCCACGGACGAGCGGGAGAGCCTGTGGATAACTCACTGCGCGGCAGCACCGTCGTGGTCACCGGCGGCACCCGGGGAGTGGGCGCCGGGATCGCCCGGGCCTTCGCCGAGACGGGCGCCCACGTCCTGACCTGCGCCCGCCGCCCGCCCGAACGGCCGCAGCGGGGCGTCGAGTTCACCCCGCTCGACCTGCGCGACCCGCCCGCCGTCCGGGCCTTCTTCGCCGGACTGCCCCGGCTGGACGTGCTCGTCAACAACGCCGGTGGCACGCCGTACCGGCGCCTCGCCGACGCCAAGGCCGAACGGCACGCCAAGGTGGTCGAGCTGAACCTGATCACCCCGCTGATCGCGTCCCTCGCCGCCTACGACCACCTCCGCCGCAGCAGGGGCTCGATCGTGATGGTCGGCAGCGTCAGCGGGGCCCGCCCCTCGCCCGGCTCGGCCGCCTACGGCGCGGCCAAGGCGGGGCTCGCCCACCTGGCCGCCTCCATGGCCGTGGAGTGGGCGCCGGAAGTCCGTGTCAACACCCTCGTCGTCGGCATGGTCCACACGGATCTGGCCCACCTGCACTACGGCGGCCCCGACGGCGTCGCCGCCGTCGCCCGGACCGTCCCGCTGGGCCGGCTGGCCCTGCCCGCCGACGTCGGTGCCGCCGCCGTCTTCCTCGCCTCCGACGCCGCCGCCTACATCAGCGGGGCGAGCCTGCACGTGCACGGCGGCGGGGAACGGCCCGCCTTCCTCGACGCCGCCACCGCCGACAAGGAGAGCTGAGATGAGCGGAATCTGCACGGGCCGGGTCGTCGTCGTCACCGGCGCCGGCCGGGGTCTGGGCCGGGCCCACGCCCTGGCCTTCGCGGCCGAGGGTGCCCGGGTCGTCGTCAACGACCTCGGCGTCGGGCTGGACGGGGCGCCGGACGCGGACAGTCCGGCGGCGGCTGTCGTCGCGGAGATCAGGGCGGCCGGTGGTGAGGCGTTCGCGCACGGCGGGGACATCGCCACGAGCACGGGGGCGGCCGACCTGATCGGCAGCGCCGTGGAGAGATACGGCCGGCTCGATACCCTCGTCAGCAACGCCGGTTTCCTGCGCGACCGCATGCTGGTCAACCTCGACGAGGACGACTGGGACGCCGTGATCCGCGTGCATCTCAAGGGCCACTTCCTGCCGCTGAAGCACGCCGCCGCGCACTGGCGGGCCGAGGCCAAGGCCGGGCGCACCCCGGTGGCCCGGGTCGTGCACACCAGCAGCGGGGCGGGCCTGCTGGGCTCGGTCGGGCAGGTGAACTACAGCGCGGCCAAGGCCGGGATCATCGGGCTCACCCTGGTCGCGGCGGCCGAACTGGCCCGCTACGGCGTCCAGGTCAACGCCATCGCGCCGGCGGCCCGCACCCGCATGACGGAACGTACCTTCGCCGCGACCATGGCGGCACCGGCCGCCGGTTTCGACGCCATGGCGCCCGAGAACGTCTCCCCGCTCGTGGTCTGGCTCGGCTCGGCCGGGAGCGCCGGGGTGACCGGCCGGGTGTTCGAGGCGGAGGGCGGCCGGATCACCGTCATGGAGGGCTGGCGCCCCGGCCCCACCCGTGACAACGGGGCCCGTTGGACCCCGGCCGAGGCAGGGGAGGCGGCCCGGAAACTGCTGGCGCAGGCGGAGCCGCCGGGGCGGGTGTACGGGGCGTAGCTCCCGCGGGCCCTCCTAGGAGGTGGGCCGGGCGGCCCTAGGAGGTGGGCCGGGCGGCCCTAGGAGGTGAGCCGGGCGGCGGCCTCGCGCTGCCGCTCCGCCGCCACGGTCAGGAACCGGACCACCGTCTCCAGCTCCTCCGTGCTGAACTCGTCGCACGCAGCCGCGATGTCGTGCGCCCAGTCCTCGAAGAACACGGCGAGTTCACCGATCCTCTCCTGGACCGGCTCGACCAGTACCCGGCGCTTGTCGGTGGGGTGGGCGACCCGCCGGGCGAAGCCTTTGGCCTCCAGACGGTCGACGAGGCCGGTGACGGAGGCGGGGGCCAGGCCGGTCAGCCGGGCCAGGTCCTTCGCGGTGAGCGGGCCGTGCCGCTCCAGCAGGTCGAGGGTCTTCTCCTCCGTGGCGCTCAGCCCCTGCTTCGCGGCGATCGCCGAATGGAACATCACGGTGACGCCGCTGTGGACGCGGCCCACCTCCATCAGGCGCCGGAGCGTCTCGTCCCGCTTCTCGTCTCCCTCGGTCATGGGTCCAGGCTAGCAAATATTTCGTTCGGTCGAACTAACGACTTGCGGCGCGAGTCCTGCCGGTGCAACTATTTCGTTCGGACGAACGAAACAATCCGAGCGAGGGGGGACTCCCGTGTCCACGACCGTCACCACACACCCGCCGACCGAGGCGGAACCCCATCCGCGCCGCTGGGCCGCCGCCGTCGTGATGATGGCCGCGGCCCTGATGGACCTGCTGGACACCACGATCGTCAACGTCGCGGTCCCGTCCATCAGCCGCGACCTGCACGCCTCCGGCAGCGACCTGCAATGGGTCGTCTCCGCCTACCTGCTGGGCTTCGCCGCCGCCCTCGTCGTCTCCGGCCACCTCGGCGACCGCATCGGCCGCCGCCCGCTCTTCCTCACCGGTACGGCGGGCTTCGGGCTGGCCAGTCTGGCGTGCGGAATCGCCCAGTCACCGGGTCAGCTGATCGCCGCCCGAGCGGTCCAGGGCGTCCTCGCGGCCGTGCTCATACCGCAGGTGATCGGCTCGTTCCGCACCCTGTTCCAGGGCAAGGAGCGCGGGGCCGCCTTCGGGATGTACGGCGCGGTCGCCGGGTTCGCCTCGGCGGTCGGGCTGCTGCTCGGCGGGGTGCTCACCGACGCCGACCTGTTCGGCTGGGGCTGGCGCTCGGTGTTCCTCGTCAACGTGCCGGTCGCGCTGGTCACGTTCACGGGCGGACTGCTCCTGGTGCCGACCACGCGGGAGCGGTCGGCGGGGCGCCCGGACGCCCTCGGCAGTCTGGTTCTTGCCGGCGGGCTCGTCGCGATCGTGCTGCCGCTGGTGCAGGGCCGGGAGAACGGCTGGCCGCTGTGGGGCTGGATCTGCCTCACGGCGGGTGCGGTGACGGTGGCCGGGCTCGGCGTGTACGAGGCCCGGCGGCACCGGCCGGGCACGGTGCCGCTGCTGCCCTCGCGGGCGTTCCGGCTCCCCGCCTTCTCCGTGGGTGTGATCGTCCAGTTGCTCTTCTCCCTCGGCATGCAGGGCTTCTTCCTGGTCTTCGCGGTCTGGCTGCAGGGCGGCGAGGGCTACACGCCGATGCAGGCCGGCCTGGTCACGGCCGCGTTCTCGGCCGGCGGCTTCCTGACCGCGCCCGTCGCGGACGGGCTCGCCGTGAGGTACGGGCGGCTGGTGCTCGGTGCCGGGGCGCTGCTCATGGCCGGTGGCCTCGGCTGGGTCTGGGCCGCGGCCGACCGGGCGCCGGCGGTGCACACGGGCGCGTGGCCGTTGGTGCCGGGACTGGTGGTCGCCGGGGCCGGACTCGGGTTCCTGGTGGTGCCGCTCGTGAACGTGGTGCTGTCGGCGGTGCCGGGGGAGTTGGCCGGCGGAGCGTCCGGGATCTTCTCCACCGCCCAGCAGTTCGGGGGCGCGCTGGGGGCGGCGGTGATCGGCACGGTGTTCTTCGGGGCCGTGGGGGAGGGGCCCGGCGAGGCGCTTTCCGAGGCGATGCCCTGGGCCGTGGGGGCGTTCGTGGTGTGCGCGGTGCTGTGCGCGGCACTTCCCCGCCGGGCGGTGTCGGACCACGTGGGCTGACCCCACAACCTGGTGAACACAGCGGTGACAGTGCTACGTGTCGCACTCCAGCACCGTCCGGCACAACCCGCACCGCGCCCGTACCCGCCCCTGCACCGGCACCCTGATCCGCTGGTGACAGGTCGGGCAGGGGAAGCTCACCCGGAGCCGGCCGCCGCTGTCGGGAGTGAAGGAGTACGCGGCCGTCGGCGGGGCGGGCGCGGCGTGCCGGCGATCGTGCGCGTAGCGGCGGCGGCCCGCCCAGCCGGCCCCGGTCAGCGGCGGCTGCTGCCCGTCGCGGCGGGCCCGGTCCATCCCCTTGGCGTAGGCGGTGTACGCCTGCGGGCTGGTGAACCACACGGACGGGTCCTCACCGAAGAGCAGAGCCCGCTTGGCCAGGACGTAACCGAACTCCTCCGGGGTGAGATAGCCGAGTTTCTGCGAGGAGACCCCGTCCTCCCGGTAGGCGTCCAGCAGCAGCCAGCCCGCGCCCAGGTAGGTCGTCGCCGTGTCCGTCAGGATCTCGTTCTCCGCCGTGGTGGGGAAGGAGAGGTCCAGGCGGTGCAGGTAGACGTGCGCCACCTCGTGGGCGAGGGCCGCGCCGATGTCCCTGCGGTGGGTGCGGAACCGGTCGTTCAGCTCGACGAAGTACTCGGGTCCCGCCGCCAGTTCGACGTTCGCCGCATGCGTCATCTCCCGGAAGCCGACGATCAGCCGCGCGTCCGGCAGCCGGAAGTGCCGCACGATCTCCCGGGCCACGCGCTGCGCGCCCAGATGCAGGTCGTCGGTGTCGCAGAAGGCCACGTCGGCGGGGGCCACGCTGGCCGAGAACGTCTCGACGGTGTCCCGGGAGAGCCTCCGGTACAGCGCGGTGACGGCGGCCCGCACCGTCTCCAGGTGCGGGTAGCCGTGCTCGACCGGTCCGCCGTTCGCCACCTCGGCACCCCCAAAGACGCGGAACTCCACTCCACTGTAGGCCGCGGGCCCGCGCCGGACGGCCGGTCACACAGGCAGCAGACGCGGCGCCGACCGGTCCGGTCCGCCCCCGTCCAGCTCCAGCAGCCACACCTCGTTCTCGCCCTCCCGCAGCACCGGTCCGGGCACGTACAGCGACCGCTGCGGGCCCACCGACCAGTAACGGCCCAGCCCGAAGCCGTTGACCCAGACGAAGCCGCGCGTCCAGCCCGGCAGCTCCAGCCGGGCGTCCCCGGCCCCGCGGACCGTGACCGTGCCCCGGTACAGCCCCGGCGCTCCCTCCCCGGGCAGCCCGCCGAAGGGCACCGCGGCCACACCGTCGGCGAACGCGTCCAGATCCAGCCCACGCGCGCGTACCCCGTGCAGATACTGCCGCTCGTGCAGGACGCCGCCGGTCACGCCCTTCGCCTCGCCGAGCCGCGGCCCGTAGTTCACCCTCCCCAGGGACTCCACCCACAGCTCCACGCGCGCGGGGCCCGCGACGGGCTCCTTCAGCCGCGGCTCCTCCTCGGTGAGCACCCCGGCCCGCTCCCCGTCGACGTACACCACGGCGAGATCCCGCAGCCCGCGCACGGTCATCGGGTACGGCTGCCGCGGTCCGGGCACGTCCACCGTGTAGCGCACCAGACCCCGGGTGACCCCCAGCTCCTCGAACGTCGGCGGCACCGGGGCGGCCGTCTCCGGGCCGCCCAGCGCCTGAAGCACGTCCGCCAGGGAGGCCCAGCCGGTGAACGCGGCCTCGGCCGGGACGCCCAGCGGCGGGGGCAGCGGCGGCAGGTCGGGCAGCGGGCCGGGGTGGTACGCCGACAGCACCTCGCGGAAACGCCAGAACTTCTCCGTGGGCCGGCCGCACTCGTCCACCGGCGCGTCGTAGTCGTACGAGGTGACGTCCGGCTCCAGCGGGCCCTCGTGCAGCGCGCCGCCGCCCCGGTTGGCGCCCGCCCAGCCGCCGAAACTCGTGCCGCCGTGCGCCATGTACAGGTTCACCGACGCCCCGCACTCCAGGATCTCCCGCAGCGCCCCGGCGGCCTCGTCCGGATCCCGTGCGACGTGCTCGCCGGCCCAGTGGTCGAACCAGCCGCACCAGAACTCCATGCACATCAGCGGGCCGTCGGGGCGGTGGCGGCGCAGCGTCTCGAACGCCTCGCGCGCGTGGGAGCCGAAGTTCACCGTGGCGAGCACTCCGGGCAGCGAGCCCCCGGTCAGCATGTGGTCCTCGGGGCCGTCCGAGGTGAACAGCGGCACCGTGACCCCCTTCGCACGCAGCAGACCGGCCAGCTCCTCCAGATAGCCGGTGTCGCTGCCGTAGCTGCCGTACTCGTTCTCCACCTGCACCATGACCACGGGGCCGCCGCGGTCCCGCTGGCGGGGCACGATCTCGTGCAGCAGGTGGTGGAACCAGTTCCGGACGTGGAACAGATAGCGCTCGTCACGCGTACGCGCGCGCGTGCCCGGCTCGCCCGTCACCCACGCCGGCAGCCCGCCGTTCTCCCACTCGGCGCAGATGTACGGCCCCGGCCGCACGATCGCCCACAGGCCCGCCTCCCGGACCGCGTCCAGGAACCGGCCCACCGCCTGCACGTCCCGGAACGTCCCCGGGCGCGGCTGGTGCAGGTTCCACGGGACGTACGTCTCCACGCAGTTCAGGCCCATCGCCCGCAGCATCCCCAGCCGGTGCCCCCAGTGGGCCTCGTGCACCCGGAAGTAGTGCAGCGCCCCGGACAGCAGCCGCACCGGCCGCCCGTCCAGCAGGAAGTCCGATTCCCCCACCGAAAACCCGCTCATGCGCCGGCCCCCGCCATGATCTCGTCCATGCCTCCAGCCTCGCCCCCTTCCGGTGATCGGCGCCATGGACGAAGATCGGCGCTGCTTGGACAAAAACGCGCCGCACGCCGGGAGGAGCGCCGATGTACCAGACCTGGATGCGGTTCTTCAGCCCCGGCCCCGCCCACCACCGCCTCGGCCTGGTCTGCCTCGGCGTCGGCCTGCAGCACGGCGCGCTGCCCACGGTCGGCCCGCGCACCCTCGACCACCACGTGGCCGTCGTGATCAGCTCGGGCGGCGGCTGGTACCGGGGCGCCGACGGCCGCCGTACGACCGTGACCGCGCCCGCCCTGCTGTGGCTGACCCCCGGCGTGCCCCACCACTACGCGCCCGACCCGGACACCGGCTGGGACGAGGGCTTCGTCGACTTCGCCGGGCCCGCCACCGCGGCCTACGGCGAACTCGGCTACATCGAACCCGAGCGGCCCGTCGTCCCGCTCTCCGACGCCTCCGGCCCCCGCGCGGTCATCGCCCGCATCGTCCGGGCCGCCCGCCGCGGCAACCCCCTGCTGGAGGTGGAGACCGCCGCAGCCGTCCACGAACTCCTCGTCGCCCTGCGCCGGGCCCGCGCCGACCTCGCCCCCGACGGCGACCAGGTGCTGGCCGCCCTGGCCCGGGACGCCTGCGCCCCGCTGAGCGTCGCCGACCACGCCGCCCGGCACGGGATGACCACCGCCGAACTGCGCGGCGCGGTCCGCCGGGCGGCCGGGTGCACCCCGAAGGACTACCTGCTCGGCATCCGGCTCACCCGGGCCAAGGAACTCCTCGCCGCCACCGAGCTGCCCGTCGCGGCCGTAGCCCGCCGCGTCGGCTACGACGACCCCGCCTACTTCTCCCGGCTGTTCACCCGGCGCGTCGGCCTCGCCCCGGTCCGGTTCCGCGCCCAGCAGGGCCGTACCGTCCCCGGCGGCTGGAGCGACCGCGTCCCGGACCCCGGCGATCCACCGGTGATCCAGTCCCCGGACACCCCTTAGGGCCGGCCGGTCCAGCGCATAAGGTTGGCCCTCATGACCACCAGCAACACCGGCCCCGGTGCCGTCGATCCCGAGGTCCGCCAGGAACTGGAGCGGCTGCGCGACAGCATCGACAACATCGACGCCGCCGTCGTCCACATGCTCGCCGAGCGCTTCAAGGCCACCCAGCAGGTCGGCCGCCTCAAGGCGCTGCACCAGCTGCCGCCCGCCGACCCGGCCCGCGAGGCCCGGCAGATCGACCGGCTGCGCGCCCTCGCCGAGAACGCCAAGCTCGACCCCGCCTTCGCCGAGAAGTTCCTGAATTTCATCATCGCCGAGGTGATCCGGCACCACGAGCGGATCGCCGAGGACACCCACAACGGGCAACCGGCGCACGACGCCTGAACAGCGGACCGACCAGCGGCTGACCAGGGGACCGGCGGGGCGGCAGGCCCGGGGGCGCGCACAACGGACAAAAGCCGTGTACCGATCCGCCCCTGTGCGCTGTCGGTCCCATCAGGCAGCATGGCGTGCATGTCCGTTCTCACGCGCGACGAAGCGCAGCTCCGAGCACAGTTCCTCGACGTCCACCGGTACACGGTCGAACTGGACCTCACGACCGGTGCCGAGACCTTCGACTCCCGTACCGCGATCCGGTTCACCGCGCGGGCCGACGGGGACACGTTCGTCGAACTGAAGCCCGCCGAGCTGCGCAGCGTCACACTCGACGGACACCCCCTCGACCCGGAGTCGCTGACCGAGAACCGGCTGCCGCTGAAGAACCTCACCGCCGGAGAGCACGAGCTGCGCGTCGACGCCGCCATGCGCTACTCCCGCACCGGCGAGGGCATGCACCGCTTCACCGACCCCAGTGACGGCGAGACCTACGTCTACACGCAACTGTTCATGGACGACGTCCAGCGCGTCTTCGCCGCCTTCGACCAGCCCGACCTCAAGGCCGTCTTCGAGGTCTCGGTCAAGGCGCCCGAGGGCTGGACCGTCCTCGCCAACGGCGTCACCGCCCGCCGCGACGACGGCCTCTGGCAGGCCGCGCCCACCCCGCTGATCTCCACCTACCTGGTCGCCGTCGCCGCCGGCCCCTGGCACTCGGTGCGCACCGAACACCGCGGACTGCCCTTCGCCCTCCACTGCCGCCGCTCGCTCGCACCCCACCTCGACGCCGACGCCGACGAGATCCTCGACGTCACGCGCGCGTGCTTCGACCGCTACCACGAGAAGTTCCAGGAGCCGTACCCCTTCGACTCCTACGACCAGGCCTTCGTGCCCGAGTTCAACGCGGGCGCCATGGAGAACCCGGGCCTGGTCACCTTCCGCGACGACTTCGTCTACCGCTCCGCCGTCACCGACACCGAGCGGCAGACCCGCGCCATGGTCATCGCACACGAGATGGCCCACATGTGGTTCGGCGACCTCGTCACCCTCAAGTGGTGGGACGACATCTGGCTGAACGAGTCCTTCGCCGAGTACATGGGCTACCAGACCACCGCGGAGGCCACCCGGTTCACCGACCCCTGGACCGAGTTCGGCGTCACCCGCAAGGCCTGGGGCTACGACGCCGACCAGCGCCCCACCACCCACCCGGTCGCCCCCGAGAACGTCGACGACACGGCCTCCGCCCTGCTCAACTTCGACGGCATCTCCTACGCCAAGGGCGCCTCCGCACTGCGCCAGCTGGCCGCCTGGCTCGGCGAGAAGGACTTCCTCGCCGGCATCAACACCCACTTCGAGCGGCACAAGTTCGCCAACGCCACCCTCGCCGACTTCATCGACTCCCTCGCCTCCGCCACCGACCGCGACGTGCACGCCTGGGCCGACAGCTGGCTGCGCACCACCGGCGTCGACACACTCACCCCGGTGATCGCCCCCGCCGGTGGCACCTGCACGCTGACCGCCGACCGCGCGGGCAGCCGCCCGCACCGCATCAGCGCCGGCCTGTACGACCACGACGTCGCCGACGAGGGCCGGCTGGTGCTGCGCGAGCGCGTCGACCTCGACGTCCCGCAGACCGCCCCGCAGCCCATCGGCAAGCGCCCCGCACTCGTCCTCCTCAACGACGGCGACATCACCTACGCCAAGCTCCGCTTCGACACCACCTCCTTCGCGACGGTCCGCACCAGCCTGTCCGGCCTGCCCGACCCGCTCACCCGCGCCGTCGTCTGGAACGCCCTCCGGGACGCCGTCCGCGACGGCGAACTCCCGCCCGCCGCATACCTGGACGCGGCCCGCACCCACCTGCCGTACGAGACCGACCTGGCCGTCGCCCAGGGCGTCCTCGCCTTCGCCGCCGGCCAGCTCACCGAGCAGTACCTGACGCCCGAGGACCGCCCGGCCGCCCTGGCCACCCTCACCTCGCTCTGCCGCGACCTGCTGCGGCGCACCGAGGACGGCGACCACCCCGGCCTGCGGCTGATCGCCGTACGGCACCTGATCTCCGTGGCCGCCCACCCCGAGACCATCGCCGCCTGGCTCGCCGACGGCACGGTGCCCGGCGGGCCGGAACTCGACCCCGAGCTGCGCTGGCGCATCCTCGCCCGGCTCGCCGTGCTCGGCGCCACCGACGAGGACGCCATCGCCGCCGAGCTGGCGCGCGACCCCAGCGCCACCGGCCAGGAGGGCGCCGCCCGCTGCCGCGCCGCCCTGCCCGACCCGGAGGCCAAGCGCGCCGCCTGGGAGGCGATGTTCGCCGGCGACGACCTGTCCAACTACCTCTTCACGGCCACCGCCCAGGGCTTCTGGCAGCCCGAACAGGCCGACCTGGTACGGGAGTACGTGCCGCGCTTCTACCCGGACGCGGTCGCCGTCGCCGCCCGCCGCGGCCCCGCCATCGCCGTCGCCGCCGGCCGCTGGGCCTTCCCGGCCCACGCCGTCGACGCCGAGAACCTGGCGCTCGGCGAGGCCTGTCTGCGCGACGGCGACCTCACCCCGGCGCTGCGCCGCACCCTCGCCGACCGCCTGGACGACCTCTCCCGCGCCCTGCGGGTACGGGCAGGACAGCCGGCGGAGTAGGTCCGGCGACGTAGGACGCGGCTGGTCCCCGCCGACGATGCGGCGGGCCGGCCGCCGTCCCTAGGCTCGGGCAGTCAGACCCAGCTCCGAAAGGCGGCACCGTGATCGTAGTGACCGGCGCGACCGGCAACGTCGGCCGAGCCCTCGTCGACCGTCTCCTCGCCGCGGGACAGCCCGTCCGGGCGCTGACCCGCGACCCGGGACGGGCCGCGCTGCCCGAGCGCGCCGAGGTGGTGCGGTTCCGGCCGGACGACCCCGCCGCCCTGTTCACCGGGGCGACGAAACTCTTCCTGTACGCGCTGCCCGACGCGGCCCCGCTGCTCGCCGCGGCCCGCGAGCACGGCGTGCGGCACGTCGTCCTGCTCTCCAGCGCCATCATCCGGGAGGGCGCCGACGAGACCCACCCCATCCACGTCATGCACGCCACCGCCGAGCGGGAGATCCGCGACAGCGGCCTCGCCTGGACGTTCCTGCGGCCGGGCGCCTTCGCCACCAACGCCCTCCAGTACGCCCCGCAGGTCCGCGCCGGCGACACCGTCCGCGGCGTCTTCGCCGACGGGCTCTCCGCGCCCGTCCACGAGGACGACATCGCGGCCGTCGCCGAACGCGTCCTCCTCGACGCCGGGCACGAGGGCGCCGTGCACCGGCTGACCGGGCCCGCGGCGACCAGCAACGCCGAACAGGTCGCGGCGATCGGCGAAGCCCTGGGCCGGAAGCTGACGTTCGTGGAGACCGACCCGGCCGAGGCGGGCCCGGAACTCTTCCCGCACGTGCCGCCGCAGATGCTCGAACGGCTGCTGCGGAGCTTCGCGGAGACCGTCGGCGTCCCCCCGGAGATCACCGGCACGGTGGAGCAGCTCACCGGCACCCCGGCCCGCGCCTTCGACCAGTGGGCCCGGGACCACGCCGACGACTTCCGCGCATAGGCCCCGAGCAAGACCAACCCCTCTCCGGGGCACGGCAGTACACACTTTCGGGTTCCGTTCGCCTGGCTTTCGGGACACAGGGCTCCCTTCCGGTACAAGCTGGAACTCCGCCCACAGCCGGAAGCCCCGGGCCCGGAAGCCCGCCGGACGTGCCCTGCCCGGAGGAGAGCCCATGAGCCTGCCGCCCCTCGCCTCCGGCCCGTCCGGCCCCGACGCCCTGCGGCCCCTCCTCGCCACCGTGCTCGACGCGCTCGCGGCCGGCGGCGCCGAGCGCGGCGGTCCACTGCCCGCCGGCGGACCGCAGGCCGTCGCCGAACGCGTCGCCGACGCCCTCGGCGACGTCCTGCCCGACACCGGCGACCCGGACGCCCTGCGTACCCTCGTCCACCTCCTCGCCACGGGCGCCGCCGACCCCGCCGACCCCCTGTGCGCGGCCCACCTGCACTGCCCGCCGCTCGCCGTGGCCACCGCCGCCGACCTCGCCGCGAGCGCCCTCAACCCCTCCCTGGACTCCTGGGACCAGGCCCCGGCCGCCTCCACCCTGGAAGCCGCCGTCGCCCGCACCCTCGCCCGCACCGCCGGCCTCGCCGACGCCCTCGTCACCACCGGCGGCACCGAGTCCAACCAACTCGCCCTGCTCCTCGCCCGCGAGGCGCACGGCGGCAGCGTGCGCCTCGTGTGCGGCGCGAACGCCCACCACTCGCTGCCACGCGCCGCCTGGCTGCTCGGCCTGCCCGACCCGGTCGTCCTCCCGACACCGAACGGCACCCTCGACCCGGCCGCCCTCGACGAGGCCCTCACCGCGCTCCCCGGCCCGCTGCTGGTCGCCGCCACCGCCGGCACCACCGACGCCGGCCTCATCGACCCGCTGCCCGAGATCGCCGGCCTGTGCACCGCCCACGGCGCCCGACTGCACATCGACGCGGCCTACGGCGGCGGCCTCCTCTTCAGCGACCGCCACCGCGACAAACTCGCCGGCCTCGAAGCCGCCCACACCGTCACCCTCGACCTGCACAAACTCGGCTGGCAGCCCGTCGCCGCCGGACTCCTCGCCGTCGCCCGCCCGCACGAACTCGCCGCACTCCACCAGCACGCCGACTACCTCAACGCCGACGACGACACCGAGGCCGGCCTCCCCGACCTGCTCGGCCGCTCCCTGCGCACCACCCGCCGCCCCGACATCCTGAAGATCGCCGTCACCCTGAAGACACTGGGCCGCGGCGGCCTCGGCGCCCTGGTCGACCAGGTCTGCACCCGGGCCCGCGAGTTCGCCGCCCTGATCCGCGAGCACCCCGGCTTCGAGCTGTACGACCGGCCCGTCATCAGCACCGTCCTGTTCCGCCCGGCCGGAGCCGACGACGACACCGTGGCCGCCGTACGCCGCGGCCTGCTGCACGAGGGCCGGGCCGTCCTCGGTCGCGCCCGGCTCGACGGCCGGCTCTGGCTCAAGGCCACCGTCCTCAACCCCCACACCCGGCCGGACGACCTGTCCCACCTGCTCAAACTCGCCGAACTCGCCGAAGGAAACACCCCGGATGACCCAGCTCCCCTGCCATGAGCCCGCCTCCCCACGCGACCTGGTCGGCATCGGCATCGGCCCCTGCAACCTCTCCCTCGCCGCCCTCGCCCACCCGCTCCCCGAACTCGACGCCGTCTTCTACGAACAGCGCCCCGGCTTCGACTGGCACCCCGGGCTGCTCATCGAGGGCGCCACCGTCCAAGTGCCCTTCCTCGCCGACCTGGTGACCCTCGCCGACCCCACCAGCCCCTGGAGCTTCCTCAACTACCTCAAGACGCGCGAGCGGCTCTTCCCCTTCTACTTCGCCGAGCACTTCCACATCCAGCGCGCCGAGTACGACGCCTACTGCCGCTGGGTCGCCGAAGCACTCCCCGGCCTGCGCTTCCGCCACCAGGTCGACGCCGTCCGCTGGAACCCCGAACGGGACGTGTTCGAGGTCGACTTCACCCAGCTCGACGCCGAGGGCGAGGCCGAGGCCCTCGGCCGTACCCACACCCGCAACATCGTCCTCGGCATCGGCACCGCCCCCTACGTGCCCGACCCCCTTCAGCCCCTGGTGGACGCCCCCGGCGTGCCCGTCGTCCACGCCGCCGACTACCTCGACCACCGCGACAGCATCCTCGCCGCCGGGCACGTCACCGTCGTCGGCTCCGGACAGTCCGGTGCCGAGGTCTTCCTGGACCTGCTCCGGCACCGCCCGGCCGGCCGGGAGAAGCTGCACTGGATCGGCCGGACCGAGGCGTTCGCCCCGATGGAGTACTCCAAGCTGGGCCTGGAGCACTTCACCCCGGACTACACCCGCTACTTCCACGCCCTCCCCGAGCCCGTCCGCGACCGGCTGGTCACCGCCCAGTGGCAGCTGCACAAGGGCATCGACGCCGGCACCCTCGCCGCCATCCACGACGAGCTGTACCGGCGCACCCTGCACGGCGGCTGGCCCGACGCCGTCCTCACCCCCGGCGTCCGTGTCCGCACCGCCGGCCGGATCGCCACCAGCAAGATCGAGCTGCATCTGGAGCACCTCCAGCAGGACAGCCGCTCCCGGCTCGCCACCGACGCCGTCGTCCTCGCCACCGGCTACCGGGACCGCCCCCTCGGCCGCATCCTCGCCGGGCTCGACCCCTACATCCGCCGTGACAGCAGCGAACGCCCCCGCATCGACCAGGACTTCCGCCTCGTCCTCGACCCCTCGGTCACCGGCTCGGTGTACGTCCAGAACGCCGAACTGCACACCCACGGCGTCGGCGCCCCCGACCTCGGCCTGGCCGCCTGGCGCAGCGCAAGCATCCTCAACTCCCTCACCGGAAAGGAGTCGTACCCACTGCCGGCCCGAACGGCGTTCACCTCGTTCGGACTGGAGGAGCCCCCGGCCAGGGTGCCGCAGGCCAGACAGCTCACACCTCTCGTCGACGGAAGGTGAGCGCCGTCGCGAGAGGGTGAACCGCCCGACCGGAAGAAGATCGCCGACGCCGTCGACCTGTCACTCCTGCGGCTCCTGAGGACCTGCCAGGCCCTAGAAGACCGGCTTGCCGTCGCGCACCAGCTTCCAGTCCACCGACGCGAAGTCCTTCGGGTCCAGGACACCCTTCGCGGTCACCCACTCCGCGATCCGGGTGCGGATCTCCGTCGACTCCGACCACAGCTCCTTCGCGGCGGCGACGTGCGGGAAGGCACCGCCGCCGTTCGCACGGTAGTTGTTCACCGCGAACACGAACTGCTGGGTGTCGTCCAGCGCGGCCCCGTTGAAGGTCAGGTTCCTGATCCGCGACCCGGCCGGCTGGGCGATGTCGATGTCGTACGACAGGCCCGAGACGTAGTCGTAGTTGTAGTCCGGGCGGCCGCCGGCGTTGGTCAGCTTCTCGACGTCGACCGTCGCATCGGCAGCCGTCTGGACGTAGTACTCCGCCGAGTACTCCAGGTAGGCCCGCACCTGCGCGCCCGTCAGCAGCTTGGCGACCAGCGTGTTGTCGTAGACGTACAGGCTCGACAGGTCCCGGATGGTCACGTCGCCCGCCGGGATCTGCGAGGTCCGGGAGAACGGCGAGGCCTGGGCGATCACCGGCAGCGAGGCGTAGGAGGTGCCCGCGAGCGCCGCCTTCACCACGTCCTCCTGGACCTTGGTGATCAGGTCGATGATCGGGGCGTCCTTGTAGCGGGCCTCGACGGTGGTCAGGGTCTGCGTCGCCCGGCCCACGACCTGGTTGACGTACGCGACGACCTTCTCGTGCTCGTCGGTGAGCAGCTTGGTGATCTTCGGGTCGTCGGCGACCGAGTTGGAGTTGCGCAGCGAGGCGGAGACCGACTCGACCTCCCAGCGGCCCTTGCTGAACACCAGCTCGATGTCGAAGAGGGTGAGCCGCTCGGCGTAGCACAGCGGCTCGGACAGCACGACCGTCCTGCCGGTCTTCTCGTTGACGACCTTCAGCTCCGGGATCTCGACGTGCGCGTGGCCGACCAGGATCGCGTCGATGCCGGGCACCTGCCTGGCCACGTTCGCCGCCGCGTTCTCCACGTACGGCACCTGGTCGCCGTACGACGACGTGCCCGAGGTGCCCGAGTGCGCGGAGACGACGACCACGTCCGCGCCCATGGACCTGAGCTTCGGCACCCACTTGGCGGCCTGCTCCTCCAGGCCCGGGAACGCCAGCCTGCCCTGGACGTAGGCCTTGTCCCAGATCGCGATGCCCGGGTTGGTCAGGCCGAGGACGGCGACCTTGACCGGCTTGGCGCCCGGCACGCGGAACGTCTTCATGAAGTACGGCGGGAAGGCCGGCTTCAGCGTCTTCGCGTCCACCGCGTTGGCGCCGAGCAGCGGGAAGTCGAGCTGGTCCTCGAACTTCCGCAGGGTCTCGATGCCGTAGTTGAACTCGTGGTTGCCGAGGGCCGCCGCGTCGTATCCGATCGCGTTCATCGCCTGCGCCATCGGGTGCACCGGGCCGCCCTTGGCGGTGATCGGGTCGACCTTGGCGTAGTAGTAGGTGAGCGGGGTGCCCTGGATGGTGTCACCGGCGTCCAGCAGCAGCGTGTTGCACCGGCCCTTCTCCTTGCGCACCTGCTCGACCAGGGTGGAGATACGGGCGAGGCCCATGGCGTTGCCCGCCTTGTCGGCGTACTCCGCGTCCTTGAAGTAGTCCCAGTTGAAGACGTGGCCGTGCAGGTCGGTGGTGCCCATGACGGTCAGGGAGTACCGCTTCACAGGGTGTCCGGGCTTCTTGCCCTCCGCCGCCTCGGCCGCCGGGGCCGCCGCCGCGCCGGCGATCGCCACTCCCGCTCCGGTGGCGGCGGACTTCTTCAGGAACTTCCGGCGGTTCAACGGCATGGCTCTCGGTCTCCTTGGCGGATGGTCAACAACGCGCGTAGATTCTGACCTGAGCATGACTTCCGGCAACAGGTCCGGGAGGTTGCGATCTGGTGACCATCGCTCATAGGAGCGAGCCATCGCACAATTCAACAGTTGTCAATAAGCCTTTACCCAAAGTCTGTTGAGCAGTCATACGGCGCCAATTCTCTACCCGCGGGTAAGCCATAGGCTCGACCTATGCGCCGAGCAAAGATCGTCTGCACACTGGGGCCCGCCACCGACTCGTACGACCAGATCAAGGCACTGGTCCAGGCCGGAATGGACGTCGCCCGGTTCAACCTCAGCCACGGCACCCACGCCGAGCACGAGGAGCGCTATCAGCGCGTACGAACGGCGGCCGACGAAACCGGCCGCAGCGTCGGAATCCTCGCCGACCTTCAGGGTCCGAAGATCCGGCTCGGCCGCTTCACCGAAGGCCCCGTACTCCTTGAACGCGACGACACCTTCACCATCACCGTGGAGGACGGCGCCGAGGGCGACCGCCACCAGTGCGGCACCACCTACGCCGGCCTCGCCGCCGACGTCACCCCCGGCGAGCGCATCCTCGTCGACGACGGCAAGGTCTGCCTGGAGGTCACCACCGTCGACGGCCCCCGCGTACACACCCGGGTCCTCGAAGGCGGAGTCATCTCCGACCACAAGGGCCTGAACCTCCCCGGCGTGGCCGTCTCCGTCCCCGCCCTCTCCAAGAAGGACGAGGACGACCTGCGCTGGGCGCTGCGCACCGGCTTCGACGTGATCGCCCTCTCCTTCGTCCGCAGCGGCGACGACGCCGCCGACGTCCACCGGATCATGGCCGAGGAAGGCCGCCGCCTCCCGGTGATCGCCAAGATCGAGAAGCCGCAGGCCGTACAGAACCTCGACGGCATCGTGGCCGCCTTCGACGGGCTGATGGTCGCGCGCGGCGACCTCGGCGTCGAGATGCCGCTGGAGCAGGTCCCCATCGTCCAGAAGCGCGCGATCAAGCTCGCCAAGCGCAACGCCAAGCCGGTCATCGTCGCCACGCAGATGCTCGACTCCATGATCGAGAACTCCCGGCCCACCCGCGCCGAGGCCTCCGACGTCGCCAACGCGGTCCTCGACGGCACGGACGCGGTGATGCTCTCCGGCGAGACCAGCGTCGGCAAGTACCCGGTCGAGACCGTACGCACCATGGCGAAGATCGTCGCGGCGGCGGAGCAGGACATGCTCGCGGCGGGCCTGCCCCCGCTGACCGAGCGGAACAAGCCGCGCACCCAGGGCGGCGCGGTCGCCCGGGCCGCCGCCGAGATGGGCGACTTCCTCGGTGCGAAGTTCCTGGTCGCCTTCACCCAGTCGGGGGACACCGCCCGCCGGCTCTCCCGCTACCGCTCGCCGATCCCGCTCCTCGCCTTCACCCCCGAGCCGGCCACCCGCTCCCAGCTCAGCCTCACCTGGGGCGCGGAGACCTTCCTCGGCCCCCACGTGGACTCCACGGACGCCATGGTCGACCAGGTGGACGAACTGCTCCTGAAGTACGGCCGCTGCCAGAAGGGCGACATCGTGGTCATCACGGCCGGCTCCCCGCCCGGCGTCTCCGGCTCGACCAACATGGTCCGCGTCCACCACATCGGCGAGGACGACAGCCCGAAGTGACGGGGGCCCCGCTCAGTGTCCGGTCGGTGACGCGGCAGCCGTCGGAGTGGATGAGGCCGCGGATGAGCACGCAGCAAAAAGCGGAGGATCACACGAACATGATCCTCCGCTTTACGGGCTGACCATGGAATCGAAGGAAAGTGCCCCGGGTGGGATTTGAACCCACGCTGTCGGTGGTTTGAGCACCGTGCCTCTGCCGCTGGGCTACCGGGGCTTCCTGCAAAATGAAGGTTGGTGGTCACCCTCCGCGCGTCCACCATACCGTAGCTAGGTAGGCTCTTGTCAGCAGTACCGGCCTGCCCCGTACCAAGGAGCCTCAGTGACCGCCCCCGAGTCGCCCCAGCCCGTAGACGTGCCCGACGACGACAAGTCGCACGTGCCTCCGCTGACGACCCGTGTCGTCATCGCCGAGGACGAGGCCCTGATCCGGCTCGACCTGAAAGAGATGCTGGAGGAGGAGGGGTACACCGTCGTCGGCGAGGCCGGGGACGGTGAGCAGGCCGTGGAGCTGGCCCGCGAGCACAAGCCGGACCTGGTCATCCTGGACGTGAAGATGCCCAAGCTGGACGGCATCTCCGCGGCCGAGAAGATCGCCGAGGAGTCCATCGCGCCGGTCCTGATGCTCACCGCCTTCTCGCAGCGCGACCTCGTGGAGCGCGCCCGGGACGCCGGTGCCATGGCGTACCTGGTGAAGCCGTTCAGCAAGAGCGACGTCGTCCCGGCGATCGAGATGGCCGTCTCGCGCTTCACCGAGCTGAAGCAGCTGGAGAAGGAGGTCGCGGACCTCACCCAGCGGCTGGAGACCCGCAAGCTGGTCGACCGTGCGAAGTCGATCCTCCAGACGGAGTACGGCCTGACCGAGCCGGCCGCGTTCCGCTGGATCCAGAAGACCTCGATGGACCGCCGCATGTCGATGCAGCAGGTCGCCGAGGCGGTCATCGCGGACAGCGAGGAGAAGAAGGCGGCCAAGAAGGGCTGAGCACTTCTGCGTACGACGAGGCCCGCGTCCCGGAGAAGGGGGCGCGGGCCTCGTCGTGTACAGGGGGGTCAGTCCTCGCCGAGGTAGGCCTTGCGGACCGACTCGTCGTGCAGCAGGTCCTGCCCCGTGCCGGACAGGACGATGTTGCCGACCTCCATGACGTGACCCTGGTCGGCGAGGGAGAGCGCCGCCTGGGCGTTCTGCTCGACCAGCAGGATCGTGGTGCCCTGGGCCTTCAGCTCGGCGATGGTCGCCATGATCTTCTGCATCATGATCGGGGACAGACCCATCGACGGTTCGTCCAGCATCAGCAGCTTGGGCTGGGACATCAGCGCCCTGCCCATCGCCAGCATCTGCTGCTCACCGCCCGAGAGGGTGCCCGCGGCCTGCTTGCGCCGTTCCCCGAGGATGGGGAAGAGGTCGTAGGCGCGCTGGATGTCCTTCTCGATGCCGGGCTTGTCGTTGCGCAGGAAGGCGCCGAGGCGGAGGTTGTCCTCGATGCTCATGCGGGGGAAGATGTGCCGGCCCTCGGGGGAGTGGGCGAGGCCCAGGGAGACCACCTGGTGGGCGGGGATCTTCTTCAGCGATCTGCCGTTGAACCTGATCTGTCCGCCGACCGGCTTCAGCAGTCCGGACAGGGTGCGCAGGGTGGTGGTCTTGCCGGCGCCGTTGGTGCCGATGAGGGTGACGACCTGACCGGCCTCGACCTTGAAGGAGATGCCCTTGACGGCCTCGATCTTGCCGTAGGCGACCCTCAGGTCCTCGACTTCGAGCAGTGCGGTCATCGGTCGTTCTCCTTGCCGGGCGCGGCGTCGGTCGTGGTGTCGGCGCCCGTGGCCGTGGTGTCGGCGTCTGCCTCGGCGGTGGCCTCGGCGTGTGCCTCGGCGGCCTCCACCTCGGCCACCTCCTCGGCGCCGGGCGCGTCCTCGAAGGGCTCGCCGAGGTAGGCCGCGACCACGCGCTCGTCGCCCTGGACGGTGGCGCTGTCGCCCTCGATCAGCTTTTCGCCCTGCACGAGTACGGCGACGCGGTCGCAGAGGTTGAAGATGAAGCGCATGTCGTGCTCGATGACGAGGACGGCGATGCCCATGTCCCGGATGGCGAAGACGAGTTCCTCGGTGGCCCGGGTCTCCTGCGGGTTCATGCCGGCCGTCGGTTCGTCGAGCAGAAGCAGACCCGGCTCGCTGGCCAGGGCGCGCGCGATCTCCAGTTTGCGCTGCTCGCCGTAGGGGAGGTTGCGGGCGAGGTGCTCGGCCTTGTGGTCGAGGCCGACGAACGCCAGCAGCTCCATGGCCCGGTCCTTGGAGGCCTTCTCGGCCTTGTGGAAGCCGGGGCCGCGCAGTACGGCCGACCAGAAGCCCTCCTTGGTGCGGGTGTGCCGGCCGACGAGCACGTTCTCCAGGACCGTCATGTTGGCGAAGAGCCGGATGTTCTGGAAGGTGCGCGCGATGCCGGCGGCGGTGACCTTGAAGGACTTGGGCGGCAGGACGGCGCCCTTGTAGCGGACCTCGCCCTCGGTGGGGACGTACAGGCCGGTCAGGCAGTTGAAGAAGGTGGTCTTGCCGGCGCCGTTGGGGCCGATGAGGCCGACGATCTCGCCGGCGCCGACGGTGAGGTCGACGCCGCGTACGGCGGTCAGGCCGCCGAAGCGCATGGTCACGCCGCGGGCGTCGAGGACGGTCTCGCCGGGCACGGCGGCGCCGGGGGCGGTGTCCTTGGTGGTGGTGTCGGTGGTCATGGTGGTCAGGCCCCCGCCTTCGTCAGGAGGGTGGGTGCTTCCGCCTCTTCGTGGAATTCGAGCTGGCGGCGCCGGTTCGGGATGAGGCCCTCGGGGCGGAAGCGCATCAGCAGGATGAGCGCGAGACCGAAGGCGAAGAGCTGGTAGTTGCCGAGGAACTGGAGCTTGTTCGGGATGAGGAAGAGCAGGGCCGCGCCGATCAGCGGTCCGCTGATGGTGCCCATGCCGCCGAGGACGACCGCGGCGAGCAGGAAGGCCGAGTTGGGCGGGATGGGGCCGGCGAACAGGTACTGCTCGGGCGTCACGGTGTAGGTGACGTGGGCCTGGACGGTGCCCGCGAGTCCGGCGAGGGAGGCGCCGACGGCGAAGGCGATGAGCTTGACCCGGAAGCCGTTGATGCCCATGGCGAGCGCGGCGGTCTCGTCCTCGCGGATGGCCACCCAGGCGCGTCCGATGCGGGAGTTGCCGCTGCGGCGGAAGACCAGCACCACGACCGCGGTGATGATCAGCATCAGGAAGAAGTAGTTGGCGAACCGGCCGATGGTGAAGCCGCCCATGTCGTGCTGGGCGCCGAAGTCGAAGCCGAGGACGTCGAGGTTCGGGATCGAGGAGACACCGTTGGAGCCGTTGGTGAGGTCGGGCCCGGAGGTGCCGTCGAGGTTGTTGGCGGTGATGCGGAAGATCTCACCGAAGCCGAGGGTGACGATGGCGAGGTAGTCGCCGCGCAGCCGGAGTGTCGGGGCGCCGATCAGCACGCCGAAGACGAGGGAGGCGGCGGCGCCGACGAGGACGGCGGCCCAGAACGGGAAGTGCACGTCGAACGGCGAGCTGGGGGAGCCGGAGACCAGGGCGGCCGCGTAGGCGCCGACGCCGAGGAAGGCGACGTAACCGAGGTCGAGGAGGCCGGCGAGGCCGACGACGATGTTCAGGCCGAGGGCGACGGTGGCGAAGATGAGGATGTAGACGCCGAGGGTCGCGTACTGGTCGTTGGTCTGGGTGAAGGGGAACAGTGCCGCCGCGACGAAGGCGCCGCAGATGGTGATGTTCGTGTGCCGGGAGGCGATCTGCGAGGCGTGGGAGATCAGTCCGGCCTTGTTGAGGGCGGCGAAGCCGAGGCCGGCGGTGATCAGGAAGCCGATGAACAGCTCGTCGTACTCGGTGCCGATGCCGTAGGTGAAGACGACCAGGCCGAGTGCGAGCATCGCGACGATGAGCAGGATCTCGGCGTACGAGGGGAGGGTGGGCGCGGGGCGGGGGGAGCCGGCGGTGAAGACCGCCTTGGTGGTCTCCCACTTGTACGCGGCGTCGTGCTTGAACTTCTCCCAGCCGGTGTCGTCGGGGTCGATCGGCTCGGGTTCGGGTCGCTGGAACGGCAGGGCCAGGGCGCCGGCGAGGGCGGCGAGGCTGGCGACGGCGACGAGGAAGCCGCCGGGCTCCAGGTTGACGAGTCCGCCGAGGTCGACGCTGATCGCGAGGACCGTGTACCAGCTGGTGGCGAAGGTGGCCAGGGTGGCGAACTTCAGGGCCGCGTCGGGGCCGGCGGGGACCAGCCAGCCGAGGCCCCGGAGGCCGTAGGAGGCCAGCGCGAGCACGGCGGCGAGGGCCGCGCCGATGAGGACGAGGACCTGCAGGCCGCCCGGGTAGCCGTAGACGGTGAGGTCGCCGGGGAATTCGTCGGTCCAGGTCCAGGCGAGGAAGGTGGAGACGATCGTCAGCGCGCTGCCGCCGAGGGCGAGGGCGCGGGCGGCCTTCTCCGGGAGGGGCAGCAGGCCGGAGGGGGTGTCGGCCTTGCGGGCGCTGGGGGTCTCGGATGCGGTGGTCTGTGTGGTCATCGGTCTCACGCCCTGTCCGCGACGCGCTCGCCGAGCAGGCCCTGTGGCCTGAACAGCAGTACGAGGATGAGGAGTACGAAGGCCCAGACGTCGGCCCAGGACTGGCTGCCGAACTTGTCCATGCCCGGGATGTCGGCGATGTAGGCGGTGGCCAGGGTCTCGGCCACGCCGAGGACCACGCCGCCGATCATGGCTCCGTAGATGTTGCCGATGCCGCCGAGGACGGCCGCGGTGAACGCCTTCAGACCGAGGATGAAGCCCATGCGGAAGTTGATCTCGCCGTACTTCAGGCCGTAGGCGACGGCTCCGACGGCGGCGAACGCGGCGCCGAGCGCGAACGCGATCACGATGATGCGGTCGGTGTTGACGCCCATCAGCTTGGCGGTGTCCGGGTCCTGCGCGGTGGCCTGCATGCCGCGGCCGGTGCGGGTCTTCATCACGAACCAGGCGAGGACCGCCATGCTGATGGGGGCCGCGACGACGAGGAAGATGTCACCGGTCTGGATGGTGACGCTGCCGATCTCGAAGGGGCCGCCCTCGATCTGCGGGAAGGTGCGCGCGGACTTCGCCTCCGGGTACCAGGCCCACACCGCCTGCTGGAGGGCGAGGGAGAGGCCGATGGCGGTGATCAGGGGCGCGAGGCGCGGGGCGTTGCGCAGGGGTCGGTAGGCGAACCGTTCCGCCCCGACGGCGATGGCGACGGCGACGATGACGGCGCCGATGATCATCAGCGGCAGCGCGATCCACATGCTGGTGCCGCCGGGAAGCCAGAGCCAGACAGTGAGAGCGCCGAACGCTCCCGTCATGAATATCTCGCCGTGGGCGAAGTTGATGAGCTGGACAATGCCGTAGACCATTGTGTAGCCGATGGCGACCAGCCCGTACATGGATCCTAGTAGCAGGCCGTTGACCAGCTGCTGCGGCAGTTCGTTCACCGCATGTCCTCCGAGACGTTCGGAAAGTGCGAGGGATGTGGCCGGATGCGAGTCCGCGCGGGGCGCCAGTGGAACAGCGCCCCGCGCGGCTCATGAGTGGGTCAGGCGTGGATCAGCCGGTGTAGGTACCGGACTTGACGGGAACCCAGGCACCGTTCTTCACGGCGTAGACGGTGAGCTGCTTGTTGGTGGCGTCGCCGTACTCGTCGAAGGAGACCTTGCCGGTCACGCCGTCGAAGGAGACGCTCTGCATGGCCTCGGTGATCTTCGCGCGGGCGTCGTCGGGAAGCTTGCCGCCGTTGGCGTCGACGACCTTCTTCACGGCCTCGATGACCGCCCAGGCGGAGTCGTAGGCGTAGCCGCCGTAGGCGGAGTACTCCTCCTTGTAGCCCGCGGCCTTGTAGTCGGCGACGAACTGCTTGGCGGAGGGAAGGTCCTCGACCGGGGCGCCGACGGAGGTGGCCAGGTCACCGGTGGCCTCGGCACCCGCCAGCTTCATGAACGTGTCGTCCTTGATGCCGTCGCCGCCGACCAGCGGGATCTTGGCACCGGCGGCCTTGATCTGCTTGCTCAGCGGGCCGGCCTGCGGGTACTCGCCGCCGTAGTAGACGACCTCGGCACCCGAGTTCTTCACCTTGGTGGCGACCGCGGAGAAGTCCTTGGCGTCGGGGTTGATGTGCTCGGTGCCGACCACCTTGCCGCCGAGCTTCTTGAACTCCTCGGTGAAGGTCGCGGCCAGGCCGGAGCCGTAGGTCTTCTTGTCGTCGATGACGAAGACCTTCTTCTTCTTGGCGCTGTTGAAGACGTACTGGGCCGCGAACGGGCCCTGGATGGCGTCCGTGGTCGCGGTGCGGAAGTACGACTTGTACCCGCGGACCTTCTTCTTCTGCCAGTCCGGGCCCTGGGTCAGGGCGGGGCCGGTGTTGGCCGGGGAGACCTGGACCAGCTTGGCGTCGTCGAAGACCTTCTGCATCGACTCGGCGACCGAGGAGTTCAGCGGGCCGACGACGCCGAGGACTTCCTGCTCGGAGACGAATTTCGAGGCGTTCTGCTGGCCGGCGGACGGCTGCGCCTGGTCGTCGAGGGCCTCGATCTTGAAGGTGACGCCCTTGACGAGCTTCTGCTTGTTGGCGTTCTGGACGGCGAGGTCGGCGGAGTTCTTGATGCCGAGGCCCATGGCGGACAGGTCGCCGGTCAGCGGGGCGTCGACGCCGATGACGACGGTGGTGCCGCCGCCGTTGGCCGAGTCCGAGCCCTTGTCGCCGCTGTCGCGCGAGCCGCAGGCGGTGAGGGTGAGCGCTCCCGCCGCCAGCGCGGCGGTGATGGCGATAAGCGAACGTTGACGCACGATCAGTCCTTTCCCCAGGCACAACCGCCTCCCCGTGGAGGCGGTCGAGTCGCGCGCCGCGCTGAATTGGACAATCCGAAGGCGCGGTGACTGGCCGTGACTCTAAGCGTGTGTGGGGAACGTGGAGGAGTGTCTGACCCAGGCTGTGACGCTCTTGTTATGACACGACGTAATGCAGAGCGGTACTGGGTGGGGTGGAAGGTCGAATTCAGGGGGATTCGCTCCGTCCACATTCTGAGAATCCGCAGGACCCGCCATGATCCTTTCAGGTGTCTCGGCGGTTTTGGTGATTACCTGAATCTGTTGCTGCAGGCTACTTCCAGGGCGCGGGAGAGGTCCTGGGCGTAGCGACGGCCCAGGATGAAGCTCTGCTCCTGTATTGCGCGCGTATTACGTAGAGTTACGTCCAGGAAAGGGAGTCCGGCGTTCCTGGGGACTTTTCGGCATTCCGTCACGTGCATCGTGATGGTGATCTTGCTGGCCGAATCGGCCCGGGTCCGGATCGGAGCGGGTGGCTCCGTGGTCAGGGACAGGCCCGCGTACGGCTGGGTCACGCGGGTCACGGTGACCGGCGGTCCCGACGCCACGCTCACCAGGACGGCGAAGCTGAAGCTGCGCGGCGGGGCGCCCGCCGGAGTGGTCCGGGCGTCGAGGTAGGTCACGTCCACCACCTGTACGGGGTGCGGCACTTGGGGTCGCGGGCGTTTCGCGCGCTCGGGCGGCTGCTGCGGGCGGCCGGCGTAGAGATAGCCGCCGCCTCCGAGGAGGACGGCAAGGGCGGCGAGGGCGAGGACGATCCGCCGGTGGCGGGTGTACCAGGCGGCCCTCCTCCGTGGGGTGTCCCACGCGCGCGTGCCCTCGCCGGGCTCCGGCGGGCCGATGCCGCTCATGTCCAGGGCCCCTCGGTCGGGGTCCCGTGGCGGTAGCGCTCGGTACACGCCGTACGCGCATGACGGTCGATCAACTGATCGGCCGCACCGCGCCCTTGACGTCGTGTCAGGGGCCGGGCGGCGTCCACGACGTCCCTCAGGATCTGGTACTGGCCGTGGGACAGGCCCATCGACTGGTAGTCGCCGTAGGTGTCACCGTCGAGAACCTTGCGCGACCAGTAGGTGACGAGCCTGGTGCACAGGTCGGCGTCGGAGGCCGGCCCGGCCGGGCTCGAGGCAGGGGTGGGGGTCCCGCTCGCGGAAGGCGGTGAGCCGCCGGGGTGGCCGCAGCCCGACAGGCACAGCACCGCCGACGGCACCGCGACTCCGAACACCAGGAACCTCACCCCCGGCCGGGGGCCTCCTCGCCGTCCCATGAGCCGAAGCTAAGGGGAGGGCGGGCGAGGGGCAACGCCCCGGCCGAGCCGGGCTCGGCTTGCGGCGGACCCGGGCTCGGCTTGCGGTGGGGCCGGGCTCGGCTTGCGGTCGGGCCGGGGTTCAGCTCGCGGCGGGCTCCGTGGCGGCGCCGTCGCCCGGCCGCACGTCCCGCAGCAGGCAGGTCAGCCGGGCGGTGCAGACCCGGCGGCCCTCCTCGTCGCTGATCACGATCTCGTACGTCGCCGTCGACCGCCCCCGGTGCACCGGCGTGGCCACACCCGTCACCAGGCCCGAGCGGACCCCGCGGTGGTGGGTGCAGTTCAGGTCCACCCCGACCGCGATCTTCGAGGCGCCGCCGTGCAGCATGGAGCCGACCGAGCCCAGGGTCTCCGCCAGCACCGCGGAGGCGCCGCCGTGCAGCAGGCCGTACGGCTGGGTGTTGCCCTCCACGGGCATGGTCCCGACGACCTTCTCCGCCGAGGCCTCGAGGATCTGCACTCCCATGCGCGTGCCCAGGTGCCCGGCCGAGAACAGGGCGGGGAGATCCACACCGAGCGACGCGTACTCGTCGATGACCTCCTGCGGGAACTTCACTCGCTGCTGCTCACCCATGGGCCCGGCTCCGTTCGTCGTCAGCTGTCGGCTCACTGAGCAAACGCTCAGTCGGTCGCCGATTGTTCCAGACGGCTCTCCGGGGTCTCCGTGTGGTCTTCGAGCCGTACGACGACGGACTTGCTGGCCGGGGTGTTGCTGGTGTCGGCGGTGGCGTCCAGCGGCACCAGCACGTTCGTCTCGGGGTAGTAGGCCGCCGCACAGCCCCGGGCCGTCGGATACAGCACGACCCGGAAGCCCGGCGCCCGCCGCTCCACCCCGTCCTGCCACTCGCTCACCAGGTCGACGTACGACCCCTCGGCGACCCCGAGCGCGCGGGCGTCCTCGGGGTGCACCAGCACCACCCGGCGCCCGCCCGTGATGCCCCGGTAGCGGTCGTCGAGGCCGTAGATCGTGGTGTTGTACTGGTCGTGCGAGCGCAGGGTCTGCAGCAGCAGCCGGCCCTCGGGCAGCGCCGGGTACTCCACCGGGGCCGCCGTGAAGTTCGCCTTGCCCGTGGCCGTCGGGAAGCGGCGCTCGTCGCGGGGGGCGTGCGGCAGCGTGAAGCCGCCAGGGCGGGCCACGCGCGCGTTGAAGTCCTCGAAACCGGGGATCACGCGCGCGATGCGGTCCCGGATCGTGGCGTAGTCCTTCGCGAACTCCTCCCACGGCACGACACTGCGCTCGCCGAGCACCCGGCGCGCGAGCGAGCAGATGATGGCCGGCTCGGACCTGAGCTGCGGGCTCGCGGGCTTCAGGCGCCCGCGCGAGGCGTGCACCATGCCCATGGAGTCCTCGACCGTCACGAACTGCTCACCGCTCGCCTGCACATCCCGCTCGGTCCGGCCCAGGGTGGGCAGGATCAGCGCACGCGCGCCCGTGACCACGTGCGAGCGGTTCAGCTTGGTCGACACGTGCACGGTCAGCCGCGCGCGGCGCATCGCGGCCTCGGTGACCTCGGTGTCGGGCGAGGCGGAGACGAAGTTGCCGCCCATGGCGAAGAACACCTTCGCCTCGCCGTCGCGCAGCGCGCGGATGGCCCGTACGACGTCGAAGCCGTGCTCGCGCGGCGGCGCGAACCCGAACTCCTTCTCCAGGGCGTCCAGGAAGGCCGGGGCGGGCCGCTCGAAGATGCCCATGGTGCGGTCGCCCTGGACGTTGCTGTGCCCGCGCACCGGGCACACTCCCGCGCCCGGGCGGCCGATGTTGCCGCGCAGCAGCAGGAAGTTGACCACCTCGCGGATGGTCGGTACGGCGTGCTTGTGCTGGGTGAGGCCCATGGCCCAGCAGACGATGGTGCGCTGCGAGGCGAGGACCATGCCGAGGGCCCGCTCGATCTCCGCGCGCGTGAGGCCGGTCGCGGTGAGCGTCTCGTCCCAGTCGGCGGCGCGCGCGGCCTCGGCGAACTCCTCGAAGCCGTGCGTGTGCTCGCGGACGAACTCCTCGTCGACCGCGCCGTCGGTCTCCAGGATCAGCTTGTTGAGGAGCCGGAAGAGGGCCTGGTCGCCGCCGATGCGGATCTGCAGGAACAGATCGGTGAGGGCGGCGCCCCTGAGCAGGCCCTGCGGGGTCTGGGGGTTCTTGAAGCGCTCCAGGCCTGCCTCGGGCAGCGGGTTGACGCTGATGACCTTCGCGCCGTTCGCCTTGGCCTTCTCCAGCGCGGAGAGCATCCGCGGATGGTTCGTGCCCGGGTTCTGGCCCGCGACGATGATCAGGTCGGCCTGGTACAGGTCCTCCAGCAGGACGCTGCCCTTGCCGATGCCGATGGTCTCGCTGAGCGCCGACCCGGACGACTCGTGGCACATGTTCGAGCAGTCGGGCAGGTTGTTCGTGCCCAGCTCGCGCGCGAAGAGCTGGTACAGGAACGCGGCCTCGTTGCTGGTGCGGCCCGAGGTGTAGAAGACGGCCTCGTCCGGCGAGCCGAGGGCGGCGATCTCCTCGGCGACGATGTCGAAGGCCCGCTCCCAGGAGACCGGCTCGTAGTGCGTGCCGCCCTCGGGGAGGTACATGGGGTGCGTGAGCCGGCCCTGCTGGCCCAGCCAGTAGCCGCTGCGGCCGGACAGGTCGGCGACGGAGTGCGCGGCGAAGAACTCGGGCGTGACCCGGCGCAGGGTGGCCTCCTCGGCCACCGCCTTGGCGCCGTTCTCGCAGAACTCCGCCGCGTGCCGGTGGTCCGGCTCCGGCCAGGCGCAGCCCGGGCAGTCGAAGCCGTCCTTCTGGTTCACGCGCAGCAGCGTCAGCGCGGTGCGCCGCACCCCCATCTGCTGCTGGGCGATGCGCAGTGTGTGCCCGATGGCGGGCAGCCCCGCCGCCGCGTGCTTCGGCTCCGCGACCTGCGGCGCGTCCTGAACCGGATCACCCTTGGGCGGCTTCGTCGCCATCGCACGCTCCCCTTCGACTGCGTGTGAGAAGTACGGTGCCGATCCTCCCACGGGTCACCGACAACGGCGCCGGGCGGGTTGACGAGGGGCGGGACCGTTGCCTGCTCCCTCGGTCACCTGCGCGTCCCGACCGGCCCCGTGTGGCGGTGCTCACGCCCGCCCCGGGCGCGCGGCCCGGGTTGTCAGTGGCTCGTGGCAGGATCGGGGACGTGGCAGAGACAGCATCGAAGCAGACCGACAAGACCCCCGGCGGCAACCGTCCCCGGCTGATGCTCATGGACGGGCACTCGCTGGCCTACCGCGCGTTCTTCGCGCTGCCCGCGGAGAACTTCACGACCGCGACCGGCCAGCCGACGAACGCGATCTACGGCTTCGCGTCGATGCTGGCCAACACCCTGCGTGACGAGGCGCCCACGCACTTCGCGGTGGCCTTCGACGTCTCCCGCAAGACCTGGCGCTCCGAGCGGTTCACCGAGTACAAGGCGAACCGCTCCAAGACCCCGGACGAGTTCAAGGGCCAGGTCGAGCTGATCGGCGAGCTGCTCGACGCGATGCACGCCCCGCGCTTCGCCGTCGAGGGGTACGAGGCGGACGACGTCATCGCCACCCTCGCCACCCAGGCCGAGGCCGAGGGCTTCGAGGTGCTGATCGTCACCGGTGACCGCGACTCCTTCCAGCTGGTCACCGAGAACACCACCGTGCTCTACCCGACCAAGGGCGTCTCGGAGCTGACCCGGTTCACCCCGGAGAAGGTTTTCGAGAAGTACGGATTGACGCCCGCCCAGTACCCGGACTTCGCGGCCCTGCGCGGCGACCCGTCCGACAACCTCCCCGGCATCCCCGGCGTCGGCGAGAAGACGGCCGCGAAGTGGATCAACCAGTTCGGCTCGTTCGCCGAGCTGGTCGAGCGCGTCGAGGAGGTCAAGGGCAAGGCCGGGCAGAACCTCCGAGACCACCTGGAGTCCGTCAAGCTCAACCGCGTCCTCACCGAGCTGGAGCGCCAGGTCGAGCTGCCGAAGTCGGTCGCCGACCTGGAGCGGGCCCCGTACGACCGCAAGGCCGTCGCGATGGTCCTGGACACCCTGGAGATCCGCAACCCGTCCCTGCGCGAACGCCTCTTCGCCGTCGACCCCGGCACGGAGGAGGCCGAGGTCACCCCGGTCACCACCGACGGCGTGGAGATCGACGGCCGGATCCTGCGCACCGGCGAGCTGGCCCCCTGGCTCGCCGAGCACGGCGCCGGCACCCTGGGCGTCGCCACCGTCGACACCTGGGCGCTGGGCGCCGGCTCGGTCGCCGAGGTCGCCCTCGCCGCGGCCGGGGGAGCGGCGGCCTGGTTCGACCCGTCGGAGCTGGACGAGGCCGACGAGAACGCGTTCGCGGCCTGGCTGGCCGACGCGGACCGCCCCAAGGTGTTCCACAACGCCAAGGGCGCCATGCGCGTCTTCGCCGAGCACGGCTGGAGCGTCGAGGGCGTGACCATGGACACCGCGCTCGCCGCCTACCTGGTCAAGCCCGGCCGCCGCTCCTTCGACCTGGACGCGCTGTCGATGGAGTACCTGCACCGCGAGCTGGCCCCCGCCGCCGCGGCCGACGGCCAGCTGGCCTTCGGCGCGGACGACGGCGCCGAGGCCGAGGCCCTGATGATCCAGGCCCGCGCCGTCCTGGACCTCGGCACGGCCTTCGAGGGCCGCCTCGAGGAGGTGGGCGCCGCCGACCTGCTCCGGGACATGGAGCTGCCCACGTCCGCGCTGCTCGCCCGCATGGAGCGGCACGGCATCGCGGCGGACCGCCCGCACCTCGAAGCGATGGAGCAGATGTTCGCGGGTGCGGTGCAGCAGGCGGTGAAGGAGGCGCACGCCGCGGCCGGCCACGAGTTCAACCTGGGCTCGCCCAAGCAGCTCCAGGAGGTCCTCTTCGGCGAGCTGGCGCTGCCGAAGACGAAGAAGACCAAGACCGGCTACACCACCGACGCCGACGCCCTGGCCTGGCTCGCCACCCAGACCGACAACGAACTGCCGGTGATCATGCTCCGGCACCGGGAGCAGGCCAAGCTCCGGGTCACCGTCGAGGGCCTGATCAAGACCATCGCGGGCGACGGCCGTATCCACACCACCTTCAACCAGACGGTGGCCGCGACCGGACGCCTGTCCTCCACGGACCCGAACCTGCAGAACATCCCGGTCCGCACGGACGAGGGCCGGGCGATCCGCCGGGGCTTCGTGGTCGGCGAGGGCTTCGAGTCCCTGATGACCGCGGACTACAGCCAGATCGAGCTGCGCGTCATGGCCCACCTCTCCGAGGACGAGGGCCTGATCCAGGCGTTCACCTCCGGTGAGGACCTGCACACCACCGCCGCCTCCCAGGTGTTCGGCGTCGAGCCCGGCGCGGTGGACGCGGAGATGCGCCGCAAGATCAAGGCGATGTCGTACGGCCTCGCGTACGGCCTGTCCGCGTTCGGCCTCTCCCAGCAGCTGAACATCGAGGCGGCCGAGGCCCGCGCCCTGATGGACGCCTACTTCGAGCGCTTCGGCGGGGTGCGGGACTATCTGCGCCGAGCGGTCGACGAGGCCCGGGCCACGGGCTACACGGCGACGCTCTTCGGCCGCCGCCGCTACCTGCCCGACCTCAACAGCGACAACCGCCAGCGCCGCGAGGCCGCCGAGCGCATGGCCCTCAACGCGCCCATCCAGGGCACGGCGGCGGACATCGTGAAGATCGCCATGCTCAAGGTGGACAGCGCCCTGCGGGAAGCGGACCTCAAGTCCCGCATGCTCCTCCAGGTGCACGACGAAATCGTCCTGGAGATCGCCCCCGGCGAGCGAGCGGCCGCGGAGGAGATCGTCCGCCGGGAGATGGCGGGCGCCGTGGACCTGCGGGCCCCGCTGGACGTCTCGGTGGGTGTGGGCCCCGACTGGGAATCCGCGGCCCACTAGCCGGGCGGTGCGTCAGCGGAGAGGGGCGTCGCGGCCAGGCCCAGGCCGGCGCCCCTCCCGGGTCCTCTCCCGCCGCCAGAACGGCGAACCCGTCACAACCCGAACGGACCCCGCCAAAACGCCCCGCACCCCCCGCAGCCGCAACACTGCGGGCATGGGTATACGCATGCTTCACCGCCGGACGCCCGAGGCAGCCACCGGGGTCTGGGCGGACACCGCCTCGGCGCAGGCCCTGCCCGCCGCGCCGGTCCCGGCCCTCGCGGCCGACGCAAGCACCGCCCGCATCCCGGCCGACCTGGCCACGGCCCTCCGCAGCGCCACCGCACGGTTCCGCAGCGGGCTCGCCGGCCGTGCGGCCCGGACGGCCGACTGGCGCCAGTGGACCGACCTGGCCCGTGGCTATCTCGCCCTCGTCCTCACCCTGATCCCGAGATCCCATCCCCGGCCCACCCTGACGGTCTTCGTCGCCTCCCTCACCGAGCGACCGGCCGCCCCCGGCCCGCACCGGCCACCTCACCGGAGCTCCCCGGACTCCCCGGACCCCCGGGACCAGCGGCCGGACGCCAGACCCTGACCCCGACGGCGTACAGCAGCAGCCCCAGGACCGTCCCCGCGCCCACGCCGAAGCACAGGGTGGGAACCAGCTCCCACGGCCCCGCCGCCGTACCCCGCTGCTCCCACCACCGCGCCGTCCGCTGCGCCGCCCCGGCCAGCGCACAGCCGCCGATCACCGCGAGCGCCCCCCACCGGTCCCGCACGGACAGCACCGGCACCCCCGCCGGCACCCCGCCCGGCGCCCGCCGCAGCGCACGCACCAGGAACACCACGAGCACCACGGCACCCGCCACCGACGACCCGTACTGCAACCAGGTGAACAGCGGCACACCGCCGGGGCGCTCCCGCCCGATGGCCGGAACCAGCCGCGTACCCCACCGGTCGTGATGCGTGAACGCGTCCCACACCACATGGGTGAGCGCGCCGAGCACCGCGGAGCCGTACCACCACCCCACCGACGCGGCCCGTACGCGCGCGCGTGGCGCACCGCAGCGCAACAGGGCGGCCGGCCGGCCCTGCCAGGCCCGCGGCAGCAGCGCGAGCAACGGCTCCCGGACCAGCAGCCACAGCCCCACCAGGGCCCAGGCGATGAGCACGTCGACCGTGACGACCCCGGTGAACGCGTGCGTGACCGTGCCGAACTCCATGCCGCCCGGCAGGACACCCGCCGCGTAGTACGGCATGTCGGGCGCGCAGGAACCCGCGACGAGCACCGCCGGCACCAGCCGGCCCCGGCCCCTGCCGTCCCGGCGGATCGCGGGCAGCACGGCCGCCGCATGACTGAGCGTGAACGGCAACAGAACCCCCGGAGCGGTCGACGGCCCGGATTCCGGCGCCGGTGATCAGCTCCGCCCAGTATGCGTGACCGCCGGCAGGCGCGCGCCCGCCGACGACAGTTGGCCAACCGGTGAAAACGCGGCGCGAACGGGTGCCCGCTCCAAGCAAGTTGTCGTAGGGTCACCTGCGGCGCCGTGCGGGCCGCACGGTCGTACACAGGTCTCACGGAGCCAAAGGCGGAACAGGGGCAACCAGAACACCGGGTCAACCGTCACACCAGAGCGAGGCAGTCGGACGGAGAAGGACGCACGGCGTTCACGGGAGGGGTTTCACTCTATGGCGGCGCATTTCGGCAGGCGGCTGCGCAAGGGAGCGGCGACCACCGCCGTGGCCGCGGCGGCGGTCGCGGCTCTCTCCGCGTCCCAGGCTCCGGGAGTGACCGGCGAGGACCACGGAAGACAGACGGCGGCCGGCGCCACCGCCCCCGTACCGGACGGGCCCGCCGAGGGCAACGCCACCGGCAACTCGCCCTACTTCACGGACCTGCCGCCCCTGAAGAGCCCCAACCCCAGCCCCTCGTCGGGCAACGGCACCCCCGTCGCCCGGGGCGAGGCCGAGGCCGGCATCCCGGCGACGGTCCTCGACGCCTACAAGAAGGCCGAGGCCGAACTGCGCTCCGCCAAGCCCGGCTGCAACCTGCCCTGGCAGCTGCTCGCCGCCATCGGCAAGGTCGAGTCGGGCCACGCCCGCGGCGGCCGGGTCGACGCCGACGGCACCACCGTGGGCCGGATCCTGGGCCCGCAGCTCGACGGCAACGGCTTCGCGCTCATCCCGGACACCGACGACGGCGCCTACGACGGCAACAGCACCTACGACCAGGCCGTCGGCCCCATGCAGTTCATCCCGTCCACCTGGGCCTGGGCCGGCCGCGACGGCAACGGCGACGGCCAGAAGGACCCCAACAACGTCTACGACGCCGCCCTCGCCGCGGGCCACTACCTGTGCCGCAACGACTGGGACCTGTCCACCGACAGCGGCCTGCACAGCGCGATCCTCAGCTACAACAACTCGCAGGACTACCTCAACCTGGTCCTGAACTGGCTGCAGTACTACCGCAAGGGCAGCCACTCCATCCCCGACGGCACCGGCAGCATCCCCGAGCACCGCAGCGACGGCGGCTCCCACCACACCACGTCCCCGAAGCCCTCGGACCCGCCGAGCAAGCCGCACCCGAAGCCCCACAAGCCCGGCAACGGCGGCGGCGACAACGGCGGCAGCGGAGGGAACGGCAACGGCGGGAACGGGGGCGGGGACACCGGGGGCGGTGGCACCGGGACGCCCGACCCCAAGCCGCCGACGCCGCCCGTCCCGCCGACACCCCCGCAGACGCCCACCGACCTCGTGGACCACCTGGAGGACACGGGCACCGGGAAGCTCACCGCCATGGCCGGCGACGCCTTCACCGAGCGGATCGGCACCCGCGCCGAGACCAAGGTCGGCAAGTCCGTCGCCAAGGTGAGGATCAGGTTCACCATCACCGGCGACACCGACGCCACCTTCGCCGGCGGCGAGACCGTCGCCACGGTCGCCACCGACGCCAAGGGCGTCGCACTCGCCCCGGCGCTCCAGGCCGGCGAGAAGACCGGCGACTTCAAGGTCACCGCGGCCGTCGTGGGCCGCTCGGTCAAGGGCGTCGACTACCCGGCGACCGTCACCGCCCGCGCCGCCGACACCCTGGCCCGCACCGGCGACACCCCGCTCACCTGCACCCCGGGCGGCGAGTTCGCCGACCAGGTCCAGGTGAAGGCGACGTACAAGGGGGCCGCCGCGGACAAGGTCGCGGCCACCGCCACCCTGATCAGGTCCGAGACCGACGCCACGGAGAACGACAAGGGCCCCTACTTCAAGGACGCCGACGGCAAGCCCGTCCGCACCCTCACCGGCCTCCAGACCGACGACAAGGGCCTGCTCACCCTGCCGAAGCTCTACGCGGACGACACCACCGGCACCTTCCTGCTCCGCATCACCACCACGGGCGGGGCGACGCTCACGGTGGAGCTGAAGGTCGCCGCGGCCGACACCTCGGCCGGCCCGACCCCGAGCGAGCCCTCCTCCTGACGCGAGCCCGGCACGGAACCCGGCGCACAGGGCGCCCCCTCCGCTCCCGCGGGGAGGGCGCCCTTCTTCGTGCGTGCACCGCTGTTCTCATCTCGCCCGCCCATTGCTACGGTGCCGGACCTGACGACCCATCAGGAGGCAGTCAGGACACCGACCGTCCGCCGGGAGGCCCCGCATGCGCGCCCTGATCGCCGCCGCGACCGGTCTCGCCCTCGCGCTCGCCCTGGTCCTCACCATCAGCGCGCTGGGCTCACCGTCGGGCCGGACGTCCCCCAAGCCGCTGCTGACGACGGTGCCCGCGCACCCGTAGCCGCGCCCGTCCGGGAGGGAGGCCGGAATGCGCCGCAAGGCAAGCCTGGTCCTGCTCGCCTGCGCCGTGTTCTGCGCGGCGCTGTCCCCGCTGCTGCGCTGGTACGCCTTCCCGCGCCTGGCCCGGATGCCCGCGAACCAGTACCAGGACATGGTCCTGGAGGCCCGGAACGCCACCCTCCTCGACTACGGCACCATGCGCGCGAAAAAGGTCCCCAAGGTCACCATCGTGCAGACCCTCAAAGGCAACGTGGAGGCCGCCGAGAAGATCGAGAAGACGGCGGGACGGCCGGTCGTCGTCTGGGACAGCCTCTCCTACGTCCAGGGCCCCGACGGCAAGATGGTCTCCAAGGTGCCCGAACGCTACATCTTCGACGCCCACAGCCAGGACCCCGTCCACGCCACCGGCGAGATGGTCGACGGCGACCCGGTCAGGCGCGAGGGCATCGAGTTCAAGTGGCCCTTCCTGACGCAGAAACGGGACTACGCGTACTTCGACGCGCAGACCCGCACCACCAGCCCCATCCACTACCGGGGCACCCGCACCTTCCGCGGCCTGACCGTCTACTGCTTCGAGCAGACCGTCCCCTGGACCAAGGTCCCCATGCCCAGGACGATGCCCGTCCGGGGCATCACCCCGGAGTCGGTCGCCAGGACCGGCACCACCCGCTGGTACACCACGGTCCGCAGGTTCTGGGTCGAGCCCGTCACCGGCGCACCCGTCTACGGCGAGGAGATCCACCGGGAGGAACTGCGCGGCGGCACCCTCCTCGGCGAGCGCGCCAAGGTCACCGCGTTCGCCGGGCACGTGAAGATGCGCGAGGACTACATCGACCACACGGTCGCCCTGGTCAAGCACAACCGCACCCTCGTCCTGGCTCTCACCTCCTACGTCCCCTGGGGCTCCCTCGGCCTCGGCGCGCTGCTCCTCGCCCTCGCCCTCTGGCTGGAGGCCCGCGCCCGCCGCCCCCAGGAGCCCGCGCCCCCGCGGACGGAGGAGCCCGCACCGGTCAGCGCCTGAGCCGCGCGTTGGTGTGCCGCGTGGGCTCGGCGGTCGCCGGATCCTCCGGCCACGGATGCTTCGGATAACGCCCGCGCAGCTCGGCCCGGACACCCCGGTAACCGTCCTGCCAGAAGGAGGCCAGGTCGGCCGTGACGGCGGCGGGCCGCCCGGCGGGCGAGAGCAGATGCACGAGCAGCGGCACGCCCGCGACGGCCGGCGTCTCCCGCAGCCCGAACATCTCCTGCAGCTTCACCGCGAGGACCGGCCGCTCGGGATCCCGGTAGTCGATCCGCACCCTGGACCCGCTCGGCACGGTGATCCGCTCGGGCGCCAGCTCGTCCAGCCGGCCCGCCTCCCCGCTCGCCCAGGGCAGCAGCCGCGCGAGCGCCTGCCCGGCGTCGATCCGGGCCAGATCGGCCCGCCGCCGGGCCCTGCCCAGCTCCGGCTCCAGCCATTCGTCCACGCGCGCGTGCAGCGCATCGTCCGACACGTCCGGCCACGGCTCCCCGAGGTGCGCCCGCAGGAACGCCAGCCGCTGCCGCAGTCCCTCAGCCTCCGGCGACCAGCGCAGCAGCCCGAGCCCGTCCTCCCGCAACCCGTCGAGCAGGGCGGCCCGTACGAGGGCGGGATCGGCCTCCTTCAGCGGCTGTACGGCCAGCTCGATCGCCCCGAGCCGCTCGACGTGCCGGGCCACGACGTCCCCGCCGGCCCAGTGCACCTCGTCCCGCTCGGCGAGCAGCGCCCCGGCGGCGACCCGCGCCACCTCCTCGTCCACGGCCGCCCCGAGCCGCACACGCGCGTGCCCCTTCCCCGTGGGCCGGTCGGCGACGGCGACGACGATCCAGGCAGCCCCCCGCAGCGCCGACCCCTCGGACAGCTCGGCCCGCGTCCCGGACGCCATGAGGTACGACCCACCGTCCAGCTTGGCGACCCGCTCGGGAAACGCGAGAGCGGCGACGAGCCCGGCGAGCCTGTCGTCTCCGCCGGACCCGGCGACGAGGCGCGCGAGGCGGTCGTTCCCGGCAGGCCCCGTGCCGCGCCCGGCGAGCAGGTCATTCCCGCCAGGCCCGGCCCCGGGGGCGGCCGACTTGTCGCCTCCGGTGCCTGGTCCGGCGTCGACGGTCCCTTCTGTCCGACGGTCGTCGGCGCGCGGAGGGGAGAACTCCGTCGGGGCGGCCGCGGCCCGCAGCCGCCGTACCTCCGCGGCCCACCGCGCCCCGTAGGCGTCACCCCCACGCCGCGCACGACGCAACGCACCGGCGAGATCGTCGCCGTACTCCCGCGGCACCTCCTCGGAGAGCAGGGCGACGACCGAGGCCCCCGCACCGGACGTGTCGAGCAACGCCCGCCCCAGCCGGGGGTGCACCCCGAGCCGGGCCAACCGCCCCCCGACCTCCGTCGCCCGCCCGACCGAGTCCACCGCCCCCACCGCGGTCAGCGCGGAGCGCGCCGCCGCCATCGCCCCACCCGGCGGCGGATCCAGCAGGGCCAGCCCGGAGGCGTCCGGATCGCCCCAGCACGCCGCCTGGAGGGCGAACGCGGTCAGGTCGGCCACCTTGATCTCCGGCGCGGGAAAAGCCGGCAGACGGCCGTCCTCGGCCTCCGCCCAGCACCGGTACACCGTCCCCGGCGCCTCACGCCCGGCCCGCCCCGCCCGCTGCCGCCCGGCCGCCCGCGACGCCCGTACGGTCGTCAGCCCGCTCAGCCCGCGCGCGTGATCCACCCGCGGCTCCCGCGCCAGCCCGGAGTCGACCACCACCCGTACCCCGGGCACGGTCAGCGACGACTCCGCCACGGACGTCGCCAGCACCACCCGGCGCCGCGTTCCGGGCGCCAGCACCGCGTCCTGCACGGCGGCCGGTGCCCGCCCGTGCACCTGGAGCACCTCCACGTCACCGAGATCCCCCAGCAGACCCGCCACGCGCGCGATCTCGCCCACGCCGGGCAGGAAGCACAGCACGTCCCCGTCCCGCTCGGCCAGCGCCCGCCGCACCACCGACGCCACATGCGCCAGCAGCGCCGGATCCACCCGCATCCCGTGCGGCGGCCGTACCGGACGCGCCGGAGGGGCCCACACCACCTGCACCGGATGGGCCACACCGGCCGCCTCCACCACCGGCGCCCCGCCGAGCAGCCGCGCCCACCCCTCGGCGTCCGTGGTCGCCGACGCGGCCACCAGCCGCAGCTCCGGCCGCAGCGCCTGCCGTACGTCCCACAGGAACGCGGCCACCGTGTCCGCGTCCAGATGCCGCTCGTGACACTCGTCGAGGACGACCGCGTCCACCCCGGCCAGCTCCTGGTCGCGCTGGAGCCGTTGCAGCAGGACACCGGTCGTCACGACCTCGACGCGCGTGTGCCGCCCCACGGACCGCTCGCCGCGCACGGTGAAGCCGACGCTCTCGCCGGGCCGCTCGCCCAGCAGCCACGCCATGCGCCGGGCCGCCGCCCGCACCGCGATCCGCCGCGGCTCGGCCACCACGACCCGCCGCGCGGGACCGCCCCCGACGAGCCCCGCCAGCACCAGCGGCACCAGCGTCGTCTTGCCGGTACCGGGCGGCGCCACCAGGACGGCGGTGCCGTCACCCTCCAGGGCGTCGGTCAGAGCGGGCAGGGCGGAGCGCACGGGCAGCGCGTCCAGGGCGTCGTAACGGATCACGCCCCCAGTGTCGTACGAGGGCGAGAACGGCCTCCCCGCGCGCGTGCCCGGCAGGCGGGCCTCAGTCCCTGTCGCAGACGAAGATCGCCGTGCCCGGGATCAGGTTTCCGCGCAGGGGCGACCAGCCGCCCCACTCCGCGGTGTTCCAGGCCGGCCACTCCGGTTCCACCAGGTCCACCAGCCGGAAACCCGAGGCCACGATGTCCCGCACCCGGTCGCCGAGCGTCCTGTGGTGCTCCACGTACACCGCGCGGCCCTCCTCGTCCTGCTCGACGTACGGCGTGCGGTCGAAGTACGACGAGGAGACCGACAGCCCCTCCGGACCCGGCTCGTCCGGGAACGCCCAGCGGATCGGATGCGTCACCGAGAACACGAACCGGCCGCCCGGCCGGAGCACCCGGCGCACCTCGCGCAGCACCAGCCGCGGATCGGCCACGAACGGCAGCGCCCCGTACGCGGAGCACGCCAGGTCGAAGGAGCCGTCCGCGAACGGCAGCGCGCCGGCGTCGGCACAGACCAGCGGAAACGATCCGCCGATCCGCAGCGCGTGCTGCAGCTGGCGGTGCGAGAGGTCCAGCGCCACCGGCCGCGCGCCCTGGGCGGCCAGCCAGCGCGCGCACTGCGCCGCGCCCGCGCCGATCTCCAGGATCTCCTTGCCCTTCAGCTCCTCGGCCGGGCCGAGCAGCTCCGCCTCCACCTCGTCCAGCCCCTCGGGGCCCCACACGAAGCGGTCGTCGCCGAGGAACGTGCCGTGCTCGGTCTGGTACTCGTCCGCGTTGCGGTCCCACCAGCCCCGGTTCGCCCGTGCGCTCTCCGTGACGTCCGCGTCGCGCCGGGTGGCCTCCGGTTCGAACCCCTCGGACCCCTCCGGGCCGTACGCTTCCGGCTCTTGGATGATCGGCTCCCTCGTCGTACTCTTCCGTCCAGCCCGCCGGGACCCGCACGAAGGGGATCCCATGGGCCCGCGTGGCCTGTTGGGACGTTTCTTCTGCCGGGAATGCGGCGATCCGCCCCGGGTGTGCGCCTTCGCGCATTGACCATGTCCGGCCGCCCCCGTATGCTACAAGTTGCGCTGCGGGCCTGCGCACCTCAGACGTAGCAGGCTGCGCTCGCATCTGTTGTATGTCCCCTCGGTTGTCGAGGCGCCATCACCAGTGTCTGGTGAGGCGCTTCCTTGGCTGTCCGGCTTCTGCAGAGCGAAACGGGCTCCCGGCGTAAGCAGTACCTACGACTTCAATGTCCGTACCGGAGCCCTTTCCCACATGACGAGCAGCACCGAGACCACCGCCACCACCCCGCAGGTAGCGGTCAACGACATCGGTAACGAGGAAGCCTTCCTCGCCGCGATCGACGAGACGATCAAGTACTTCAACGACGGCGACATCGTCGACGGCGTCATCGTGAAGGTCGACCGGGACGAGGTCCTGCTCGACATCGGTTACAAGACCGAAGGCGTTATCCCGAGCCGCGAGCTCTCGATCAAGCACGACGTCGACCCCAACGAGGTCGTCGCCGTCGGTGACGAGATCGAGGCCCTGGTCCTCCAGAAGGAGGACAAGGAAGGCCGCCTGATCCTCTCGAAGAAGCGCGCCCAGTACGAGCGTGCCTGGGGCACCATCGAGAAGATCAAGGAAGAGGACGGGATCGTCACCGGTACCGTCATCGAGGTCGTCAAGGGTGGTCTCATCCTCGACATCGGCCTCCGTGGCTTCCTCCCGGCCTCGCTGGTCGAGATGCGCCGCGTCCGCGACCTCCAGCCCTACGTGGGCAAGGAGCTCGAGGCCAAGATCATCGAGCTGGACAAGAACCGCAACAACGTGGTCCTGTCCCGCCGTGCCTGGCTGGAGCAGACCCAGTCCGAGGTCCGCCAGACGTTCCTCACGACCCTCCAGAAGGGTCAGGTCCGCTCCGGTGTGGTCTCCTCGATCGTCAACTTCGGTGCCTTCGTGGACCTGGGTGGCGTCGACGGTCTGGTCCACGTCTCCGAGCTGTCCTGGAAGCACATCGACCACCCGTCCGAGGTTGTCGAGGTCGGCCAGGAGGTCACCGTCGAGGTCCTCGACGTCGACATGGACCGCGAGCGCGTCTCCCTGTCGCTGAAGGCGACCCAGGAAGACCCGTGGCAGCAGTTCGCCCGCACCCACCAGATCGGCCAGGTCGTGCCCGGCAAGGTCACGAAGCTGGTTCCGTTCGGTGCGTTCGTCCGCGTGGACGAGGGCATCGAGGGTCTGGTCCACATCTCCGAGCTGGCCGAGCGCCACGTGGAGATCCCGGAGCAGGTCGTCCAGGTCAACGACGAGATCTTCGTCAAGGTCATCGACATCGACCTCGAGCGTCGCCGCATCAGCCTCTCGCTGAAGCAGGCCAACGAGTCCTTCGGTGCCGACCCGACGGCGGTCGAGTTCGACCCGACCCTGTACGGCATGGCCGCGTCCTACGACGACCAGGGCAACTACATCTACCCCGAGGGCTTCGACCCGGAGACCAACGACTGGCTGCCGGGCTACGAGAAGCAGCGCGAGGAGTGGGAGCGCCAGTACGCCGAGGCGCAGGCCCGCTTCGAGCAGCACCAGCAGCAGGTCATCAAGTCCCGCGAGGCGGACGCCCAGGCCGCTGCCGAGGGTGGCGACGCCGCCGGTGCGGCTCCGGCCGCGGGTGGCGGTTCGTACTCCTCCGAGGGTGCGGACACCTCCGGTGCCCTGGCCTCGGACGAGGCGCTGGCCGCGCTGCGCGAGAAGCTGGCCGGCGGCCAGAGCTGATCGTTGCCGCTGAGGCCTAGCCGATAGCAGGCTCTGAGGGGCCGTACCTTTCGAGGTACGGCCCCTCGGTGTTTTCCGGGTACGGATTCCGGGCTACGGAACGGGCCAGGTGACGGGTCGTCACGATGTGCCGGTAAGAGATCGCTGATCAGCGGCGTGTCGCGGGAATTCCGCTGTTCCAGGGCGCGTTGTCCATGAGGAACACGAGGAGGAGCGGTCACAGTGCTTGATCCGCAGGGTTTGTACGCATGGGAGCCGAAGGGCCTCGCCGTGGTCGACATGGCGCTCGCCCAGGAGTCGGCCGGCCTTGTCATGCTCTACCACTTCGACGGATACATCGACGCGGGTGAGACCGGCGACCAGATCGTCGACCGGCTGCTCGACTCACTGCCCCACCAGGTCGTGGCCCGGTTCGACCACGACCGGCTCGTGGACTACCGGGCCCGCAGGCCCCTGCTGACCTTCAAGCGGGACCGCTGGACCGACTACGAGACTCCGGCCATCGAGGTCCGCCTCGTCCAGGACACCACCGGTGCCCCCTTCCTGCTGCTGTCCGGTCCCGAGCCGGACGTGGAGTGGGAACGCTTCGCGGCGGCGGTGCGGCAGATAGTGGAGCGGCTCGGCGTGCGCCTCTCCGTGAACTTCCACGGCATCCCCATGGGCGTCCCGCACACCCGTCCCGTGGGCCTGACCCCGCACGGCAACCGCACCGACCTCGTCCCCGGCCACCGCAGCCCCTTCGAGGAGGCACAGGTGCCCGGCAGTGCCGAGTCGCTGGTCGAGTACCGCCTCATGGAAGCCGGGCACGACGTGCTGGGCGTCGCCGCACACGTCCCGCACTACATCGCCCGTTCCCCGTACCCGGACGCCGCCCTGACCGTCCTGGAGGCCATCACCGCCGCCACCGGCCTGGTCCTGCCCGGCGTCGCCCACTCCCTGCGCACCGACGCGCACCGCACCCAGACCGAGATCGACCGGCAGATCCAGGAGGGCGACGAGGAGCTGACCGCGCTCGTCCAGGGCCTCGAGCACCAGTACGACGCCGCGGCCGGCGCCGAGACGCGGGGCAACATGCTCGCCGAGCCCGTGGAGATCCCGTCGGCCGACGAGATCGGGCGCGAGTTCGAGCGCTTCCTGGCGGAACGGGAGGGCGACAACTGACCTCCCCCGGTTCCGCCGGCAGAGCCAGGGCCTAAGCTTCCGCTCATGCTGACAGTGGGCCTGACCGGCGGGATCGGCGCCGGCAAGAGCGAGGTGTCGCGGCTGCTCGTGGAGCACGGGGCGGTGCTGATCGACGCGGACCGCATCGCGCGCGAGGTCGTGGCGCCCGGCACGCCCGGGCTCGCGGCCGTGGTCGACGCCTTCGGAGCGGACGTTCTCGCCGCCGACGGCAGCCTGGACCGGCCCCGGCTCGGTTCGATCGTCTTCACCGACCCCGAGAAGCTCGCGGTGCTCAACTCGATCGTGCACCCCCTGGTGGGTGCACGATCCCGCGAGCTGGAGAGCGCCGCGCCCGAGGACGCCGTGGTCGTCCACGACGTGCCCCTGCTCACGGAGAACGGTCTCGCACCCCTCTACGACGTCGTGATCGTCGTGGACGCGAGCCCCGAGACCCAGCTCGACCGGCTGGTGCGGCTGCGCGGGATGACCGAGGAGGACGCAAGCGCGCGCATGGCCGCGCAGGCGTCCCGCGAGCAGCGCCGGGAGATCGCGGACATCGTGATCGACAACGACGTACCCCTGGACGCGCTGAGGAAACGCGTCGCCGAGGTGTGGGACGACCTCGCACGCCGGGCACGGCAGGGCAGCGCGGGCGCGGAATAGCTGCCGCGTCCGGGGCGTTGAACCGCTGGAGCAAGGGAAGGACTCAGCCGTGCCCGAGACCAGCGGTTCCACCGGACGTACGCCGGAAACGCATGTCATCGACTTCCGTGCGGCTGAGCAACTGCTCAACGCACGGGACCCGCGGGGCGCGGTGAAACTGCTCGACGGAGTCATCGCCGCGCACCCCGAGAACACCGCCGCCCGGCTGCTGCGCGCCCGCGCCTTCTTCGCCGCGGCGCAACTGCGGCCCGCCGAGCTGGAGTTCACCATCGTGCTGGAGCGCGAGCCGGACAACGCGTTCGCCCACTTCGCGCTGGCCCGCACCTACGAGCGCCAAGGCCGCCCCGAGCAGGCCAGACGCCACTTCCGACTGGCGGCGGCACTCGACCCGAACCCGGAGTATCTGAAGGCGGCACGCTTCGACGCCTGACGGCGCGGCTTCCGGGTAGGAGCCGGCCAATGGGTGTGCTGGGGGGTGGTGGCATGGTGTCCGGGCTGTCGATCGGACGGCGGATGCGTACGGCATGCGGGGCGCCCCGGCTGCCGCTGAGGCACGGCCTTCTGCCGGCTGGGGCCGGCGCGCGGGCGGCCGGTCACGGAGGGCGCGGCGGATGCTGCCGGTCGGTGCGCCGCGGGTGGACACGCGGCCGGATACGCGGCCTGCCGTGGAGGACGCGGCCGATGCCGTCGGCCGGCGGTGCGAGGCGGACGCTCGCGCCGGTCACGGATGACGGTGCCTCGGTGGTCACGGATGACGGTGCCTCGCCGGTTATGGACGACGGTGCCTCGGCGGTCACGGATGACGGTGCCTTTGCGGCCCCGGGAACGGCGGTCCGTCATCCGGCGGGCGGTACGGCGGTACGTCCCGGCCCGGCTGGTAGTGCGGGCCCTGCCGGATGTGCCGGAGGATCACGGCCATGTCGACGGTGACCAGCAGCCACAACACCCCGCAAGCCGCCGCCCAGCCGGGGCGGCCCACCAGCGCGAACGCCACCGTGCCGAAGGCCGCCCAGACCAGCCCCCACACGCTCAGCCAGAACCGGGCCCGCAGTGCACTGCGCGCGGTCGCCGGTTCACTGCCCGTACGCATCCGGATCACGACTCCTCTCTCACAACGTACTCTTCCCTGGGGGCCATGTGCTGCCGGACACCGATGAGCTGGCCGAGGTCCTGCTCGACCTTGGAGTACCTCACGAGGACATCAACGACCTCGTACGGATGCGCCGGCGGGTGACGGACGACCCGGAGCTGCGGCAGCTCCTGGAGGCGTCGGTCGGGGAGCTGGTCGACGGAATGGGCCGGCTCGGCGGCGGCGAGGTCGACCCGCCCGAGCTGGACTGGGCATCGGGCCCTCTGCAGCGCTGCTTCTCCGTGTACGTGTTCGTCGCGACGCTGCCGTACACGCGCGCGTACCACCGTGAACGTGGCATCCCGGCCGATGTCTCCCGGCGTACCCTCGCCGACCTGGGGCGGAACATGGCCGCGCACCGCAGGCGGTACGGCCGGGCGGGCGTCAAGGCTCCGCGGTGGCTCACCCGTCACTTCTGCGGCGAGCTGTACCAGCTGGGGCGGCTGCAGTTCGAGCGGAGGCGGCTCGGGCAGCGGACCGGGGCCGCCCTCGCGCGGGCGGGGCTCGGGGTGGGGCCGGGCGCGCTCTGTCTGACCCTGCACATCCCCGACTTCCTCGGCCCGCTCACCCCGGCCGCCTGCGACCGGTCCCTCGCGCTGGCCCGGGACTTCTTCGCCCGCCACTATCCGGGGGAGCGGTTCGGGTTCGCCGCCTGCCACTCCTGGCTGCTCGACCCCCAGCTCAAGGAATACCTGGACGCCGACTCCAACATCCTCCGTTTCCAGGGGCGCTTCCGTGTCGCCCTGTCGGACACGGAACCGGCCGACACCGAACCGGTCCGGTTCGTCTTCGGGGACCCGGACCTGCTGGTCGCGGAGCTGCCGCGGCGCACGTCCGTGGAGCGGGCCATCGGCGACCACCTGCGGGCGGGCGGTCACTGGTACATCGGCCACGGATGGTTCCCGCTGCCCGGGAAATGACTCGAACGAGTGAACCGGGGCTGGAGGGGAACGGGCGTGCTACGGCGGTCCGTTGATCGGGCATGACGGTCGAAATGCGTGAGGGATACGGGGGCACGGGACCCGGTGCGATCACCCCGGACGGCTGCGCGGTCGAGCTGTACGCACGGCTGCCGGTGGGCGACGAACCGGACATCATCGCCGCGGCGGTACCGGCCGGGGCGCACATCCTGGAACTGGGCAGCGGCGTGGGCCGGGTGACCCACCCCCTGCTGGAACGCGGCTTCACGGTCACGGCGGTGGACGAGTCCGCCGAGATGCTGGCCCGGGTCCGCGGAGCGCGCACGATATGCGGCCCCATCGAAAACCTCGACCTGGGCGAGAAGTTCGACGTGGTGATGCTCGCGTCGTTCCTGGTGCACGCCGGGGACGAGGAGGTGCGCAGGGGCCTGCTGCGCACGTGCGTCCGGCATGTCGCGGACGGCGGCTGCGTGCTCATCCAGCGGGAGGGCCCGGACTATCACACCAACGTGCCCAGGGAGCGGGTGGACCCGAGCGGCTTCACCGTGCGGATCGCCTCGGTGGAGCCGGCCGGGGAGGGGGTGAACTCGGTCCACGCGGAGTATGTGTTCCCGGACGCGGTCTGGACCCAGACGTTCCTGACCAGACCCCTGACGAAGGAGCAGTTCGAGTCGGCGCTGGCGGAAGCGGGACTGGAGGTGGACGCGTATCTGACACCGGACGGGATGTGGGTGAGGGCGGTACCGACGGCGTAGGAGCACGCGCTCGCTCCCATCGTGCCGACGGACGGCGATGAGTTCTCGGCCTCCGGCCGGTCTATCTCGGTGAAAGCAACCGGGACCGCCACACCAGGAGACCTCATGTCCGAGAGCACCGCCCCCGCCGGCTCCACGGCGACGTCCACGGCCTCCCCCGGCCCGCTCACCGGTCGGACGCGCGGAGCCCGGGTCGCCCTGCGGACGGTGCAGGTGCTGCTCGCCCTGTTCTACGGCGTCGCGAGCGCCCTGCCCAAGCTCATAGCGCACCCGACGGCGGTCGAGTCCTTCGACAGGATCGGCTGGGGCAGCGGGGCCATGTACGCCATCGGTGCGCTGGAACTCGCCGGTGCGATCGCGCTGTTGGTCCCGGTGCTGCAGTCCGTGGCGGCGACCGCTCTCGGCGCGCTCATGGTGGGGGCGTTCATCGTCCAGCTCACCGCGTTCGACGGCCAGAACGCGGCGACCCCGCTGATCCTGATCGCCCCCCTGGCCCTGATCGCCTGGACCCGCCGAGCCCACAACGGAGACCTGCTGCGGCTACTGAGCCGACGGTGACACCCACGCCGGTTCACTGCCGCTGCAGCCGGTCGGGTTGGGGGAGCCCGACCGACGGCAGCAGCGGCGGGCGTTGCCGAAGACACGGGGTGCCCCTTCGGCGCCCTTTCGGCGCCGCGAGCCGATGGGTGGGGGCGGGTGGGTTGGCCTCCGGGGCGGGGCGGGGCGGGGCGGGGGCGGGAAGGGCCACCGTGCCCCCTCGAGACGCCGCCTGTGGCGGGCAGGCCCCGTCGGCTCACCGCCCGCGGGATCGCCCACCGGAACCACTGGAGCCACCGGCCCCGGAGCCACCGTGACCCCCCGAGCCACCGCGGCCACCCGAGCCACCGGACGCCCGGCCACCGCGTCCACCACGGCCGCCGGATTCACCGGACCCGCCACGGCCGCCGGACTCACCGGACCCGCCAGGTCCGCCCCGGCCGGCCGAGGCGCTGGGGCCGCTCGGGCGGCTCGGGCCGCTCAGGCCGCTGAAGCCGGGGAGGCCGGCGAAGCCCGTGGGGGTGCCGGGGCCGGTGAGGCTGCGGAGGCGTTCCAGTTCGCGGCGGTCCCGCTTGGTGGGGCGGCCGGTACCGCGGTCGCGCAGACCGATGGGGGCGACGGCCTCGCGCGGCGGGGGCGGAGGGGAGTTGTCGATGTAGCACTGGACGGCCACGGGCGCGCCGACCCGCTTGCGGATCAGGCGCTTGACGATCACGACGCGTTCCCGGCCCTCGTGCCGGAGCCGTACCTCGTCGCCGATGCGCACGGAGTAGGCGGGCTTCACCCGCTCGCCGTTCACGTGCACATGCCCGCCCCGGCAGGCGGCGGCGCCGAGGGAGCGGGTCTTGATCAGGCGGACGGCCCAGATCCAGCTGTCGATGCGGACGGTCTCGCCGTTGGCGGGCCCGGCGGCCTCGGCAGCGGCCACCGCGGCGGCGATCTCGGGGTCGCGCGGCTGGTCGGCGGCGGGGCTGGTTCCACCCGGCGTGCCGGTCCCCTCGCCGGTCCCACGGTCCACGTTCTCGTCCGCATCCTCGGAAGCCATGCCCCGACCTTAACGCCCCGGGCCCGCCGACCCGGAAGCGTTTTCGCGGCACCCGCACCAGCCGCTCCGGCACGGGGGTCGACTGGTCCCGGGGCATACCGTGGCCGTATGGACGACAGCAGTGCCCTCGCCCGGCTGGATCGGCGTGTCGCCGGCTGCCGGGCCTGCCCCCGGTTGGTCGAGTGGCGTGAGGAGGTGGCCCGTACCAAGCGGGCCGCGTTCGCCGACTGGACGTACTGGGGCAGGCCGGTGCCCGGATTCGGCCCGGCCGACGCCCGGCTGGTGATCATCGGGCTGGCCCCGGCCGCGCACGGAGGCAACCGCACCGGCCGTATGTTCACCGGCGACCGTTCGGGAGACGTGCTGTATCAGGCGCTGTACGACGTGGGGCTCGCCTCGCAGCCCACCTCCGTCGCCGCCGATGACGGACTGGAGCTGTACGGCGTGCGGGTCACGGCGCCCGTGCACTGTGCGCCGCCGGCCAACAAGCCCACCCCGGGTGAGCGTGACACCTGCCGCCCCTGGCTGGTCCAGGAACTGGCGCTGCTCCGGCCGACACTGCGGGCCGCGGTCGTGCTCGGTGCCTTCGGCTGGCAGGCCGCGCTGCCCGCGTTCGCGGAGGCGGGCTGGACCGTGCCCCGACCCCGCCCGGCCTTCGCCCACGGCACGCGGGTCGCCCTCGACGGCCTGGACCTCTTCGGCTGTTTCCACGTCAGCCAGCGCAACACCTTCACCGGCCGGCTCACCGCCGACATGCTCCGCGAGGTGCTGCGCACGGCGGCGGAGGCGGCCGGGCTGCCGTAGACCGGAAGCCGAGATCCCTCAGCCGGCGCCGACGCCGGTGTCGGCCTCCGCCCGGTCACGTCAGCCGGTTCCGATCCGCACGGGTGCCGCGGCGCGGGTGCCCCGGCCTGACGGAGGACAGCCTGGAGACCGCGGGCGTGGCCCGCGACTGCGCCGCCGCCGTCGTCGTCGGCCGTCGGCGGCGGCCGGCGACGTGAGCCCGCGCCGACGGCTCGGCTGCGGCCGGCTCATGGGCGCCAGACGTACCGGACGTCCGGCTCCCGCTCCTCGTTGCCGCTGCCGTCGGTGAACTCGACCGCGGTGAAGCCGTGCCGTTCGTAGAAGCGGTGGGCGGGCTCGTTGACCTGGAAGGTCCACAGGGCGAGGCCCTGGGGGCTGCGCTCCTTCGCGAGCGCGACGAACCGGTCCCCGATGCTCCGCCCACGCCACTCGGGGTCCAGGTACAGCTGGGACAGCTCCTCCCCGTCCAGGACCATCAGCCCGACCACCCCGGCCCCGGGCGCCTCCGCCACCCAGGCCTCCTGGTACGGCACCACGACCTCCCGGAAGTACGCCCGGACCTCGTCGTCGGTGTGCGGCCGGACGACCGTCGGCAGCGCGGCGGTGAAGGAGCGCAGATAGACGTCGGCGACGGCGAGGGCGTCCGCCGCCCCGGCACGGCGGAGTACGGCTGTTTCCGTCATCGGTCCCCACCCGTCCGCTCCGGCACCACGGCGGTGGCTGTGATCTCCACCAGCTGACCGGTGTATCCGAGACACGCCACGCCGAGCAGCGTGGAGGAGTGCGGACCCGCGCTCAGCCCCGAGGCCTCCACGACTTCCCACACCGCGGAGAGCACCGAGGGCTCGCTGCTCACGACGTACACGTCCGTCGCCACCACGTGCGCCAAGTCGCTGCCGACCACCCGCAGTTGCTCCTGGAGATTGGCGACCACCCGCTCGGCCTGCCGCACGGGGTCGCCGGGGCCGACGAGCGTCCCGTGCTCGTCGAGCGGCACCGCCCCGGCGAGGAACGCGAGCTTCGTGCCGGCCTCGACGACGGAGGCGTGGGAGTAGGTCGGCGGAGGGAAGAGAGCGGGGGCGGTGACACGCCGGATCATGAGGGCGGCTCCTGGAAGGGTCGGCGGGCGGGCCTGCCGATCATCGGACCTCCTCGGCCCCCGCGCACCTGAATTAACGGGCCGGGCGGGCGTCAGGCGGCCACCGGCAACCGAGCGCGGTCAGGCGCCTTCGCCCGCGTCACCACCGTCAGCCCTGTCAGGACCCCTCTGGCCTGCGGGGCCCCACTCCGCGGCCCAGGCCGGGGGAGCGCGGCGCCGGCAGGTCGATCAGGTCGCTCACCCCGCCGACGCCGTGGACCCCGGCACCCGGGAGCGGGCGCACCTGCGGACCATCGCCGCGATGGCCGCGCCGCACCCCCTCAGCCACACCGTCTTCACCTGCGCAGCCGTGCGTACGACCGCATCGGCACCCCCCGTCGACCTGGGGCCGCTGGACGACGTCCACGCGCGCGAACCGGCGTGCGCCGGGCCCGTTGGCCGTCGCCAGCGAGCCCCGCGTGCCCGGTTCCGGGATGTCCGTCGCCGGTGTCAGCAGTCTGCGCGTGCGCAGCTCCGCGATGCCGTTGCCCGCCCTGCGTCCCGCCACGACCGGCGGCACCCGGTCGACGGCGGCCAGCACCCGGGCCACGTCGTCGGCGGTCACCGGCAGCGGGTGCGGGGCGGCCGCGCAGCGCAGTACGTCGGCCGCGTCCGCGGTGTCCACGTCATGGACGACGGCTGCCGTGACGTCGTCCCCGGCGAGGGTGTCCAGCAGGGAGCCGCCCCGGGCGTGCAGCCGGTCGTACAGGTCGGGGGCGCGGTGTCCGGCCCGGAGCGCGCGGCCGAGCAGGGACAGGGCGAGCGGGTGCCCGCCGGCCGCCTCGGCCAGCGCCGCGTCGCCGCCGACGAGGTGCCAGGCGTGCAGGGTGACCGGATGGAGGTACCAGCGCTCGCCGTCGGCGGGAGCGGATGGCGGCCTTCGATCTCCAGGTCGAGCTGGTCACCCGGATCGGCGTACAGGAACTGGCCCCGGGCACCGGCAGCCTGCGCGAGGCGCTGTCGTCGCTGAAGGCGCTCATCGACTTCACCCGCGCCACGCCGCACACCTACAGCATCCGCCTGGAACAGGGCGCGCCCGCGGGCTCCGTCACCGTGGAGAGCCTCGCCTACGCCCTGATCAACGACGCCCTCCGGCCCTTCACCACCACCTGGCATCCCCGGCTCGCCGCGTACGAGGCGCGCCGCCCGGCCGACGTCCCGCCCCTCGACCACGAGCTGGCCTGGCCGGAGGCCGAGGAGATGCGACGCGGACTCGCGGCCCTGCGCGAGCCGTTGCTGCGGATCACGGAGGGGCTCGCCGGAATTTCAGGAGCGGACTTCGGGGTGGCCGCGCCAGGCTGAGCGCATGCCTGAGTCTTCCGACACCCAGTCTTCCGACACCCAGTCTTCCGGCACCCAGTCTTCCGGCACCCAGTCTTCGGACGCCGACTTCCTCGCCGCCACCGCCGACCGCCTGGCCGCCCTGCCCACCGTCCGGGCCGTGGCCCTCGGCGGTTCCCGCGCCGAGGGCACCCACCGCCCGGACAGCGACTGGGACCTGGCCGTCTACTACCGCGGCCCCTTCGACCCGGCCGGCCTGCGCGCCCTCGGCTGGCCGGGCGAGGTCTCCGACATCGGCGGCTGGGGCGGCGGTGTCTTCAACGGCGGAGCCTGGCTGACGATCGACGGCCGCCGGGTCGACGTGCACTACCGGGACCTGGACGTCGTCGAGCACGAGCTGGCCGAGGCGGAGGAGGGCCGCTTCCGGGTGGAGCCGCTGCTGTTCCACCTGGCCGGCATCCCCACCTACCTGATCGTGGCCGAACTGGCGCTGAACCAGGTCCTGCGCGGCGACCTCCCGCGCCCGGCCGCCTACCCGCGAGAACTCCGCCGCACCGCCTTCGACCGCTGGTCCGGCACCGCCCGCGCCACCCTCTCCTACGCCAAGGCCCACCACGCCCCGCACGCCCGCCTCACCGAAACCGCCGGAGCCCTCGCCACAGCCGCCACCCAGTCCGCCCACGCCGTCCTCGCGGCCCGCGGCGCATGGGTGACGAACGAGAAACGACTGCTGGAGCGGGCCGGGCTGCGCGGGATCGACGCGGTCGTGGGCGCCCTGCGGCCCGAGCCCGAGGCCCTCACCGCCGCCGTGACCGAAGCCGAGGAGATCATCACCAGCGCGTTGCGTTCATAAAGAAAACGGCCGTTCCGGCAGCTTTCACACGGGCGAAACGTGATCGTCCCGTTTGCCGGGGGAACGCGATCTACCGTGGAAGCACATCCACCGGCCACCGTCGTCCGAAGGCCCACCCCGCCCTCGTATGAACAGGAGCCCTGTGTCCCGGCCCGCCGTACCCCTCTGGCTCGCCCATGCCTTCCGTGCTCAGCGCGGTCCCGTTCCCTGGAGTGCGGTGTGCCGGGGTGCGCTGGCCGCCGGGCCGTTGCTGCTGGCCGGGATGCTCGGCGGGCAGACCGCCTCCGGGGTGCTCGCCGCCATCGGCGCGATGCTCGCCGGGATCAACGACCGGCCCGGCAGCCGGCGGGCCTCCGTGAAGCGGCTCGGGGTGCCCGCGGCGGCCGGGGCGCTGGGGGTGCTCGTGGGGACGTACGCCGGGCAGGGACTGGCCGCCGTACCGCTGACGCTGGCGCTCACCGCGCTGGGACTGGTCGCCGGCGGCATCAGCGCGGTCGGGCCCGTCGCCTCCGCCGCCGGTACCCAGCTGCTCGTCGCCGCGGCCATCGGCGCCGGCATGCCCGCCGCCGAGAGCGGCTGGCAGCGGGCCGTGGCCTTCCTGGCCGGTGCCGGCTGGCTGCTGGTGCTGCGGCTCGCCCTGCCCACCCCGGGCTCACTCGCCGGGGACTTCCGGTTCGACGGGGAGCGGCAGGCGGTCGCCGACGTCTACGACGCGATCGGCGCGCTCGTCGCCGCCGTGGGCGGGGAGCACGCCACCGCCCGGCGGGCCGCGCTCACCGCCGCGCTCGACCACGCCCAGGACGCCCTCGCCGGGCCCCGGCTGCGCCGTCACGCCGGCTCGGCCGCCGAGCGCCGGCTGCACGCCCGGTTCGCGGCGGCCCTGCCCCTCGCCGAGGCCGCCACCGCCCTGTACTGGGCCGGGGAGCCCGTGCCGGCGCGGGCGGCGGAGGGGCCCCGGCGGCTCGCCGCCGCCGTGCGCGGCGACACCGGCACCGGCCCGCTGCCCGCGCCGCACCTCCCGCACGCCCGGCTGCGCTCCCGCGGCGCCACCCCGATGGTCCCCGCCCTGCGAGCCCTGGACGACGCCCTGCTGCGCGCCGCCGAGGCCTTCGACGGCGGTGAGGGCGCCCAGCGCGGACTGCTCGGCCGGCGCCGGGACGTCCGGCACGCGCTGCGGGCCGCGCTCGGCGCCGGCGGGCGCGAGTACGGGCTGCGCGTCGCCCTCTGCTTCGGCGCCAGCGCCGCCATCGCCCAGGCCCTGCACCAGACCCGCTGGTACGGGCCGCACACGCACTGGTACTGGCTGCCCGCCACCGCCGTCTTCCTCGTCAAGCCCGACCTCGGCCCGCTCGCCTCGCGCGTACTGTGCCGGGCCGCCGGGACCGTGCTCGGCGCCCTGGTCTTCGCCGGCTTCGCCGCGCTGCTGCCCCGCCCGGCGGGCCTGATCGCGCTGGTGGCGGTGTGCGGCGCCGTCATACCGGTCGCCACCCGGCACTTCGCCGCGCTCACCGCCGTCGTCACCGTCCTCGTCCTCGCCCTGGTCATGGCCGGCGGGGAGCCGCAGGCCTCGGTCAGCCGGATCGGCGAGACCCTGCTGGCCTGCGCGCTCGTCCTGGTCGTGGGGCATCTGCCGATGCCGGGGGAGCGGGGCGGCGGGGTCCGGGCCCGGCTCACGGCGGCCGGCGGCGCCGCGCACGCCTATCTCCTGCACGTCCTCGGCGAGTCCGGTGACCGCGCCGAGCGGTGGGCACTGCGCCGCGAGGCCTATCGCGCCCTGGCCGAGGCCCGCACCGCCATCGCGCTCTCCGCCGCCGAACTGCCCGCCCTCGCCCGGCACACGGCGGGCACGGACGCCGTCGCCGAGGTGCTGGAACGGCTCGTGGACACCACCACGGCCTGCGCCGTGCACCTCGACGACACCGGCCGGCTCACCCCGCGGCACCTCGCCCAACTGCGCGAGGCGCTGGGGGAACTGGAGCAGCGGGGGATGCGGGTGCCGCTGCCCGCCGCCGCTTAGCCGCGCCCCCCCCCGGTGGCCGGGCGACCCGCTCATCCACACCGGGGCGTGGTCCGAACCGGGCGTGTCGCGTCGTTCCGCGCGAATCGTCCCACCGCGCCGGCCGCAGCAGGGCCGGGAAGACGGCCGCGGCCGGCGGGGGCGCCGCGGGACCGGATGCGCGGTTCGGCTCACCTCACGGTGCGAGGGGGCCGTACGTTGGGCTCATGAGTGCCGTCGGACCCCTGAGCGCCTCTCCCGCCGACCTGGTCGTCACCGGCTGCACGGTCCTCGTGCACGAAGAGCACGACGACCCCGAGGAGGGGGAACGGATCGGGTTCCGCGAGGACGCCGCGATCGTCGTCCGTGACCGGGTGATCGACGCGGTGACGACGGCCGCCGCCGCCCGGGACGTACCGGCCGTGACGCGGATCGAGGCACGCGGCCAGGTGGCGCTGCCCGGGCTGATCAACTGCCATACGCACGCGCCGATGACGGCACTGCGCGGGCTCGCCGAGGACCTGCCGACCGAGGAGTGGTTCAACGACGTCGTCTGGCCCGTCGAGAGCAATCTCACCGAGCGGGACGTGGAGCTGGGGGCGCGGCTCGCCTGCGCCGAGATGATCCGGGGCGGGGTGACCTGCTTCGCCGACCACTACTTCCACATGGACACGGTCGCCGACGTCGTCACCGAGTGCGGACTGCGCGCCCACCTCGGCGAAACCTACTTCTCCAGCCAGGGCCCCGGAGCGCGGGAGGCGGCACTGGAGTTCGCGCTCCGCCGGCGCGGCGCCGCCGACGGCCGCATCACCACCGCCCTCGCCCCGCACGCCCCCTACACCGTCACCGACGCCGACCTCACCGTCACCGCCGAACTCGCCCGCGCGCACGGCCTGCCCGTCCACATCCACGCTGCCGAGAACCGCGACCAGACCGACACCAGCCTCGCCCGGTACGGCCGCACCCCCATCGAGGTCCTGGACCGCACCGGACTCCTCGACACCGACCTGCTCATCGCCCACGGCACCGGCATCGTGGAGCGGGACCTGCCGTTGCTGGCGCGCACGGGCGGCCGTACGGCCGTGGCCACCGCGCCCCGCGGCTACCTCAAGTTCGCCTGGCCGACGACCACTCCGGTACGGGCCCTGCGCGCCGCCGGCGTCCCGGTCGGCCTCGCCACGGACGGCGCCGCCTCCAACAACTCCCTCGACGTATGGGAGGCGATGGCGCTGACGTCCCTGATCCAGAAGTCCACCGAGGGCGACCCGCGCTGGCTGACGTCCCGCCAGTCCCTGCACCACGCCACCCGGCAGAGCGCCCGCGCGGTCGGCCTCGGGGACCGGATCGGCACCCTCGCGCCCGGCCGGTGCGCCGACATCGTCCTGGTCGACCTCACCGGCCCGCACACCCAGCCGGTCCACGACCTCGCCGCCACCCTCGTGCACAGCGCCCGCGCCGCCGACGTCCGCACCACCGTCGTGGACGGCCGCGTGCTGATGCGGGACCGCCGACTCCTCACCCTCGACGTGCCCGCGGTCGTACGGGAACTGACGGCCCGGCTGCCCGCGCTGACCGCGCGCGACCACGGGCGGCGTGTCCAGGAGTACGACACCTGAGCTCCCGCTGACGGCCTCGCTTTGAGCGGCCAGGAAAAAATCTCCACGCCCTGCGATGAGTTCCGCGCACGCCGACGGTCATCACCCCGAACCGACCGTCGGACAGGAGGACCCATGTCGCTTCCGGAGATCGTCTCGCGCGAGCAGTGGCGCGCGGCGCGCGAGGAGTTGCTGCGCAAGGAGGAGGCGGTCAGAAGAGCGCGGGAGGTCCTGGGTGCCGAGCGCCGGCGGCTGCCCATGGTCGAGGTCGACCCGGAGTACGTCTTCGAGGGCGGCGACGGCAAGGCCACCCTGCTCGACCTGTTCGAGGGGCGGACCCAGCTCGTCGTCCACCACTTCATGTTCGCCCCGGAGTGGGAGACCGGCTGCCCGTGCTGTGCGGCCTTCCTCGACCAGATCGGCCACCTCTCCCATCTGCGCGCCCGGAACACCTCCTTCGCGGCCGTCTCCCGGGCGCCGTTCACCCGGATCCTGCCGTTCAAGGCGCGCATGGGCTGGGCGGTGCCCTGGTACTCCTCGGCGCACAGCGACTTCAACCACGACTTCGAGGCCACCGTCGACTCGGGCGGCGACCTGGTCGAGCGCCCGGGCCTCAGCTGCTTCCTGCGCGACCACGACCGGGTCTTCCACACCTACTCGGTGTACGACGATGGGCTGGACCGGCTGGGCACCACCTCGGCCCTGCTCGACCTGACCGCGCTCGGCCCCAGCCCCGCGGGCAGCGACCGGCTCCGCCTGCACGACGAGTACGACTCCTGACACGTGCGGTGCCGTCAGTGATACGGAGGGTGCGGTTCGTGTCACAAGGTGAACGGACCCTCACCGTCCGCGCCGACCTGGTGTCGGCAATGTCTCAGTCGCGTCACCGAGCGAGGCCTTTCCCCTCTCCAGAGCGTTAACTCCTCTACGAACGACGCTTTCTGGAGGTGCGAGATGGTGAACGGGCGAACGGTGCTCGAACGCTTTTCCGCCGGAGGTCCGCGCGGATCCTGGCCCGCGGAGGAGTTCGCGCACGCGCGGCGTCTGGAAGGCCTGCCCGCGGAGGTCGTCATGGACCTCGCGACGGACACGTTCCTGGTGATCGTCCGCGGCGGCGAGTCCGTCGAGTGAGCCGGTTCGCTGCGCCGAGGCCGGTCCGCGGGGTCAGGCCGGTCTCGGGGCCGGCACCCGCGTGGTGAACTGCTGCGCCTGGAGCGTGTACAGGTCGGCGTAGACGCCGCCCCTGGCCAGCAGTTCCTCCGGAGTGCCGGACTCCACCAGCTTTCCGTGCTCCAGCACGTGCACCAGATCGGCGTGCCGGACCGAGGCCAGCCGGTGGGTGATGAGCACGACCGTCTGCCCGCCGCCCGCCAGCGCCCGGATCTTCTCGAACACCTCCAGCTCGGCCCGCGCGTCCAGCGCCGCCGTCGGTTCGTCCACGATCAGGATGCTCCCGCGCCGGTAGGCCGCCCGGGCGATGCCGAGCCGCTGCCACTGGCCGCCGGACAGCTCGTGCCCGCCGCTGAAGTTCCGGGCCAGCAGCGTGTCCAGGCCGCGCGGCAGATCCGCGACCACCTCCTCGGCCCCCGCCTCGGCGATCGACGCGGCCAGCCGCTCCTCGGTCATCGGTGCGGCGGAGCGGCCGACGGCCACGTTCACCCGCGCGGTGAACGGCCACCGCTTGAAGTCCTGGGCCACCATCGCGATGCGCTCCGCGAGCAGCCGCCGGTCCGCGCGCGCGGCGTCGACCCCGTCCCACAGGATCCGGCCCCGGTCCGGCGTGTACAGCCCCGCGAGCAGCTTGACCAGGGTGGTCTTGCCCGAGCCGTTCTCGCCGACGAGCGCGATGATCCGGCCGAGGGGGAGGGAGAGGGTGACGTTGTCGAGGGCGGGGCGGGGTGGGCTGCCGCCCGGGTGCTGGTCGGTGGGGTGCTGGTCGATGGGGTGTTGGTCGGTCGGGTGCTGGGCGGTGGGGGATTGACGGGTCGGGGACTGGTCGGTGGGGGATTGGTGGGTCGGGTGCCGGCCGGCCGGCCGCTCGTCGGCCGGGTACTCGTCATGCGGGTAGCTGAAGGTGACGTTCTCGAAGCGGATCTCCTTCGGGTGGTCCGGCAGCGGCTCCCCGCCCACCGGGATGGCCCGCTCGGCCGCCGCGGCGTACATCCGCTGCAGATCGCCCACGAACAGGGCCTCCTCGTGCAGCTGGTTGATCTCCAGCACCAGCGTGTCCAGGTTCGCCGCACCCGTACGGATCGCGATCACCGCCGTACCCGCCACCGACAGGGCCATCGCGCCGGCCAGCAGCAGCGCGCCCAGTGTCGCGTACGTCGCTAGGGTCGCCAGGCCCGTCCAGGCCGCCGCGATCAGTCCGGTCCGCGCGGCCAGCCGGGCCAGCCGGGCCTGCTCCGCCTCCGCGGTCTCCGACATGGACCGGAAGTGGCGCAGCAGGAACGGACCCACCCCGTGCACCCGGATCTCGGGCGCGGCGGCCGGCTCGGTGAGCAGGCTGCTGATCAGCTGGCCGGCCCGCGCGTGCTGCACCCAGGTGTGGAAGGACTCGTAGCGGCGCCGGGCGTTGGTCAGCGCGCTCCAGGCGCTGGGGAGGGTCATGGTGACCAGCAGGGGCATCAGCGCCGGATGCAGCACGGTGAGCACGCTCGCCGCGGCCACCAGCGAGATCATCGCGTTGATCACCCGGGCGCTGTAGCCGATCATGTGCCGGGCCGACCGGGCGCCGTACTGGGCCGTGTCCAGCAGTTTGTGGAAGGCGTGGTCCTCGATCGCGGCCAGCTCGACGTTGGCCGCCCGCTCCAGGTACAGCTCGGTCGCCACCCGCTCCACCTTGGGCTCCAGCCGTCCGGTGGCGTAGGTGGAGGCGGCCCGCAGCAGCGCCGCGACCAGCATCACGACGGCCAGCACGGCGAGGGCCGGAGCGGCCGAACGCAGCCGCTGGGCGATGTCGGGGCCGCTGAGCAGCTTGCCGAGCGCGGTGTTCACGGCCAGCAGGCTCACCGCCTGGGCCACGCCACGGCCCACCTCGGCGGCCAGCAGCACCCGGGCGGCCCGTGCGTCGGCCTGCCGGGCCAGCCGGAGACTGGACGCCAGCATGCCGGGCAGCCGGGTCGTCATCGCCCGGAAGCTCAGCGTCAGGAAAGCGTCCGCGTGCTGGTTCCAGCCCATGTCGTACCGCAGCGGCCCGCCGAACAGCAGCCTCTCCGACGCCGACACCACGGGTTCGGCGGCCTCCTGTCTCTTCCCCACCATGACCTCCCGGACCCCGACGGAACGGCCACTATCGCCGCCGCAGCCGCTGCCCGGCAGGGCGCGAGGGGACGTATGAGGGGCGCGGAAGGAGCACGGGCGACAGCTGTCGGTTGTGAGATGTGCGACGGCTACGGGTTGTGGGGTGTGCGACGGCTCCGGGTTGTCGGGTGTGCGACGGCTCCGGTGTGTGTGGTGCGCGACGGCTCCGGGTGGTGGGATGTGCGACGGCTCCGGGTTGTCGGGTACGCGACGGCTCCGGTGTGTGTGGTGCGCGACGGCTCCGGCTCGTGGGAGGCGCGATCGGCGGGGGAGGCCCGGTGGCGGTGAGCGGGGCGGTTACGCCGAGACGGCCCGCGACCAGTCCGGAGCCGTACCCGTCACCCGGCACAGGGCCAGGTACAGCGGGATCGGCGGGGTGTACGGAACCGTGCCTTCCGGGCGGTGGATCAGCCGGGCGGTGCCGTTGACCAGGGCGCCGGCCGCGTAGCGGGCCGGGGACGGCCAGGGCAGGGCGTAGTCGGAGTCCGACGGAACGATCCACCACCAGTGCGAGCCGTCGGTGTACACGCAGCCCACGCGCGGCAGCCGGGGTACGACGAGCGGACCGAGGCGATCGGGCACGGCCACGGCGTCGCAGCCGAGCGGGGCCGTCATGCCGTCCGGTATCGACAGCCGGCGGTCCGGCTCCGGGGCCGGCCGGCGACGCTGCAGCCGGACGAGCGTGTTCAGTCCGAGGGCGTGCTCCTGCCCGGTACCGGTCCTCCGAGTCCCACCCGCTCCACCGGCTCCACCGAGCCGGCCGGCCCCGGTCACGGGCCCTCCCCGGCAAGGCGCTGCTCGGGGGCGCGGTACGGGTGCTGGTCGCGGTGTGCGGCGTTCCGGTGCTGGTCCGGATGCCTGATGTGCCGGTGCTGCTCGGGCGGCCGGCGCGGCGGCTGACCGGCGGGAACATGCCGGTGGTACTCGGCCTCCCCGTGCCCGTGCTGCCCGGCCTCCCCGTGCCCGTGCTGCCCGGCCTCCCCGTGCCTTTGCTGACCGGCCTCCCCGCCCCCGTGCTGCCCCGGTTCCGCCCGCTCCCGCTCCTGCGGTGCTTCCCCGCTCGCCTCGGCCGGGCGGTCCTCGTCGGATTCGTCCGGGCGGCTCGGCTTGGGGCGGGCGCCCCAGCCCAGGTCGCACCGCGGCTCTGCGGTGTCCTCGGCGGCGTCGGTCTGCCGGGGCAGCTCGGCCCACACCAGCAGGCCGGGGCCGTGCTCCTGGGCACCCCAGGCCCGGCACAGCGCGTCCACGAGAAGCAACCCCCTCCCGTGCTCCTCGTCGGGCCGCTGTGGGGACGGATGGGGTTCGCCAGGAGCACAGCCCTCGTCGTGTACGGCTATGCGCACCATGTCGTCGTGGTCGTGCAGCTCGCACACGACCCGGCTGCTCGCGGTGTGCACGATCGCGTTGGTGACCAGCTCGGATATGACCAGGGCCGCGTTGTCGCAGGTGTCCGTGCAGACCGCCCAGCCGGACAGCCGGGCATGCGTCAGGCGTCTCGCCTGCGCGGCGGAACCCGGATGTGCGGCCAGCTCGAAACGGAACCTGCGCTCGGCAGCGCCCCCCTGGGGGGTTGCTGCCGCCGCGGCAGCGAGACCGGAAGGGCCTGCGGCCGCGTCTGTTCCTAAGGGCGCGGACGGAATCACGCCTGCCACTATCTCCCCGCCGCGGACACTTGGCAAGAGTCACTCTGAAAATTGCAGAGTGCTGTGTGACTCCGTGAGAGGCCGTGGCACACTGCTCGCAACAGCACGTCGCGCGGCGCCAATTGGAGTCGTCGGAGACCGGGCCGGTCTTCGAATGAATCTTCGAATGGCGCCGCAGGGCTGTCGGGAAACTTTCGGACAAGGAGCTCCGGCCAGGGGCTTGGGCGGCGGGCTTCGGCACAACGCTTCGATGTGAGGCTTTCGGTGGAGGTGGGAGCGTGAGCGAACCGCGGTCCGCGCCGACGGTGGGCCAGGTGGTCCTCGGCCGGCGCCTGCTGGACCTGCGGGAACGTGCCGGACTGAAGCGTGAGGAGGCCGCCCGCGTCCTCCGGGTCGCCCCCGCCACCATCCGCCGCATGGAGATGGCCGAGGTGGCCCTCAAAATCCCGTACCTGCAACTGCTGCTGAAGGCCTACGGCGTCCCCGACGACGAGGCCGAGGTCTTCGTCCAGCTGGCCGAGGAGGCGAACAGGCCCGGCTGGTGGCAGCGGTTCCACGACATCCTGCCGGGCTGGTTCTCGATGTACGTCAGCCTGGAGGGCGCGGCCGCCCTCATCCGTTCCTACGAGCCGCACTTCGTTCCCGGCCTGCTGCAGACCGAGGACTACGCGCGCGCCGTGCTGAAGTCCGGCGCCGTCGGCCAGACGAGCCCCGACGACATCGAGCGGCATGTCGCGTTGCGTATGCAACGGCAGGAACTGCTCGCCCGTCCCGACGCCCCGCGCTTCTGGGCGGTGATGGACGAGACCGCCCTGCGCCGCCCGGTCGGCGGCCCGGAGGTGATGCGCGCACAGATCGACAAGTTGCTTGAGGCCACGAAGCTGCCCCATGTGACGCTCCAGGTCGCCCCCTTCGCCAACGGGCCGCACCCGGGGACGTACGGGCCCTTCGTGCTGTTCCGATTTGCCATGTCAGAACTGCCGGACATGGTCTACAGCGAGTACCTGACCGGCGCCGTCTACCTCGACGCGCGCACCGAGGTGGCGACCCACCTGGAGGTCATGGACCGCATGGCGGCCCAGGCCGCTACGGCACAACGCACGAAGGAGATCCTCCGGGATCTCCGCAAGGAGCTGTGAATGGATCGCATCAAGCCGCGCGGACGCGTCTACAACGGCATGCCCGCGCGGGAGTTGGGCAGCGAGGGGTGGCACAAGCCCTGGAGCGGCGGGAACGGCGGGAACTGCCTGGAAGCGATGAAGCTGGCCGACGGCCGGATCGCCGTACGCCAGTCGACCGACCCGGACGGGCCGGCGCTGATCTACACCATGGACGAGATGACCGCGTTCATAGAGGGCGCCAAGGCGGGGGAGGCCGACTTCCTGCTGTCCTGACCGCAACCTCTGTTGATCCTGACGCGACGTCCGGTCGCCACACCCGAGTTGGTCGCCGGTACCGGCCCCCGCCCGATCCCCCCCCGCCCGTCACTTCGGCGGCAGCACCTCGCACAGCGCCTCCAGCGCCGCCCCGTAGGCGTGTTCGGCCGGGGTCGCGTACCCCACCACCAAGCCGTCGCCGGCCGCCGTCGGACTCCGCGGATGCCGGAACCCGGCGAGCCCGTCGAGGGCGATGCCCTGCCACGCGGCGGCCTTCACCGCCGACCGCTCCGTGCCCGGCGGCAACCGCAGCACCGCGTGCAGCCCGGCCGCGATGCCCGTCACCTCGATGTGCGGCGCCTGCGCGGCGAGCGCGGCGACGAGCCGGTCACGGCGGCGCCGGTACCGCTGCCGCATCCGCCGCACATGACGGTCGTACGACCCGCAGGCGACGAAGTCCGCGAGCGCGAGCTGGTCCAGCACACTCGCCCAGCCCTCCCGCTCGCCCTTCGCCGCCAGCACCGGCTCCACATACCGCTGCGGCAGCACCATCCAGCCCAGTCGCAGCGCCGGTGACAGACTCTTGCTGACCGACCCGATGTGGATCACCCGCTCCGGATCGAGCCCCTGGAGCGCGCCGACGGGCCGGCGGTCGTACCGGAACTCCCCGTCGTAGTCGTCCTCCAGCACCACCGCTCCCCGCGCGCGGGCCCAGTCGATCACCGCGGCCCGGCGCTCCGGGTGCAGTGGGCCGCCGGTCGGGAACTGGTGCGCGGGCGTCAGCAGCACGGCCCGTTCGCGCCCGAGCGCGTCCACCCGCGCCCCGTGCTCGTCCAGCGGCAGCGGTACGGTGCGCACGCCGGCCGCGGCGAGCAGTTCCCGGTGGAAGCCGAGACCGTATGCCTCCACGCCCAGCGGACCGCGCAGCACCCCGCCCGCGGCCGGCCCGTCCTGGGCGCCCCGGCCGAAGAGGAGCCGCAGCGCGTGGGCGAAACCCGAGCAGATCACGATCCGGTCCGGCTCGGTCCGCACCCCCCGCGCACGTGCCAGGTACTCCGTCAGCGTCTCCCGCAGCTCGCGGCGCCCGGCGGGATCGCCCGGCCCGAACGCCTCGCTCGGCGCCGCCTGCAACGCCCGGCGGTACGAGGCCGCCCAGGCCGCGCGCGGGAAGGCCGACACGTCCGGCGTGCCCTGCCGCAGGTTGTGCCGTGGCCCGCGCGCGCGTGAGGGTGCCTTCACCGGCGTGCGTACGGCGTGGCGCAGCGGCTCCGCCCGCTCCGCGACCCGGGTCCCGGAACCCTGCCGGGCGGTCAGCCAGCCCTCCGCGACCAGCTCCGCGTACGCATCGGCCACCGTGTTGCGGGCCACGCCCAGGTCCGCGGCGAGCGACCGGTACGGCGGCAGCCGGGTGCCCGGCGCCAGCCGGCCGCTGCGCACGGCCTCCCGCAGCGCCCTGGTCAGCGCCGCCCGCCGGCTCCCCGGACCGGACAGCTCCAGATGCAGGTCCGCACCGATCCGCTCGGCGGAATTGACCCACGATTCCGTCATGGAAATGCACCCTACAGCCGGTCTTTCCGGCCCCTACGGTGGAGCGCATGACGACGAACACGATCACCGCCACCGCTCCCGCCGACCTCACCACCGGGATCGCCGCGGCCGAGGCCGCCCGCACCCGCCTGGACTTCGCGAAGGCCGCGCCGAAGGTCTTCCGCGCGATCGTCGGCTTCGACGCCGCCGCCCGCGAGGGCCTGGACCCGGCCCTGGTCGAACTGATCCAGATCCGCGCCTCCCATCTCAACCACTGCGCCTACTGCCTGCACATGCACACCAACGACGCCCGCAAGGCCGGCGAGAACGAGGACCGGCTCCACATGGTCGCCGTCTGGCGCGAGGCGCGGCACTTCTTCACCCCGAAGGAACAGGCCGCCCTCGCCCTGACGGAGGCGGTGACCCTGGTCGCCGACGGCGGTGTCCCCGACGCCGTCTACGCCGAGGCCGCCGCCCACTTCGACGACCGGGAACTGGCCCACGTCCTCTCGCTGATCCTCACGATCAACACGTGGAACCGCGTCGCCCTGGCCACCGGCAAGGTCGCCGGCACGGACGAGCGCACCGGCTGACTCCGCGCCCGATGCGGAGCCGGAGCCCACGGGAGGGAGCCGGTGATGCCGCCGCTCAGACCACCATCGGCCGGTCCGTCGGCCTGATCGGTGCCGGGAGCCGGGAACTCCCGGTCAGATAGAGGTCGACGGCCGCCGCGACCGCCCGCCCCTCCGCTATCGCCCACACGATGAGCGACTGCCCGCGCGCCGCGTCCCCCGCGGCGAACACCCCGGGGACGTTGGTCGCGAAGCCGTCGTCCCGGGCGATCGTGCCACGCGGCTGCAGCGCCAGCCCCAACTGCTCTATCAGCCCGTCCTCCTGGTCGGGCCCGGAGAACCCGAGGGCGAGCAGCACCAGGTCGGCGGGGAGCGTCCGATCGGTGTCCGGCACCGGAAGCCGCCGCTCGTCGACCTCCACCAGATGCAGTGACCGCACATTCCCCCTCTCGTCTCCCGTGAAGCGGAGCGTGGACGCCGCGAACAGCCGCGCGTCCGCGTCCGCCGCCGGCGCCGTACGCAGGTCCCGCGCCTCCTCGTGCGCGGCCGACAGCCGGTAGATCTTCGGGTACGTCGGCCACGGCTCGGTGTCCTCGTCGCGCTCGGCACCCGGCTGTGCGTAGATGTCCAGCTGGGTCACGGACGCGGCCCCCTCGCGCACCGCGGTGCCCAGACAGTCCGCCCCGGTGTCCCCGCCACCGATGATCACGACGTGCTTGCCGGCGGCCGACAGAGGCGAGACCTCCAGATCCCCTTCACACACCCGGTTGGCGAGCGGCAGATACTCCATCGCCTGGTGTATCCCGTTCAACGAGCGGCCCGGCACCGGAAGTTCCCGCCACGCCGTCGCTCCTGTGGCGATCACCACCGCGTCGTACCGGGTCCGCAGCTCGGCCGCCGGAACGTCCCGGCCGACCGCCGTCGAGGTGCGGAACTTCGTCCCCTCGGCGAGCATCTGCTCGATCCGTCGCTCCAGATGGCGCTTCTCCATCTTGAACTCGGGGATGCCGTACCGCATCAGCCCGCCGATCCGGTCGTCCTTCTCGTACACCGCGACCGTGTGCCCGGCCCGGGTCAGCTGCTGCGCGGCGGCCAGCCCGGTGGGCCCGGAGCCGATCACGGCGACCGTCTTCCCGGTCAGCCGCTCGGGCGGACGGGGCGGGGTGAAACCCTCCTCCCACGCCCGGTCGGCGATCGCGCACTCGACGTTCTTTATGGTGACGGCCGGCTGGTTGATCGCCAGCACACACCCCGCCTCGCACGGCGCCGGACACAGCCGCCCGGTGAACTCCGGGAAGTTGTTGGTCGCGTGCAGCCGGTCGCTCGCGGACCGCCAGTCCTCCCGCGAGACCAGGTCGTTCCACTCGGGGATGAGATTGCCCAGCGGGCAGGCCTGGTGGCAGAACGGGATGCCGCAGTCCATGCAGCGGTCGGCCTGCTTGCTGATGATGGGCAGCAGCGCGCCCGGGACGTAGACCTCGTCCCAGTCCCGCACCCGCTGCTCGACGGGCCGCCGCGGCCACTCCTGGCGCGGCGTGGTCATGAACCCCTTGGGATCGGCCATGGGCGTCTTCCTCGCGTACGGGCACCGGAGGCACCGGGTGTACGAAGGGCCGTTCGTCATCGGGCGGCACTCTTTCGGCCACGATACGTCCGCACCGGCGGCGACGCAGGGCGGCGGACAGCGCTTTCTCCCGGGGCTCCTCCGTACCCGGCCAGGAGGGACTGCCCGGGTAAGTCGATCCCACGTCGATCCCACCCGCAGGCCTCAGCAACCGGATCAGGCCGGTTCCGCGATGGGTCTGGCTGGGCCGGCGACAGGTCAGACGGAGTCGGATCAGACGAGGGCCCATATGTAGGCCAGGGTCGCCGCGGCCGAGGCGGCGGTCCGGACGTGGTTCCAGAACGTCCACTCGCGTACGTACCGCGGCCAGTACACGGCGGCCTCAGACGTACCCGGGGTGAGCCCGGCCAGCCGGTCGTTGCGAGGTACGTTCGCGACGATCGTCAGCCCGAACGAGCCGACCAGGTACAGCGCGCTCCCCAGCAGCAGTTCCACCGTCCCCTCGTCCGGCCACACCACGAACGTCACCACCGCTATCAGCGCGCTCAGCGTCGCCGCTCCGATGAACACGGCCATGAAGGCCGGCCGCACCGCTGCGACGTTGATCGCGTTCATCGCCGCGACCCCCTGCGCGGGCGGCAGCGCCGCGAGCCCCCGCATCACGAAGGTCGAGAACCCGCAGAAGACGCCGGCCACCAGCCCCGTCCCGAGGATCCCCGCCACGACCAGCACGAAGAACGGCCCGTCGATCATCTCCACGCCCCCCATTCCGTTCCGTTGCGCCCGGGCCGCTGCCCGGCATCGGCATTCCCGTCACCCCTCAGCGAAAGCCCGGCTCCGGTAATCGGCCCTGACCTCAGCCCGCCTCCTCCCCGGTCTCCTGCCACGCCCGCAGCACGCTCTCCACGGCCGGGGCGATCCGGCGTCGTGCCTCATGCCACGGCACCCCTCTCATCAGCAGCTGGTCGTACGGCGTGTCCACGTGCCGGACGCCCGCCACGACCGCCGAGATCACCGCCCCCTCGGTCAGCGCCCGCCCGGCCGCGCTGCGTCCGACGCGGCCACTGCCCCGCACCGACGCGTGGGACGCGATCGCCCGCGCCCGGTCGGCCGGACAACCGGGGAACAGCCGGAGGATCTCGGCCGCGAACGCCGCCACGAACCGCTCGTCCTCCGCCGCTCTACGCCGCGCGTCCCGTGCCCGTCGCCGGCGCCGTGCCTCCGCGTCCGCCAGACAGCGGGCCTCGGCCCGGGCCAGCGCGGCCTCCTCCACGAGCACGCCCTGGCGTTCGTAGCGGCTCCTGCGCCGGTTGAACCGCACCACCACCGCCGACAGCGTGCTCTCCTCCCGCGCCCTGCGGGTCAGCGCCGTGTCGCCGCGCGGCAGGAACACCAGATGGCCGAGGTCGGCACAGTCCAGGCACCGGGGCGCCCCGTCCTCCAGCATCAGCAGCGACAGCGGACCCCGATGACAGCGGGCACACCGCTTGCGCTTGAACGGCTGGACGACGACAAGCCGGCCGGGGGAGTGGGGAGTTGCGGGAAGCGCCATACGCGGTACTTTCCCCGTCACCGCCCGAGCCTCCCACGCCTGCCCCTGCGTTGTCCTCGCCCGTGGTCCCGCGCTCGCACCTCCTCTCCTTCGTCCGGCCCGCGCCCGTCGCCGTGCGGCTGCTCCCGCCGCCGCGTACCACCCCGTCCGGGCACCACCGTGTCCCAGGCGTCCGCCGCTCGGCGCCGCGCGTCCCGCGTCCGGCGGGCGTGAACGTCACCCACTCCGCACTGCCGGCCCCCTCACCCGACCGACCTCGCCGCCCCTAGCCCGGATCCGCGCCGGCCAGCCATCGGACCGACCGTGCTGACCCGCCGACCGTGCTGACCCGCCATCGGACCGACCGTGCCGACCCCGCCGTCGCATCGACCGTGCCGGCCTGCCATCGCACCGCACGTGCGGGCCCTGCCGCCGGCTCTCCGGGCCGCTCCCTTCTACGCCACTCCCATCCGCCACTCCTTCTGCTCCTGCCGTTCCTTCTGCCGTTCCCTCTGCGGCTTTCCACACCACGCCCCGTCTTCGCCCCCCGGCCAGCGGCCTTCCCCTGGCACCGGCCTCCCCCGCCACTTGTCTCCCCAGGAACACCCCCGCCGTTCGATCCGGCCACCCGGCATCATGGGCCCTGTGCGACTCGAACCGATCACCTGGGACCGGCTGGCCGAGCAGCTCGCCGATCGGCTGGCCGGTGCGGCGCCGGCCGATGGAGGGGCCTGGCCGCGCGTCGGCTTCGACGGTGCCCCCGCCGCCGATCCCGGAGACCTCGCCGCGCGGGTCGGCGAGGCGCTGCGGGTGCGCGGCCGCCCCTCGTTCGTGATCGGCACCGAGGGTTTCCTGCGCCCCGCCTCGCTCCGCCTGGAGCACGGGCGGCGGGACGCGGAGTCGTATTACAGCGGATGGTTCGACACGGGTGCCCTGTGGCGTGAGGTGTTCGGCCCGCTCGACCCCGGAGGCAACGGGCGGGTCCTGCCCGACCTGTGGGACCCGGCCACGGACCGGGCCACCCGTAGCCCGTACGTCCAACTTCCGCCCGGCGGCATCCTGTTGCTCCACGGCCCCCTCCTGCTGCGCCACTGGTTCCCCTTCGACCTGACCGTGCACCTCCTCCTCTCCCCGGGCGCCCTGCGTCGCCGTACCCCCGAGGCCGACCACTGGACCCTGCCCGCCTTCGAGCGCTACGAGGCCGAGACCGACCCGGCCCGAACGGCGGACGTCCTGGTCCGCGCCGACGACCCGCGCCACCCCGCCTGGAGCGGCTGATCCGGCTGCCCTCTTTGGACATCCGGCGCGGCGGTCCAGCCAAACCCCTTTTATATGCGCATGCATATAACTAGAGTGATCTCATGACGACCTCACCAGTCACTCCTGTGGCTTTCGATGACGCCCTCCGCGCTCTGCTGGACGGCAAGAACTTCGCCAGCGTCGCCACCCTCGGCCCCGACGGCGCCCCGCAGAACTCCGTCGTCTGGATCAAGCGCGAGGGCGACAGCGTGCTCTTCTCGTCCGTCGACCGCCGCCAGAAGGTGCGCAACCTCCTCCGCGACCCGCGTATCAGCCTCTCCGTCTTCGACCTGGCCAACCCCTACCGCTCGGCCGAGATCCGGGGTGTCGCCGAGATCCTGCCGGACGAGGGCAAGCGCCTCCCGTACGAGCTGTCGCACAAGTACCTCGGCATCGACCCGCCGGCCGAGAAGGACGACGAGGTCCGTGTGATCGTCAGGATCGTCCCCCAGAAGGTCGTGTCCTTCTCGCCCTGACCGGCGCACCGCCGAGCCCGCGCGACCGCCGGGAACGGCGCCCCGCGACCCCGCCGCTCACAGCCAGCCGTTGCGCCGGAAGCCCCGGTACAGCGCCAGACACGCGGTCGCCATCACCGCCATGACCAGCGGATAGCCGAACCGCCAGTGCAGCTCCGGCATGTGGTCGAAGTTCATGCCGTACACCCCGCACACCATCGTCGGCACGGCGACCACCGCGGCCCAGGCCGTGATCTTCCGCATGTCCTCGTTCTGCGCCACGGTCACCTGCGCGAGATGCGCCTGCAGGATGGAGTTGAGGAGCTCGTCGAACGCGGCGATCTGTTCCTTGACCCGGATCAGATGGTCCAGCACATCCCGGAAGTAGGCCTGTATCTCCGGGGCCACGACCCGTATGGGCCGAGTGGCCAGATCCTCCACCGGGCGGCCCAGCGGCACCACCGCCCGCTTCAGCTCCAGCAGTTCACGCTTCATCTGGTAGATACGGCCCGGGTCCAACCGCGCGCCGTTCTCCGAGAACACCTCCGTCTCGACCTGGTCGATGTCGGCCTGCACCGCGTCCGTGACGGTCAGGTAGTCGTCGACCACATGGTCGGCGATCGCGTGCAGCACCGCGGCCGGCCCCTTGGCGAGCTGATGCGGGTCGGCCTCCAACTCCTCGCGCAGCGGGCCCAGCGAGCCGTGCCGGCCGTGCCGCACCGTGACCACGAAGTCCTTGCCGACGAACACCATGATCTCGCCGGTGTCCACCACCTCGCTGGTCGCCGTCAGCTGCTCGTGCTCCACATAACAGACCGTCTTGAACACCGCGAAGAGCGTGTCCCCGTAGTGCTCCAGTTTCGGCCGCTGATGTGCCTCGACCGCGTCCTCCACCGCCAGCGGATGCAGGTCGAACAGCTCGGCGATGCCCGCGAACTCACGGTCCGTCGGCTCGTGCAGCCCGAGCCAGACGAAGCCCTCACCGGCCTTGCGCACGAGCCGCACCGCATCCACCAGGTCGGCGCACCCCGGCACGCGCACCCCGTCCTGATACGTCACGCAGTTCACCACCGACGAGCCCAGCGGCGACCTGGCGGGATGGCTCAGGTCCACGCGCGGCCGGCGCCGGGCCAGCCGCGCCACCTTGCGCAGGCCGCCGACCCTGCCGAGCCCCGTGACCTTCCGCAGATTCCCTGCCATCGACATCTGGATCTCCTCGCGTGGATCTCCTCGCGCAACGCTTTCGCGCCTTGCCCGGCAAGTCTGCCAGTCCTCGGCACGGCGTGGGCAAACCTGTGGGAACAGGGAGTTCCGCTTGGTTCCCGCCTGTGGACGAAGCGGCGACCGGGCCGGGCGACCGGGTGACTGCGATGATCGGCGTATGACGCGATCGGACGGGTACCTCCTGGACAACCGGCAAAAAGAGGCGGGCGAGCGCTTCGACGCCTTCACCGCGCTCTTCGACCCCACGACCTTTCGTCACCTCGAGGGACTCGGGATCGGGCCCGGATGGCGCTGCTGGGAAGTCGGGGCCGGCGGGACCTCCGTCGTGTCCTGGCTCGCCGAGAAGGTGGGGCCGTCCGGTCGGGTCGTCGCCACCGACGTCGACACCTCCCGGCTCACCACCGTGGCCCGCCCCCCGGTGGAGGTCCGCGTGCACGACGTGGGCGCCGAGGAGCCGCCGGGGGAGGGCTTCGACCTCGTCCACGCCCGGCTGGTCCTCGTCCATGTACCCGACCGGGAACGGGCGTTGCGGTCCATGATCAAGGCCCTGCGCCCCGGTGGCCGACTGCTGATCGAGGACGCCGACCCCGCCCTCCAGCCCCGGACCTGCCCCGACGAGTACGGCCCCGAGCAGCGGCTCGCCAACCGCCTGCGCCACGGCTTCCGCACGCTGCTCGCCGACCGCGGAGCCGACCTGTCCTACGGCCGTAAACTCCCGCGGCTGCTCCGGGAGGCCGGACTGCACGACGTCGAGGCCGACGCGTACTTCCCCGTGGCCTCACCCGCCTGCACCGCCCTGGAGGCCGCGACGGTCCGTCAGATCCGTGGCCGGCTCGTCGCCGCCGGCCTGGCCACCGACGCGGAGATCGACCAGCACCTGGCCAACGTGGAGTCCGGCAGCATGGACCTGACCACCGCACCGATGATCTCTGCGTGGGGCCGCAAGCGGTAGCCGGCGCTGCCGGGGCCCTCGGCGGCGCCGGACCGTTTCAGCAGGCGCGGCCGACGGCTGACCGAACCGCTCGAGCCACCGGCACCCGCCGAAGAGACGGCGCCGGGGTCGGGCGCCTAGGCTAGCCCTCGCTCCCCGGATGCGGCGGTCTGCCGCCCACCCGTCGTACCGCCTCCGCCCCCGCTCCGCAGCCCCGCTCCGCCGCCTTCTCCGGGGGCGCGCCCGCCAGCAGCGCGGCAAGGAACGCGCCCGTGAAGGCGTCACCCGCCCCCGTGGTGTCCCGGGGCACCGCCGGCACAGCCGGGACCCGGGCCAGTACGGTCCCGGACCGGGCCACCAGCGCCCCGTCCGCACCCGCCTTGGCCACCACCAGCGGCACGAGCCGGCTCAGCTTGGCCGCCGCGTCCACCGGATCCGGCAGCCCGGTCAGCAGACACGCCTCGTCCCGGCTGGGCAGCAGTAGATCCAGCCCCTGCGCGAACGCCAGGAAACGGTCCACCCCCAGCTCCACCAGGAAACCGGCCGACGCCGGGTCCAGGCTCACCGGCACACCGCGCGCGCGTGCCGCCGCGAGCGCCTTCTCGGCGAGCGTCCGGCTCGGCTCCGTGAACAGCAGATAGCCCGACAGATGCAGCCGGGCCACCCCGTCGAGCAGTCCGTCCGACCAGTCGGCCGGGTCCAGCCGCAGGGACGCCCCGCTGTCCGTCAGGAACGTCCGCTCGGCCGCCGCACCCGTGTCGACGAGGCAGACCACCGTCCCCGTCGCCTCCTCCGGGTCCACCACGAGCCGGGGCCGGACCCCGGCCGCGACCAGCTCACGCTCATGCCACGCGGCGGCGTCCGCGCCCACCCGGCCCAGCAGCCGTACGTCCGCGCAGCCCGTGTGCGCGGCCCAGCAGGCCACGTTGGCGCCCGCGCCGCCCGGCAGCGTCCGGATCACGGCGGCCGTGTCGGTGCCGGCCGCGAGCGGCCCCCGGTGCCGGGCCACCACATCGGTGACCACGTCCCCGACGACCAGCAGCCCTCCGTTCCCCCCAGTGGTCACCCCCTGGTCCACGCCGTGGCGATCCGCGCCGCCAGCCGTACATTGCCGCGCACCGCCGCCAGGTTGGCGCTCAGCGAGGCCCCGTCGGTGTGCCGGACCAGGTAGTCCAGCAGGAACGGTGTCACCGCCTGCCCGGTGACACCCTGCTCCGCGCAGGCGCGCAGCGCGTCGGCGAGCACGCGCGCGTGCAGCTCGGGATCGAGTTGTTCCGCCTCCGGCACCGGATGGGCGACGATCAGCGCCGACTCCGGCGCGTCCAGCGCGTCCTGGGCGCGCATGACGGCGGCGACCTGCTCCGGGGTGTCCAGCGTCCAGTCGACCGGATGCCCCGAGTCCGACAGGTAGAAGCCGGGGAACCGGTCCGTGCCGTACCCGGCGACGGCCACGCCGAGCGTCTCCAGCCGCTGCAGCGTCGCCGGCACGTCCAGGATCGACTTCACGCCCGCGCACACCACTGTGATCCGGGTGCGCGCCAGCAGACCCAGGTCGGCCGACTCGTCCTGGGTCACCGTCCACTCCCGGTGCACACCGCCCAGCCCGCCGGTGGCGAACACCCGGACCCCCGCCAGCGCGGCCAGCTGTGCCGTCGCCGACACGGTGGTCGCGCCGCTCGCCCCCGCCGCCACCGCGAGCGGCAGGTCACGATGGCCCAGCTTGCGGATGCCGTCCTCGTTCGCGACCCGTTCCAGCTCCTGCTTGTCCAGGCCGACCCGGGGCCGTCCGTCGAGCACCGCGATGGTCGCCGGCACGGCACCCTCGCGCCGCACCGCCTCCTCCAGTTCCAGCGCCACCTGCAGGTTGCGCGGGCGGGGCAGGCCGTGCGCGATGATCGTGGACTCAAGGGCCACCACCGGCCGCCGCGCGTGGATCGCCGCCCGGACTTCTTCCGACACCACCAGCACCACGTGCCCGCCTCCTGTCCGTCGGTCCTTCCTCATCTCTGGCGGGCGCCGGCCTCGCCTAAACGCTTGTGACCCGTGGGGAAGGCCACCAGCCTGGGTGACATGACGAACAACACCACGCGCCTCGACCACGTCGTCCTGTGGGTGACCGACCCGGTCGCCGCAGCCGTCTTCTACGACACGGCCGTCGGCCTGGAGCCGATCAACGTCGCCGAGTTCGTGCAGGGCAAGGTGTCCTTCCCCTCCGCCCGCGTCAACGAGGAGACCATCCTCGATCTCGCCCCGAAGACCCTCGCCGAACGGATGCGGATGCTCCCCGGCTCCGTCGACAGCGCGGGCCACCCGGTCAACCACGTCTGCCTGTCCCTGCCGGCCGACGCCTTCGACGCCCTGCGCTCCCGCCTGGAGGACCACGACGTTCCCGTGTCGGACATCGACCACGGCTTGTCCGGCGCCCGCGGCAACGCCACGCGCAGCTTCTACTTCCGCGACCCCGACGGCAACGTCTTCGAGGCCCGGCACTACGACGACTAGCCGCGTCCCGGGCCGGTCAGAACAGCGGCTCCGGCAGCACACCCTCCAGGGCGAGCAGCTTCCGCTTGGTCTCCAGCCCGCCCCCGAAACCGCCGATGCCACCGTCGCTCTCCACCACCCGATGGCACGGCACCACCACCGGCAGCGGATTCGCCCCCATCGCCGCACCGACCGCCTGCGCCCCGCCGGGCTGCCCGACCCGCCCCGCCAGATCGCCGTACCCCACCACCGTGCCGTACGGCACACCGGACGTCAGCTCGCGCAGGACCTGCCGGTTGAACCCGGAGATCAGCGACCAGTCCAGGGGCAGGTCGAAGTCGTGCCGCTCGCCCGCGAAGTACGCCCGCAGCTGGCGTATCGCCTCCGCCAGCAACGGCGATCCCGGATCCTCCACGGGCTCGCCGCCCAGCCGGGCGGCCAGCCGCTCCAGCGCCCGGTCGCGCACCGCGTCCGAGGCGTGGAAGACGACGTTGACCAGGCCGTCGCGGGTCGCCGCCAGCATCAGCGGGCCGATGTCCGTGCCCACGACGGCCCACACGACCCGCTGCTCATCCTGCCCATGGCTGTCCATGCGCCCACCGTACGACCCGCCACTGACAACGCCCGCCCGGCTCAGTCCCAGTCCAGCGCCTCCCGCACCACGTCGGGCCTGTTGGTGATGATCCCGTCGCCCCCGTACCCGGCGACCCTGCGGGCGGTGGCCGCGTCGTCCACCGTCCAGGCGAACACCCCGAGCGGCCTGCCGTGCGGCCCGTCGAAGGCGTGCACGGTCGAGACGTACTCCGGCGACAGCGACCCGTACGAGGGGTTGACCATGTCGGTGAAACGAGCGAACCCGTGCAACTGTGCCACGGTGGGCGTACCGAGGTAGCCGGTGACCACCGCGGGCCTCAGCTCGTGCACCGTCCGCACGCTGTCGGCGCTGAAGCTCTGCACGATCAGCCGCCCCAGGTGCCGGCGGTCCAGCCAGCCCTCGGTGCCGAGGAGCTTCAGCGTCTGCCGCTCGATGCCCGGGTACAGCTCGGGGCTCTTGATCTCCAGCAGCAGCTTCTCGTGGTTGTGCTCGACCCGACGCATGTACTGCCTCAGCGTCGGCACGCGCGCGCCCGCGTACGCGGGGGAGAACCAGCTGCCCGCGTCCAGCCGGGCGATCTCGGCCGCGGTGAAGTCCCCCACCTTCCACGGCGCCCGGCCGGGGAAGACGTCCTCGACGTTCGTGGTGCGCCGCAGGCTCTCGTCGTGCAGGACGACCAGCTCGCCGTCCCTGGTGCGCTGGACGTCGTTCTCCACCCAGGAGAAACCCAGCTGGGCGGCCTTGTCGATGGCGGCCAGCGTGTTCTCGGGCGCGTAGGCGGAGGCGCCGCGGTGGGCGATCACCGTGGGCACGTGAACCTCGCGCGCGCGGGCGTCCGAGGCGGGGCTCAGCAGGACCGCGGCCGTCACCAGGGCCGCGGCGGCGGTGGCGGCGACTACGCGTGCGTACATGCGTACTCCTCGCGTCGAGCGAATACCGACAGCACCAGACTGACAGCAAGGGGTCAACGGCACTCGGGCGCACGATGACCACAGATTGAATGGTGACGTCCAAGTCCGCTCACCGGTGCCGCACATCTGCGGCAAGGGCGTGTTTCTTTGCCGGAAAATCGTTCGACCATTCCGGTGGGGGTCATACTCTCTGCGACAACCCTGACCGCCCGCGCGGTCCTGGGACGGGGGCATATTCAGGTATTCCGGGACGCAAGAAGGCGGAAGGGCAGCCGCGGATGCAAGGCACGGTCGACGGATTCAGCTACGGGGCCGTCACCCCGTTGGTGGCCTATCTGATGGCGTGCCTCGGCGGCGCCCTCGGCCTGCGCTGCACCACACGGTCCCTGCTGGTCACACACGCGCGGCGCCCCGCCTGGCTGGCCTTCGGGTCGGCGGCGATCGGCTCCGGCATATGGACCATGCACTTCGTCGCCATGATGGGCTTCACCATCAAGGAGACGCCGATCCACTACGACAAGCCGATCACCTACGCGAGCCTCGGGCTGGCCATCGTCATGGTCGGCATCGGGATCTTCATCGTCGGCTACCGGGGCGCCACCGGCACCCCCCTCTTCACCGGCGGCACGATCACCGGCCTCGGCGTCGCCTCCATGCACTACCTCGGTATGGCGGGCGTCCGCTTCCACGGGCGGTTCACCTACAACACGCTCACCGTCGCCGCCTCCGTCGTCATAGCCGTCGTGGCCGCCACCGCCGCACTGTGGGCCGCCGGACAGGTGCGGGGCTTCCTGTGGAGCGTGGGAGCGAGCCTCGTGATGGGGCTCGCCGTCAGCGGCATGCACTACACCGGGATGGCCGCTCTCGGCGTCCACCTCGACGGCGCCTCCCACACCGCCGGCGGCGCGCCCGCGGCGTCCCTGCTCGCGCCGATGCTGATCGGCCCGCTCGCCTTCCTGCTCCTCGCGGGCGTCGTCGTGATCTTCGACCCCCTCATGATCATGGGCCGGCCCGAATGGAGGCCCGTCGAGCACAAACCGGGCGTCCCGGCCGCCGCCGTCGCCACCCACGCGGACCGCCGCCCCGCCCTGCACGAGGGACGCCGGCCGGCCCGCCGACCCGAGCACCACGGCTCCCGGACCCCGCAGAACCGCTGATCGGAGCCCGTTGTCAGTGGGGGGTCGTACGGTTGATGTCATGCGGCCCGTTTCCCACATCGAACGCACGGTGGCGCCCTTCGAGGTCGTCAGCCCCTACCAGCCCAGCGGCGACCAGCCGGCGGCCATCGCCGAGCTGGCCAAGCGCATCGAGGCCGGTGAGAAGGACGTCGTCCTCCTGGGCGCGACCGGCACCGGCAAGTCCGCCACCACGGCGTGGATGATCGAGAAGCTCCAGCGCCCCACCCTGGTGATGGCGCCGAACAAGACGCTGGCCGCCCAGCTGGCGAACGAGTTCCGCGAACTGCTGCCGAACAACGCGGTCGAGTACTTCGTCTCGTACTACGACTACTACCAGCCCGAGGCCTACGTCCCCCAGTCGGACACCTACATCGAGAAGGACTCCTCGATCAACGAGGAGGTCGAGCGCCTGCGCCACTCGGCCACCAACTCGCTGCTCACCCGCCGCGACGTCGTCGTGGTCGCCTCGGTGTCCTGCATCTACGGCCTCGGTACTCCGCAGGAGTACGTGGACCGCATGGTCCCCCTCAGGGTCGGCGACGAGATCGACCGGGACGAGCTGCTGCGCCGCTTCGTCGACATCCAGTACACGCGCAACGACATGGCCTTCAGCCGCGGTACCTTCCGGGTCCGCGGCGACACCATCGAGATCTTCCCGGTCTACGAGGAGCTGGCCGTCCGCATCGAGATGTTCGGCGACGAGATCGAGGCGCTCTCCACGCTCCACCCGATCACCGGCGAGATCATCAGCGACGACCAGCAGCTCTACGTCTTCCCCGCCTCCCACTACGTCGCCGGCCCCGAGCGCATGGAGCGGGCCGTCAACGACATCGAGAAGGAGCTGGCGGAGCGCCTCGCCGAGCTGGAGAAGCAGGGCAAGCTCCTGGAGGCCCAGCGCCTGCGGATGCGTACCACGTACGACATCGAGATGCTCCGCCAGATCGGCACCTGCTCCGGCGTGGAGAACTACTCGATGCACTTCGACGGCCGCCTGCCCGGCTCGCCGCCCAACACCCTGCTGGACTACTTCCCGGACGACTTCCTGCTCGTCATCGACGAGTCGCACGTGACCGTCCCGCAGATCGGCGCGATGTACGAGGGCGACGCCTCCCGCAAGCGCACCCTCGTGGACCACGGCTTCCGCCTGCCCTCCGCCCTGGACAACCGCCCTCTGAAGTGGGAGGAGTTCCAGGAGCGCATCGGGCAGACCGTCTACCTGTCGGCCACCCCGGGCACCTACGAGATGTCCCGCTCGGACGGCGTGGTGGAGCAGATCATCCGCCCGACCGGCCTGGTCGACCCCGAGGTCGTGGTCAAGCCCACCGAGGGCCAGATCGACGACCTGGTGCACGAGATCCGCAAGCGCACCGAGAAGGACGAGCGGGTCCTCGTCACCACGCTGACCAAGAAGATGGCCGAGGACCTCACCGACTACTTCCTGGAACTCGGCATCCAGGTCCGCTATCTGCACAGTGACGTCGACACCCTGCGCCGCATCGAGCTGCTGCGCGAGCTGCGCTCCGGTGAGTACGACGTCCTGGTCGGCATCAACCTGCTCCGTGAGGGCCTCGACCTGCCCGAGGTGTCCCTGGTGGCGATCCTCGACGCCGACAAGGAGGGCTTCCTCCGCTCGGGCACCTCGCTGATCCAGACCATCGGCCGCGCCGCGCGCAACGTCTCCGGCCAGGTCCACATGTACGCCGACAAGATCACCCCGGCGATGGAGAAGGCCATCGAGGAGACCAACCGCCGCCGGGAGAAGCAGATCGCCTACAACAAGGCGAAGGGCATCGACCCCCAGCCCCTGCGGAAGAAGATCAACGACATCGTCGCGCAGATCGCCCGCGAGGAGGTCGACACCGAACAACTCCTCGGCTCCGGTTACCGCAAGACGAAGGACGGAAAGGGCGCGAAGGCCCCCGTCCCGTCGCTCGGTGACAAGGCGGCCAAGGGCGCGAAGGCGGGCAAGGCCGCCAAGGGCAAGGCGGTGCCCACGGACCGTCCGGCGGCCGAACTGGCCGAGCAGATCGAGGAGATGACCGAGCGCATGCGCGCGGCCGCCGCGGAGCTGCAGTTCGAGATCGCGGCCCGGCTGCGCGACGAGGTCGCCGAGATGAAGAAGGAACTGCGCCAGATGCGGGAGGCCGGTCTCGCCTGAGCCCGCGCAGCGGTGCCGGCCCTCGGCATAAGCGCCAAGTGTTGCAACACCGACACAAAGCGCGAGTCGGGGGTCGGCACTGTCAGTGACCCTGCGTAGGGTTTTGACCAACCGCGCGGTGCGCAGCAACAGCTCGGCGCGGCAACAGGGGACCGTCGAGAGGGGATTCAGCCGTGTCCGTCAACTTGTCCAAGGGTCAGGCCATCAGCCTGGAGAAGAAGGACGGGGGCACCCTGACCGCGGTCCGCATGGGGCTCGGCTGGCAGGCGGCGAAGCGGCGCGGGCTGTTCGGCTCCCGCACCCGTGAGATCGATCTGGACGCCTCGGCGGTCCTTTTCGCCGGCGCGGAGCCCAAGGACGTCGTCTTCTTCCGCCACCTGGTGAGCGACGACGGCTCCGTGCGCCACACCGGTGACAACCTCGTCGGCGGCGCCGGCCAGGGTGGCGACGACGAGGCGATCCTGGTGGACCTGCAGCGCGTACCGGTCCACATCGACCAGATCGTCTTCACGGTGAACTCCTTCACCGGCCAGACCTTCCAGGAGGTGCAGAACGCCTTCTGCCGGCTCGTGGACGAGACCAACGGCCAGGAACTCGCCCGCTACACCCTGGCCGGCGGCGGCGAGTACACCGCCCAGATCATGGCCAAGGTCCACCGGGCGGGCACCAGCTGGACGATGACCGCCATCGGCGCCCCGGCCAACGGACGCACCTTCCAGGACCTGATGCCGGCGATCGTGCCGCACCTCTAGGACGCACCGCCGCCCCGAACCGGCGCGGTAGGCACGGCAGAACGACACAGGGGGGCGACGGCGATGGCGGCTGAGCTGGTGCGGGGGCAGAACCACCCGCTGCCCCGGGCCCGGCTGGGGATCCGGATCTCGGCCGGGGTGCCGGTCCTGGCCGGAGCCACACTCGGCGACGAGCACGGCACGGTGCACGGCCGTCAGCGGGTGGCCGGCCCCGGCGCCCCCGCACCGCCCGGCGTCGAGGCGCCCCGGCAGGCCGCCGCCGAGCATCGCCTGGCCGTCGACCTGGCCGCCCTGCCGGAGGCCGTGTACCGGGTCGACGTGTTCCTCGCCCTGCCGGCCGGCACCGCAGGCCCGCGCCGCTTCGGCGCCGTCCCGGCCCCGCACACCACGGTGAACGGCCCGGACGGCACCGAACTCGCCTCCTACACCCTCACCGGCCTGGATGCCGAGACGGCCGTGATCGCCCTGGAGCTGTACCGCAGGCAGGGTGCCTGGAAAGTACGCGCGGTGGGTCAGGGCTATGCGGGCGGTCTTCCCGCGCTCCTCGCCGGCAGGGGTCTGACGGACGCCACGGACCTCGCGACGGCCATCCAGGAGGCGGCGGCCCGGAGCCTGTCCGGCCCGACACCGGTACCGGCGACCCGTCCGGACCCGGACCCGCGGACTGCCGGGTCCGTTTCCCCGGCCGGATCCGCCTCCCCGACAGCGTCCGTTTCCCAGACCGCCTCCGCTGCCGGTCCCGAAATGCCGCCGCGACCGTACGGTCCGCAGAGCCGCGACGACGACGGCGGCGGCCCCGCTCCCCGGCATCCCGGCGGTCCGGTCGACTACAGACACCCTCGCCGCACCCACAGCATCCCGCCCCCACCCCCGCCCCCGCCCCCGGCCGACGGGCAGCCCGCTCAGCCCGTCGCCGGAGACGCCGTGGGCTGGTCGATGGAGGAGCGGCTGTACAACCAGGTCTGGGGCATGTTCGAGGATCTGGCCCGTACCACCGCTGCCTACCGCAGTGCCGTCGAGTTCGCCGACTCCCGCCTGGAGAAGGAGCTGGACCAGGCCCTCGCCGACCCGCGTCAACGGCTCGGCACCGCGGGCGACGCCGCACGTGAGGCGGCCCACGCTCGCCGGACCCAGCTGGCCGACCAGGCGCGCGCGGCCCTCGACCGCGATCTGGCCCAGCTCACCGCCGAGGCCGAGGTGGTCGAACCCGCGCTCCCGCCCGCCTACGCCCGCTGGGACAACCCCGTCTGGCACGCCTACCGCGTCCCCGCCGAGCCGCCGATGGCTCTGCGGCTCGGCGATCTCCACCTGTCCGAAAGCGCTCCCCTACGCATCCCTCTGCTGGTCAGGATGCCGCTGGAACGGGGTCTGTGGATCGACAGCGGTCCGACGGCGGCCACCGACGACGGTGTGCCCGACTCCGCCGAGCTACGGCACCTGGCCATGGCGGCGGCGGTCGCCCTCGCGGCGCGCCTGCTCGCCGTGCACCCGCCCGGGGCGTTCGCCGTGCAGGTCATCGACCCGGCCGGTGCCGGGTCACAGGCGTTGCTTCCGCTGACGCGGTCCGGAGTCCTGGCCGCGCCGCCCGCGACCGGGGCGGCGGGGGTCGTGCAGACGCTGGAGCGACTCACCCGGCGGGTCGACCTGGTGCAGATGGCGGTGCGGGGCGGCGCGGCAGAGTCGCTGCCGGCCGACGTGGACACCGCTCAGCAGCTCCTTGTCGTCAATGACTTCCCGCACGCGTTCGACGACCGGTCGCTGACGCGGCTGCGCTATCTCGCCGACGAAGGCCCGGCCGTCGGCGTACACCTCCTGCTGGTCGCCGACCGTGAGGACGCCGCCGCCTACGGCCCCTTGCTCGATCCGTTGTGGCGTTCGCTGCTGCGACTCACTCCGCTGCCCGACGACCATCTGGCGGATCCGTGGGTCGGCCACGCCTGGACGTACGAACCCTCACTCCTCCCGGCGGGCAGCCGGGTCCTGCAAGAGGTGCTTGCCCAGGTGGCCAAGGCTCGTACCAAGCAGTGGTAAAGCCACCCTGACCAGCCAGTTTGGTGGCTCCTTTACTTTGTTCTTTACCTTTCCTTGGTGATTGGGGTACTCTCTTCCGTACGGAGGGGAGTACTCCCTGACTGCGGCGCACCCGTCAGTACGGACCGTTTCCGGTCCCGGGGCGTCGGCCCATCGCGGGTGGAAGAGACCTCCGGCAGCGACAACGCTGATGTGTTTGCCGTCACGTAATGCCGGAGGTGCAGTGGAAGTCTCCATGGGCCTGTGGGTCCTCACCATCGTGGGTCTGGCCGCCCTGATCGCGGTCGACTTCTTCATCGGCCGCAAGCCGCATGAGGTCTCGATCAAGGAAGCGGGCATCTGGACGGTCGTCTGGATCGCCCTGGCCGGCCTCTTCGGGCTCGGTCTGCTCGTCTTCGGCGGCGGACAGCCGGCCGGCGAGTTCTTCGCGGGTTTCATCACCGAGAAGTCGCTGAGCGTCGACAACCTCTTCGTCTTCGTCCTGATCATGGCGAAGTTCGCGGTGCCCACCCAGTACCAGCAGCGCGTCCTGCTCGTCGGCGTCCTCATAGCCCTGGTCCTGCGGGCCGTCTTCATCGCAGCCGGGGCCGCGATCATCGCCAGCTTCTCCTGGGTGTTCTACCTCTTCGGCGCCTTCCTTATCTGGACCGCCTGGAAGCTCGTCCAGGAGGCCCGCGCGGACGAGGAGGACGAGGAGTACGAGGAGAACAAGCTGCTGAAGGCCGCAGAACGCAAGTTCGGTGTGGCCGACCGGTACCACGGCACCAAGCTGTGGATCCAGCAGAACGGCAAGCGCGTCATGACCCCGATGCTGGTCGTGATGCTCGCCATCGGCACCACCGACGTGCTGTTCGCCCTGGACTCCATCCCCGCGATCTTCGGACTGACCCAGGACCCGTACATCGTCTTCACCGCCAACGCCTTCGCCCTGATGGGTCTGCGCCAGCTGTACTTCCTCATCGGCGGACTGCTCAGGAAGCTCGTCCACCTCTCGTACGGCCTGTCGATCATCCTCGGCTTCATCGGCGTGAAGCTGGTGCTGCACGCCCTGCACGAGTCCGGTGTCCACGTCCCCGAGATCAGCATCCCCGTCTCGCTCGGCGTGATCTGCGCGGTCCTCGCCGTCACCACGGTCACCAGCCTGCTGGCCTCCAGGAAGCAGGCGGCCGTCGAGGCGGCGCAGGCCGGAGGCGAGGACGCTCGGAAGGACAGCGTCGACGCCTGACGGCGGCCACGCGGAAGCCCGCGATCTCGCACGGCTCCTCAACGGGGTGTCATCGCGAAGCGGGGCCCGGTCCCACCGGCACCGGGCCCCGCACCGGAAAGGATGAGAGGTATCCGAAAAGAACGGAATGCGAACCCTGTAGGCCTCTGCGACCATCGCCGCATGATCACTCGGCTCCGGTCGCTCACGCGTCCATGGACGATCCTCGTGCCGGTGCTCGCAGTCGTCCTGCTGGTCTTCACCTGGGGCCGGGACCTGCCCGGCGCGGTTGTCGGCCTGGTCACCGTCGTCCTCGCCGGGTCCGTCCTCGCGGCGGTGCACCACGCCGAGGTGATCGCCCACCGGGTCGGCGAGCCCTTCGGTTCCCTGGTGCTCGCCATCGCCGTCACGATCATCGAGGTGGCCCTGATCGTCACACTCATGGCCGATGGCGGGGACAAGAGTTCCACTCTGGCCCGGGACACCGTCTTCGCTGCCGTGATGATCACCTGCAACGGCGTCGTCGGACTCAGTCTGCTGGTCGCCTCCCTGCGGCACCGCACGGCCGTCTTCAACCCCGAGGGCACCGGCGCGGCGCTGGCGACCGTGGCGACGCTGGCCACGCTCAGCCTGGTGCTGCCGACCTTCACCACCAGCAAGCCCGGACCCGAGTTCTCCACCGTCCAGCTGACCTTCGCCGCGCTGTCCTCACTCATCCTCTACGGGCTGTTCGTGGCCACGCAGACCGTGCGCCACCGCGACTACTTCCTGCCCATCACCCGGCAGGGCGAGGTCATCACCGCCGACGACCACGCCCAACCCCCGTCCGCGCGCACCGCCTGGACCAGCCTCGGCCTGCTCGCGCTGGCCCTGATCGGCGTGGTCGGCCTGGCCAAGGGCGTCTCGCCCACGATCGAGTCGGGCGTGGCCGCGGCCGGTCTGCACCACGCCGTGGTCGGTGTCATCATCGCCCTGCTCGTCCTGCTGCCCGAAACGATCGCCGCGCTGCGCTCCGCCCGCCGTGACCGGGTGCAGACCAGCCTCAACCTCGCGCTCGGTTCCGCGATGGCCAGCATCGGCCTGACGATCCCGGCGGTGGCGCTCGCCTCCGTCTGGCTGGCCGGGCCGCTCGTCCTCGGCCTCGGCCCGACCCACATGCTGCTGCTCGCACTGACCGTGGTGGTCAGTTCCCTGACCGTGGTGCCGGGCCGGGCCACCCCCCTCCAGGGCGGCGTCCACCTGGTGCTGTTCGCGGCCTACCTGGAGCTGGCGATCAACCCCTAGCCGACGGCCGGTGCCGGCGCGTCCGGTCAGCCCCTGACCGGCTCCACCGCCGGCACCGGCACCGGCCGCGTCTCCGGCAACAGCGCGAAACACACCAGGCTGAGCAGCGCGATGCCCGTCAGATAGACGCCCACACCCCACGGGACCCGCCCGCCCCGCTCCGCGAGCGCCGTGGCCACGATCGGGGTGAGGGCGCCACCGAGGACCCCGCCCAGGTTGTAGCCCACGGCGGCGCCCGTGCAGCGCACCCGGGGCTCGTACAGTTCGGGCAGGTAGGCGGCGATCACCGCGAACATGATGACGAAGGCGAGCAGGGCGCCCAGGATGGCGAGGAACATCAGCAGCGGCTCGCCCGTCGCCAGCAGCGCGACCATCGGAAGCATCCAAAGGCCGCAGGCCGCACACCCCGTCAGACACATCGGCCGCCGCCCGTACCGGTCGCCGAACAGCGCCATGAGGGGTGTCAGCGCGCCCATCACGACCACCGCGGCCATGACGCACAGCAGCATGACCGACCGGCTCACCCCGAGCTGTTCCGTCGCATACGCCAGCGACCAGGTCGTCACCGCGTAGAACACCGCGTAGCCGACCGCCAGCGCCCCGGCCGTCAGCAGCACCAGCCGCCCGTGGTGCCGTACGACCTCGACGAGCGGTACGCGCGCGTGGTCGTCGATCTCCAGGAAGCGGGGGCTCTCGGCGAGGGACGAGCGCAGCCACAGGCCGGCCAGCGCCAGCGCGCCGGCCGCCCAGAACGGCACGCGCCAGCCCCAGCGCGCGAACTCCGCGTCGGACAGCGCCGCCGACAGCGCGAGCATCACCCCGTTGGCCAGGAGGAAGCCGAGCGCCGGCCCCACCTGGGGGAAGCTCGCCCACAGGGCGCGCCGCCGGGCGGGAGCGTGCTCGGCGGTCAGCAGCACCGCCCCGCCCCACTCCCCACCGAGTCCCAGCCCCTGCAGGAAGCGCAGCACGAGCAGCAGCACGGGAGCGGCCACGCCGATCGTGCCGTAGGACGGCACGCAGCCGACCGCGACCGTCGAGGCGCCGGTGAGCAGCAGCGAGACGACGAGCACCGGCCGCCGTCCGCGTCGGTCCCCGAGGTGCCCGAACACCACCGAGCCCAGCGGCCGGGCCACGAACCCGACGCCGAACGTCGCGAACGCCGCCAGCGTCCCCGCGACCGGCGAGAACGTCGGGAAGAACAGCGGCCCGAGAACCAGAGCCGCCGCGGTGCCGTAGACGAAGAAGTCGTAGAACTCGATCGCTGTCCCGGCGAGGGAGGCGGCGGCGATCCGCGGCAGGGACGGGGTGTTCACGGCGCGTACACGGTGCATGCCGCGTCAACTACCCTTGGTGATCAAGGGTTACGGGGGCGTGCGGAGGTGATCACGGGTCCGGCGCGCGCGCCCGGGCGACCGGCGTGCAGGGCCCGGTATCCGCCCTGGCCGGCGTGATAGACCGGGTGCGAGCAGCGGTCGTAGACGCACCGCCCCGAACGGACCGGAGGAACCGTGCCCCGCACCCTGGCCAACGCCCCGATCATGATCCTCAACGGGCCCAACCTGAACCTGCTCGGCCAGCGCCAGCCCGAGATCTACGGCAAGGACACGCTGGCCGACGTGGAGGCGCTGTGCGCCAAAGCGGCGGCCGCGCACGGCGGCACGGTGGACTTCCGGCAGTCCAACCACGAGGGCGAACTGGTCGACTGGATCCACGAGGCGCGGCTGAACCACTGCGGGATCGTCATCAACCCCGGCGCCTACTCGCACACGTCGGTCGCCATCCTCGACGCGCTCAACACCTGTGACGGGATGCCGGTGCTGGAGGTGCACATCTCCAACATCCACCAGCGCGAATCGTTCCGGCACCACTCCTACGTCTCGCTGCGCGCCGACGGCGTGATCGCCGGATGCGGAGTGCAGGGCTACGTGTTCGGCGTGGAGCGGGTCGCGGCGCTCGCAGGGGCGGCGCAGACGGAGGCGTGAACCCGCGCGCGGGACTACAGCCGGCCCGCCTCCACGATCCGCCGCAGGAAGCGCCGCGTGCGCTCCTGCCGCGGGTCGCCGAAGACCTGCTCGGCGGAGCCGCGCTCCAGCACGACCCCGCCGTCCAGGAAGCACACCTGGTCGGCGACGTCCCGCGCGAAGCCCATCTCGTGGGTCGCGAGCACCATGGTCATGCCCTCGTCCTTCAGCCCGCGGACCACGTCCAGCACCTCGCCCACGAGTTCGGGGTCGAGCGCGGCGGTGATCTCGTCCAGCAGCAACAGCCGGGGCCGCACCGCGAGGGCCCGTACGATCGCCACACGCTGCTGCTGACCGCCGCTGAGCCGGTCAGGGTAGGCATCCGCCTTGCCGCCCAGTCCGAGGCGCTCCAGCAGCTCCCTGGCCCGTTCCTCGGCCTCCGCGCGGGAGACGCCGTGCACCCGGCGCGGCGCGAGCGTGATGTTGTCGAGCACGGTCATGTGCGGGAAGAGGTTGTACGCCTGGAAGACCACGCCGATCCGGCGCCGTACCGCGTCCTGGTCCACGCGCGGGTCGGTGATCTCCTCGCCGTCCAGCCAGATGGCGCCGTCGTCGATCTCCTCCAGGAGGTTGGCGCAGCGCAGCAGCGTCGACTTGCCCGACCCGGAGGCGCCGATCAGCGCGGTCACCGTGTGCGGGGCCACCTCGAGATCGACGTCCCGCAGGACGACCGAGCTGCCGAAGGTCTTGCGGACCGACTCCATCCGCAGGACGGGCGCGTTGTTCACGGGCGTGCTCTCAGGCGTGCTCACAGGGCTCCTCCCCGGGCGGCTCACAGGGACCCTCCCTGGGCCCGCCGCCGGTCCATCCGGGCCGTCACCCAGTCGGTGAACCGGGTCATCGGGATGGTCAGCGCCACGAACACCAGCCCCGCGACGATGTACGGCGTGTAGTTCAGACTGCGGCCCACGATGATGTCGGCCGCCCGCACGGCGTCCACGGCACCCCCGATGGACACCAGACCGGTGTCCTTCTGCAGCGACACCAGGTCGTTGAGGAGCGGCGGCACCTGGCGGCGGACCGCCTGCGGCAGGACGACGTAGCGCAGGGACTGCCGGTTGGTCAGGCCCAGCGAGCGGGCCGCGGCGCGCTGCGAGGGGTGGACGGACTCGATACCGGCCCGGAACACCTCCGCCACGTACGCCGAGTACGTCAGCGTCAGCGCCGTACCGCCGAGCAGCACCGGATCGACCGTCACCCCCTGCAGCCGCAGGGCCGGCACACCCAGGACCACGATCATCAGGTTGATGATCAGCGGCAGACCGCGGAAGAAGTCGGTGTACGCCGCCGCCAGCACCCGGAGCGGGAAGAAGACCGGGCCGCGCAGGGTGCGCGCGACGGCGATCAGCATGCCGAGGACCAGGACGGCGGCACCGCAGACCAGCAGCAGGCGGACGTTCAGCCACAGCCCTTCGAGGACCTTCGGGAACGCCTCGCGCGCGTAGTGCGCGCTGAAGAAGGTCTCCTTGGTGCGCGGCCAGCCCGGTGCGTTGACGACGACCAGGTAGAGCACCGCGGCCGTGACGAGGGTCGACAGGGCCGCGATGGCCGTGGCGCGGCGGGCACGCGCGCGTGTGTAGCGCTCACGCGCCAGCCGTCGCTCGGAGGGTGTGTAGCCGTCGCCGGGCGCGCCGGCACCCTCGGTCATGTCGCCCTTGTCGTCCGCCCCCTCCCGGGCCGACTCGCCCTTGGTGACGGTCACTTGAGCACCGGGGCGTCGACGGCGTCCGAGAGCCACTGCTTCTCGATGCCGGCCAGCGTGCCGTCCTTGCGCAGCGCGTCGACGGCGGCGGTGACGCACGGGGTCAGCGCGCTGCCCTTGTCCAGCACGAGCCCGAACTGCTCGGGCGTGCCGCCCCGGTTCTCGAACTGGCCGACGATCTTCGCGTTCGTCACCTCGGCCGCGGTGATGTAGAACGCGGTGGGCAGGTCGGTGACGACGGCATCGACCTGACCGTTCTTCAGCGCGGACTTGGCCTGGTCGTTCTTGGCGTAGACGGCCGCTTCCTGCGTCGGCTTCACGACGTCGCTGATGTAGTCGAGGCTCGTGGTGCCCACTTGGGCGCCCAGCTTGAGCTTCCTGAGATCCGCGATGCTCGTCGCCTCGGCGGCCTTGCTGCCCTTCAGCGCGATGACGGCCTGGCGCACGTCGTAGTAGCCGGAGGAGAAGTCCACGGCCTTCTTGCGCTCGTCGCTGATCGACACCTGGTTGATGTCGAAGTCGAAGGTCTTCACGCCCGGCGCGAACGCCTTGTTGAACGGCACGCTCTGCCAGACGACCGCGCTCTTGCCGTACCCCAGCTGCTTCGCCACGGCATAGGCGACCGCCGACTCGAAGCCCTCGCCGTTGGCGGGCTTGTCGTCCTTGAACCAGGGCTCGTACGCCGGCTCGTCCGTCGCGATCGTCAGCTTCCCGGACGTCTTGGTCGCGAGCCCGCCCTTGGCGCAGCTCTTCGCGGCCGACCCGGACGGGGCCGCCGAGGCCTTCTCCTCGGGCTGCGGAGCACAGCCGACAGCGGTGGCGAGCAGGGCTACGGTGACGGCGGCGAGGGCGCGGCGCACGGCGCGAGGGGCAGGATGCATGGCGGGAGAGTGGCAGCGAACGCCGCGTCTGTCCAGGTCACAGCGGTGGTTGTCCGCATGGTGGGAACGGGTGTTGCGGCCGTGTGAACGGGGATGCGCGCAGCTCACGCGCGCGTGCCCGGGTTTGGGCCTGGGCCGCCGGCCGAGGGCGGGGTTGGAGACCGGCGGCCCTACCGCTCAGGAGCCGTCGATCCTGCGCGGGGCTGTTACCAGTTGACTGCGGGCGACCGCTCTCCGGGAGTGCGCACGGGGGCTCGTTGCGTGCGAAAGGTTCACACGGGGCGCGCACAGGGATGGTGCACGCCGGGGCGCGTGCGAGGAGTGCGCCCGGCGCGTGCGCAACTTCCTTGCGCGGGGCGCCTGTACGGCCCGTGCGCCGGAGTGCGTAACGGGCAGGCGCCCGCTCACCACCCGCGCGCGTGCCACTCCGGCAGATGCGGCCGTTCCGCGCCCAGCGTCGTGTCGTTGCCGTGCCCCGGATAGACCCAGGTCTCGTCCGGCAGCACGTCGAAGAGCTTCGTCTCCACGTCGTGGATCAGGCTGGCGAACGCCTTGGGGTCCTTGCGGGTGTTGCCGACACCGCCGGGGAAGAGGCAGTCGCCGGTGAAGACGTGCGGGTGGCCGTGCGGGTCGTCGTAGACCAGCGCGATCGAACCGGGCGTGTGCCCGACCAGATGGCGCGCGGTGAGTTCCACCTGGCCCACCCTGATGACGTCGCCGTCGTCGACGAGGACGTCGGTGGGTACCGGGATGCCGGGCGCGTCGTCCCGGCCGGCGTACGTACGCGCGCCCGTGGCCGCGACCACCTCGGCGAGCGCCTGCCAGTGGTCGCCGTGCTGATGCGTGGTGACGACGGACGCGATGCCGTCGTCACCGATCATGCCGAGGAGTGTCTGCGCCTCGTTGGCGGCGTCGATCAGAAGCTGCTCGTCGGTGGCCCGGCAGCGCAGCAGATACGCGTTGTTGTCCATCGGGCCGACCGCGATCTTGGTGATCATCAGGTCTTTCAGCTCGTGCACATCCGCCGGTCCGCCGACCTTGACCTCTCCGGAGTACGTCATGACGGCAGCCTATAGCGGGGCAGCCCCCGGTGGACGGGCGTCCGCACGGGCCCGCCGACGGTCGTTCCTACAGCGGAGGCAGCTTCGGCAGCGCCCCGCCCCGCACCTCCAGCGCGGAGCCGTCGCGGCGCCCCGCGAGCCAGCCCACCAGGTCCGCCGGCCGGCCGGTGACCGTGATCTCGGGCTCCTCCGCCGCGCGCCCGGTGGCCCACACGCGCGTGCCGTCCGTGAGGCGGGTCGCCGGGACGTCGGGGTGCCCGGAGAACCGGTCCGCGAGGAAGTCGGTCTCCCGCTCCAGGAACTCGGCCGGAAGATCCTCGAGCTCGTACCCGATCCCGAGGTCGACGTGGTGCAGCTCCACCTCCACCCACCGGCGGAACGGCACCCGGGCCGCGGAGTCGAGGACCCCGTTGCGCAGCTCCACCGTCCGCGTCCAGTCCGCGGGCGCGTCCCCGGCCGCCTGGAAGCGGGCCGCGCTCTCCCGGACGTCGGCGACCTGGGCCTCCAGCGGCCGCGGAGCGTCCCGCTCGATGTCGGCTTCCCGTACCTCGGCGCTCGCGTACATGGGACGGCCCTGGAGGACGTTCAGGAGTGCGTCCGCGTTCCGGGCGAGGTGCGCGAGGACGTGCCCGCGGCTCCAGCCCGGGAGCCGTGACGGTTCTGCGAGCGCGGCGTTGTCCAGTTCGGCGACCGCGGTGAGCAGCCGGTCGGTCGCTTCCCGTACACGGGCCAGGTCATGAGCGTGATCAATCATGGTGCTGACCCTAGTCCGGCCACACCTTCGGGTGAAGGTGGTGAACCTCGCCCGCAAATCGAATGCGCGTGCTATATCGTCGGTGGCGGCGTCGGGCATGCTGGATGGCCGGGGGTTGTTATGCAACCGGGCAATCCGACCGGCGTTGTCAGTGGCTCCCCCTAGTCTGAAGAAGCACGGGGGCCCCGCCCCTGTCACTTCTCTCAAGAAAGGTGCGGACCGGCGTGGCCGACCGTCTCATCGTCCGTGGCGCGCGCGAGCACAACCTGAAGAATGTCTCGCTCGACCTGCCTCGTGACTCGCTCATCGTCTTCACGGGCCTGTCCGGGTCGGGCAAGTCCTCCCTGGCCTTCGACACGATCTTCGCGGAGGGCCAGCGCCGCTACGTGGAGTCGCTCTCCTCGTACGCACGGCAGTTCCTCGGCCAGATGGACAAGCCCGACGTCGACTTCATCGAGGGCCTCTCCCCGGCGGTCTCCATCGACCAGAAGTCGACCTCGCGCAACCCGCGCTCGACGGTCGGCACGATCACCGAGGTCTACGACTACCTGCGTCTGCTCTTCGCGCGCATCGGCAAGCCGCACTGCCCCGAGTGCGGCCGCCCGATCTCGCGCCAGTCGCCGCAGGCCATCGTGGACAAGGTCCTGGAGCTGCCGGAGGGCAGCCGCTTCCAGGTGCTCTCCCCGCTGGTCCGCGAACGCAAGGGCGAGTTCGTCGACCTCTTCGCCGACCTGCAGACCAAGGGCTACTCCCGCGCGCGTGTGGACGGCCAGACCATCCAGCTGTCCGACCCGCCGGCCCTGAAGAAGCAGGAGAAGCACACCATCGAGGTGGTCGTCGACCGCCTCACGGTGAAGGAGTCCGCCAAGCGCCGCCTGACCGACTCCGTGGAGACCGCCCTCGGCCTGTCCGGCGGCATGGTCGTGCTCGACTTCGTGGACCTCCCCGAGGACGACCCCGAGCGCGAGCGCATGTACTCGGAGCACCTGTACTGCCCGTACGACGACCTGTCCTTCGAGGAGCTGGAGCCCCGCTCCTTCTCCTTCAACTCGCCCTTCGGCGCCTGCCCCGAGTGCACCGGCATCGGCACGCGCATGGAGGTCGACCCGGAGCTGATCGTCCCGGACGAGGACAGGTCCCTGGACGAGGGCGCCATCCACCCCTGGTCGCACGGCCACACCAAGGACTACTTCGGCCGTCTGGTCGGCGCCCTCGCGGACGCCCTCGGCTTCCGCACGGACATCCCCTTCGCGGGCCTGCCGCAGCGCGCCAAGAAGGCCCTGCTCTACGGCCACAAGACCCAGATCGAGGTGCGCTACCGCAACCGGTACGGCCGGGAGCGCGTCTACACCACCCCCTTCGAGGGCGCGGTGCCCTTCGTCAAGCGCCGGCACAGCGAGGCCGAGAGCGACGCCAGCCGCGAGCGCTTCGAGGGTTACATGCGCGAGGTGCCCTGCCCCTCCTGCGAGGGCAGCCGTCTGAAGCCGATCGTCCTCGCGGTCACGATCATGGACAAGTCGATCGCCGAGGTCTCCGCGATGTCGATCAGCGACTGCGCGGAGTTCCTGGGCGAGCTGAAGCTGAACGCCCGCGACAAGAAGATCGCCGAGCGGGTCCTGAAGGAGGTCAACGAGCGACTGCGCTTCCTGGTCGACGTCGGCCTGGACTACCTCTCGCTCAACCGCGCGGCCGGTACCCTCTCCGGCGGCGAGGCCCAGCGCATCCGCCTGGCCACGCAGATCGGCTCCGGCCTCGTCGGCGTCCTGTACGTCCTGGACGAGCCGTCGATCGGTCTGCACCAGCGGGACAACCACCGTCTGATCGAGACCCTGGTCCGGCTGCGCGACATGGGCAACACGCTCATCGTCGTGGAGCACGACGAGGACACCATCAAGGTCGCCGACTGGATCGTGGACATCGGCCCCGGCGCCGGCGAGCACGGTGGCAAGGTCGTGCACAGCGGCTCCGTGAAGGAACTCCTGGACAACACCGAGTCGCAGACCGGTGCCTACCTCTCGGGCCGCAAGTCGATTCCGCTCCCGGACATACGGCGTCCCCGCGACCCGTCCCGGCAGCTCACCGTGCACGGCGCCCGTGAGAACAACCTGCAGGACATCGACGTGTCCTTCCCGCTCGGTGTGTTCACGGCGGTCACCGGCGTCTCCGGCTCCGGCAAGTCGACCCTGGTCAACGACATCCTGTACACGCACCTGGCCCGCGAGTTGAACGGCGCCCGGACCGTCCCCGGACGGCACACGCGCGTCGACGGCGACGACCTGGTCGACAAGGTCGTGCACGTCGACCAGTCGCCGATCGGCCGCACCCCGCGGTCCAACCCGGCGACGTACACCGGTGTCTTCGACCACATCCGCAAGCTGTTCGCCGAGACCACCGAGGCGAAGGTCCGGGGCTACCTGCCCGGCCGCTTCTCCTTCAACGTCAAGGGCGGTCGCTGCGAGAACTGCGCCGGCGACGGCACGATCAAGATCGAGATGAACTTCCTCCCGGACGTCTACGTCCCGTGCGAGGTCTGCCACGGCGCCCGGTACAACCGGGAGACCCTGGAGGTCCACTACAAGGGCAAGTCCATCGCCGAGGTCCTGAACATGCCGATCGAGGAGGCCATGCACTTCTTCGAGGCGGTCCCGGCGATCTCCCGTCACCTGAAGACGCTGAACGACGTCGGTCTCGGCTACGTCCGCCTCGGCCAGTCCGCCACCACCCTCTCCGGTGGTGAGGCGCAGCGCGTCAAGCTCGCCAGCGAACTGCAGAAGCGGTCCACCGGACGCACGGTCTACGTCCTGGACGAGCCGACCACCGGTCTGCACTTCGAGGACATCAGCAAGCTGCTCAAGGTCCTCGGCGGACTGGTCGACAAGGGCAACACGGTCATCGTCATCGAGCACAACCTCGACGTGATCAAGACCGCCGACTGGATCGTGGACATGGGCCCGGAGGGCGGCGCCGGCGGTGGCCTGGTGGTCGCCGAGGGCACGCCGGAGGAGGTCGCCGGGGTTCCGGCGAGCCACACGGGCAAGTTCCTGCGCGAGATCCTCGGCGCCGACCGCATCAGCGACGCCGAACCGGTCAAGGCGCAGCGCGGCAGCACGGCCCGGAAGACGGCCGCGGCCAAGTCGACGGCGAAGAAGACGGTGACGGCCAAGGCCAACAACACCCCGGCCAAGAAGGCCGCCACGGCCACGAAGAAGGCGACGCCCGCGAAGAAGACCACGCGAGCCCGCAAGGCCTGACAGCCCATCAAGAATTCGGCGCCCCGCGGGAACTCCCCGCGGGGCGCCGTTCGTTCCCCCATCAGCCAGCCCGGTCCAGCGGTCCGACAGGTCCCCGCACGCCGCAGGCCCGGTCGTACCTTGTCAACAGCACAGGGAGATCAGCCGCTCACAGCGCGGTCGGCTCATCCAGCTCCGCCGCGTACGGCGGCTCGGCCCCCGCCCGCGAACAGGTGATCGCCGCCGCCCGTGCCGCGAAGCGCAGCAGCCGTGTCCAGCCCTCCGTCCCGAGGGCGGCGAGCGCTTCCGCGGACAGCGCGTCCCGGACGGCCAGCCCGTGCAGCAGGGCCGCGTTCACCGTGTCACCGGCGCCGATGGTGTCCACGACATCGACCTTCTCACCCGGCACGGAGTGCTCCCCGCCGTCCCGGGTGAACACGGTCAGGCCGTCACCGCCCCGGGTGACCACCACGGCCGCCGGTCCCTCGGCCAGCCAGTCGCGCGGGCTGCCGCCGAGCCACGCCGCGTCCTCCGCGGACAGCTTCAGCAGCGTCACCGAGGGCAGCCAGCTCTTGAAACGCGCCCGGTAGGCGTCCGCGTCCGGAATCAGTCCCGCCCGGATGTTGGGGTCGAGCGCGGTGAACAGCCCCTGCCCGGCAGCAGCGCGCATCAGCTCCTCATAGGCGCTCGCCCCGGGTTCCAGGACGAGCGAGCAGGTACCGAAGGACACCGCGCGCGTACCGGCCGGGAGCGCGGCCGGGGCGGTGAACAGGCGGTCGGCGGTGCCGTCGACATAGAAGGAGTAGGCCGCCGATCCCGCCGCGTCGATCGTGGCCACGGCGAGGGTTGTCGGCTCCGGCCCCCGCTGGACCCCGGACACGTCGACCCCGGCCCGCCGCAGCCCGTCGAGCAGTGCCTCGCCGAAGGCGTCCGCCGACGTCCGGGAGCAGAAGGCGGTGCGGGAGCCGAGCCGGCCGAGGGCCACGGCGGTGTTGTAGGGGCCGCCGCCGAGCGCCGGCTTCAGGTCCGCGAGGGCACCGCGGCCCTGCGGTACCAGGTCGATCAGTGCCTCACCGGCGACGACGATCACGTGGCGGTTCCCTTCTCGGACAGCGTGGATGATGCGGTGTGCCCGGCCGCTCCGGCGGGGCCCGGCTCCTCCGGGCAGCCGCAGGACGTGCGGTGGACGAACGTGCATGGCAGCCGGACCGTCCGGACCGGCCGCTCCGGCTCGGCCAGTCGCTCCAGCAGCACCTGGACGGCTTGGGCGCCCAGCTCCCGGCTGGGCTGGGCGATGGCGGTCAGCCGGGGCGAGAACAGGTCGGCCCAGGCGAAGTCGTCGAAGCAGCACAGGGCGATGTCCTCCGGCACGGACCGGCCGTGACGGCGCAGCGCGCGCAGGGCGCCGATGGTCATCGCGTTGTTGGCGGTGACGAGCGCCGTGGGCGGATCGGGCAGGCCGAGCAGGGCGGCCGTGGCCCGCTCCGCACCGTCGGACTCGGAGTTGCCGGATACGAGGAGACGGTCGTCGTACGCCAGACCGGCATCGGCGAGGCCCTCACGGTAGCCGGAGACGCGCTCACTGGTGGTGCTGAGCCCGGGCAGGCCGGCGACCAGGGCGATCCGGCGGTGCCCCAGCCCGGCGAGATGGGTGACGAGCTGGGCCGTCGGCGCGGCGCTCTCGGCGCAGACCTGGTCGAAGCGCGGCGCGTTCGGGTCAGAGACGGCGCCCGTACCGTCGGTCGGCGGAACGTCCTCGGTCACGCGCGTGTCGATCAGCCGGTCCAGGAACACCGTCGGTACGGCGTGGCGGCGCAGATAGCCCACGAGGTCGCTGGGGTCGGCGGACGGGGCGACGATCATGCCGTCCACCCGCCGTTCATGCAGGAGCTGTACGACCTTGCGCTCGTGCCGGGGGTCGTCGTGAGGATCGGCGATGAGCAGGCTGTAGCCCGCGTCCAGGGCAGCCGCCTCCACACCCTGCAGGATCTCGGTGAAGTACGGGTTGCTGATGGCCGACACCGCGAGGCCGATGGAGCGGGTGCGCGAGGTCACCAGGGAGCGGGCCAGGGTGTTGGGGGTGTAGCCCAGGGCGTCGACGGCGTCGAGCACGGCCTGACGGGTGTGGGGGAGCACCGGACGCGTGCCGTTGAGGACATGGGAGACGGTGGCCACGGAGACTCCGGCGCGCCGGGCGACATCCGCCATGGTGGCCATCTCGTTCCCTTCCCTGAGCCGACGCCGGGACGCTATCCCATGGCCCTCCCTCGCGTAAACGCTTACGCAAGCGTTTACGTCTTTCCCTCCCGCTCACCGGCTCCTCCGCCCGGCCCCGGCCCGAGCCCTCGGCCCCGCCCCGAGACCGGTCCCTCTGTCCGGGTATCGTCGCCCTGCACACCCCTTGACCAGTGGAGTTCCAGATGCCCGCCCGCTCCTTTGCGAGCCGACGTACCGTCCTTCGAGGGGCCGCCGCGGCCCCGGTCGCCGGGCTCGGCCTGGCCGGGTGCTCCGCGCCGGACGGGAGCGGTTCGGCCGCAGCCACTCCCACCGCGCCGGTCGATCTCGGTGCCGAGAGCGAGGTCGCCAAGGGCGCGGCCAAGCTCTACCGGGACCACAATGTGGTGGTCAGCCGTGACAAGGACGGCGAGCTGAAGGCGTACAGCACGATCTGCACGCACGCGGGGTGCCCCATCAACAAGCTGCAGGGGACGACCCTGATCTGCCCCTGCCATGGCAGCGAGTTCGACGCGGTCACGGGGAAGGTCGTCCAGGCGCCCGCGACCGTGCCGCTGACGGAGCTGTCGGTGAAGGCCGCGAACGGCAGGATCGTCGCCGGTCCGGCGGACTGACCGGAGACAGGCGGGCTCAGGGGCCCGCGGATCGGCGGGTGCGCCGGAAGGGACCGCTCACTCCCAGTCCCAGGCGATCCCCAGGATGCCCGGCCGGATCCGCGGCTCGACCACATGGGCGCAGTGGTGCGGGCCGCTCACCGACAGCTCCTGCCGGCCGCTGCGCGGGGCCGCGGCCGAGTGCTGGGAGAAGCGGTGGCAGCGCACCGGCAGGGCGGCCGTGTCGAAGCGCACCTGGAGCGCGTACTGGCCGCCGGGGAAGCCGAACCGGTGGAGATACTCGCGGGACGCCCCGGCCGTGCCGTCCTCGATGCGGTACCGGAAGAGGAAGGTGTCGCCGGAGCGCAGCCGTGTGCCGAAGAGCAGCTCGGCCACCAGGACGCCGGTGTCCTGGTCCCAGCGCAGTCGACCGGTGCGGCAGTTCTCCAGGGCGTGCACGGTGACGCGGCGCGGATCGCAGCCCGGATCGCCGTGGTGGACGGCGACGAAGCGGTCGACGCCGTCACGATGGGCCCGCACGATGTGGTGGGCCTCGCGGCTCGCCAGTTCGCGCCGGGCGCCGATCCGGACGCACTCGTGGTGGCCCAGGGTGTGCAGCCCGCCGTCCAGGGACCAGCCGAGATCGGCGGTGAGCCGGTCCACGACGCCGGAGGCCTCGACCAGGGAGCGGTAGGAGCGGCCCGCCGGCCGACCGGCGCCCTTGCCTGACTCGCCGGACTCGGCGAGCAGCCGGATCAGGGACTCGTCCGGCAGCTGGAGGATCTCCTCCAGTGCCCGGACGGCGCGCAGCGACTCGGGGCGCTGCGGGCGCCGGGCGCCCTGCTGCCAGTAACTCAGGCTGGTGACGCCCACCTTGACCCCGTGGCGCGACAGATGGTGCTGCACGCGCTGGAGCGGCAGTCCGCGGGCGGCGATCGCGGCGCGCAGCGCCACGTGGAAGGGGCCGCCGCGCAGGGCCGTGTCCAGTTCCGCGGTGGGGACGTCCGCGTGCTCTGTGGCATGCCGCATGCCGAGGGGCCTTTCTGTGAGGTGTCACTACGGCTGGTCAGACCGCCTGTGCGGGTGTGCGGGGCCACCCCCGTGGGCGCCGGCGGACGCCCGTCGCCGGGCACGCCGCGCCCGATGCGTGTGTGCACGGCCCCGAGTTCCCCCGCATTGAAGCGTGTTGACCAGAACCCGACAACACCTCGGAGCCGGCCGTTGCGGACCACTGGCCGGACGTCGCCGTTCCGCGGACGGCGGAGGGGGCCCGGCGCGGGCCGCCGCGAGCCTGGTCCAGGGCCTGGCCGGAGGGACGGCGGCACGCGGCGCGTCCCCGGCACGGCCGGAACGCGACCGGCGAACGTGCCGAGGATCACGGGAGGCGCCCGAGGAGGGGCATGCCGTCCGGAGAGGCCGGGAGGGACACGCCGCCCGTCTCCGGGACGGGCGTGCGGCCGGTGGGGCCGGGGAGCGTGGCACGGGTCCCCGGTGGGGGCGCCGTACGGGTGCGGGCGTTGTCCACAGGCCCGACGCGGTGTCGGTGCTCGCCAGTAGGGTGTGAAGCATGGCCGACCCCTCCAGCTACCGCCCCAGGCCGGGAGACATCCCGGACTCTCCAGGGGTGTACAGGTTCCGTGACGAGCACCGCCGGGTGATCTACGTCGGAAAGGCGAAGAGCCTGCGCCAGCGCCTGGCGAACTACTTCCAGGACCTGGCGAACCTGCACCCGCGCACCCGGACCATGGTGACCACCGCCGCGTCCGTGGAGTGGACCGTGGTGTCCACCGAGGTGGAGGCGCTGCAGCTGGAGTACTCCTGGATCAAGGAGTACGACCCCCGGTTCAACGTCAAGTACCGCGACGACAAGAGCTACCCGTACCTCGCGGTCACGATGAACGAGCAGTTCCCTCGCGTGCAGGTGATGCGCGGTCACAAGAAGAAGGGCGTCCGCTATTTCGGGCCGTACGCGCACGCGTGGGCCATCCGGGACACCGTCGACCTGCTGCTGCGGGTCTTCCCGGTGCGCACCTGCTCGGCCGGCGTCTTCAAGAACGCCTCCCGCACCGGCCGCCCCTGCCTGCTCGGCTACATCGGCAAGTGCTCCGCCCCCTGTGTCGGCCGGATCGCCCCCGAGGACCACCAGGAGCTGGCCGAGGAGTTCTGCGACTTCATGGCCGGCCGTACCGGCACCTACCTCCGCCGTCTGGAGAAGCAGATGATGGAGGCGGCCGAGGAGATGGAGTACGAGCGGGCGGCCCGTCTGCGCGACGACATCGAGGCCCTGAAGAAGGCCATGGAGAAGAACGCGGTCGTGCTCGCCGACGCGACCGACGCCGACCTCATCGCCGTCGCCGAGGACGAGCTGGAGGCGGCCGTGCAGATCTTCCACGTGCGCGGCGGCCGGGTCCGCGGCCAGCGCGGCTGGGTGACCGACAAGGTCGAGGAGGTCACCACCGGCGCCCTGGTCGAGCACGCGCTGCAGCAGCTGTACGGCGAGGAGAGCGGGGACGCCGTCCCCAAGGAGGTGCTGGTCCCGGCCCTGCCCGAGCCGGTCGAGCCGGTCCAGGAGTGGCTGACCGGCCGCCGCGGGTCGAACGTGTCGCTGCGCATCCCGCAGCGCGGCGACAAGAGGGCGCTCATGGAGACCGTGCAGCGCAACGCCCAGCAGGCCCTCGCGCTGCACAAGACCAAGCGCGCCTCCGACCTGACCACCCGCTCGCGGGCGCTGGAGGAGATCGCCGAGGCCCTCGACCTGGACAGCGCCCCGCTGCGCATCGAGTGCTACGACATCTCGCATCTCCAGGGCGACGACGTGGTGGCCTCCATGGTCGTCTTCGAGGACGGCCTGCAGCGCAAGAGCGAGTACCGCCGCTTCCAGATCAAGGGCTTCGCCGGCCAGGACGACGTCCGGTCCATGCACGAGGTGATCACCCGCCGCTTCAAGCGGTACCTCGCGGAGAAGGAGCGCACGGGGGAGTGGGCCGACGGCTCCGGCACGGAGGGCCCCGGCCTCGACGGCACCCGCACCGACGGCCCCGGCGTCGACGGCTCCGCCACGGACGGCTCCGCGGTCGAGGGCTCGCTCGCCGACGGCGACGGCACGCTCACCGGTACGGAGCCGGTCACCGACTCCCTCAAGGACGACGACGGCCGTCCCAGGAAGTTCGCCTACCCGCCCCAGCTGGTGGTGGTCGACGGCGGTCAGCCGCAGGTCGCGGCGGCCCGGCGCGCCCTGGACGAGCTGGGGATCGACGACATCGCCGTCTGCGGTCTCGCCAAGCGCCTGGAGGAGGTCTGGGTGCCGGGGGAGGACGACCCCGTGGTCCTGCCCCGCACCAGCGAGGGCCTCTACCTGCTCCAGCGCGTCCGCGACGAGGCCCACCGGTTCGCGATCACCTATCAGCGCACCAAGCGCGCCAAGCGCTTCCGCGCGGGCCCGCTGGACGACGTACCGGGTCTCGGCGACACCCGCAAACAGGCGCTCATCAAGCATTTCGGCTCGGTGAAGAAGCTGCGGTCGGCCACAATCGAGCAGATCCAGGAAGTGCCCGGGATAGGCCGGAAGACGGCCGAGACCATCGCCGTGGCCCTCGCCCAGGCGGCCCCGGCCGCACCGGCCGTGAACACGGCGACCGGAGAGATCATTGAGGACGAGGAACCCGACACGACGGGGGGTTCCTCGGGGGAGCCCGTGACCGCGGGCGCCCCGGACGAACGACGGGGGCAGGAGACATGACCGAGCACGACGCACAGCCCACAGCACAGCGAGATCAGGCGCACAGCGCCACGGGCGACGATGTCGTCCGGCAGGACGCCGGCCAGGAAACCGGTCGGCAGGACGCCGGCCAGGAAACCGGTCGGCAGGACACGGGTCAGGACAACGGAGCACAGGTGAGTACGGGCAGCGAGACAGCCGGGGCCCCCGAGGCGGCCATCCCCGAGCTGGTGATCATCTCCGGCATGTCCGGGGCGGGCCGGTCCACGGCCGCGAAGTGTCTGGAGGACCTCGGCTGGTTCGTCGTGGACAACCTCCCGCCCGCCCTCATCCCCACCATGGTGGAGCTGGGCGCCCGCTCGCAGGGCAACGTGGCGCGGATCGCGGTCGTCGTCGACGTGCGCGGCCGGCGCTTCTTCGACAACCTGCGCGAGTCCCTCGCCGACCTGGACACCCGGGGCGTCACCCGGCGGATCGTCTTCCTGGAGTCCTCCGACGACGCCCTGGTCCGCCGCTTCGAGTCGGTGCGCCGTCCGCACCCGCTCCAGGGCGACGGCCGCATCGTGGACGGCATCGCCGCCGAGCGGGAGCTGCTGCGCGAGCTGCGCGGCGACGCCGACCTGGTGATCGACACCTCCAGCCTCAACGTGCACGAGCTGCGCGCCAAGATGGACGCCCAGTTCGCCGGCGAGGAGGAGCCCGAGCTGCGGGCCACCGTGATGTCCTTCGGCTTCAAGTACGGCCTCCCGGTCGACGCCGACCTGGTCGCGGACATGCGGTTCCTGCCCAACCCGCACTGGGTCCCGGAGCTGCGCCCGTACACCGGCCTCAACGAGGAGGTCGCCGCCTACGTCTTCAACCAGCCCGGCGCGAAGGAGTTCCTGGACCGGTACGCCGAGCTGCTGCGGCTCATCGCGGCCGGCTACCGGCGCGAGGGCAAGCGGTACGTGACCATCGCCATCGGCTGTACCGGCGGCAAGCACCGCTCGGTCGCGATGTCGGAGAAGCTCGCCGCGCGCCTCGCGGCCGAGGGCGTGGAGACGGTGGTCGTGCACCGGGACATGGGACGGGAATGACGGAACGTACACCGCGGCTGAGCCGGCTGCGCCGGATGGTGCCCGACGCGCGCGCCGGCCGCCCGGCCGAGGCCCGCGGGGGCCGACCGCGCCGGCGCGGCGCCCAGCCCAAGGTGGTCGCGCTCGGCGGCGGCATGGGCCTGTCCGCGTCGCTCGCCGCGCTGCGCCGGATCACCGGCGATCTCACCGCCGTCGTCACCGTTGCCGACGACGGCGGCTCCAGCGGCCGGCTCCGGGACGAGCTGGGCGTGCTGCCGCCCGGCGACCTGCGCAAGGCGCTGGCCGCGCTGTGCGGTGACGACGACTGGGGCCAGACCTGGGCCCGGGTCATCCAGCACCGCTTCCAGTCCCAGGGCGATCTGCACGACCACGCGGTCGGCAATCTGCTGATCGTCGCCCTGTGGGAGCAGCTCGGCGACCATGTGCAGGCGCTGGACCTGGTCGGCAAGCTGCTCGGCGCGCACGGGCGCGTGCTGCCCATGTCGGCTGTACCGCTGGAGCTGCAGGCCCTGGTCAAGGGGCACGATCCGGAGCGGCCGGACGACGTGGACACGGTGCGCGGGCAGGCGACCGTGGCCCTGACGCCCGGCGAGGTGCAGTCGGTGCACCTCGTGCCCAACGACCCGCCGGCCGTCCCCGAGGCGGTGGCGGCGGTCATGGACGCGGACTGGGTGGTGCTCGGTCCCGGTTCCTGGTTCTCCTCGGTGATCCCGCACCTGCTCGTCCCCGAGCTGCTGGACGCCCTCACGGAGACCAAGGCGCGCCGGGTGCTCTCGCTGAACCTGGCGCCGCAGCCGGGAGAAACCGAGGGCTTCTCCCCGCAGCGTCATTTGGAGGTTTTGGGGCGACACGCCCCTAAACTCGCCCTGGACGTGGTGCTGGCCGACGAGGCCGCCGTGCCCGACCGCGACTCGCTCACCGAGGCCGCCAAGCGGCTGGGAGCCGCGGTCGAGCTGGCCCCGGTGGCCCGGACCGACGGATCACCCCGGCACGATCCGGAGCTGTTGGCCGCCGCGTACGACCGTATTTTTCGGATGCATGGAAGGATCGGCCCATGGCGATGACGGCAGCGGTGAAGGACGAGATCTCCCGGCTCCCCGTCACCCGGACCTGCTGCAGGAAGGCGGAGGTCTCCGCCATTCTGCGGTTCGCCGGCGGCCTCCACCTGGTGAGCGGGCGCATCGTGATCGAGGCGGAGCTGGACACCGCGATGGCGGCGCGCCGGCTCAAGCGGGACATCCTGGAGATCTTCGGGCACAGCTCCGAGCTGATCGTGATGGCGCCCGGCGGGCTGCGCCGCGGCTCGCGGTATGTCGTACGGGTCGTCGCGGGCGGTGACCAGCTGGCCCGGCAGACCGGCCTGGTCGACGGCCGGGGCCGGCCGATCCGCGGGCTGCCCCCGCAGGTGGTCTCCGGGGCCACCTGTGACGCGGAGGCGGCCTGGCGCGGGGCCTTCCTGGCGCACGGCTCGCTCACCGAGCCCGGCCGTTCCTCCTCCCTGGAGGTGACCTGCCCGGGCCCGGAGGCGGCGCTCGCGCTCGTCGGGGCCGCCCGCAGGCTGTCGATCGCCGCGAAGGCCCGTGAGGTGCGCGGGGTGGACCGGGTCGTCGTCCGGGACGGTGACGCGATCGGCGCCCTGCTCACCCGGCTGGGCGCGCACGAGTCGGTGCTGGCCTGGGAGGAGCGCCGGATGCGCCGCGAGGTGCGGGCCACGGCCAACCGGCTCGCCAACTTCGACGACGCCAACCTGCGCCGTTCGGCCCGTGCCGCCGTGGCCGCCGGGGCCCGGGTCCAGCGTGCCCTGGAGATCCTGGGCGACGAGGTGCCCGAGCACCTGGCCGCCGCCGGCCGGCTGCGCATGGAGCACAAGCAGGCCTCCCTGGAGGAGCTGGGCGCGCTCGCCGACCCGCCGCTGACGAAGGACGCGGTCGCGGGCCGTATCCGCCGGCTGCTGGCGATGGCCGACAAGCGCGCCGCCGACCTGGGCATCCCGGGCACGGAGGCGAACCTCACCGAGGAGCTGGCGGACAACCTGGCCGGCTGACCGGACGCGCGCCCCCTCACCGGTGCCGTGACCAGGACGCGCGCCCCCTCGCCGGTGCCGCGGCACGGACGGGTGTCGAACGCGTCGCTGCCGTAGTCCGGACGACGCGCCCCCTGGCCGCTGCCGCGGTTCGGACGCGTGTCGAACGCGCCGCTGCCGTCGTCCACACGACGTGTCAACTCGCCGGTGCCGTACTCCCATCGGGTGGTCGGCGCCGGCGTTTGCGTGTCCGTGAGGCGCTCTTGACTCGATCATGGAGTGACATGAGCCTGGCAACCTGTTCGTCGCTGTGGCGGACCACCGCTAGGGGGGTTCATGAGACACAGAGCGAGATCGATCCTCGCTGTCGGCGCGCTTCTGATCGGCGGAGCGAGCCTCGCACCCATCGCCCAGGCACAGAACGGCAGTCCGGCGCCATCCGAGCCGGACGAGGTCAGGGTCTTCCGCGCCGAGGTCACCAAGAAGCAGGTACCCCTGCTGCTCAAGGCGGGCCAGGACGGCCACGAACTCGGTGAGCAGGCGGCCGGAGGCGGCAAGACCCGGGTCGAGGTCTACCTCACCGAGAAGCAGGCCGCGCAGCTGCGGGGGCAGGGCGTCGCCCTCACCGAGCACACCCTGTCGGCCAGGGCGGAGGCACGGGTCGAGGACGCCGCCCAGGGCGTGTTCCGCCCGTACAGCGGCAGCGGCGGACTCAAGGAGGAGATCCTCCGGACCGCCCGGGCCCACCCCGGTCTCACCAAGGTCGAGTCCATCGGCAGGACCGTCAAGGGCCAGGACATCCTCGCGCTCAAACTGACCAGGAACGCGAAGAAGTCGAAGGACGGCTCCAAGCCCGCGGTGCTGTACATGTCGAACCAGCACGCGCGCGAGTGGATCACGCCGGAGATGACCCGGCGTCTGATGCACTACTACCTGGACCACTACGCGAGCGACAAGCGGGTCAGGAAGATCGTCGACTCGACGGAGCTGTGGTTCGTCCTCTCGGCCAACCCGGACGGCTACGACTACACCTTCAAGGACTCCGGCACCCGCCTGTGGCGCAAGAACCTGCGGGACGTCAACGGCGACGGCGTCATCAGCACGGGCGACGGCGTCGACCTCAACCGCAACTTCGCCTACAAGTGGGGCTACGACGACGAGGGTTCGTCCCCCAACCCCACCAGCCAGACCTACCGCGGCGCGAGCCCCGGGTCCGAGCCCGAGACCAAGGCCCTGGACGGCTTCGAGAAGCGCATCGGCTTCACGTACGGCATCAACTACCACTCCGCCGCCGAACTCCTCCTCTACGGCGTCGGCTGGCAGGTGGCCACCCCGACCCCCGACGACGTCCTCTACAAGGCGCTGGCCGGCACCCCCGGCAACTCCGCCGTCCCGGGTTACCACCCGCAGGTCTCCTCGGAGCTGTACACCACCAACGGCGAGGCGGACGGCCACGCGTCGAACGTCAACGGGATGGCGATGTTCACCCCGGAGATGTCGACCTGTCAGACCGCGTCGGACCTGGTCCCGGACGATGCCTGGAAGAGCCAGGACTGCCAGTCGGTCTTCAACTTCCCCGACGACGAGAAGCTGATCCAGCAGGAGTTCGCCAAGAACATCCCGTTCGCGCTCTCCGTCGCCGAGACCGCCGTACACCCCGACGAGCCGGCCTCCTCGGTCGGCCTGAGCGCCGCCGACTTCACCCCGGCCGCGTTCTCCACGTCGTACTCCCGGAGCGCGGACCAGGAGGTCTCGGTCGTCGTCCGCAAGGCGGTCCGGGACAAGGAACTCAAGTACCGCGTCAACGGCGGCCGTACGCGCGACCGGGCGCTCAAGCCCTGGAAGGGCGGGGAGACCTACGGCGGCAGGGACGACCTCTACTTCGGCGAGTACCGCGCCAGGGTGCGGGACGGCGAGCCGGGCGACAAGGTCGAGGTGTGGTTCACCGGCAGGACCAGGGGCGGGAAGAAGGTCTCCAGCGCGCACTTCACCTACACGGTCGCGAAGCGGCCGACGGCCGACACCCTCGTCGTCGCCGAGGAGGGCACGGCCGCCGCGCGGGCGCGGACGTACGTGGACGCGCTGAAGGCTGCCGGGCACCGGGCGCTCGTCTGGGACGTGGCCACGCAGGGCGCGCCGGACGCGCTCGGCGTCCTGAAGCACTTCCGGACGGTCGTGCACTACTCGGGCGCCAACGGCCCCGGCAACGCCACCCAGCTCCAGCTGCGCGCCTACCTCAACGAGGGCGGCAGGCTGATCGAGGCCGGCGAGCTGGCCGGCGGCAGCGTCGACCTCGGCGACGGCACCCTGTCGGACGACTTCAGCCAGTACTACCTGGGGGCCTACAGCCGTACGTCGACCAAGGGGGCCACCGGCTTCACCGGCTCCGGTGCGCTCGGCGGCTTCACCGGCGCCCTCGGTGACGCGCCCGGCAACCCGCTCGACAAGGCCGGTACCTACGGCGTCACCTCCGACGAGCTGCCGGCCGGTAGGTACCCGCAGTTCAAGAGCGCGGGCGCGGGCACCTTCGCCGGCACCGTCAACCCGTACGGGCCGTACACCGGCTCCGCCATGGCCGCCGCCGTGCACACCGACGACGCCTACAAGCGCCTCATCCGCACCATCGACCTCAGGGGTGTCAGTGCGGCCGACAAGCCGGCCCTGAGCACCCGCCTGCTGTGGGACACCGAGTCCGGCTACGACCACGCGGTGGTCGAGGCGCACACCGTGGGCGCCGACGACTGGACGACCCTGCCGGAGACCGGCGGTGCCACCAAGGCGGCCGTGCCCGAGGACTGCGGGGCCGGCTTCCTGATCGGTGAGCACCCCTGGCTGAAGCACTACCTGACGCTCACGGGCAACGCCTGCACCGCGACCGGCACCACCGGTTCCTGGCACAGCCTCACCGGCAGCTCGGGCGGCTGGCAGCAGGTGGGCTTCGACCTGAGCGCGTACGCCGGGAGGTCCGTCGAGGTCTCGATCAGCTACATCACCGACCCCGGCAGCGGCGGGCACGGTGTCCTCGCCGACGACGCCTCGCTGACCGTGGGCGGCGTGGCGAGGGAGACCGAGGGCTTCGAGTCGTCCCTGGGCGCGTGGACGGTGGCCGGACCGCCCGCCGGCAGCCCGGCGGTGCTGAAGGACTGGACGCGCACCGGGACCCTGTTCCAGACGTACGGAGCGGTCACCACGGACGACACCGTGCTGCTCGGTTTCGGCCTGGAGCAGGTGCCGTCGGCCGCCGACAGGGCGACTCTGCTGAGGAAGGCGTTCAGCTCGCTCGACAGGTGAGCGCGACCCCCTCTCAACGGTGCACGGACAAGGCACTCGACAGGTGAGCCGACCCGCTCACGAACGAGTGAAAACGGCGTCAATAACGGGCCGCATTCCGTAACAAATGCGGGTGAAGCCATTGTCGATCCCTGGTGGTCCGTACCCCTACTGGCGGGTACGGACTGCCTGCCCGTGTATGCGGCATCTCGATGTCACTCCGGGGCCCTCAGAGAGGTAGGGTCGGTGGTGGTCGGGGACATCCCAAACAGAGCTCGCCGGCACCGCATGGCCGGCGTACCAACGAGGAGATCGGTTCGTGACGATCCGCGTAGGCATCAACGGCTTCGGCCGCATCGGGCGTAACTACTTCCGCGCGCTGCTGGAGCAGGGGGCGGACATCGAGGTCGTGGCTGTCAACGACCTGGGTGACACCGCGACCACCGCTCACCTGCTGAAGTACGACACGATCCTGGGCCGCCTGAAGCAGGAGGTCTCCCACACCGCCGACACCATCACCGTCGACGGCCACACCATCAAGGTGCTCTCCGAGCGCAACCCGGCCGACATCCCGTGGGGCGAGCTGGGTGTCGACATCGTCATCGAGTCCACCGGCATCTTCACCAAGCGTGAGGACGCGGCCAAGCACCTCGCCGGCGGCGCCAAGAAGGTCCTCATCTCGGCTCCGGCCAAGGACGAGGACATCACCATCGTGATGGGCGTCAACCAGGACAAGTACGACGCGGCCAACCACCACGTCATCTCCAACGCCTCCTGCACCACCAACTGTGTGGCGCCGATGGCGAAGGTCCTGGACGAGAACTTCGGCATCGTCAAGGGTCTGATGACCACGGTGCACGCGTACACGAACGACCAGCGCATCCTGGACTTCCCGCACAAGGACCTGCGCCGCGCCCGTGCCGCCGCCGAGAACATCATCCCGACCACCACCGGTGCCGCCAAGGCCACCGCCCTGGTCCTGCCGCAGCTCAAGGGCAAGCTGGACGGCATCGCCATGCGCGTCCCGGTCCCGACCGGCTCCGTCACCGACCTGGTGGTCGAGCTGGGCCGCGAGGTCACCAAGGAAGAGGTCAACGCCGCCTTCCAGAAGGCCGCCGAGGGTGAGCTGAAGGGCCTCCTCGACTACACCGAGGACCCGATCGTCTCCTCCGACATCGTCAACGCCCCGGCGTCCTGCACCTTCGACTCCTCCCTGACCATGGTCCAGGAGGGCAAGAACGTGAAGGTCATCGGCTGGTACGACAACGAGTGGGGCTACTCCAACCGCCTCGTGGACCTCACGGTCTTCGTCGGCAACCAGCTCTGATCGCTGAAGCAGGACCTCCGAAGTGAGAGCAGGGCCCGTGCAGCGCACCGCCGCGCTGTCCGGGCCCTGTCCCACGTACTGACCACGTCCTTTTACGATCAGGTGCACCACGAGCCCTCCTGTAGGAGTCCACTCAATGAAGACGATCGACGAACTTCTCGCCGACGGCGTGAGCGGCAAGCGGGTCTTCGTCCGCGCCGACCTCAACGTGCCGCTGTCCGACGGGACGATCACCGACGACGGCCGCATCCGTGCCGTCCTGCCCACCGTCAAGGCCCTCGCGGACGCGGGCGCCAAGGTGGTCGTCGCCTCGCACCTGGGCCGCCCCAAGGGCGCCCCGGACCCCGCCTTCTCGCTCGCTCCGGCCGCCTCCCGCCTGGGTGAACTCCTCGGCTCGGCCGTGGCCTTCGCGACCGACACCGTCGGGCAGTCCGCGCAGGACGCCGTCGCCGGCCTCGACGAGGGCCAGGTCGCCGTCCTGGAGAACCTGCGCTTCAACCCCGGTGAGACGTCCAAGGACGACGCCGAGCGCGGCGCCTTCGCCGACCAGCTCGCCGCCCTCGCCGACGTCTACGTCGGTGACGGCTTCGGCGCGGTCCACCGCAAGCACGCCTCGGTCTACGACCTTCCGGCCCGGCTGCCGCACTACGCCGGCCACCTCATCGCCACCGAGGTCGGCGTCCTGAAGAAGCTCACCGAGGACGTCCGGCGCCCCTACGTCGTCGCGCTCGGCGGCGCCAAGGTCTCCGACAAGCTCGCCGTCATCGACCAGCTGCTCGACAAGGCCGACCGCCTGCTCATCGGCGGCGGCATGGCCTACACCTTCCTCAAGGCCAAGGGCTACGAGGTCGGCATCTCCCTCCTCCAGGAGGACCAGATCCCGGCCGTCACCGAGTACATGGAGCGCGCCGAGAAGCAGGGCGTCGAGCTGCTGCTCCCCGTCGACGTCCTGGTCTCCCGGACCTTCCCGGACCTGAAGACCAAGGCGCCCGCCGAGTACACCGTGGTCGACGCGGACAAGATCCCCGCCGACCAGGAGGGCCTGGACATCGGCCCCAAGACCCGAGAGCTGTACGCCTCGAAGCTCGCCGACGCCGCGACCGTCTTCTGGAACGGTCCCATGGGCGTCTTCGAGCACCCCGACTACGCCGAGGGCACCAAGGCGGTCGCCCAGGCCCTCGTCGACGCGGAAGGTTTCACCGTCGTCGGCGGCGGTGACTCCGCCGCGGCCGTGCGCACGCTCGGCTTCGACGAGACCGCATTCGGCCACATCTCGACCGGTGGCGGCGCCTCCCTCGAATACCTCGAGGGCAAGACGCTCCCCGGCCTCGCCGCACTGGAGGACTGACCTCAATGAGCACGCGCACGCCGCTGATGGCGGGCAACTGGAAGATGAACCTCAACCACCTCGAGGCCATCGCACACGTCCAGAAGCTCGCCTTCGCCCTGGCCGACAAGGACTACGAGGCCGTCGAGGTCGCCGTCCTGCCCCCCTTCACCGACCTGCGCTCCGTGCAGACCCTGGTCGACGGCGACAAGCTCAAGATCAAGTACGGCGCCCAGGACATCTCCCAGCACGACTCCGGCGCCTACACCGGCGAGATCTCCGGGCCGATGCTGGCCAAGCTGAAGTGCACCTACGTGGTGATCGGCCACTCCGAGCGGCGCCAGTACCACCACGAGACCGACGACGTGGTCAACGCCAAGGTCAAGGCCGCCTACAAGCACGGCCTCACTCCGATCCTGTGCGTCGGCGAGGAGCTGGACGTCCGCGAGGCGGGCAACCACGTCACCCACACCCTCGCCCAGGTCGAGGGCGGTCTGAAGGACATCCCGGCCGAGCAGGCCGAGACCATCGTGATCGCCTACGAGCCCGTGTGGGCCATCGGCACCGGCAAGGTCTGCGGCGCCGAGGACGCCCAGGAGGTCTGCGCCGCCATCCGCGCCAAGATCGCCGAGCTCTACGCGCAGGACGTGGCCGACAAGGTCCGCATCCAGTACGGCGGCTCCGTGAAGTCGGGCAACGTCGCCGAGATCATGGCCCAGGCCGACATCGACGGCGCCCTGGTCGGCGGTGCCTCGCTGGACGCCGACGAGTTCGTCAAGATCGTGCGCTTCCGCGATCAGTGACACTGCCGTGAGTAGGCGGTAGCGGCGATACGTCGTACTCTTGCGGGGGCACAGCCGAGGTGCTGTGCCCCCGTCGTCCATCCGAATCCGAGGAAGTTGGTCCAGCCGTGGTTTTGGGGTTCTCGATCGCCCTGATCGTCTTCAGCCTGCTGCTGATGCTGCTGGTGCTGATGCACAAGGGAAAGGGCGGCGGCCTCTCCGACATGTTCGGTGGTGGCATGGCGTCGTCCGTCGGCGGCTCCTCGGTCGCCGAGCGCAACCTCGACCGGATCACCATCGTGGTCGGCCTGCTGTGGTTCGCGTGCATCATTGTCCTCGGCATCCTGATGAAGACGAACAGCTGACACTCGAATCGCACATTCCGCTCGTAAAGCCCCATGTTCGGTACGCGCTCCTGAGCGCGGCCTATCATGGGGCTTGCGTCTGGATATGGGAGCCGGTAACTCCAATCACTGGACGCGCGTTGGGCCTTACGTAGACTGAGGCGCTCGCAGCGAAGCGAAACGCCGACTCGCTTCGCGGCACCATCACGCAGGGAGTTACGACCGTGGCAAGTGGCAACGCGATCCGAGGAAGCCGGGTCGGGGCGGGGCCGATGGGCGAGGCCGAGCGCGGCGAGTCCGCGCCGCGTCTGCGCATCTCCTTCTGGTGCTCCAACGGGCACGAGACGCAGCCGAGCTTCGCCAGCGACGCGCAGGTTCCCGACACCTGGGACTGCCCGCGCTGCGGATTCCCGGCCGGCCAGGACCGGGACAACCCGCCGGACCCGCCGCGCACCGAGCCCTACAAGACGCACCTCGCGTACGTGCGGGAGCGGCGCAGCGACGCGGACGGCGAGGCGATCCTCGCCGAGGCGCTCGCCAAACTGCGGGGCGAGATCTAGGAGTTCTCACCGGCCGGGTGCCTGCGGGCGCCTGGCCGGAGCCGTATCCGCCGCTCGACGCCGACCGATTGTCAGTGGTGCCCTCTACGGTTTTCGTGAAGGCGAGAACCGCGAGGGGGAGTTGTGACGGCGACCGGGACGGACGACAGGCGTGCGCCCGCGTGGCGCGGGGGCTTCGGGCGGCTGTGGAGCGCCGCCGTGCTCTCCAGCTTCGGTGACGCACTGCGTACGGCCGCGCTGCCGCTGCTCGCCGCCTCGCTGACCGACCGGCCGCTGCTCATCGCCGCCGTGACCGCCTGTGGGTACCTGCCCTGGATCGTCTTCGGACTGCTCGGCGGAGCGCTCGCCGACCGCGTGGACCAACGCCGGGCGATGTGGACGGTGGACGCGGTACGCGGGCTGCTCGTCGCCTCCTTCGCGGTGGCCGTCGCCCTGGGCCACGCCTCGATCGCCCTGCTCATCGCGCTCGCCTTCACGCTGACCACGCTCCAGACGCTGTTCGACAACGCCGCCACGGCCCTGTTGCCGGCGCTGGTGGACCGGGAAGCCCTCGGCAGTGCCAACGCCCGGCTGATGACCGGGCAGAAGGTCGCCGGCGGCCTGCTGGGGGCGCCTGCCGTACCGGTCCTGGTCGCCGCGGGAGCGGCCGTTCCCTTCGCCGCCGACGCGGCCACCTTCCTCCTGGCCGCCGCGCTGGTCGCCTCCCTGCCGGCCGCCGCACCCGAGCGCGCGCCGAGACCCGCGGGCAGCACCCTGCGCCGGGACATCGCCGACGGGCTGCGCGCCCTGGGGCAGGACCGGGCGTTGCGCGGCCTGTGCGCCTCCACGGCCCTGTGCAACATCGGCATGGGCGCCCTGATCGCCACCCTGGTGGTCCTCGTGACCGGCTGGCTGGACGCGGGCAGCGGCGGATACGCGGCGGCGGTCACCGCGTACACCCTCGGCGGCCTGGCCGGGGGAGTGGCGAACCGGTGGATCTCGCCCGCGCTCGGCGTGCTGCGGACCGTGCTGCTCGCCGGTGCCGCGCAGACCGGCGCCCTCGTCGTCATGGGCACCGTGCGCAGCCTGGACGCGCTGGTGGCGGCCCTCGCGGTCTTCGGGTTCATGGGCATGCTGTGGAACGTCAACAGCACCACCCTGATGCAGCAACGCGCCCCCGCCGACATGCTCGGCCGGGTCGGCTCCGCCTTCCGCACCCTGGCCGTCGCCGGCGCCCCGCTGGGCGCGCTCCTCGGCGGCGCCGTGGCCACGGCCTGGGGCCTCAACACACCGGCCCTGCTCACGGCCGCTTTCTTCGTCCTGTCCGTCATCTCGCTGATACCGGTCCGCAAGGAGGACGTACCTGTCGTTGCACCGGACGACGGCGTCACGACGGCTCACGCCGCGCGGTGATCAATTAGGTTGGAACAGCTGGGACAGGCACGAAAGAAGGCTGAAGTCGGAAATGAACGCAGACGGCCGTACCAGGCTCAACCGGACGCCCGAATGGACCGCTCTCGCCAAGCACCGCGAGGAGCTGGCCGACACCCATCTGAGGGAGCTGTTCGCCGCCGACCCCGCGCGCGGCACCGGATACACGCTCCAGGTCGGCGACCTGTACATCGACTACTCCAAGCACCTGGTCACCGACGAGACGCTGCGGCTGCTGCGCGAGCTGGCGGCGGCGACGGACGTCTTCGGCCTCCGGGACGCCATGTTCCGCGGGGAGCGGATCAACGTCACCGAGAACCGGGCCGTGCTGCACACCGCGCTGCGCGCCCCGCGCGACGCGGTGATCGAGGTCGACGGCGAGAACGTGGTCCCGGCCGTGCACGCCGTGCTCGACAAGATGAGCGACTTCGCCGAGCGGGTCCGCTCCGGCGCCTGGACCGGACACACCGGCAAGCGCATCAAGAACGTGGTCAACGTCGGTATCGGCGGCTCCGACCTCGGTCCCGCGATGGCGTACGAGGTGCTGCGCAGCTTCACCGACCGCGACCTCACCGTCCGCTTCGTCTCCAACGTGGACGGCGCCGACCTGCACGAGGCCACCCGGGACCTCGACCCGGCACAGACGCTGTTCGTCATCGCCTCCAAGACCTTCACCACCATCGAGACCATCACCAACGCCACGTCGGCGCGGAAGTGGCTGCTGGACGCGCTCGGTGACGAGTCCGCGGTGGCCAAGCACTTCGTGGCGCTGTCCACGAACGCCGAGAAAGTCGCCGAGTTCGGTATCGACCCGGACAACATGTTCGAGTTCTGGGACTGGGTCGGCGGGCGGTACTCGTACGACTCCGCGATCGGCCTGTCTCTGATGATCGCCATCGGCCCGGACCGCTTCCGGGAGATGCTGGACGGCTTCCGGATCGTCGACGACCACTTCCGCACCGCGCCCGCCGAAACCAACGTCCCGCTGCTGCTCGGCCTGTTGGGCATCTGGTACGACAACTTCCACGACGCTCAGTCGCACGCCGTGCTGCCGTACAGCCACTACCTCTCCAAGTTCACGGCCTACCTCCAGCAGCTGGACATGGAGTCCAACGGCAAGTACGTCGCCCGGGACGGCAAGCAGGTCGACTGGCAGACCGGGCCGGTGGTGTGGGGCACCCCGGGCACCAACGGGCAGCACGCCTACTACCAGTTGATCCACCAGGGCACCAAGCTGATCCCGGCGGACTTCATCGGCTTCGCCGAGCCGGTCGCCGAGCTGAGCGGTGAACTCAAGTCCCAGCACGACCTGTTGATGGCCAACTTCTTCGCCCAGACCCAGGCGCTCGCCTTCGGCAAGACCGCCGAGGAGGTCCGCGCGGAGGGCGTCGCCGAGGAGCTGGTCCCGCACAAGACCTTCCAGGGCAACCGGCCGACCACCACGATCCTCGCCCGGGAGCTGACCCCGTCGGTGCTCGGCCAGCTCATCGCCCTCTACGAGCACAAGGTGTTCGTGCAGGGCGCGGTGTGGAACATCGACTCCTTCGACCAGTGGGGCGTGGAGCTGGGCAAGGTCCTCGCCAAGCGCGTCGAGCCCGCGCTCACCGAGGGCGCCGACGTCCCCGGCCTGGACGCGTCGACCAAGGCGCTGGTCGCCAAGTACCGGGAGCTGCGCGGCCGGAGCTGAACCGGCCCGGCCACGGGTCACGGTGAACCGCCGCGGCTGTGCGTTCTCCGTGCTGATCACCTAGGGTTCCGCTGATCCAGGGGAGGAAGCACGCAATGATGCGCAGAGGGTTCGCCGCGGCGGTCGCGGTGGCCGTGGTGGGGATGTCGGCGGCGGGCTGCGGCAGCAGACAGGAGCCGTCGGACGACGCGAGGGGCGGCCGTCCGACGGCCACGGCCGAGGAGGACTACGCCGGGCCGGAGGACGTGCCGGAACGGCTCGCGGCGGATGGGACGACCATCGTGGTCGGCGACCCGGACGCCCCGGTGACCGTACGTCTGTACGAGGACCCGCGGTGCCCGGTGTGCGAGGAGTTCGAGATCAGGGGTGGCGCGCCGCAGCTGCACAACGCCGCGGTCCGCCGCGAGGTGAAGATCGAGTACACCCTCGCCTCCTTCCTGGACGACCGGCTCGGCGGCTCCGGGTCCAGGAAGGCGGTCAACGCCCTGCGGGCCGCGCTGGAATCCGGCAGGTTCGCCGAATACCACGACATGCTCTACGCCCACCAGCCCGAGGAGAGCGTCGACGGATTCACGGACGCCTACCTGCTCAAGCTGGCCGGGCGCATCGACGGGCTGCGCGGCCCCGAGTTCGACTCGGCGGTGAAGACCATGAAGTACCGCTCGTTCGTGACCGCGGCCGAGAAGGCGTACGAGCGTGCGGGCGGGGCGGAGGCGCCGAGGGGGCCGGGTACGCCGACGGCGGAGATCAACGACGTGCGCGTCCCGGACGAGTACAACGGCCTGCTCTTCGACGGCCCGATGTTCGGTGAGCTGCTCTCCGACATCGGGGAGAGCCCCGAACTATGGGACGACTCGTTCTTCGAAGACCTGGGCTCCGTGGACTCCGGCTCCGCCTGAACGCGGCTCACGCGACCGCGCTCAGCGTGTCCGCGAGGCGCCGGCGGGCCGCCCGGGACGCGGGCAGGGTGGCCAGTGCCGCCGCCCCCAGCACGGCGGCCGTGCCCAGCAGGAGCAGCGGACCGGGGGAGGGGGACTGGGCGATACCGGCGCCGATGCCGCTGGAACCGCCCTGGGCGTCGATCAGCCGACGGGCCAGCGGCAGCCCCAGCGCCGTACCGGCGACGACCGCGACCAGGGCCGTACAGCTCGTCGCCGTCACGGTGATCGCGGTGATCTGCCGTGGTGACATGCCGATCGCCCGGAGCGCGAGCACGTCCCGTTCGCCCTCGCGGACGCTGCCGCCGATCGCGGTGAGCAGCTCGACCAGCCCGATGAGGGCCAGGACGGCGATCAGGCCGGCGACGACACCGCGCAGCGGGGACAGCCCGTCGGCGGGGTTCGTCACCGGATGCACCTCCAGGTGGCCGCGGCCGGCCGAGGCGAGCGCGGCGGCCACGCGGTGCGGGTCGGCGCCCGGGCGCAGCCGCAGCTCGTAGAAGGCCGGGGCCAGCCGCGGGTCGTTCTCGCGGAGGGTGTCCAGGGAGGTGGTCACGACCCGGCCGGCGTTGCGGGGTTCCAGGGTGCGGCCGACGATGTGCAGGATCTGCGGCCGGTCGCCCACCGTCATCCGCACCCAGTCGCCGACCCGCGCGTGCAGCAGGTCGAGCAGGCCCTGCCCGGCCACCGCCTCGTCCGGTCCCCGCGCGGCGCGGCCCTCGGCGAGGGCGTAGGGGTAGGGCTCGGCGCGGGTGCCGATGCCGCGCAGGGCGATGGTGCCGGTCTGGCCGGGGACCAGCGCGGCCACCTCGACGCCCGGGTAGGCGGCGTCGACCCGGGGGTCACCGGTCAGCACGGCCCGTACGCCGGAGGTGTCCAGGGCGCCGTCCGAGCGGACCGTGAGCGCCGCCGGCAGCCCCACGCGTTCGGGGCTGCTGTGGAGGCGGTCGATGGTGGTCCAGGCGCTGAGCGCCACGACGATCAGCACCAGCGGCAGGGTCAGCCGGGCCACGGTGGCCAGGGAACGGCCGCGTCCCGCGAACGCCTTGTGGCAGCCGAGGACCAGCGCGGCCGGCAGCCGCAGGCCGAGGGCCAGGCGGGCCGGCCCGGTCAGCCGTCCGCCCCCGGGCGCGGCCGGGCGCGGTACCGGAACCGGCGGCACCCGGCCCGCCCGCCAGGCCGCGAGCCCCGTGGTCAGGCCGATGAACAGCACCGCGCCCGCCGGCACCGCGCACAGCGCCAGGGTGTGCCCGGGCAGCCCCTGCCACACCCCGACCGCGTCCCCGAGCCGCCCCGGGACCCGGCTGCCCAGCCCCTCGGTGAGGGCCGCCGCGGCGACGGCACCCAGCAGGGCGTACGCCAGGTGCTGGAGCAGGAAGATCCGTACGACCTGGCCGGGCGTGAAGCCGATCGCCTTCAGCACCGACAGGTCGCGCAGATGCCCGCGGATGCGGGTGGCGATCGCGCCGTGCACCGCGAACCCGGCGGCGACCAGGGCGCCCAGGCCGAACAGCCCGAGCACCTGGCCCAGCAGCCGGCCCGCGCCCTGTGCCTCGGCCCGGGCCTGCTGCCAGGTGGAGACCTCGCCGACCGCGCCGGCGCCCAGCACGGTGACGGCGCGCTGGACGGCGTAGTCCGTGTCGGCCGGGTCGCCGAGCCGCAGCCCGACGACCTGGCCGGCCGGGGCGCGCACCGCCGACGGCAGCGCCCAGACCAGTCCGGGCTGCTCGCCGGGGTGGTACGGGGGTTCGGCGCTGTCCGCGATGCCCTCGACGGTGAGGGTGCGGGCCGTGCCGGGCAGGGTCAGGGTGTCGCCGGGCTCGGCCAGCAGGGCGCGGGCCAGGCTGCTCTCCAGCACCACGCCGTCCGGCGCGGCCGTATCCAGCCAGCGCCCGGCGGTGAGCAGGGGCCGGCCGACGGAGGGCAGGTCCGGGGTGCCGCGCAGTTCCACGGCGGCGCGGGTGCCGCGGGCGGCGACGGTGGCGGACTCGGTGCGGTAGGGGCCGGCGACGGAGCTGACGCCGTCGAGCCGGGCCAGCTTCCCGGCGTCGGCGGACCGCGCGGTGTGCAGCCACACATGGGCTCCGCGTGCCTCGGCGAAGGTCCGCTCCCAGGGGTTCGTGGCATAGCCGAACAGGGCGGTGGCCAGCAGCAGCGAGGCGACGATGCCGGCGGTCGCCAGCACCAGGAACAGCGCCTCGCCGCGGTGGGTGCGCAGGTCGGAGTGGGCCCAGCGCAGGGTGGCTCGCACGTCCCTCAGGTCCAGCACGGTCAGTCCCTCAGCTCCAGCACCCCGGAGATGCCGGCACGGCGGGGCGGCGGGGCGCCGTCCAGGGTCGCGTCGTCGGCTATGCGGCCGTCGAAGAAGCTGATCACCCGGTCCGCGGCGCTGGCCAGCCGGGCGTCGTGGGTGACGAGGACGATGCTCTGCCCGCGTCCGTGGAAGCGGGTCAGCAGCCGCATCACCTCGCGGGTGCCCTTGCTGTCCAGGCTGCCGGCGGGCTCGTCCGCGAGCAGCAGCGGCGGATGGTTGACCAGCGCCCGGGCGAGCGCCACCCGCTGCTGTTCGCCGCCGGACAGCTCGCCCGGCATGCTGCGCTCCTTGCCCTCCAGGCCCAGCTCGGCCAGGAGCGCCTCCCGCTCGGCGCGCGCCTTCTTCGGCGGGACGCCGGCCAGCAGGGCGGGCAGTTCGACGTTGTCGGCGACGGACAGGTTCGACACCAGGTTGAAGAACTGGAAGACGAACCCGATGGCCTTCCTGCGCTCCACCGCCCAGCGGGCCTCGCTGAAGGAGTCGGTGCACCGGCCGTCGAGCCAGACGCTGCCCCGGTCCGGCCGCTGGAGCCCGCCGAGCAGGTGCAGCAGCGTGGACTTGCCGGCCCCGGACGGCCCGGTGATCGCCACGAACTCGCCCCGGGCCACGCTCAGGTCCACCCCGCGTACGGCGTGCGCGGGCGCGCCCTCGCCGTGGTGGGTCTTGACCAGGCCCTCGGCCCGGAGAACCGGAGTGTTCTCGGCCCGCAGAACCGGAGTGTCCTCGCTCATTCCAGTTCCTCCTGGCACCGCTCCAGCCAGTCGAGGTCGGCCTGCAGGTGCAGCATCGCGCCCTCGATCAGCAGATGGGCGATTCGGTTGTCCCGGCTCTCGGCCGCGGCCAGCTTCGACAGGTTGCGCATGGTGTTGAGGTACTGGCGCCGCTGCTTGTTGATGAGGGCGATCTGGTCGGCGAGACCGGTCTGCGGGGCGAGGGCGAGCTTCATGAAGAACTCGTCCCGCACCCGCGGCTCGTCCTCGGTCTCCTCGAACCAGGCGCGCAGCGCCTCACGCCCGGCGTCGGTGAGCTGGTAGACCTTCTTGTTGGGCCGGCTGGACTGCTCGACGTCCTCGCCCTCGATCAGCCCGGACTTCTCCAGGCGGCCGAGGGTGACGTAGATCTGGCCGACGTTCGGCTGAGGGTACGCGGCGCCCAGCAGTTGCTCAAGGTCCTGCTTCAGCTCGTAGCCGTGGGCCGGGCCGCGGGCGAGGAGTGCCAGGAGGTGCAGGCGCACTCGTGCTGTCCTCCTGTCTGCTCCATGTGCTCCACGCCCTAGTATCGCGCATACCTAACGGGTATACATGGCCTCTGTCCCCGGGCGAGGGTGCCCGGGGTGCCGGTGTACAGGGAGGAACCTATGCGGTGGATACACACCGCCGGTAGGGGCCTTCTCGTTCTCGTCGTGATCCTGGCCGGGTACGTCGCCTCCGGCGCCCGTGCCGACGAGGCCGGCGGAGGCGGCCGCGGCCCGCTCACCCTGGCCACCGCCGGCGACCTGACCGGCTATCTCGGTCCGCTGCTCAAGGGCTGGAACCGCACTCATCCCGGCGAGCGGGTCACCCTGGTCGAGCTGCCGGACTCCGCCGACGAGACGCACGCGCAGATGACGACCGACCTGCGCGGCGGCGACCGGGGCCGGTTCGACGTGCTGAACATCGACGTCGACTGGACGTCCGAGTTCGCGGCGGCCGGCTGGATCCGCCCGCTGCCCCGCGACCGTTTCCCGCTGGACAGCTTCCTGCCGCCGGTCGTGGACACGGCGACGTACGACGGACGGCTGTACGCGGTCCCGTACGTCACGAACGCCGGACTTCTCCTGTATCGCAAGGACATTCTCGACAAGGAGGGCGTGTCCCCGCCGCACACCTGGGCCGAGCTGGAGCGCGATGCGAAGACCCTCGCGCCGAAGTACGGACTCGACGGTTACGCGGGACAGTTCCTGCCGTACGAGGGCCTCACCGTGAACGCGGCCGAGGCGGTGTACTCGGCGGGCGGCACCATCCTCGGCGGCGAGGGCACCCGTGTCACCGTCGACTCGGCCGCCGCCCGCGAGGGCATCGGCTTCCTCGCCCGGGGTGTCCGCGAGGGGTGGATCCCGAAGCGGGCGCTGACGTACAAGGAGGAGGAGTCCAAGCAGGCCTTCCAGGACGGCAGGCTGCTCTTCCTGCGCAACTGGCCCTATGCCTACGCCGTCGCCTCGGAACCGGGCTCCAAGGTCGCCGGGAAGATCGGCGCCGTACCGCTGCCGGGTCCGGACGGACCGGGGACCAGCGTCCTCGGCGGCTCCAACCTCGCGGTCAACACCCATGCCCGGCACCCGGACTCCGCCGCGCGCCTGATCGCCTATCTCACCAGCGCGCCCGTGCAGCGCCAGGTGCTCACCCGGGGCGCGCTGCCGCCCGTGCGGGCCGCGCTGTACGAAGACCCCGCCCTCGTCAGGCGCTTCCCCTATCTGGCGACCCTGCGCACGGCCGTCCTCACCGCCCGGCCGCGCCCCAAGAGCCCGCACTACGACCAGGTGAGCCTGGCCGTGCAGGCGGTCGTGCAGGACGCGCTCACCGGGCGCCAGACGCCCGGGCAGGCCGTGCGCCGGCTGGCACGCGAACTCGACGCCATCGCCCGTCGCTAGTTACTTGTTAGGTAACGCGGACATCTCAACTGGGGTCCGAGTGTCCCGGTAAGTCCTGAATTGCCACCCCAACTCTCCAGTAACCACTGTTCTTTTCGTTGACATCGTCGCGACACGCCTACCTAACATGCATGCATGTTGAGTAAGTACCACTGGTGGCGAGACGCCGTGATCTACCAGGTCTACGTCCGCAGCTTCCTGGACAGCACCGGCGACGGCATCGGTGATCTCGCGGGCGTCCGGGCCGGACTGCCGTACCTGAAGAAGCTCGGCGTCGACGGGATCTGGCTGAGCCCGTTCTACCCCTCGCCGCAGCACGACCACGGCTACGACGTGGCCGACTATCGCGACGTCGACCCGGTCTTCGGCGACCTCGCCGAGTTCGACCTGCTGATGTCGGCGGCCCGGCGGCTCGGCATCAGGGTGCTGCTCGACATCGTCCCCAACCACTGCTCCAGCGAGCACCCGTGGTTCCGCGAGGCGCTGGCCGGCCCGCCCGGCAGCCCGGCCCGCGCCCGCTTCCACTTCGCCGACGGCCGCGGCCCCGACGGCAGCGAGCCGCCCAACAACTGGCACGCCATGTTCGGCGGCCCGGCCTGGACCAGGGTCGCCGACGGCCAGTGGTACCTGCACATGTTCACGCCCGAGCAGCCCGACTGGAACTGGCGCAACCCCGAGATCCCCGACGAGTTCGACCGGGTCCTGCGGTTCTGGCTGGACCGGGGCGTGGACGGCTTCCGCATCGACGTCGCCGCCGGCCTCTTCAAACACCCCGAGCTGCCCGACTCCGACGACCCGGAGGCCGACGCCCGCACCCGCGACTCGGTCAACCCGCTCGCCTGGAACCAGCCCGAGGTGCACGAGGTGTGGCGCCGCTGGCGCTCCATATGCGACGAGTACGCCGACCGGGACGGCCGCGAGCGCCTGCTCGTCGGCGAGGTCTCCGTCCCCACCGCCCGCGAACACGCTCTGTACGTCCGCCCCGACGAACTCCACCAGGCCTTCTTCTTCGACCTGCTCGGCGCCCCCTGGGACGCCGACGCCTTCCGCAAGGTCATCTCCGAGGCCATGCAGGACATCGCCGGCACCGGCTCCACGGTCACCTGGGTCCTCAACAACCACGACCAGGTCCGCACCGTTACCCGCTACGGCGAACCCGCTCCCGGGGGCAGCGGCCTCGGCGCCGCCCGCGCCCGCGCCGCCGCGCTGCTGATGCTGGCGCTGCCCGGAGCCGCGTACATCTACCAGGGCGAGGAGCTGGGCCTGCCCGAGGTCGTCGACCTGCCCGACGACGTGCTCACCGACCCGATCTTCCGGCGCACCGGAAGCCGCGCCCGGATCCGCGACGGCTGCCGGGTGCCGCTGCCCTGGTCCGGGCAGGCCTCCCCGTTCGGCTTCACCTCCGGCGCGGAGGGCGCCAAGCCCTGGCTGCCGCAGCCCGACTACTTCGCCGAGTACGCCACCGACCGCGCCCTCGCCGACACCCGCTCCTTCTGGCACCTGTACCGGGACGGCCTGCAACTGCGCAAATCCCTGCCCCAGTTGGGCGAGGGACCGCTGGAGTGGCTGGACAGCCCGCCGGGCGTGCTCGCCTTCACCCGCGGCGACGGCCTGGTCTGCGCGGTCAACTTCGGTACGGCGGGCGCCCCCGCGCCGGTCTCCGGCACCCCCCTGCTCTCCAGCGGCCCCTGCCCGCCCGGCGTCCTGCCCGGCGCCACGGCGGCCTGGTGGCTGAACGACCTCTGATCACCCCTCCTCGAAGGAAAGGTCCGTCAACGATGATGCGACGACGCACGACCCTGCTCACCGGCTGCACCGCCCTCGCCCTCGCCCTCGGCGCCACCGCCTGCGGCGGCGGTGACGTCTCCGCGGGCGGCGGCGACAAGGCGCTCAGCGGCCAGACCGTCACCGTGGCCGGCGTCTGGTCCGGCAGCGAGCAGAAGAACTTCCAGAAGGTGCTGGACGCCTTCACCGAGAAGACCGGCGCCAAGACCCAGTTCGTGTCGACCGGCGACAACGTCTCCACGGTCGTCGGCAGCAAGATCGAGGGCGGCAACGCGCCCGACGTCGTGATGGTCCCGCAGGTCGGCGTCCTGCAGCAGTTCGCGAAGAAGGGCTGGCTCAAGCCGCTCTCGCCGACCGCCCGGCAGACCATCGACGCCGACTACGCGCCCGTGTGGAAGACGTACGGCAGCGTCGACGGCGCCCTCTACGGCCTCTACTTCAAGGCCGCCCACAAGTCCACGGTCTGGTACAGCCCCGACGCCCTCGCCCAGGCCGGGGTCAAGCCCCCGAAGACGTACGACGAGCTGCTCAAGGCCGGGCACACCGTCTCCGACTCCGGCCTCGCCGCCTTCGCCGTCGCCGGACAGGACGGCTGGACCCTGACCGACTGGTTCGAGAACGTCTACCTCTCCCAGGCCGGCCCCGAGAAGTACGACGCCCTCGCCGCCCACAAGCTCAAGTGGACCGACCCCACGGTGGTGAAGGCGCTCACCACCCTCGGCAAGCTCTTCAAGGACAGGCAACTCGTCGCCGGCGGCCAGAAGGAGGCCCTCAACACCGACTTCCCCGGCTCGGTGGAGAAGGTGTTCGGCCCCAAGCCGGAGGCCGGCATGGTCTACGAGGGCGACTTCGTCGCCGGCGTCGCGCACGACCAGTTCGGCAAGGCCATCGGCAAGGACGCGGACTTCTTCCCCTTCCCCGCGGTCGACGGCGGCACCGCACCCGTGGTCAGCGGCGGTGACGCGGCCGTCGTGCTCAAGGACGGCAAGAACGCCAAGGCCGGCATGAAGCTCCTGGAGTACCTGGCCACCCCCGAGGCCGCGGCCGTCTGGGCGAAGGCCGGCGGCTTCCTGTCCCCGAACAAGAAGCTCGACCTCGCCTCCTACGGCGACGACGTCACCCGCGCCACCGCCAAGTCCCTCGTCGGCGCAGGGGACTCCGTCCGCTTCGACATGTCCGACCAGGCCCCGGCGGCCTTCGGCGGCACCAAGGGCACCGGCGAGTGGAAGCTGCTCCAGGACTTCCTGCGCGACCCCTCCGACCCGAAGGGCACCGCGGCGAAGCTCGAAGCCGCGGCGGCCAAGGCCTACCAGGACTGAGCGGCAGCACACCATGACCGCCACCACCGCTTCGAAACAGCAGGCGGGCCCGCGGGCCGCCGGCCCGGCGCCGGTGCGCCGCGGCCGGCGGCGCGGCCGGCTGATCGCCCTGCTCTTCGTCTTCCCCGCGCTGCTCCTGCTCGGCGCGCTCGTCGTCTACCCGGTGCTGTTCTCCGTCGGCCGCAGCTTCTTCGACGCCTCCGGCACCCGGTTCGTCGGCGGCGACAACTACACCGAGATGTTCCGCGACCCGGCCACCCTCAAGGCCATCCGCAACACCACCATCTGGGTCGTCGTCGCCCCCGCCCTGCTCACCGGCCTCGGCCTCATCCTGGCCGTCCTGGTGGAGAAGGTCCGCTGGGCGACCGCGTTCAAGCTGCTGCTCTTCATGCCGATGGCGGTGTCCTTCCTCGCCGCCGGCATCATCTTCCGGCTCGCCTACGACGAGGACCCCGACAAGGGCGTGCTGAACGCGGCCGTCGTCTCCGTCCACGACGCGTTCCAGGGCACGTCGACCTACCCGACGGCGCGCGGCCGCACCGGACTGCTCACCCAGGACCACGACGGCTCCTACCGTACGACCGCCCACCCGGGCCGGCCGGTGACGCTCCCGATGGTCGGCGTCCTGCCCAAGGACCTGCCCGCCGAGGCCCGGACCGCCGCACCGGCCCCGCGGAAGGCCGGACCCGACGAGCTGCGCGGTGTCGTCTACCTGGACTTCACCCCGGGCGGGGGAGGGAAGCAGGGCGAGGTCGACCCCGAGGAGAGCGGCCTGCCGGGCATGAAGGTCGAGGCGGTGCGCGACGGAGAGACGGTCGCGAGCACGACGACCGCCGCCGACGGCTCCTTCCGCTTCACCGGGCTGCACGACGGCTCGTACACGGTGAAGCTCCCGAAGTCGAACTTCGCCCCGCCCTACCAGGGTGTCTCCTGGCTCGGCCCGACCCTCGTCACCCCGGCGATCATCGGCGCCTACCTGTGGATCTGGACGGGCTTCGCGATGGTCCTGATCGGCGCGGGCCTTGCCACGCTCCCGCGTGACACGCTGGAGGCCGCCCGGATGGACGGCGCCAACGAGTGGCAGATCTTCCGCCGGATCACCGTGCCGCTGCTCGCGCCCGTGCTCACCGTGGTCTTCGTGACCCTGGTGATCAACGTGATGAAGGTCTTCGACCTCGTCTACATCATCGCGCCCGGCCCGGTGCAGGAGGACGCCACCGTCCTCGCCACCCAGATGTGGCTGGTCTCCTTCGGCGGCGGCAACGACCAGGGCCTCGGCAGCGCCCTCGGCGTGCTCCTGCTGCTGCTGGTGATCCCCGCGATGGTCTTCAACGTCCGCCGCTTCCGCAACAGTCAACGATGAGGAGTCAGCGATGAACGCGATCAGGAGAGGCCTGGGCAGCGCCCTGGTGCAGGCGTTCCTGGTGGTGATCGGCCTGGTCTGGCTGACCCCGCTGGCGGGCCTGTTCCTGTCCTCCCTCCGCTCGGCCCAGGACACCGCCAAGGGCGGCTGGTGGACGGCGCTGGCCGGCCCCGGCCAGCTGTCCTTCGACAACTACGCGGCGCTGCTGAAGAACGCCGGCATCACCCAGGCCTTCTGGAACACCGTGCTGATCTCGGTGCCGGCCACCACCCTGGTCGTCGTCATCGCGGCCCTCGCCGGATACGCCTTCGCCTGGCTGGACTTCCCCCTCCGGGAACCGCTGTTCCTGCTGGTGGTGGCCCTGTTGGTGGTGCCGGTGCAGATCGGGCTGCTCCCCGTCGCCAAACTCTTCGGCCAACTGGGCCTGTTCGGCACGATCCCGGGAGTCGTCCTCTTCCACGTCGCCTACGGCCTCCCCTTCGCCGTCTTCCTGCTCCGCAACTACTTCGCGGAGATACCGAAGGAGATGCTGGAGGCGGCCCGTATGGACGGCGGCAGCGAGTGGCGCATCTTCACCCGGCTCGTCCTGCCGGTGGGCCGCCCGGCGATCGCCTCGCTCGCCATCTTCCAGTTCCTGTGGGTCTGGAACGACATGCTGGTCGCCCTCCTCTTCGCCGACAGCTCTGCCCAGCCGCTGACCGTGGAACTCCAGTCCCAGATCCGCCAGTTCGGCAGCAACATCGACGTCCTGGCCCCGGGCGCCTTCCTGTCCCTGATCGTGCCGGTGGTGGTGTTCTTCGCCTTCCAGCGGCACTTCGTGCAGGGCGTGATGGCGGGATCGGTGAAATAGGAGCGGCGGGGGCCGAAACCCCCGCCGCGACTACCCACGCCCGAACGTCACGGAGACGCCGGCGGATACAGCGACCTCGGCAGCTGGGAGGCCGCCGCCGAGTCCAGCAGCCACAGCGTGCGGGAGCGGCCGTAGGCGCCCGCTGCCGGGGCCTGGATCTCGCCCGCGCCCGACAGGGCGATGGCCGCGGCCTCCGCCTTGTCCTCGCCGGCCGCGAGGAGCCAGACCTCGCGGGCCGCGCGGATCGCCGGGAGGGTGAGGGAGATCCGGGTCGGCGGGGGCTTGGGGGCGCCGTGGACGCCGACCACCGTGCGCTCCGTCTCCCGGACCGCGGGCAGCTCGGGGAAGAGCGAGGCCACATGGGTGTCCGGGCCGACGCCCAGCATCAGGACGTCGAACGTCGGCACCGAGCCGTGGTTCTCGGGGCCGGCCGCCTTCGCCAGCTCCGCCGCGTACGCCTCCGCCGCCGCGTCGACGTCCGCGCCGTACGGGCCGTCGGAGGCGGGCATGGCGTGCACGCGCTCCGGGTCCAGCGGCACGGAGTCCAGCAGGGCCTCGCGGGCCTGCGTGACATTGCGCTCGGGGTCGCCCTCAGGGAGATAGCGCTCGTCGCCCCACCACAGGTCGAGGCGGCCCCAGTCGATGGCGTCCCGGGCGGGAGCCGCCGCCAGCGCGGCCAGCAGGCCGTTGCCGTTGCGGCCGCCCGTGAGGACCACGGACGCGGTGCCCCGGGAGGCCTGCGCGTCCACGATCTTCGTGATCAGGCGGGCCGCGGCGGCCTGCGCCATCAGCTCCTTGTCGTGGTGGACGACCAGCTGCGGAGTGCTCACTTCGCCGCCGCCTTCCTCGCCGGTGCCTTCTTCGCGGTCTTGGCCGCCGCCTTCTTGGCCGGCGCCTTGGCCGCTTCCTCCTCGGGCTCGGGCTCGGCCACCGGCTCCTTGACGGACTGTTCCGGAACCGTGTTCAGCCGCTCCACACCGAAGCGCAGCGCCGACGCGTAGGTGTCGTCCGGGTCCAGCCGGCGCAGCTCCTCCGCGATCAGCTCGGCCGTGTCCCGCCGCTTCAGCGCCACCGCGCGGGCCGGCTGGCCCTCGATGGACAGCGTGGCCAGCGAGCCGTCGGCCCGGTCCAGCACGATCGGGCCCTGGCTGGTGTCCATGCGGACCGCCGTCAGACCGGGGCCCGACGACAGCGAACGCCTCACGGGCACGTCCAGCCGGTCCGCGAGCCACATCGCCAGCAGCTCACAGCTCGGGTTGAACTCCTCGCCCTCGACCTCGACGGCCTTCACCTCACAGGTGACCTGGTCGAGCGCCGCCGCGAGCATGGAACGCCACGGCGTGATCCTCGTCCAGGACAGATCGGTGTCGCCGGGCGTGTAGGCCGCGGCGCGGGCCGACAGCTCCCGCACCGGCTGCTCGGAGGCGTAGCTGTCGGTGACCCGGCGCTGGGCGAGCGCGCCCAGCGGGTCCTTCGCCGGGTCGAGCGGGGCGTTCACCGGCCACCACACGACCACCGGGGCGTCCGGCAGCAGCAGCGGCAGGACCACCGAGTCGGCGTGGTCGACCGCCTCGCCGTACAGCCGCAGGACGACCGTCTCGCCGGTGCCCGCGTCCGCGCCCACCCGCACCTCGGCGTCCAGACGCGAGGTCGTGCGGTCGCGCGGCGAGCGGGAGACCCGCTTGATCACCACGAGCGTGCGCGAGGGGTGCTCGCGCGAGGCGTCGTTGGCGGCCTTCAGGGCGTCGTAGGCGTTCTCCTCGTCGGTGACGATGACGAGGGTCAGGACCATGCCGACGGCGGGCGTGCCGATGGCGCGGCGGCCCTGCACGAGCGCCTTGTTGATCTCTCCGGCGGTGGTGTCGGTCAGGTCTATCTTCATGGCCGGCGCCAGCTCCGTCCGTCTCGTGCGAGCATCTCGTCCGCCTCCACGGGACCCCAGGTGCCCGACTTGTACTGCGCGGGCCTGCCGTGCTGGTCCCAGTACTCCTCGATCGGGTCGAGGATCTTCCAGGACAGCTCGACCTCCTCCGTGCGCGGGAAGAGATTGGCGTCGCCCAGCAGCACGTCCAGGATGAGCCGCTCGTACGCCTCCGGGCTGGACTCCGTGAACGACTCGCCGTAGGCGAAGTCCATCGAGACGTCCCGGATCTCCATCGAGGTGCCCGGCACCTTGGAGCCGAAGCGGACCGTGACGCCCTCGTCCGGCTGGACCCGGATGACGATCGCGTTCTGGCCCAGTTCCTCGGTGGCCGTGGTGTCGAAGGGGGAGTGCGGGGCCCGCTGGAAGACGACCGCGATCTCCGTCACGCGGCGGCCGAGGCGCTTGCCGGTGCGCAGATAGAAGGGGACGCCCGCCCAGCGGCGGTTGTCGATCTCCAGCTTGACCGCGGCGTAGGTGTCGGTCTTCGACTTCGGGTCGATGCCCTCCTCTTCGAGGTAGCCGATGACCTTCTCGCCGCCCTGCCAGCCCGCCGCGTACTGCCCGCGCACGGTGTTGGCGCCCAGGTCCTTCGGCAGCCGGACGGCGCCGAGCACCTTCTCCTTCTCCGCGGCCAGCGCGTCCGCGTCGAAGGAGGCGGGCTCCTCCATCGCGGTGAGCGCCATCAGCTGGAGCAGGTGGTTCTGGATGACGTCCCGGGCGGCGCCGATGCCGTCGTAGTAGCCGGCCCGGCCGCCGATGCCGATGTCCTCGGCCATCGTGATCTGGACGTGGTCCACGAAGGACCGGTTCCAGATCGGCTCGAACATCGTGTTGGCGAAGCGCAGCGCCAGGATGTTCTGGACGGTCTCCTTGCCCAGGTAGTGGTCGATCCGGAACACCTGGTCCGGCTCGAACACCTCGTGCACGACCTTGTTCAGCTCCTCGGCCGACGCGAGGTCGTGGCCGAACGGCTTCTCGATGACCGCGCGCCGCCAGGAACCGCCGGTCTGGTCGGCCAGGCCGTGCTTCTTCAGCTGCTGGATGACCACCGGGAAGGAACGCGGCGGCACCGACAGGTAGAAGGCGAAGTTGCCGCCCGTGCCCTGTGCCTTGTCCAGCTCCTCGATGGTGGCGCGCAGCCGCTCGAACGCCTCGTCGTCGTCGAAGGTGCCCTGGACGAAGCGCATCCCCTGGATGAGCTGCTGCCAGACCTCCTCACGGAACGGAGTGCGAGAGTGTTCCTTCACCGCGTCGTGGACGACCTCGGCGAAGTCCTCGTGCTCCCAGTCGCGGCGGGCGAAGCCCACCAGCGAGAACCCCGGCGGCAGCAGACCCCGGTTGGCGAGGTCGTACACCGCGGGCATCAGCTTCTTGCGCGACAGGTCGCCCGTGACGCCGAAGATGACCAGGCCCGACGGCCCCGCGATGCGCGGGAGCCGTCGGTCGGCCGGGTCACGAAGCGGGTTCGCTCCGGAACCGGAAACGGGTGACAACTCAGCCCTCCGAAGGGGCGAGGCGTTCGAGCTCCGCCTGAGTGGACTTGAGCAGGTCGTTCCAGGACGCCTCGAACTTCTCGACGCCCTCGTCCTCCAGCACCTGCACGACGTCGTCGTACGCGATGCCGAGCTTCTCCAGCGCGTCGAGGTCGGCACGGGCCTGCTCGTAGGTGCCGGCGATGGTGTCGCCGGTGATCTCACCGTGGTCGTCGGTGGCCTCCAGCGTGGCCTCCGGCATGGTGTTGACCGTGTTCGCGGCGACCAGCTCGGTGACGTACAGGGTGTCCGGGTACGCCGGGTCCTTCACGCCGGTCGACGCCCACAGCGGACGCTGCTTGTTGGCGCCCGCGTTCTCCAGCGCGCTCCAGCGGTCGGAGGAGAAGACCTCCTCGTACGCCTGGTAGGCGAGGCGCGCGTTGGCGACGGCGGCCTTGCCGCGCAGCGCCTTGGCCTCGTCGGTGCCGATGCCGTCCAGCCGCTTGTCGATCTCGGTGTCCACGCGGGACACGAAGAAGGACGCCACGGAGTGGATCTTCGACAGGTCGAGACCCCGCTCCTTCGCCTTCTCCAGGCCGGAGAGGTACGCGTCCATGACGGCCCGGTAGCGCTCCAGCGAGAAGATCAGCGTGACGTTGACGCTGATGCCCAGGCCGATCGTCTCGGCGATCGCCGGCAGACCCGCCTGGGTGGCCGGGATCTTGATCAGGGTGTTGGGGCGGTCCACCAGCCAGGCCAGCTGCTTGGCCTCGGCGACGGTCGCCTTGGTGTTGTGCGCCAGGCGCGGGTCGACCTCGATGGAGACCCGGCCGTCCTGGCCGTTCGTCGCGTCGAAGACCGGGCGCAGGATGTCGGCGGCGTCGCGGACGTCCGCCGTCGTGATCATGCGGATGGCCTCTTCGACGGTGACCTTGCGGGCGGCGAGGTCCGACAGCTGCTGGTCGTAGCCGTCGCCCTGCGAGATCGCCTTCTGGAAGATCGTCGGGTTGGTGGTGACGCCCACGACGTGCTGCTGGTCGATCAGCTCGGCGAGGTTGCCGGACGTGATCCGCTTGCGCGACAGGTCGTCCAGCCAGATCGCGACGCCTTCCTCGGAGAGGCGCTTGAGTGCGTCTGTCATGGAATTACATCTCCTACGTGTCGTATGTGAGCGTCAGCGCTGGGCGTCGGCGAGGGATTCCCGCGCCTTCGCGGCCACGTTCTCCGCGGTGAAGCCGAACTCCCGGAAGAGCACCTTGCCGTCGGCGGACGCGCCGAAGTGCTCCAGGGAAACGATGCGGCCGGCATCCCCCACGTACTTGTGCCAGGTCAGCCCGATACCCGCCTCCACGGCGACCCGGGCCTTGACGGACGGCGGCAGCACGGAGTCCCGGTACCCCTGGTCCTGCTGCTCGAACCACTCCACCGACGGCATGGACACGACCCGCGTCGGGACGCCCTCGGCCTGGAGCTGCTCACGCGCCTCGACGGCCACGTGCACCTCGGAACCGGTGGCGATCAGGATCACCTGGGCCTCGCCGCCCTCGGCCTCGAACAGCACGTAGCCGCCCTTGGCCGTGTCCTCGTTCGGCTCGTACACCGGCACGCCCTGGCGGGTGAGCGCGAGGCCGTGCGGCTGGCCCTTGCCGAACTCCTTCGTCCAGCGCTTCAGGATCTCCCGCCAGGCGATCGCGGTCTCGTTGGCGTCCGCCGGACGCACGATGTTCAGACCCGGGATCGCGCGCAGCGAGGCGAGGTGCTCGACCGGCTGGTGGGTGGGGCCGTCCTCGCCGAGGCCGATGGAGTCGTGCGTCCACACGTACGTCACCGGCAGGTGCATCAGGGCCGACAGGCGCACGGCGTTGCGCATGTAGTCGGAGAAGACGAGGAAGGTGCCGCCGTAGATCCGGGTGTTGCCGTGCAGGGCGATGCCGTTCATCTCGGCGCCCATGGAGTGCTCACGGATACCGAAGTGGATCGTGCGGCCGTACGGGTTGGCCTCCGGCAGCGGGTTGCCCTCGGGCAGGAACGAGCTGTCCTTGTCGATGGTGGTGTTGTTCGACCCGGCGAGGTCGGCGGAGCCGCCCCACAGCTCGGGGATCACCGCGCCGAGCGCCTGCAGCACCTTGCCGGACGCGGCACGCGTCGCGACGGCCTTGCCGGGCTCGAAGACCGGGAGCTTCTCCTCCCAGCCGGTGGGCAGCTCGCCCCGGCTGATCCGGTCGAACTCGGCGGCCCGCTCCGGGTTGGCGTCCCGCCACACCTGGAGGGACTTCTCCCACTCGGCCTTCGCCTCGGCACCCCGCTCCAGCGCCTTGCGGGTGTGGGCGATGACCTCGTCGGCGACCTCGAAGCTCTGCTCCGGGTCGAAGCCGAGGACGCGCTTGGTGGCCGCGACCTCCTCGTCGCCCAGCGCCGAGCCGTGCGCGGCCTCGGTGTTCTGCGCGTTCGGGGCCGGCCAGGCGATGATGGAGCGCATCGCGATGAAGGACGGCTTGTCCGTGACCTTCTTCGCCTCCTGGATCGCGGCGAAGATCGCCGCCGGGTCCAGGTCGCCGTTCTCCTTGGCCTCCACGCGCTGCACGTGCCAGCCGTAGGCCTCGTACCGCTTGACGGTGTCCTCGGAGACGGCCGTCTCGGTGTCGCCCTCGATCGAGATGTGGTTGTCGTCCCACAGCAGGATCAGGTTGCCCAGCTTCTGGTGGCCGGCCAGCGAGGACGCCTCGGCGGAGATGCCCTCCTGCAGGCAGCCGTCACCGGCGATGCAGTAGACGAAGTGGTCGAAGGGGGACTCGCCGGCCGGGGCCTCGGGGTCGAACAGACCGCGCTCGTAGCGGGCGGCCATCGCCATGCCCACCGCGTTGGCCACACCCTGGCCCAGCGGGCCGGTGGTGGTCTCGACACCCTTGGTGTGGCCGTACTCCGGGTGACCGGGGGTCTTCGAACCCCACGTCCGGAACGCCTTCAGATCGTCCAGCTCCAGGCCGAAGCCGGCCAGGTACAGCTGGGTGTAGAGGGTCAGGGACGAGTGGCCGGCGGACAGCACGAAACGGTCGCGGCCGGTCCACTCCGGGTCGGCCGGGTCGTGCCGCATCACCTTCTGGAAGAGGGTGTAGGCGGCCGGGGCCAGGCTCATCGCCGTACCGGGATGGCCGTTGCCGACCTTCTGTACGGCGTCTGCGGCCAGGACACGGGCGGTGTCCACAGCCCGCTGGTCCAGCTCGGTCCACTCAAGGTCTGTGGTGGTCGGCTTGGTGCTCACCCTGGGTCAGGGCTCCTCTCCACATGTCGGTCGCCGGTCGTCGGGGCATGCGCCCACCCGGCCGCCGGCGTGCTTGGCGCCCACCGGCCGCTGTCGAGCCTACCCCCGTAAGGACGTGCGTTTTTTCGAGTGTTTCCAGACTGCCGGGAGTCCGTGCGATCCGCCTCCCGACTGGCCGGGGACCCCATGTGGCACATGAATACGGAGCTGGTCATCTGAGCGCTCAATCGAGTGCCGGGTCCCCTCTTATGGGGCTCCTCCCGCCGGGGGCCGCCAACACGACCCCACCCCCGCGAAGGCCGGGGTATGGGCAACGTCTAAAGTGGCGTGGTACGCGCGAGCCTTTACCGGGACTTCACACGGGGAGGCTTGCTGGGATGTCTCTGTCAGGGGTGTGCGTGACGGCCGTTGAATCCCGTCCTGCGGGGGTTATCGGGACGAGCCAGAGCCCGAGTCACCGGCCGTTCGGGGCCCGTGTCAAGGCGTTCGTGGCGCTGACCAAGCCGCGGATCATCGAGCTGCTGCTCATCACCACCGTTCCGGTCATGTTCCTCGCGCAGCAGGGCGTGCCCGACCTGACGCTGGTCCTGCTGACCTGCGTCGGCGGCTACCTCTCCGCGGGCGGCGCCAACGCGCTGAACATGTACATCGACCGGGACATCGACGCCCTGATGGACCGCACCTCGCAGCGGCCCCTGGTGACCGGCATGGTCAGCCCGGCCGAGTGCCTGGTCTTCGGCATCACCCTGGCCGTCGTCTCGACGCTGCTGTTCGGCCTCACCGTCAACTGGCTGAGCGCCTGGCTCTCCCTCGGGGCCCTCCTCTTCTACGTCGTCGTCTACACGATGATCCTCAAGCGGCGTACGTCGCAGAACATCGTGTGGGGCGGCATCGCGGGCTGCATGCCCGTGCTCATCGGCTGGTCGGCCGTGACGAACTCGCTCTCCTGGGCGCCGGTCATCCTGTTCATGGTGATCTTCTTCTGGACCCCGCCGCACTACTGGCCGCTGTCCATGAAGGTGAAGGACGACTACGCGCGCGTGGGCGTGCCGATGCTGCCGGTCATCGCCTCCAACAAGGTCGTGGCCCGGCAGATCGTCATCTACAGCTGGGTCATGGTCGCCGTCTCCCTGCTCCTCACCCCCCTCGGCTACACCGGCTGGTTCTACACCGCCGTCGCGCTGGCCGCCGGCGGCTGGTGGCTGTGGGAGGCGCACGCGCTGCAGAACCGGGCCAAGGCCGAGGTCACGGGCGCGAAGCTGAAGGAGATGCGGCTCTTCCACTGGTCGATCACCTACGTGTCGCTGCTGTTCGTGGCGATCGCGGTGGACCCGTTCCTGCGCTGACGGCGGACCCCTTCCCGAGCTGACGCATGTCACAGAAGCCTGCTCTCGCCAGTCGATCTACTCGTCGGTAGCATCCTGACCATGGCAGACACGCAGCAGGTTGACGCGAGGGCCGAGCGCAAGGTGGCCAAGCTCGCCCGGGAGATCAGCGCCTTCTCCAAGGCCCACGGCGGCGCCGAGGGCCAGGTGGCCTACATCGGTCAGCGCGGCGCCCGCATCGTCCTCGTCGGCGAGGACGGGGGCTGGGGCGACCTGGTGGCCCCGAGCACCGAGATCGCCCAGCAGGCGGTGGAGAAGGCCGGTATCACCGTCCACGAGTCCTTCGACGGGGAGTTCGCCGCCAAGGTGCGGACGGGCCCGTACGAGTGGAAGAGGATGGCGGGCATCCAGATCGGCGGCTAGTTCGCGCCCCTTTGGGCCGGCTGCCGCCACCTGAACCCCGATTCACCCGTTAGGACGTGTAAGGCAGCACAGCGCGTCCTCACGGGGAGCCCGGATGATCGAAACGCCGTCCCTCGTGGACCAGTACTGCCACGGCGTACTGCGGACGGAACTGGGCCTCGGCACCTTCGAGGCCCAGCTGGCACGTACCGAGGGACCGCCCGCCCCGGGCACCACCCTCTTCGACACCCAGACCGGCTTCGCCGTACGGCGCTGGTGCCCGCCCCTGCTCGGCCTGGAACCGCACTGCCCGCCCGCCCGCTATCTGGCCCGGCGCCGGGAACTGGGCGTGCTGGAGTCGGGCCGCAGGCTGCTGCGCGGCAGCGGCATCACGACCTACCTCGTCGACACCGGCCTGCCCGGCGACCTCACCGGCCCCGCCGAGCTGGCCGGCGCGGGCGACGCCGAGGCCCGGGAGATCGTCCGGCTGGAGCTGCTCGCCGAGCAGGTCGCCGACACCTCCGGCACCGTCGAGTCCTTCCTGGCCAACCTCGCCGAGTCGGTGCACGGGGCCGCGGCGAACGCCGTCGCCTTCACCTCCGTCGCGGGTCTCAGACACGGACTGGCCCTCGCGCCCGAGCCGCCCGGGCCCGGCGAGGTGCGGGGGGCGGCCGGCCGCTGGCTGGCCGGGCGGCGCGTCGGCGGCGCCCTCACGGACCCCGTCCTGCTCCGGCACCTGCTGTGGAACGCCGTCGCCTCGGGCCTGCCCCTGCAACTGCACGCGGGCCTCGGAGAGCCCGGCTCGCGCATCGACCGCACGGACCCGGTGCTGCTGACGGACTTCGTCCGGGCCACCGCCGGCCTCGGCACCGACCTGATCCTGCTGCACGGCTACCCGTACCACCGCCACGCCGCCCACCTGGCCGGGGTCTTCCCGCACGTCTACGCCGACTCGGGCGCCGCGCTCGTGCGCACCGGCGCCCGCGCGGCCACGGTCCTCGCCGAGATCCTGGAACTGGCCCCCTTCGGCAAGATCCTCTTTTCCACCGGCGCCCAGGGCCTGCCCGAACTGCACGTCGTCGGCGCCCGCCTGTTCCGCGAAGCCCTCGGCCGCGTACTGGGCGCCTGGGTCGCCGAGGGCGCCTGGTCCCTGGAGGACGCCCAACGGGTGGCCCGCATGATCGCGGCGGACAACGCGCGCCGGGTGTACGGGCTCGGCTGAGCCGACCAGACTGGGCGGATGACGACCACGTCCCTGCTCGACGGGTTCCTGCGCGCCCTGCTGCCGCTGCGCCCCCGCGCCGTCTGGGCGCACGGCTCACTGGCCGGCGGTGACTACCAGGAGGGCCGCAGCGACCTGGACCTGATCGCCGTCCTGCCCGGCCCGCTGACCCTGGGGACCCTACGACGGCTGGTGGGGCTGCACCGGGGGCTGCGGACGGAACCCCTCGCGGCGAAGCTCCACTGCAGCTACCTGACCCCGGCCACCCTGCACGACGCGGACCGCTCGCACGTCACCTGGGCGCACGGAGGGGCGATGCGCCGCCCGGTCACCCCCGTCACCCGGCGCGAGCTGCACGCCTTCGGACGCGTGCTGTACGGCGAGGCCCCGGCCGCGCTGCTTCCGCCGGTGCCGGACCGGCAGCTGGCCGACTTCGTCGTACGCGACCAGCGCGACTACTGGCGCCCGGCGGTGGACAGGGCGCGGCTGTGGCGGCAGGACGTCTGGGTCGACCTGGGCCTGCTGACCTTCGCCCGGGCCACGGTGACCCTCCGCGACGGCCGCCTGGTCTCCAAGCGGGAGGCCCTGGCCGAGCTGTTGGCGCTGGGTGCTCCGGCGGAGGTCGTCGAGGACATCACCCGCCGCCGGTACGACACCCCGGCCCCGGCCTCCGCCGAGTGGCTGACCCGGCGCGCCGAGCTGACCCGCGCCTATCTGGGCCCGGCGATCGACGCCCTCGTCGCGGCTTCCCGGTGACTCACGCGCGCGTGCCGACCGGTACCTCGGCCGCCGGGTCCGGCACGTCGAGGGTGGTCTCCGGGCGCTCGCGCAGCGAGAGCAGCACCCGCAGCACCCAGATCCACATCACCGTGGAGCCGAGCATGTGCGCGGCCACCAGCGCCTCGGGCAGGTGGGTGAAGTACTGCACGTAGCCGATCACGCCCTGGGCCAGCAGGACCAGGAACAGCTCACGCGTCCGGGCCAGCGGGCCCCTCGGGGCGTCGACCGCCTTCAGCACGAACCACAGGGCGAAGGCGAGGGTCACCACGATCCAGGCGAGCACCGCGTGCAGCTTGGAGACCGTCTCCCAGTCGATCGGGATGCGCTCGACCTTGCTGGAGTCCCCGGCGTGCGGGCCGGCCCCGGTCACCACCGTGCCGACCGCGATGAGCAGGACGGACGCGGCCACCAGGAACCACACCAGCTGCTGCACCGCCTTGCCGACCAGCGGACGCGGCGCCCCGTCGCCCTCCCGGGTGCGCTGCCACATCACCGTGGCGATGGCGATCAGGGCCGTGGAGAGCAGGAAGTGCGCGGCGACCGTGTACGGGTTCAGGCCGACCAGGACGACGATGCCGCCGAGCACCGCGTTGCCCATGACCACCCAGAACTGCGCCCAGCCCAGCCGGGTCAGGCCGCGCCGCCAGGGCTTCTGGGAGCGGGCCGCGATGATCGCCCAGCCGACGGCCGCGCACAGCACGTACGTCAGCATGCGGTTGCCGAACTCGATGATCCCGTGGAAGCCCATGGCCCGGGTGGTGGTCAGCGAGTCGTCGGTGCAGGTGGGCCAGGTCGGGCAGCCGAGGCCCGAACCGGTGAGGCGGACGGCGCCGCCGGTGACGACGATGACGACCGACATCACGAGCGCGGCGAGCGCCGCCCGGCGGACGGTCCGGGGATCCGGGGTCCAGCGGTCGGCGATGAAGGCGAGCGGGTTGCGCAGGGCCGCTTCGGCGTCGGCGCGGGTCAGCTTTGGCACGCCCACCATCGTAGGCCGCCGCTTGTGCATGCGTTCACGAGGGTCCCGCGGGCCGTCCCGCGGCGGGCCGTTACTCCCAGCGGAAGAACTTCCCCGCCGCGGCCAGCCCCACGACCGCCCACACGGCCAGGATCCCCAGGTCGCCCCAGGGCATGCCGGCGCCGTGCCGGAGCACGTCCCGCAGGCCGTCCGAGAGGGCGGAGATGGGCAGCAGACCGAGCACCTGCTGCCCCGCGGAGCCGAACTTCTCCAGCGGCACGATGACCCCGCCGCCCACGAGGAGCAGCAGGAAGACCAGGTTGGCGGCGGCCAGCGTGGCCTCCGCCTTGAGCGTGCCCGCCATCAGCAGGCCGAGCCCGGAGAAGGCGGCCGTACCGACGACGAGCAGCAGGACGACGGCGGCGGGGTTGCCGTGCGGGGACCAGCCCAGCGCGAAGGCGATGCCGGTCAGCAGGACGACCTGGAGGATCTCCGTGACCAGCACGGACGCCGTCTTCGCCGTCATCAGGCCCCAGCGGGGCAGCGGCGAGGAGGCGAGCCGCTTCAGGACGCCGTAGCGGCGCTCGAAGCCCGTGGCGATGGCCTGCCCGGTGAACGCCGTCGACATCACGGCCAGCGCCAGGATGCCGGGCGCGAGGAAGTCGACGGCCTCGCCCTTGCCGGTGTCCACGATGTCGACCGAGCTGAAGAGCACCAGCAGCAGGGTCGGGATGACGACCGTCAGCAGCAGCTGCTCGCCGTTGCGCAGCAGCATCTTCGTCTCCAGCGCCGCCTGCGCCGCGATCATGCGGGGGAGCGGGGCGGCTCCGGGCTTCGGCGTGTACGTACCCACAGTCACGAGCGCAGCTCCTTGCCCGTCAGTTCGAGAAAGACGTCCTCCAGCGTGTGCCGCTCCACCGAGATCCGGTCGGGCATCACCCCGTGCTGGGCGCACCAGGAGGTGACCGTGGCCAGCAGCTGGGGGTCGACCTTGCCGACGACCCGGTAGGCGCCCGGGGTCAGCTCGGCGGCCGTGCAGTCGGCCGGGAGCGCCTTGAGCAGGGAGCCGACGTCGAGGCCGGGGCGGCCCGTGAAGCGCAGGGTGTTCTCGGCGCCGCCCTTGCACAGCTCCTCCGGGGAGCCCTGGGCGATGACCCGGCCGCCGTCGATGATCGCGACGTCGTCGGCGAGCTGTTCGGCCTCGTCCATGTGGTGCGTGGTGAGGATCACCGAGACGCCGTCGGCGCGCAGGTCCCGCACCAGGTCCCAGGTGGCCCGGCGGGCCTGCGGGTCGAGCCCGGCCGTCGGCTCGTCCAGGAACACCAGTTCCGGGCGGCCCACGACGGCCATGGCGAGCGCGAGCCGCTGCTGCTGGCCGCCGGAGAGCCGGCGGTAGCTCGTCCGGCCGCAGGAGCCGAGACCGAGGCGTTCGACGAGGGCGTCGACGTCCAGCGGGTGTGCGTGCAGCCGGGCGATGTGCCGGAGCATCTCGTCGGCACGGGCGCCCGAGTACACGCCGCCGGACTGGAGCATCACGCCGATGCGGGGCCGCAGCGCGGCGGAGTCCCGTACCGGGTCGAGGCCCAGGACGCGCACCGTGCCGGAATCCGGCTTCCGGTACCCCTCGCAGGTCTCGACCGTGGTCGTCTTCCCCGCCCCGTTGGGGCCGAGGACGGCGGTCACGCCCGGCTGGGCCACCAGGTCGAGGCCGTTCACCGCGGTCTTCGTGCCGTACCGCTTCACCAGGGCCTGGACCTGGACCACGGGCTCACTTCGCATGGCTCCAGAGTCTAGGGAGAGCGCGTACCGGTCAGGTGGCCGGGTGGGGGAAGTCCGTCTCACGGGGGCGGTGCAGCGGCAGCCACCGCTCGGCGTAGGCCACGGCGTCCGCGACCGGGAACAGCCGGGCGTGCGCCGCGCCGACCGTGCCGCGTACGACGGGCCGGTCCCGTTCGTAGTCGTGCCCCAGCTCGTCGAACCGGTCGGAGGTGATCGACACCTCGGTCACGGTCTCCCAGCCGCCGCCGGGAGCGGGCCGCCCGACCTGTACCCGAGGCGCCGGTATGCGGTATTCCGCGAGGTGGAAGGCGGTGCAGGTGTCGTAGCCCGCGCCGAGCAGCAGTACCCGGGCGCCCAGCTGCTCCAGCCGGGAGAGCGGGCTCTGCTCGCCGAGCCGGCAGTCGGGGGCGTGGCCGTCGGTGATCTCCCGGGCGCGGGGGCCGAGCGCGGCGAAGGAGGTCTGGGGATGCGCGCTGCGCAGGGCGCCCGGCCAGGTCCGCACGGTCTCGGGGATCACGCCGACCCCGCGCGTGGGGGTGATCAGGGGGTCGTACGGGGGCATGGTGGCGCGGATCCGGTCCCACCACTCCTCGGGCACCGGCGGGTCCCCCCAGGCGGCCGGGTCGGACTGGTCGCCGGTCTGCGTGGGGACGACGAGCGTGCCGGACGGGCCGAGCGCGTCGAGGAGTCCCTGGACCACGGCGACCGCCCCGCCGTTCACCCAGCCGAGGGAGCTGAGCGAGGAATGTACGAGCAGTGTCTCGCCGCTCTCCACACCCAGCAGGCGCAGGCCGGTGGCGAGGGTGTCCCGAGTGACAAGAGGGCCGGTCGGAGGGGGTGCGGACATGGTTCGGGAGTCTTCCGGACGCGGCCCGCAGACGCCACCGAACAGGCTGCGCGAAGGGCGGGGGATGATCGATCAAAGATCGTTTCCGCAGGTCAGATTAGGTATACCTAAGTGACGCAGGGCACCGTCCGGTGATCCGGACGGCGCTTGTCAGGCTCCGCGGAATTACGCAACAATGGCGTTGTGAAAAACGTCGGCGAGGCTCGGGAGACCCCCACGGGGGCCCCTCAGGAGGAGCTAGCGACCGGTGAGCGTTCCACGCGCAACCGGGTCGCGCGGTCCATCCTGGACCACGGTCCGTCGACCGTCGCCGAACTCGCCGGCCGGCTGGGACTCACCCAGGCGGCCGTACGGCGTCACCTGGACGCACTGGTCGCGGACGACGTGGTGGAGGCCCGCGAGCAGCGGGTGTACGGCACGCGCACGCGTGGCCGCCCCGCCAAGGTCTTCGCGCTCACGGACTGCGGCCGGGACGCCTTCGACCAGTCGTACGACAAGCTCGCCGTGGACGCGCTCCGCTGGATCGCCGAGCAGGGGGGCGGCCCCGAGGCGGTCGCCGCCTTCGCCCGCGCCCGGATCGCCGCCCAGGCGAGCGCGTACCGCGAGGCGGTCGAGGCCGTGACCCCCGACAAGCGCGCCGAAGCGCTGGCCAAGGCCTTGAGTGCCGACGGGTACGCTGCTACGGCGCGCAGCGCACCGGTCGGCGAGCAGCTCTGCCAGCACCACTGCCCGGTCGCTCACGTCGCGGAACAGTTCCCGCAGCTGTGCGAGGCGGAGACGGAGATCTTCGCAGAGCTGCTGGGCACACACGTCCAGCGACTGGCGACCATCGCGCACGGCGACGGCGTCTGCACGACGTTCATCCCCAAGACATCCACTGACGCACCTGCAAGCACGGCCGGGAGGAACCCCGCATGACTCTCCCCACGGAGACTGCTCACCCCGAACTCGAGGGCCTGGGCAAGTACGAATACGGCTGGGCCGACTCCGACGTGGCCGGTGCGTCCGCGCGCCGTGGCCTGAACGAGGACGTCGTCCGCGACATCTCGGACAAGAAGTCCGAGCCGGAGTGGATGACCAAGCTGCGCCTGAAGGGCCTGAAGCTCTTCGAGAAGAAGCCGATGCCGAACTGGGGCTCCGACCTCTCGGGCATCGACTTCGACAACATCAAGTACTTCGTGCGCTCCACGGAGAAGCAGGCGGAGTCCTGGGAGGACCTGCCCGAGGACATCAAGAACACCTACGACAAGCTGGGCATCCCGGAGGCCGAGAAGCAGCGCCTCGTCGCCGGTGTCGCCGCCCAGTACGAGTCGGAGGTCGTCTACCACCAGATCCGCGAGGACCTGGAGGAGCAGGGCGTCATCTTCCTCGACACCGACACCGCCCTGAAGGAGCACCCGGAGCTCTTCAAGGAGTACTTCGGCACGGTCATCCCGGCCGGTGACAACAAGTTCGCCGCGCTGAACACCGCCGTGTGGTCCGGCGGCTCCTTCATCTACGTGCCGAAGGGCGTGCACGTCGAGATCCCGCTCCAGGCCTACTTCCGGATCAACACGGAGAACATGGGCCAGTTCGAGCGGACCCTGATCATCGTGGACGAGGGTGCCTACGTGCACTACGTCGAGGGCTGTACCGCGCCGATCTACAAGTCGGACTCGCTGCACTCCGCGGTGGTCGAGATCATCGTCAAGAAGAACGCCCGCTGCCGTTACACGACCATCCAGAACTGGTCGAACAACGTCTACAACCTGGTCACCAAGCGCGCCGTGGCCTACGAGGGCGCGACCATGGAGTGGATCGACGGCAACATCGGCTCCAAGGTGACGATGAAGTACCCGGCCGTCTACCTGATGGGCGAGCACGCCAAGGGCGAGACCCTCTCCATCGCCTTCGCGGGCGAGGGGCAGCACCAGGACGCGGGCGCCAAGATGGTCCACATGGCGCCGAACACCTCGTCCAACATCGTCTCGAAGTCGGTCGCGCGCGGTGGCGGTCGTACCTCCTACCGCGGTCTGATCGAGATCGGCGAGGGCGCCGCCGGGTCGAAGTCCAACGTGCTGTGCGACGCGCTGCTGGTCGACACCATCTCCCGGTCGGACACGTACCCGTACGTCGACGTCCGCGAGGACGACGTCTCCATGGGCCACGAGGCCACCGTCTCCAAGGTCTCCGAGGACCAGCTCTTCTACCTGATGAGCCGCGGCCTCTCCGAGGACGAGGCGATGGCGATGATCGTGCGCGGCTTCGTCGAGCCGATCGCCAAGGAGCTGCCCATGGAGTACGCGCTGGAGCTCAACCGGCTGATCGAGCTGCAGATGGAAGGCGCGGTCGGCTGACCTCGCCCGAAAGCAGCCAGCGAATTTCGACGTAGGAAGAGAGCACAACGACAGCCATGGCTGAGGCCCAGAACATCCCGGTGGGTTCCACCACCGCCGGCTCGATCGCGGTCGCCGCGGAGTCGACCGTCGTCTCGCGCATGAGCGCGCCCCCGTCCTTCGACGTCGCGGACTTCCCGGTCCCGCACGGCCGCGAGGAGGAGTGGCGGTTCACCCCGCTGGAGCGGCTGCGCGGGCTGCACGACGGCACCGCCGTCGCGAACGGCGACGGTGTGAAGGTCGACGTCCAGGCCCCCGAGGGCGTCACCGTCGAGACCGTCGGCCGCGACGACGCGCGCCTCGGCAAGGCGGGCACCCCCGTGGACCGTGTCGCCGCCCAGGCGTACTCCGCCTTCGAGAAGGCCTCGGTCGTGACCGTCCCCAAGGAGACCGTCCTCACCGAGCCGATCCGCATCGCCGTGCACGGCCAGGGCGGCACCGCCTTCGGCCACCAGGTGATCGAGCTGGGCGCGTTCGCCGAGGCCGTCGTGGTCATCGACCACACCGGTGACGCGGTGCTCGCCGCCAACGTCGACTACGTCCTCGGTGACGGCGCCAAGCTGACCGTCGTCTCCGTCCAGGACTGGGACGACAAGGCCGTCCACGTCGCCCAGCACAACGCGCTGGTCGGCCGGGACGCCTCCTTCAAGTCCGTGGTCGTGACCTTCGGCGGTGACGTGGTGCGCCTGCACCCGCGCGTGGAGTACGCCGGCCCCGGCGGCGAGGCCGAGCTGTTCGGCCTGTACTTCACCGACGCCGGGCAGCACCAGGAGCACCGCCTGCTGGTCACCCACAACACCCCGCACTGCAAGTCGAACGTCGTCTACAAGGGCGCGCTCCAGGGCGACGACGCGCACGCGGTCTGGATCGGCGACGTGCTCATCGAGGCCAAGGCCGAGGGCACGGACACCTACGAGATGAACCGCAACCTGGTCCTCACGGACGGCGCGCGCGTCGACTCGGTGCCGAACCTGGAGATCGAGACCGGCGAGATCGTCGGCGCCGGCCACGCCTCCGCCACCGGCCGCTTCGACGACGAGCAGCTCTTCTACCTGATGGCCCGCGGCATCCCGGAGCACGAGGCCCGCCGCCTCGTGGTCCGCGGCTTCTTCGCCGAGCTGGTCCAGCAGATCGGTGTCGCCGACATCGAGGAGCGCCTGCTCGCCAAGATCGAGGAAGAGCTGGAGGCTTCGGTCGCATGACGTCGTTCGTACGCGCCTGTGGGCTGAGCGAGCTGGAGGAGGACACCCCGAAGCGGGTGGAACTCGACGGCACGCCGGTCTCGGTCGTCAAGACCGAGGGCGAGGTGTTCGCCATCCACGACATCTGCTCCCACGCGAACGTCTCCCTCTCCGAGGGCGAGGTGGAGGACTGCCAGATCGAGTGCTGGCTGCACGGCTCCGCCTTCGACCTGCGTACCGGCAAGCCGTCCGGCCTCCCCGCGACGCGCCCCGTCCCCGTATACCCCGTAAAGATCGAAGGGGACGACGTTCTCGTCTCCCTCACCCAGGAGTCCTGAGGCACCCATGGCAACGCTTGAAATCCGAGACCTGCACGTCACCGTCGAGGCCGACAACGCCACGAAGGAGATCCTCAAGGGCGTCGACCTCACCGTGAAGCAGGGCGAGACGCACGCCATCATGGGCCCCAACGGCTCCGGCAAGTCGACCCTCGCCTACTCCCTCGCGGGTCACCCGAAGTACACGATCACCAGCGGCACCGTGCTGCTCGACGGCGAGGACGTCCTGGAGATGTCCGTCGACGAGCGCGCCCGCGCGGGCCTGTTCCTGGCGATGCAGTACCCGGTCGAGGTTCCCGGCGTCTCGGTCTCCAACTTCCTGCGCACCTCCGCCACCGCGATCCGCGGCGAGGCCCCCAAGCTGCGCACCTGGGTGAAGGAGGTCAAGGAGGCCATGGAGCGCCTCAACATGGACCCGTCCTTCGCCGAGCGCAACGTCAACGAGGGCTTCTCCGGCGGTGAGAAGAAGCGCCACGAGATCCTCCAGCTGGAGCTGCTCAAGCCGAAGGTCGCGATCCTGGACGAGACCGACTCCGGCCTGGACGTGGACGCGCTGCGCATCGTCTCCGAGGGCGTCAACCGCGTCCGCGAGACGGGCGAGGTCGGCACCCTGCTGATCACGCACTACACGCGCATCCTGCGCTACATCAAGCCCGACTTCGTCCACGTCTTCTCCGCCGGCCGGATCGTGGAGTCCGGCGGCGCCGAGCTGGCCGACAAGCTGGAGGACGAGGGCTACGAGGCCTACACGAAGGGTGGCGCATCCGCGTGACACAGCTGCCGGGCCTCCTCGACACCGAGGCGATCCGCAAGGACTTCCCCGTACTGGACCGCGTCGTCCACGACGGGAGGAAGCTCGTGTACCTGGACAACGCGGCGACCTCGCAGAAGCCGCGCCAGGTGCTGGACGCCCTGAGCGAGTACTACGAGCGCTACAACGCCAACGTCCACCGCGGTGTGCATGTGCTCGCCGAGGAGGCCACGGCGCTGTACGAGGGCGCGCGCGACAAGGTCGCCGCGTTCGTCAACGCGCCCAGCCGCGACGAGGTGATCTTCACCAAGAACGCCTCCGAGTCGCTGAACCTCGTGGCGAACATGCTGGGCTGGGCCGACGAGCCCTACCGGGTGGACCACGAGACCGAGATCGTCATCACGGAGATGGAGCACCACTCCAACATCGTGCCGTGGCAGCTGCTGGCGCAGCGCACGGGCGCGAAGCTGAAGTGGTTCGGTCTCACGGACGACGGCCGCCTCGACCTGTCGAACATCGACGAGATCATCACGGAGAAGACGAAGATCGTTTCCTTCGTGCTGGTGTCCAACATCCTGGGCACGGTCAACCCGGTCGAGACGATAATCCGCCGCGCCCAGGAGGTCGGCGCCCTCGTCTGCATCGACGCCTCCCAGGCCGCGCCGCACATGCCGCTGGACGTGCAGGCCCTGCAGGCCGACTTCGTGGCCTTCACCGGCCACAAGATGTGCGGCCCGACCGGCATCGGCGTCCTCTGGGGCCGCCAGGAGCTGCTGGAGGACCTGCCTCCGTTCCTCGGCGGCGGCGAGATGATCGAGACCGTCTCGATGCACTCGTCCACCTACGCCCCGGCCCCGCACAAGTTCGAGGCGGGCACGCCCCCGATCGCGCAGGCGGTCGGCCTCGGCGCGGCCATCGACTACCTCCAGTCGATCGGCATGGACAAGATCCTCGCCCATGAGCACGCGCTGACGGAGTACGCGGTGCGGCGCCTGGCGGAGGTCCCGGACCTCAGGATCATCGGTCCGACCACGGCCGAGGACCGGGGGGCGGCGATCTCCTTCACCCTCGGCGACATCCACCCGCACGACGTGGGCCAGGTCCTGGACGAACAGGGCATCGCGGTCCGGGTCGGCCACCACTGCGCCCGTCCGGTCTGCCTCCGCTACGGAATTCCCGCGACCACGCGAGCGTCGTTCTATCTGTACTCCACGCCGGCCGAGATCGACGCTCTGGTCGACGGCCTGGAGCACGTACGGAACTTCTTCGGCTGAGAGGCGTGAGCTGAAACCGTGAAGCTGGACTCGATGTACCAGGACGTCATCCTGGACCACTACAAGAACCCGCACGGGCGTGGTCTGAGGGACGGCGACGCCGAGGTGCACCACGTGAACCCGACCTGCGGCGACGAGATCACCCTGCGCGTGAAGTACGACGGCACGAAGATCGAGGACGTCTCGTACGAGGGCCAGGGCTGCTCCATCAGCCAGGCCTCGGCCTCCGTGCTGAACGATCTGCTGGTCGGCAAGGATCTGGCGGACGCGCGGAAGATCCAGGAGACCTTCCTGGAGCTGATGCAGTCCAAGGGCAAGATCGAGCCCGACGACGCGATGGAGGAGATCCTGGAGGACGCGGTCGCGTTCGCCGGTGTCTCCAAGTACCCCGCGCGGGTCAAGTGCGCCCTCCTGAGCTGGATGGCGTGGAAGGACGCGACGGCCCAGGCGCTGGGTGGCGCCGACGCCGAAAGGAAGACGGCATGACCGACACCGCTGAGATGAAGCCGGCCTCCGAGGAGGAGCTGCGCGAGGCTCTGATGGACGTGGTCGACCCCGAGCTGGGCATCGACGTCGTCAACCTGGGCCTGATCTACGGCATCCACATCGACGACTCCAACATCGCCACGGTCGACATGACCCTGACCTCGGCGGCCTGCCCGCTGACGGACGTCATCGAGGACCAGGCCAAGTCCGCCACGGACGGCCTCGTCAACGAGCTGCGCATCAACTGGGTCTGGATGCCGCCGTGGGGCCCGGACAAGATCACGGACGACGGCCGCGAGCAGCTTCGGGCGCTCGGGTTCAACGTCTGACACAGCACCTGTGCGAGGGGGCCGTGGCCATGTGCCACGGCCCCCTTTCGTCTGCTCAGGCCAGCCCGTCCACCAGCAGGAACGCCGAGTCCGCGCGGTACAGGCCGGTGTTCTGGCAGGGGTCCAGGCGCAGCTGGAAGTTCCGGTGGCGCAGGAAGCGGCCGGGGTAGTTGACCGACTCCAGCATGACGGCTCCGGAGGAGGCGGACGGACGGGGGCAGAAGGTGGCGTCCTGCTTGAAGAGCGGCGAGCCGTCGGCCGGTTCGGCGCGCAGAAGGAAGTCGCGGTGGCGGAGGTAGCCGCCGTCGGCCGTGGTGAAGGAGTAACAGCGGGCGTCGGCCAGGCCCTTGACGCGGGTGAAGGTGGCGGCGCGGCGGGCCCGGGGCGAGGTGACGGCGTCCAGCTTCACCAAGCCGTCGCTGAGGTGCCAGTAGCGGTCGGGGTGGTTGAGGGAGCGGACGGAGGTGCGGGGCTCGGTCGGCTGGCGGGAACCGGTGCTGGGCTTGGGGGAGTTGGCGGGGGTGCCCTTGGGGCGGGTGGGGGTTGGGGGCTGGGTCGTCGTGGTGACCGGAGGGGGCGTCGTGTGCGTCGCCGGCGGGGTGGAGGGGGAGGCGAAGGAGAGCAGCCCGGGGCCGGTGTCGGGCGGCGTCGCGGGTGCGGGGGCGGCTCTGGTCTCGGTGGGCTCGTCGTTCAGGACGGTCAGCGTCACGGCGGCGGCGACGATCGCCAGGGCCAGTGCGGCGGCCGGCCGGAGTCTTCGGTTGCGGGGGGTGTCGTCAGGCACGGGGCCGCACAGTAGTGGAGCGGGGTGCTCCAGTGAGCGCTTTCGGTGAAAATGAAACTTTCTCGTTGTGTACGGCCGTACACAGCCGTTGTGTACGCTCGTACACATGGGATACCTGCTGCTCGCCGGCGCCATCGCCGCCGAGGTCGCCGCCACGACGGCGATGAAGTACAGCGAGGGGTTCAGCCGGCTCTGGCCCTCGCTCGTGACCGCGCTGGGCTACCTGGTGTCGTTCGCCCTGCTCGCCCAGACCCTGAAGAGCGTGCAGATCGGCACGGCGTACGCCATCTGGTCCGGCGTGGGCACCGCGACCGTCGCCGTCCTCGGTCTGCTGCTGTTCGGGGAGGGGCTGAGCCTGACCAAGGTCGCCGGGATCGTGCTGATCATCGGGGGAGTGGTCGTGCTCAACCTCGGCGGAGCGGCGCACTGATGCCCCGCCGGCACGACCCCGAGCGCCGGCAGCGGATCATCGACGCGGCGATCCGCGTGGTCGGCCGGGACGGCATCGCCGGGCTGAGCCACCGCACGGTCGCGGCCGAGGCGGACGTGCCGCTCGGCTCCACGACGTACCACTTCGCCACGCTGGAAGAGCTGCTGGTGGCCGCGTTGCGGCAGTCGAACGAGGGGTTCGGCCGGGTACTGGCCGAACTGCTGCCCGAGAACGCCGGCCGGGGCGACCTCGCCGCGGATCTCGCCCGGGCGCTCGGGCAGTGGCTGGCGGGCGAGCGGACCGGCGTGGAGCTGGAGTACGAGCTGTACCTGGCGGCGCTGCGCCGACCCGGGCTGCGTCCCGTGGCCGCCGAGTGGACCGATGAGGCGGCGGCGCTGCTGGCCCGGCGCACCGACCCGGTCACCGCGCGGGCGCTGCTCGCGCTGATGGACGGCATCTGCCTCCAGGTGCTGCTGACGGGCGGTTCGTACGACGAGGAGTACGCGCGCGCGGCGCTGGCTCGGCTGATCCCCTGAACCCGCGCCCGGCACGTGAGACGCGGTTCGCCCTCACCACCCCACCCACGTTAGGTTTTGTCCCATGACCGAGTCTGCAACCCGTACCACCGGCGCCGTCGCCGCCGGCCTCGCAACGATCGCCTCCGACGGCACCGTTCTCGACACCTGGTTCCCGGCCCCCGAGCTGGTCGAGGCGCCGGGCCCGGCCGGCACCGAGCGGCTGACCGCCGAGCAGGCGGCGGAGCTGCTGGGCGGCGGCGCGACCGCGGCGACCGGCCCGGACGCCCGCCGGGGCGTCGAGGTGGTCGCGGTCCGCACGGTCATCGCCTCGCTGGACGAGAAGCCGATCGACGCCCACGACGTCTACCTGCGCCTGCACCTGCTCTCGCACCGCCTGGTCAAGCCGCACGGCCAGAACCTGGACGGCATCTTCGGCCACCTCGCCAACGTCGCCTGGACCTCGCTCGGCCCGGTCGCCGTGGACGACCTGGAGAAGGTGCGCCTCAACGCCCGTGCCGAGGGCCTGCACCTCCAGGTGACCTCGGTCGACAAGTTCCCGCGCATGACCGACTACGTCGCTCCCAAGGGCGTGCGCATCGCCGACGCCGACCGGGTACGGCTGGGCGCGCACCTCGCGGCGGGCACCACGGTCATGCACGAGGGCTTCGTCAACTTCAACGCCGGCACGCTCGGCACCTCCATGGTCGAGGGCCGGATCTCCGCGGGTGTCGTGGTCGGCGACGGCTCGGACATCGGCGGCGGCGCCTCCACCATGGGCACCCTGTCCGGCGGCGGCAACGTGATCATCTCGATCGGGGAGCGCTGCCTGGTCGGCGCCGAGGCGGGCGTCGGCATCGCGCTCGGTGACGAGTGCGTGGTCGAGGCCGGCCTGTACATCACCGCGGGCACCCGGGTCACCATGCCCGACGGCCAGATCGTCAAGGCCCGCGAGCTGAACGGCGCCTCCCACATCCTCTTCCGCCGCAACTCGGTCACCGGCACGGTCGAGGCCCGCCCGAACAACGCGGTCTGGGGCGGCCTGAACGACATCCTTCACAGCCACAACTGACACACCCCCGTACGCCGGAGGGGGGGGGGGGGGGGGGGGGGGGAGGGGGGGGGGGGGGGGTGGGGGAGGGGGTGGGGGGGGGGGGGGGGTGGGCGGGAG
>NZ_JBVHVI010000013.1:260810-265463 GCF_055564915.1 Streptomyces sp. NPDC028928
CACCCCCCAACCACGTTTTTTTTGCTCCCCCCTCCCGCCCCCCCTCAACCCCCCCCCCCCCCCCCCCCCCCCCCCCCCCCCCCCCCCCCCCCCAACCCCCCCCCCCCCCCCCTCCGGCGTACGGGGTGTGCGGCACAGGCCAATGCCTCGGGAAAGGCCGCGGCGCCCCGTGGCCGCGGCCGGCGACGGATCGCTAGGCGGAGCAGGTGAGGGCGTCGGGGATCAGGGCGAAGGTCTCCTCGACCAGCTTCATCAGGCTGTCGCGGCCACCCTGGGCGCCCCGGGCCGTCCACTGCAGGGAGGCCGTGTGCCACACGGCCACGAAGATCTCCACGGTCAGCCGGAGGCGCATCTCGTCCACGTCGGCGCGGGCGCGTTCCGTCACCGTCTCCACGATGGCCCGCGTCGTCTCCTGGCAGTACCCCAGGGTGTGCGCCTGGAGTGCGGGAACGCCCTCCGACAGCTCGCGGGTGGCCAGGAAGCGGCGGTCCCAGTCCGGGTCCATGGCGCCCAGCGTGGTCCCGAGGGCCACGCGCAGCGTGTCCAGGAGCGGGCCGTCCAGCTCCAGGGCGGCCACGTGGTCCAGGTACGCCGACCACAGGTCGCTGTCGGCGGCGAGCGCGACGTCCTCCTTGGACCGGTAGTTCCGGAAGAAGGTGCGCTTGGAGACCTCCACCGTGTCGCACAGGTCGTCCAGTGTGGTGGCGTCGTATCCGCGTTCGGTGAACAGGCGGAGCGCGGTCTCGGCCAGCGCTCGGCGCGTGCGCAGCTTCTTCCGTTCCCGCAGCGGCAGGTCGCGCAGATCATCACTCACCCCCAGGACGCTACCACCTGGGAGCGGTTGCGCTTTGACAGCTAGTGCCACTCAGTGGCACTACCCTGGTCAGCCGGGGTGTGGCTCGGCACCGCCGATGCCGATACCGATGCCGGCCGGGTGTGGCCGCCCGGCGGCAGGAGCCTGCCGCCGGGCGGACGCGCGTGCTTCCGTACCCCGTACACCCCGGCCGGCGGTCTCAGTCCCGCCGCTGGACCGTCACCGTGCTGGAGAACACGGGCAGTTCGCCCTGACGGCCGTGGACCGTGACGGACATACGGCCGTCACCGTCCTGGACGAAGGGTTCGGCGGTGATCAGGCAGCGCTGGTCGAACTCGACGTACCGGTAGAACGTGGTGTCGAAGGCGACCGGCACCACCTCCGTCGGCACCGCCATGGCGTGCGCGGTCTGCGCGGCGGCCTCCAGCAGCACCATGCCGGGGATGTGGTCGTGCGGGTGGTCGAAGAGCACACGGTGTGAGGTGTCCACACGCAACAGCCAGGTACGGTCCCCCGGGGCGGGGGACAGGACCACGTTGCCGGCGTCGCTGCGGCCGGCGTGCGAGGCCGGTACCGGGGGTGTGAGGGGAAGGGCCCGCGCGAAGGCGCTCGCCGCATGGGCGTAGTCGCCGCGCAGACGGTCGTAGATGGCCGGGGGATGGGTGCTGTACCGCAGTGTGGCGGTTCCTATGGGCCTGCCCGCGAGCGAGGCCTCGACATGGGAGGTCAGGTGCACCGAGCCCAGCCGGCGTCGCTTGACCTGTGTGTGGGTGATGAGCAGTTCGACCTCGGCGGGGCCCGTCCCCGCCGACAGCGCCTCGGGGTCGACGGTGGACCGTATCTCCTCCCAGCCGAGGCGGTGGGTGAGGGGTATGTCGTGGACGGCGTGCGTCAGCAGCGCGAGTGCCTGGCGCAGGCTCTCCGTCAGCAGCAGGGAGCTGTAGCGGCCGTCCTCGACGTAGAAGCCGTGCTGCCGCGGCCAGCGCGCGGTGACTAACTGGGACGTCTCGGAGACCGGGCGCCAGTCCGTGACCAGAGCCTCCTCCTGGACGGACTTGCGCACCAGACTTCCGGTAGCGGTGGATCGGTCCGCGTCTCGTGTAGTGATCTTGGCGAGCGTCATGACGCGTTGTCTCCCCCTGGTATCGGGCGATGTACTTAGCCACAAGGGCGTAGGTCCATCCCTCTGTCGCCCCTAAGATAAAGAATAGTTTTTTTGTTGACCAGGTAGATCGGCGGGTGCAGATGGCGGTGCGAGAGGTGAAGCAGGAGAGAGCCGCGCGGACGCGTGCGACTCTGATACGCGCGGCGGCGCAGGTATTCGCGGAGTCGGGCTTCGCCGGGGCCAGCGTCTCCCGGATCGCCGAGCGCGCGGGCCTGACCCTGGGAGCGGTGTACTTCCACTTCAAGTCCAAGGAGGAGCTGGCGCGCGAGATCGTCACGAGCCAGCCCGACCTCGTCGTGCCGCCGCAGGACTCCGAGGGCCTGCAGCACGCCGTCGACGTCACGCTGACGTGGGCCTACCAGCTCCTCGACGACCCCGTTCTGCAGGCCGGAGCCCGCCTGGTGATGGACCAGGAGCACTTCGTCCCCAAGAGCGAGAACTCCCACCAGCAGTGGATGTCCATCCTCCTGCGGGACTTCCGGGACGCGCAGACCCGGCGGGAGCTGAGGCTCGGGGTGGACGTGGAGGCGTACGCCCGACTGGTCGTCAGCGCCTGTACCGGGGCGCAGATGCACGCGCAGCTGGAGACCTCCCGCAACGACCTGCCGAACCGCGTCGAGGAAATCTGGCGATGTCTGCTCCCCGCGATCGCCGTGCCCAGCGTGGCCAAGAGGATGCAGTTCGGCAGGGAACGGGGAGTGACGGCATGAAGCCCTGGGGGGACGCGGGCCCGAGGATCGTGGTCACCGGTGCGACCGGGGCGGTGGGTCAGCACCTCGCCCGCCGCCTGGGCGCCCGGGGCCAGGGCCGGCTGCTGGTCCGGGACGCGGGGAAGGCGGCGCGGCTGGGGCTGCCGGACGACGGTGTCGTCACGGGGGACTACCAGGACCGCTCCCGTCTCGAAGAGGTGCTGGCCGGAGCGGACGCCGTCTTCGTGGTGACCGCCAACCCGCTGCGCCCCGCGGACGACGAGAACATCCTGGCAGCCGCTCGGGCCCAGGGAGTGCGGCGGGCGGTGAAACTGTCCTGGACCGCCGTGGCCGACCCGGACGCCACCGACCTGATCGCGCGCTGGAACCGCGACAGCGAGGCCCTGCTGCACGACTCGGGCCTCGACTGGACGGTGCTGCGGATGCGTTCGCCCATGAGCAACACGCTGGCCTGGGCCTCCACCATCCGCGGGGAGTCGGTCGTCAGGAGCTTCGGAGGGGACGCCCCCACGGCGTGCGTCGATCCGCGCGATGTGGCCGAGGCGGCTGTGCGGGTGCTCACCGAGCCCGGCCACGAGTCCAGGACGTACGCGCTGACCGGACCGCAGGAGCTGACTCCGCGGGAACAGACCCGGCAGCTGGCCGACGTCCTGCAACGCCCCCTGCGCTTCGAGGAGCTGACCGCCGAGCAGGCCCTGGCCCGCTGGCGCGAACGCCTGCCGGAGCCGCTCGCGCAGGCGCTGCTGGAAGTCGCCGAGCGGCGCGGAGGCCCCGGCACCGAGCCGGACCACGAGGGGGAGGGCGACCTGGAGGGGCTTCTGGGGCGCGCGGCCACCCCCTATCGGCAGTGGGCCGCGGACCACGCCGCGAACTTCGCCTGAACCGGCGGCCGTTCACCATCACGGGCCGTTCACGCCCCTGCGGGTGAACGGCCCCGCACATGAACACGGAGAGGACTACGGGGGAGACACCATGGCGACATCCCATGGACTGCTGCGGAACAAGACGGTGATGATCACGGGTGCCTCCAGCGGCATCGGCGCGGCGGCGGCGCGGCTGTTCGCCGAGCAGGGAGCGGCGGTGGCGCTCATGGCACGCCGGGAGGAGAAACTGCGCGCGCTCGCCCGTGACATCGAGGACGCGGGCGGTCGCGCCCTGGTGACCGTCGGGGACGTGACCGAGCCGGACGACGTCGAACGGGCGGTCAAGGACACCGTCGCCGGGTTCGGCCGCCTGGACGCGGCGTTCAACAACGCCGGCTGGGGCTCGGTCGGCACTGCGCTCCATGAGACGGACGACGCGGTCTTCCGGCAGATCATGGACGTGAACGTGCAGGGAGTCTGGAACTGCCTCAAGCGCCAGATCCCGGTGATGCTGGAACAGGGGCACGGCGCGGTCGTCAACACCTGCAGCACCGCCGGCGCGTTCGCCACCGGTGCCATCGCGCCCTACGTGGCGGCCAAACACGCGGTGCTCGGGCTGACGAAGGCAGCCGCGGCGGAGTACGGCGAGCGGGGGATACGCGTCAACGCCCTGATGGTCGGCAGCACGCGCACCGAGCTGATGGAGACGGCCATGGGGCAGGTTCCGCGGCTGGAGGAGGCTGCCGTCGCGCGGGCCATTCAGCGCCGCCTCGCCGATCCGCGGGAGGTGGCGCAGGCGGCGGCGTGGCTCTGCAGTGATCAGGCGTCCTTCGTCACGGGGGCCGGGGTGCCGGTGGACGGTGGATGCAGTGCCGTGTGAGATGGCCGGCGGTCGTGCGCGGTGATCCCGCGTACACAGCTGCCCGGGACGTTGTCCGGCGGGTCGTCGCGGGTGTCCGGGGGCAGCGTGATGCCGGGCACGGCCTGCCGCCAGATGCGCGCGAGCGATGGAGACGGCCATGGGGCAGGTTCCGCGGCTGGAGGAGGCTGCCGTCGCGCGGGCCATTCAGCGCCGCCTCGCCGATCCGCGGGAGGTGGCGC
>NZ_JBVHVI010000013.1:265561-268082 GCF_055564915.1 Streptomyces sp. NPDC028928
CGCGTACACAGCTGCCCGGGACGTTGTCCGGCGGGTCGTCGCGGGTGTCCGGGGGCAGCGTGATGCCGGGCACGGCCTGCCGCCAGATGCGCGCGAGACGCCGGACGCTGTCGCGCCGTTCGTCGTGGCACGGAGGGTGCCGCAGGGTCGCCTCGATCCCGGAGACCAGATGGATCGCCATGTCGGCGATGGCCCACACGTCCGTGCCCGGGGGTATCTGGCCGGGCGGTGTCTGCTGCAGGCGTTCGCAGACGACCGGCGCCCACAGGGCGTGCCACTGGTGATGGGTGCAGGAGTCCTCCCGGGCCAGCCGCGCGGCCGCCCGCACCGCCGGGTCCCTCTCCAGCAGATCGACCAGGGCGAGGGTCAGGGACGCCACGTACTGCACCGGTGGCCCGTCATGCCGGGCCAGGCGCTCCAGCAGGGCCCGGGTCGCCGCGTTGCCCTCTTCCATGACGGAGTCCGCCAGATCCCGCTTCGAGGAGAAGTGGAAGGTCAGCGCCCCCATGGAGATGTTCGCGGCGCGGGCTATCTGCGCGAGTGACGAGCCGGTGTACCCGTGGCGGTCGAACTCCCTGGCGGCCGCCCTGAGCAAGGTGCGACGTGTCCATATGGCTCTCTCCTGCTTCGCCATGTCCCTTCCTGAACGGCTCCACTGGGTGTCCCCGCGCTTGTGAGGTTAACTCCCGGTTCGCCCCGACGGACGCCGAAGAAATAAAAAAGTTACTTTGATGTTTCGCGGACATGGGCGCAGGCCCCCGCCCGGGACCTGCGCGGCACCCCGCGCGCCGGCACGCGCCGCTCAGACCGCGGGCAGCGCCTCGTACCGTGCCAGCAGCCCGTCGGCCGTCTCCGGGCCGGCGGGCAGCAGCGGTGCGCGGACCGGGCCGGCGGGCAGGCCGAGGCGGGACAGCAGGGCCTTGGCGGTGACCGTGCCGGGCAGGCCCGCGCCCATCATCGCCTCGGTCAACGGCGTGACGGCCAGCTGGAGTTCCGCGGCCCGGGCGGTGTCGCCGGCGTCGAAGGCGGTCAGGATCGCGGCGATGTGGGCCGGTACGGCGTTCGCGATCGTGCTCACACAGCCCGCCGCGCCGACGGCGTACAGCGCCAGCACGTACTCGTCGCAGCCCGTGTAGTACGCCAGGTCCGTCTCGGCCAGCACCTTCAGGGTGCCGAGGACGTCGTAGGAGCAGTCCTTGACCGCCACGATCCGCGGATGCGCGGCGAGACGGATCATCGTCTCCGGTTCGATGCGGGTGCCGGTGCGGCCCGGGATGTCGTAGAGCATCACCGGCAGTTCGCTCGCGTCGGCGACCTGGCGGAAGTGGGCGGCCACGGCCTCCTGCGGGGGCCGGCTGTAGTACGGCGTCACCACCAGCACGCCGTCGGCGCCCGCCTTGCCGGCCGCGAGCGCCAGCTCCACCGTGTGCCGGGTGTCGGACGTGCCCACGCCCGCGACCAGCGCGACCCGGTCGCCGACCGCCTCCCGTACGGCCGCGACCAGCCGCGCCTTCTCCTCGTCGGTGGTGGTGGGCGACTCGCCGGTGGTGCCGCTGAGGACCAGGCCGTCGCAGCCCCGCGCCACCAGGTGCGCGGCCAGCCGCTGTGCGCCGTCCAGGTCGAGCGCGCCGGACTCGGTGAACGGCGTGATCATGGCGCAGAGGGTGCGGCCGAAGGGCGAGGGCGTGCGTGTACTCGTCATGGGAGTAGTCTCGGCACCCCGTCCGTGAAGCTCTACTTAATTCTTCTACGAGATATGGATAAAGATTGCTGAACATTCCTGTGCTCCGGCCCGGGTACCCGGAGGTTCACACAGGGAGGAGGCGGCACACCGATGAGGCACAGGAACGCGCACCGCTCGGGCGCCAAGGGCCCCGACGAGCTGCGGCAGCAGATCGAGCACGCACGGCACCGGCTCGGCGACACGGTCGCCCACATGGTGGGCCGGGCCGAGGTGAAGGACAGGGCGCGGGTACGGGCCGCGGACCTGAAGGACAAGGCCGGCGCCATGACCGTCCAGCTGCGCGCCGGCGCCGCCCAGGCGGGGCACGGCATGCAGGACCGGGCGGCCAAGGCGGGACACCTGGTGCAGGTCCGTGCCGCCCAGGCCGGCCACACCGCGCAGGAACGGATGGCGAAGGCCGGTCACAGCGCGACGGAACGGATGGCGAAGGCCGGCCACCTGGTGCAGGAGCGGGCCGGACACGGCAAGCACACCGTGCGGGACCGGGCGACGCGGGCCGGACGCACCGCCCGGCACGACCTGCGGGCGCCGCGGCCGGTGCGGTCCGTCATGGGCGCCGCCGCCCGGCATCCGCGGCCGGCACTGATCGTGGGCGCGGCGGGCGCCGCCGTCGTCGGCGCCGCCGTGATCTGGCGCCGCATCGACCGCCGTCAGTGACCACGGCTCCGGCCGACGGCACGGGGGGGGGGGGGGGGGGGGGGGGGGGGGGGGGGGGGGGGGGGGGGGGGGGGGGGGGGGGGGGGGGAAGGAGGGGGGGGGGGGGGGGGTGGGGGTTGT
>NZ_JBVHVI010000013.1:268092-327591 GCF_055564915.1 Streptomyces sp. NPDC028928
TCTGCCTCCCCTTCCCCCCCCCCCCCCCGTCCCCCCCCCCCCCCCCCCCCCCCTCCCCCCCCCCCCCCTCCCCCCCCCCCCCCCCCCTCCCCGCCCCCCCCCCCCCCCCCCCCCCCCCCGCCGTCGCGTCACGGACGGAACCGCAGCACCTGCGGGTCGTGGTCGCTGATCTGGTCGTGGAACTCCGAGTTGATGTGCACGCTGTCGTACGCGACGTCACAGCCGCGGCGGATCGCCGGGCTCACCAGGATCTGGTCCAGGACCTGCTGGTTGCCCTGGTAGTCGTAGGTGTAGCGCTCGTTCTTCGGCAGCGACTTGATCGCCGACCACAGCTCGCCGTCGCCCTCCAGGATCTTCGTGGTCCCGGAGAACTCGAAGTCGTTCATGTCGCCGAGCGCGACGACCTCCGCGTTCTTCTGCACGGACAGGATGTCCTTGACGAACGCGTTCACCGCGGTCGCCTGGGCGTGCCGCTGGATCTCCGAGCTGCGTACCGGCGGCTGGTACTGCGAGGTCAGACCCTGGTCGCCGCCCTTGGAGTTGAGGTGGTTGGCGATCACGAACACGGTCTTGCCGCGGAAGACGAACTCGCCCGCGAGCGGCTTGCGGCTCTTGCTCCAGGCCGCGTTCGCCGGGTCGATGCGGCCGGGGGAGACCGTCAGGCGGGCCTTGCCCTGCACCTTGGCGACACCGACCGCGGTGGTCGAGTCGCCGCCCGCGCGGTCCGTGAAGGACACCCGCTCGGGGTTGAACAGGAACACCTGGCGGATGTTGCCGCCGGGCTCGCCGCCGTCCTGGTCGTTGACCGGGTTGATCGAGCGCCAGTCGTACGTCGGGCCGCCCGCCGCGGCGATCGCGTCGATCAGCTTGGTCACGGTCTGGTCCGCGTCGACCGTGCCGTCGTCCTTGGCGCCGTTGTTGTCCTGGATCTCCTCCAGGGACACGATGTCCGGCGACTGGAGGTTGTGCACGATCGCGGAGGCGTGCTTGTCGAAGGTGGCGTCCGACGGGTCGAGGTTCTCGACGTTGTACGTCGCCACCGCCAGCTCGCGGCCCGACTGCTTCTGCGTCGTCTCGCGCTCCAGGCCGCCGCTGTCCAGGGTGCCGAGCTTGCTCGCGACGAGGGTGTAGCCGCCGTACTGGTTGAAGTCCAGCGGGCCGGTGGTGGTGCCCTCCAGGGTGTCGCCGACGTCCGCCTTCGGGAAGTCGGCGGTCGCGCCCAGCGACTGGATCTGGAGCCGGCCGGTGTTCTGCGCGTCGTAGGAGCCGTAGACCGTGCCGCCGCGGCTGCTGCGGTGCTCCCACGGCTTCACGGTGACCCACAGCTCGCTGTACGGGTCGGTCGCGGTGACCACGCGGGCGTCGGCGACCTGGACGTTCATGCCCTCCAGGGACTCGTAGTAGTCCAGGGCGTACGCCGACGGGTCCAGCGCGAGACCGTTGATCGAGCCCGCCGCGGCGCTGTCGCCCGCCGGGGCGTACGCGTCCGGCACCGCGTCCTCGTCCACGACGACCGGCGCCGGGACCGCGTTGCCGGTGGAGACCGTGGTGACCGTCGGCTTGGTGATCTCCGTCACCGACTGGTTGCCGGACGAGGTGCCGCCCGGGACGTACTCGGAGACCGTGCCGGTCACCGTCACCGCGTCACCGGCCGCGACCTTCGGCGTCGAGCTGGTGAAGACGAACACGCCCTCGCTGGTGGCCGGGTCGGCGTCCGGCGTCGGGTCCTGGAGCCAGAAGCCCTTGGAGGAGCCGTACGTGCGCGTGGCCGTGACGATGCCGGGCACGTCCGTCACCTTCTGCCCCGCGAACGGGGATATCCGGGTCGTGCCCTGGATGTCGTGGACGCGCACCGAGTCGGCGTGCGCGGGCGAGGTGAGGACGACGGTGGACGCCGCGCTGCAGACGGCGGCGACGGTGAGCGCGGCGAGGCGCGCGGAAGACCTGCTCGGCAAGGGATCCCTCCGGGGACGTGACGATGCGCCGGGACGAGGGTGGAACGGGAGCGTGTGGGGCTCGTGGCCCTCAGTGACACGCATAGAGCCGAGTGAACAGTTGTCCCCCCAACTTCTACGCGCGTCAATCTCCTGCCTGGCCCGGGGAGTTGTCAAGGTTTCGGCCATGTACGGCTGCTTACGGGGAGATGAACCGGGCGGCATGGGTGGAAATCCGTCTAGGCTGAGCGGCTGAGCCCGTTCACGGTCCGAGGAGAACCAGCCGATGTCAGACAGCTCCCCCCTGCCGCCCGTACGGCTGCACCCCGAAGCGGAGCTGGCGCGCGCCGCGCTGTCCACGCCGGTGCTCTCCCGGGCCGCCCGCCTCGCCCGCTGGGCCGGGCCCGACACCCGCGTGGACGCTGGTGGCGGACTGGCCGAGGAACAGCTGCCGGCCGCCGCCGAGCTGCTCGGACTCACCGGTGACGACGCCGCCGCGTACGCCGGCGAGGCCTGGCGGGTCGCCGTGGACACCGGCCTGGTGGAGATCGTGGACGAGGAGACCGGGACCGTCCGGGCCGGCGAGGAGCTGAAGCTGCTCACCGGCGGCTCCCCGCGCGACGTGCTCACCGTGTGGCTCGCCGCCCTGGAGACCGTCATCGCCGACGCGGCCGTACCCGACCTGGACGACCTGGTCGACGCGCTGGACGACGGCGGCGAGGTCGATTTCTCGTCACTCGACTGGGACCCCGAGGCCGAGGCTGATTTCCTCGACGGCGTCCTCGGCAACCTCTACCTGCTGACCGTCAGTGAGGACGGCCCCGGCGACGCCCCCGTCCCGCTGCCCGCCCTCGCCGCCTCCATGATCGTCCCCGACGGCATGGGCGAGCCCACCAACGACGTCCTGGAGCAGGTCTCCGACGCCATGATGCGGCTGGACGACCAGTTCCGGGCGCTGGAGCCGGTCGGGCTCGTCGCCTACCAGCCGGTGGACGAGGCGCTGATGGCCGACGCCGACGAGGAACCCGCCGCGCTGGACGACACCGACGTCACCCGCTACGGCATGGTCCGGCTCACCCCGCTCGGCCTGTACGGGCTGCGCGCCCGGCTGCTGGAGGCCGGGTTCGCGGCCCCGGTCGTCGGGGAGCTGGCCGACAAGGGCGCGGACGCGCTGCTCGACGGCACCGCCCGGTTCGGCCGGTCCGCCGCCCGCGCCGAGACCGAGCAGTGGCTCGCCCGCCGTGAACCGCTCGGCGCGGCCCGGGAGTTGCTCGCCGCGGCCCGTGGCGCGGACGCCGGCGCCCCGCTGCGCAGGCTGCGCTGCCAGCAGGCGCTGTCGCTGCTGGGCATGGAGGCCGAACCCGCGCTGCGCGAGGTGCTGGACGACCCCGAGCTGGGCGGACTCGCCCGGGTGTGGCTCAGCGAGCGGGGCGCCGCCGGGGTGCCGGCGCCGCCCGAGGACATGGTGTTCTGGCTGACCGTCGACACGCTGGCCGCACAGCTGGCGGCCGAGGGCAACTCGGAGGAGCTGCGGGCACTGGTGGAGGGGCTCGCCGCGCAGCACAGCGGGTTCTTCGCGGCGGCCTGGCGGGTGGAGCACCCCGCCACCGCCGAGGTGCTGGACGCGATGGGCCGGCTCCATCCCGACAAGAAGGTGGCCAAGGAGGCCCGCAAGGCCGCGTTCAAGGCGCGCTCCCAGCAAGGAAGCTGACGTCACGGCCGGTGGCGGATCCGGCCGGGTGCTTTTCCCGGCGATGGTCCGGGTGCTTTTCCCGCGATGGTCCGGGTGCTCTTCCCGGCGACGGTGCGGGTGCTCTTCCCGGCGACGGTGCGGTGCGGACGGATTCACGGAACGGGCGCCCTGGTGGTAGCCCGGCGTTCAACTCCCGTTCACAGGTGGGCGGGAGCGTGTGCGCCGAGCCGAGGCCCCCCACCCTCCACGGCACTACCACCGTCGTCACAGGAGACACCATGTCGCTCACCCGCAGGGACTTCGCCAGAAAATCCGCGATCACCGGTGCCGGGGTCGCCCTGGCGGGCAGCGTCGGCGCCCTCGCCACCGCGCCGAACGCCCTCGCCGCCACGGACAACGAGAGCGCCGAGACCGAGTCCGCGCACGGGGGCCACCACCACGGCGTCGGCTACGGCCCGCTGATCGCCGACCCGAACGGCATCCTCGCCCTGCCCGCCGGCTTCACGTACCGGGTCATCACCTACAGCGGCAGGACCAAGCTGGAGTCCGGCGAGTTCACCCCGTCCAACCACGACGGCACGGCCACCTTCGAGGGCCCCCGGGGCACCACCCTGCTCGTCAACAACCACGAGCTGGCCGGTGCCCGCGCCAACTGGCCGCACCCGGTGCCGCTGACCGAGGGCCTGGTCTACGACCCGGCGGCGGCCGGCGGCTGCACCGTCGTCGAGGTCCGGCGCGGCGGGGAGGTCGCCGAGTGGGTGGGCATCGCCGGCACCGCCACCAACTGCGCGGGCGGCAGCACCCCGTGGGGCACCTGGCTGACCTGCGAGGAGACCGAGGACAAGGCCGGCAAGAACGGCTTCACCAAGGACCACGGCTACGTCTTCGAGGTCGACCCCGAGGACCGCCGCGCCAACCGCGACCCGAAGCCCGTCAAGGCCCTGGGCCGCTACGCCCACGAGGCCGTCGTGGTCGACCCCCGGCGCGGCCACCTCTACCTCACCGAGGACGCCTCCGGCCCCAACGGCCTGTTCTACCGCTGGACCCCGCCGGAGGGCTTCCGCCACGGCCGCGGCAAGCTGCGCACCCTCGCCGACGACGCGGGCGTGCTCCAGGCCTTCAAGTGCTTCGACTCCGGCGGCAAGTTCGTGGACGACCTGTCCCGCGCCACGAAGACCGGCACCGTGTACGGCGTCGACTGGGTGGACGTCCCCGACCGTGACGCCAAGACCGTCTCGGTGCGCAAGCAGTTCACCGACGGCCAGGTCACCCGCGCCCGCAAGCTGGAGGGCATGTGGTGGGGCGACGGCGGCGTCTACGTCGTCTCCTCCTACGCCCGCCAGGAGAGCCCGGTCCAGCACGACGGCCAGGTCTGGTTCTACGACCCCAAGCGCCGCACGCTGACACTGAAGGTGCTGCTCGGCGTGAACCCGGACCCGGCCGAGGACGGCGCCTTCGACGGCCCCGACAACATCACCGTCTCCCCGTACGGCGGCCTGGTCATCGCCGAGGACGGTGAGGGCGTCCAGCACCTGTTCGGCGCCACCGAGAGCGGCCGGACCTACCCGATCGCCCGCAACGAGCTGAACATCGGCACCGCGGAGGCGCCGGAGTACAGCGAGTTCACCGGGGTCACCTTCTCGCCCGACGGCAGGACCCTGTTCGCCAACATCCAGACGCCCGGCATCATGCTCGCCATCACCGGCCCCTGGAAGCGGCAGAAGCGGTAACGGCGCGTGTGGCGGCGCAAAGCGCTAGCGGGTGGAAGCGCTCGTTAATTCGCTCGCACGCCCGATGCTGCGCCTCCTACAGTGAGATCACGACGTCACGCACCTCCCGGTGCGAGGGCAGCGGTTACTTCCCTTTCCTGGAACGACGCAACCGCAGCCGACATGATCTCGGGAGGCGCAGCTCATGGTGGGTGTCCGGTGCGCAGGCAGCGGTTACTTCATTGGATCGGACGGTTGCGGGTTCGAGTCCCGTCATCGACTTCGGGTCGGTGTAGCTCAATCGGCAGAGCATCTGGCTAAAGTCCGTCGCCGACTTCCGACCTCGGACACCCTCCATTTGTTGCGCCTCCCTCCGGAACGGAAACGAATTCGGGGGAATTCACCATGGCGCGATTCAACACGCGTGCCACGAAGGCGCGGCCGACGTCGGCCGTGACGTCCACGGGCCGCACCCTGCGCACCCACGAGGGCGGCCGGGGCCACGAGCGCGATCCGCGCTCGGAGCTGTTCCTGCTGGCCGTGTCCCACTTCCTCGCGGACACCTTCTACGAGAGCGCCCAGGACCGCGACGCCCGCTTCACCCGCCTCGTCCGCGACCTCGCCGTCAGCGACCCGGAGTGGACGGCCGGCCTGCTCGGCTGGCTGCGCGGCGACGGCAACATGCGCACCGCGTCCCTCGTCGGCGCCGCCGAGTACGTGCACGCACGGCTCGCGGCCGGGGCGACCGACGGCCCGTCGAACCGGCAGGTCGTCGCGTCCGTGCTGCAGCGTCCCGACGAGCCCGGCGAACTGCTCGCGTACTGGACGTCGACGTACGGCCGTGCCGTCCCCAAGCCCGTCAAGCGCGGCATCGCCGACGCTGTACGACGGCTCTACCACGCCAGGTCGCTGCTCAAGTACGACACCGCGTCCAAGGGCTACCGCTTCGGCGACGTCCTCAACCTGGTGCACGCCGCGCCGGACCCCGACAAGCCGTGGCAGGGCGACCTGTTCCGGTACGCACTCGACCGGCGCCACCACCCGGACACCGCCGTGCCGCCCGCGTCGCTTCCGGCGCTCACCCTGCACCGCGAGCTGATGGCGCTGCCCGTCGAGCGGCGGCGTGAGGTCGTCACCTCGCCCGACGGCGCCGAGCGGCTGGCGGCGGCCGGCCTCACCTGGGAGGCGCTGGCCGGCTGGCTCCAGGGGCCGATGGACCAGGCGGCCTGGGAGGCCGTGATCCCGTCCATGGGCGCGATGGCCCTCGTCCGCAACCTGCGCAACTTCGACGAGGCCGGGGTCTCGGACGAGGTCGCCGCCCGGGTCGCCGCGCGGATCAGCGATCCGCAGGAGGTGCGCCGCTCGCGGCAGTTCCCCTTCCGCTACCTGGCCGCGTACCAGCACGCCCCCTCGCTGCGCTGGTCCTACCCGCTGGAGCAGGCGCTCGGCCACTCGCTGGCCAACGTGCCCGCGCTGCCGGGCCGCACGCTCGTCCTGGTCGACCGCTCCGGCTCGATGTTCTGGTCGCGGGTCTCCGAGCGCTCCCAGCTCAGCCGGGCCGACGCGGCGGCGGTCTTCGGCACCGCCCTCGCCCTGCGGGCGGCGGACGCCGACCTCGTGCAGTTCGGCTCGACCAGCGGGAAGGTGCCGTTCCGCACGGGCGAGTCGGTGCTGAAGGTCCTGGAGCGCTTCGGCGACCTCGGCGGCACCGACACCACCGAGGCGGTACGCCGGCACTACCGGGGCCACGACCGGGTGCTGATCGTCACCGACGAGCAGTACGCCCCGCACCGGCACGGCGACCCCGCCTCCCAGATCCCGGACCACGTCCCGGTCTACACCTGGAACCTGGAGGGATACCGCGCCGGCCACGGCCCCTCGGGCACGGGCAACCGGCACACCTTCGGCGGGCTCTCCGACGCCGCGTTCCGCATCGTCCCGCTGCTGGAGAGCGGACGGGACGGACGCTGGCCGTGGCAGGCCTGAGCGGCCGTCTTCGCCGGGGAGCCTCTCCGCATACCTGCTCGGTAAGATACGGAGAGGGTCCCCGGTCTGCAAGGAGTGAGTCGATGACGCAGGGCAGGACCATGCGCGCGGACGCTCGGCGCAACTACGAGCGGTTGCTGAAGGTGGCGGCGGAGGCCTTCGCCGAGCACGGGGAGAACGCGTCACTCGACGACATCGCCAAGCGGGCGGGCGTCGGCTCGGGCACGCTCTACCGGCACTTCCCGACCCGCCGGACGCTGCTGGAGGCGGCGTACGTCGACCGGATCGAGGCGCTCGGCGCGCGCGCCGACGAACTGGCGAGGGAACTGCCGCCGGGCGAGGCACTCATGGAGTGGCTGTACGAGCTGGCGATCGCCACCCTTCAGGTGCGGGGGATGAAAGCCCTGCTCAGCTCGGCGGTGACGGACGAGACCGGCACGGCGGCGCCGCCGGCCTGCGGCACCGTCGTGAAGGGCGCGGCGGCCCGGCTGGTGGAGGCCGCGCAGACGGAGGGCACGCTGCGGGCCGATGTGCAGCCGATCGAGGTCCTGCGCCTGGCGCACGGCGTGGCCATGGCGGCGGAGCTGGCGCAGGGGGAGTCGGAGGAGATCCGCCGGTATCTGCGCCTGCTGACGGAGGGGCTGCGGGTCGGCTGAGGGCTGGTCGGCCGGGGGCTGCCCGCGCCCGAAGGGGCGCGGGCGGTCCTGGCACGTCGTGACACCTCGGGCTACAGAGCGCGAGCCCCCGGCTCCACCATGTTCCGCACGGTGCGGGCCTTCACGAAGTCGCCCATCGCCGTCATGTCCCACTCCCCGGAGAACTGGCGGATCAGCTTGGCCATCATCACGCCCGTCTGCGGCTCCGCACCGGTGAGGTCGAAGCGGACCAGCTCCTCGCCCGTGGCCGCGTCGACCAGACGGCAGTAGGCCTTGGCGACCTCCGTGAACTTCTGCCCGGAGAAGGAGTTGACCGTGAACACCAGCCCGGTGACCTCCTGGGGCAGCCGGCCGAGATCCACGGTGATGACCTCGTCGTCGCCCCCGCCCTCACCGGTCAGGTTGTCCCCGGAGTGCCGGACCGCGCCGTTCAGGATCGTCAGCTTGCCGAAGTAGCAGCTCTCGAGGTGGTTGCGCTGCGGGCCGTAGGCGATGACCGAGGCGTCCAGGTCGATGTCCTTGCCCCGGAACGCCGGCTCCCAGCCGAGACCCATCCGCACCTGCGAGAGCAGCGGCCGGCCGCCCTTGACGAGCGACACGGTCTGGTTCTTCTGCAGACTGACCCGGCCCTTGTCCAGGTTGATCTTCCCGGCACCCGGCGCGGGCGCGGCCGGGGCCGCGGGCATCGGCGGCGCGGGCGGGGCGACCGGCGGCTGCATGGCGGCCGGGGGCGGGGCGACCGGCTGCGGAGGGGCGGCGGGGGCGGCGGCCGGCTGCGGCGGTGCGGCGGCCGGCTCCTCCACCGTCACGCCGAAGTCGGTCGCGATGCCCGCGAGCCCGTTGGCGTACCCCTGTCCGACGGCCCGCGCCTTCCACTGGCCGCCCCGGCGGTAGATCTCCACGACCACCAGCGCGGTCTCGGTGCCGAGCTGCGGCGGCGTGAACGTCGCCAGCACGGCACCCCCGTCCGCGTCCCGGATCGTGGCCGTCGGCTCGATGCCCTGGAACGTCTGCCCGGCCGCGTCGGGACTGGCCGTGACGACGATCTTCTCGATCTCCGGCGGCACGGCGGCGGTGTCGACCGTCACCGCGTCAGGCGCCGTGCCACCACCCGACCGGTACGTCACGCCCGGCCCCGTGGGCTGGTTGTAGAAGATGAAATCGTCGTCGGAACGCACCTTGCCGTCGCCGGTGAGCAGCAGGCCCGACACGTCGAGCCGCACCGGAGCGGAGACGTCCACCGTCACGCGCCCGGCCGAGAGAGGGATGTTCGAGCCAGGGGTCATAGCTGTCATGCCCGGTGAACGAACGACACCGCTTTACCGTTCCCTTACCGGCCGGAACCCGCCGAACGGCCTACGGCACCACCACGATCTTCCGCCCCACCCCCGCCGCGAACTGCTCCAGGGCCTGCGGGTACCGCTCCAGCGGGATCCGGTCGCTGATGAAGACGGCCGGGTCCAGCACCCCGTTCGCGAACAGCTCGGCCGCCCGCTCGAAGCTGTGCAGCACCGCCATGGAACCGGTGATGGTGATCTCCTGGTTGTAGATCCGGTACGGGTCGATCGTCACCCGCGTCGCGTAGTCCGCCACCCCGAACTGCAGGAACGTACCCGCCTTCGCCACCCGGTCCAGGCCGTCCTGGATGGCCGCCGCGTTGCCGGTGGCGTCGACCACCACGTCCCAGCCCTGGGGCCGGTCCAGTTCGTCGGCGTTCGCCGCGGCGGCCGAGACGCCGAGCAGGCGGGCCGTCTCCAGGCGGGCCGGGTTGACGTCGACCACGTCCACGCTCGCCGCGCCGGTCCGCTTGGCCAGCTCCAGCATCATCAGGCCCATCGTGCCGGAGCCGTAGACCAGCACGTGGGCGCCGAGGCGGGAGCGGAGGACGTCGTAGCCGCGGACCGCGCAGGACAGGGGCTCCACCAGGGCCGCGTCCTCGGTGCGCACGTGCTCGGGCAGCTTCACGCAGTTGGCGACCGGAGCCCGCGCGTACTGTGCCGCGCCGCCCGCCGTCGTCACGCCGATCGCGGCCCACCGCTCGCACAGGTTGTTGTGGCCGGTACGGCAGTACCGGCACTCGGAGCAGTACAGGGACGGGTCCACCGCGACCCGGTCGCCCACGGACACCTCCGTGACCTGGGTGCCGACGCCGACGACCTCGCCCGCGAACTCGTGTCCGGGGACGATCGGCAGCTCGGGCGCGAACTCGCCCTGGAGGATGTGCAGGTCCGTGCCGCACAGGCCGCAGGCCGCGACCTCGACGACCACCTCGCGGGGGCCGGGCGTCGGGTCGGGTACCTCGGTGACCACGGCGCGGCCCACGGACTCGATGACGGCGGCCTTCATTTCACGGCTCCCAACGACAGGCCCTGGACCAGCTTGTCCTGGGCGGCGAACCCCGCGGCGAGCACCGGCAGGGAGATGACGAGCGACGCGGCGCACACCTTGGCCAGGAACAGGCCCTGGCTGGTGATGAAGCCGGTCAGGAAGACGGGGGCGGTCTCGGCGACCACGCCCGTGAGGACTCGGGCGAAGAGCAGCTCGTTCCAGCTGAAGATGAAGCAGATCAGGGCGGTGGCGGCGATGCCGGGCAGGGCGATGGGGGCCACCACGCGCGTGAGGACCGTCGGCAGCCGGGCGCCGTCCACCCGCGCCGCCTCGATGACCGCGACCGGCACCTCGGCGAGGAAGGACTGCATCATCCACACCGCGATCGGCAGGTTCATGGAGGTGTAGAGGACGACCAGGAGCCAGATGTTGTCGAGCATCCCGGCGTTCCTGGCGAACAGGTAGACGGGGAGGAGGCCCGCCACCGCCGGCAGCATCTTCGTGGAGAGGAAGAAGAACAGGACGTCCGTCCACTTCTTCACCGGCCGGATCGACAGCGCGTAGGCCGCCGGGAGGGCCAGCAGGAGGACGAGCAGCGTGGAGGCGACCGAGGCCACCGTGGAGTTGACCAGCGCGGGCCACGGGCTGGCCCCGCCGCCGCTGCCGAAGAACTCGCGGTAGCCGTCGAGGGTCAGGGAGGCGGCGAAGGACGGCGGGTTCGTCGCCGCGTCCGCCTCGGAGTGGAAGGACGTCAGGGCCATCCACGCGATCGGCAGGAAGAACACGATCCCCACGAGCCAGGCCAGCAGGCCCAGGCCGTGACGGCGCAGTACGGCGTTCATGCGCGGGACACCTCCTCGCGGAACAGGGACGACACCACGCGCAGGGCGAAGGTCGCGATGACGATCGAGCCGATGACCACCAGGACGCCGGCGGCCGAGGCCAGGCCGTTCTCGTGGGCCTGGTAGAAGCTCTGGTAGACGGTGTAGGGCAGGTTGGCGGTGCCGAGGCCGCCGGACGTGATCGTGAAGACCGCGTCGAAGTTCTGGACGATGTAGATCGAGCCCAGCAGGGCGCCGAGTTCGAGGTAGCGGCGCAGGTGCGGGAGGGTCAGGTGGCGGAAGATCTGCCAGTCGCTCGCGCCGTCGACCCGGGCGGCCTCGATCTGCTGCTGGTCCCGGCTCTGCAGCCCGGCCAGCAGGATCAGCATCATGAACGGCGTCCACTGCCACACCAGGGATGCCTCGACCGCGAGCAGCGGGGTACGGGATACCCAGTCCGGCTGTGGGCCGCCCACATAGTGCAGCAAGCCATTGAACAAGCCGTATTCGGGGTTGTACAGCACGTGTTTCCAGAGGAGGGCCGCGGCCACCGGCACCACCAGGAAGGGCGCGATGAGCAGGGTGCGGACGACGCCCCGGCCGCGGAACCGCCGGTCCAGCAGCAGGGCCAGCGCCAGCCCGAGGACCAGGCTGGCCAGCACCACCGCCGCGGTGAGCAGCACCGTCGTCCACACCGAGTGGCGCAGGCCGGCGTCGGTCAGCACCTCGCGGTAGTTGTCCAGGCCGGTGAAGTGGCGGGCTTTGGGGTAGAGGGCGTTCCAGTCGAAGAAGGAGATCACCAGTGTGGCCACGAACGGCAGCTGGGTGACCGCGATCATGAAGACGAGGGCGGGCAGCAGCGGGGCGCGGGTCGCCCAGGCGCGCAGCCGGGCCGAGGGCTGCCTGACCGTTCTCCCGGGTGCGGCCGCGAGGGGGGCCGTGGTTGTCGCTGTCATCGTCCCTCGTACTCCTTCGAGATCTTCTCGGCGAGCGCCTGCGATTTCTTCAAGGCGGCGTCCACGGACTGGCGTCCGGCGATGGCCGCGCTGATCTCCTGGGAGACCTTGGTGCCGAGGTCGGTGAACTCGGGGATGCCGACGAACTGGATGCCGGGCGCGGGCCGCGGCTGCACGCCGGGGTCGTTCGGGCGGGCGCTCTCGATGGCCTCCCTGGTCATCTCCTGGAACGCGGCCGCCGACTTCCGGTACTCGGCGTTGGTGTAGGTCGAGGCCCGTTTGCCCGCGGGGACGTCGGACCAGCCGCTGGTCTCGCCGACCAGCTGCTCGTAGCCCTTGCTCGACGCCCAGGAGACGAACTTCCAGGCCTTGTCGGGGTTGCGGGAGGCCCGCTGGATGCCCCAGGCCCAGGTGTAGAGCCAGCCGGAGGACCCGGTCCGTTCGACGGGGGCGGGCGCGTAGCCGAGCTTGCCCTTGACCGGGGAGCCGGACGCCTCCAGCAGTCCGGCCGCGGAGGTGGCGTCGTACCACATGGCGACCTTGCCCTGGGTCATGTTGTTCAGGCACTCGGCGAAGCCGGACTGGGCGGCGCCGGACTCGCCGTGCGCGCGGACGAGGTCGACATAGAACGTCGTCGCCTTCTCGAAGGCCGGGGAGTCGAGCCGGGCCTTCCAGTCCTTGTCGAACCAGGTGCCGCCGAAGGTGTTCACGACCGTGGTGAGCGGTGCCATCACCTCGCCCCAGCCGGGCAGTCCGCGCAGGCAGATGCCCCGCATGCCGGGCCGGGCGCCGTCCGCCTTCGCGGCCAGGTCGGCGACCTGCTGCCAGGTGGGGTGGGCGGGCATCGTCAGGCCCTTCGACGCGAACACGTCCTTGCGGTACATGAGGAAGGACGACTCGCCGTAGAAGGGCTGTCCGTAGAGCTTGCCGTCGTCGCCGGTGAGGGACTGGCGCATCGGTTTCAGCACGTCCTGCTCGTCGTACGACGGGTCCTTCGCGACGTACGAGTCCATCGCGCGCAGCCAGCCGTTGCGGGCGTAGATCGGTATCTCGTAGTTGGACAGGGTGGCCACGTCGTACTGGCCGGCCTGGTTGGCGAAGTCCTGGCTGATCTTGTCGCGGACGTCGTTCTCGGGCAGGACCGTGAAGTTGACCTTGATGCCGGTGTCCTTGGTGAAGTGGGCGGCGGTCAGCTTCTGCAGCTCGGTCATCTGGGGGTTGTTGACCATCAGGACGTTGATGGCGTCGCCGCCGGAACCGGTCCCGCCGGCGCCGGCCCAGCAGCCGGAGAGCAGCGGGGCGAGCAGCGTCCCTGCGGCGGCCAGGGCGAGCGTGGCTCGCGGCCTCCGTCGGCTCGGGGTGCGCATGGATCGCTCCTGGAGGTATGGGGAGTACGGGGACATAAGGGGCGTTCGGAGGTGTGGAACGCCCCGTGGAGGTGGGCGGTCTGGCGGATCAGACCCGGATGACCTGCGGGCCCAGCAGGGAGTAGCGGTGGGCCTCGGCGGCCGGGAGGAGGGTGCTGGTCACGATCGCCTCCAGCGCGCCGATCTCCGCGAACCGGCAGAAGCTGACCGCGCCGAACTTGGTGTGCACGCCCGCGAAGACCGTCCGGCGGGCGGCCCGGACGGCCTGCGCCTTGACCTCGCTGACCGCGGGGTCGGGGGTGGTCAGGCCGTGCTCGCGGGAGACGCCGTTGGCCCCGATGTAGGCCAGGTCGAGCACGAAGCCGGCCAGCATCTTCGTCGTCCAGTGGTCGACGGTGGCCAGCGTGCCCGGGCGGACCCGGCCGCCGAGCAACAGGACGGAGACGTGGTCCGCCTCCGCGAGGGCGCCCGCGACCGGCAGGGACGCGGTGACCACGGTCAGCGGCCGGTCCCTGGGCAGTGCCTCGGCGATGAGCTGCGGGGTGAAGCCCTCGTCGACGAAGACCGTCTCGGCGTCCCCGAGCAGCTCGGCCGCCGCGGCGGCGATCCGGCGCTTCTCGGGCACATGGCTGGTGGCGCGGAAGGCGAGCGTCGTCTCGAAGCCGGCGCTCTCCACCGGGTAGGCGCCGCCGTGGGTGCGGCGGACCAGGCCGTGGTCCTCCAGGGCGCGCAGATCGCGCCGGATGGTCTCCTTGGCCACACCCAGGGCGGCGGCGAGCGCGGTGACGTCTACCGAGCCGGTGGCGCGGGCGGCCCGCACGATCTCGCGCTGGCGTTCTTCCGCCGTCCTGGTGGTCATGTCGTCACCCACTTCCCTGTGGAACTGCCCGTTCGGGCCCTGGGGGAAGTTCTACCGCCGGTGCGCGCCGCTGACCAGGTCTGTTGCGGGCCCGATGGTGCCCGCTTGCGCCCGCTTCGCGCGGGCCGTGCCCGCCGCGGACCTGCGCGGCTGTCCGGGGCCGGGTGGGATCGGGCACGGCGGATGCCCGGACACGGCGGCGGGCGGGCCCGTTCGGTGCCCGCCCGCGCGCGTGGACGATCGTTTCCGGCCGCCGGGAGCCACCCGGGGACCCTTCGCCAGGCTCAGTACGGCCAGATCGGCGGGTCGTTCACGAAGTGGCCGCCCAGGTGGCTGTGGGCCGGGTTCTCCGGATCCAGCTCGCCCTGCTCGGCGATGAGCTTCTCGGCGTACGGCTCGGAGTCGTCCCGCGGCTCGTAGCCGAGCGAGCGCGCGGTGGTCAGGTCCCACCACAGGCGGGTGTTGGCGGAGGAGCCGTAGACCACCGTGTGGCCGACCTCCTCGGCGGTCAGGGCCGCGTGGAAGAGGCGGGCGCCGTCGGCCGGGCTCATCCACACCGAGAGCATGCGCACGCTGGTCGGCTCGGGGAAGCAGGAGCCGATGCGCACGGAGACGGTCTCCAGGCCGTGCTTGTCCCAGTAGAGCTGGGCCAGGTCCTCGCCGAAGGACTTCGACAGGCCGTAGAAGGTGTCGGGGCGGCGCGGGGTGTCGACCGGGATCAGCGGTTCGCCCGCGCGCGGGGCCGGGGTGAAGCCGACGGCGTGGTTGGAGGAGGCGAAGACGATCCGCGGCACGCCCTCCTGGCGGGCGGCCTCGTACAGGTTGTAGGTGCCCTCGATGTTGGCCTTCAGGATCTTCTCGAAGGGCGCCTCCAGGGAGATCCCCGCGAGGTGCAGGATCGCGTCCACGCCCCGCACCGCCTCGCGCAGCGCCTCCTTGTCGGTGAGGTCCGCGGTGATCGCGTCCGGCTCGCCCTCGATGGTCCGCACGTCCAGCAGGCGCAGCGTGTAGCCGTACTCCGGCAGCAGGGACCGCATCAGGGTGCCGAGCCCGCCGGCGGCGCCGGTGAGCAGGATCGTGCGGGGAGCGGGCATCCTTGGTTCTCCTTGTGGCCAGCATTCACATACGTGGACACGCTAGAGAGTTCGCCGGGCACCGTCAAGTGTCGCGTGTCTTCGGCCATTTCGCCCCCGGTCGTGGGAGTCTGCCTGCTTGACCTGCCGCAAGAGGGCCCTCTAGCGTGGTCGCGTTCAGAAATATGGACGTGGATCAGAAACATGCACCGGCGTGCCTCAAGGGAGAGCCCGTGACGCCAGCCCCTCTGACCGAACGGCTCCGCGACCCGAGCGGGCCGCTCTTCTTCCCCGTCACGGCCTACGGCCCCGGCGGCTCACTCGACCTGGACGTCTACCGCACCCATGTGCGCCGGGGCGTGGCGGCCGGTGCCGGCGCCGTCTTCGCCGCGTGCGGCACCGGGGAGTTCCACGCGCTGCTGCCGGAGGAGTTCGAGGCCTGCGTCCGGGCGGCCGTCGAGGCGGCCGAGGGGCGCGTCCCGGTCGTCGCGGGCGCCGGCTACGGGACCGCGCTCGCCGTCCGCTACGCGCGCCTCGCCGCCGACGCGGGCGCCGACGGCATCCTCGCCATGCCGCCGTACCTCGTCCTCGCCGGCCAGGAGGGCCTGCTGCGGCACTACCGTGAGATCGCCGCGGCCACCGAGCTGCCCGTCATCGTCTACCAGCGTGACAACGCCGTCCTCACCCCGTCCACCGTGGTCGCACTGGCCCGCACCGACGGCGTCATCGGCCTCAAGGACGGCCTCGGCGACCTCGACCTCATGCAGCGCGTCGTCAGCGCCGTCCGCACCGAGGTCCCCGGCGACTTCCTGTACTTCAACGGCCTGCCCACCGCCGAGCTGACCCAGCTCGCCTACCGCGCCCTCGGCATCACCCTCTACTCCTCGGCGGTGTTCTGTTTCGTACCGGAGATCGCCCTCGCCTTCCACCGCGCCCTCCAGGCCGGCGACCTGCCCACCGCGCACCGCCTCCTCGACGGTTTCTACCGCCCGTTCGTGGAACTGCGCGCCCAGGGCCGCGGCTACGCCGTCTCCCTCGTCAAGGCCGGGGTACGGCTGCGCGGCCTGGACGTCGGCGAGGTCCGGCCCCCGCTGCACGAACCGGCCGAGGACCATGTCAAACAGCTCGCCCAGCTGATCGAACGCGGCTACGAGCTGCTGGAGGAGGACGCGTGAGCGAGTACGGCCACGCCTCGCCGGAGGAGGACGCGTGAAGGCATCGGCGTTCGTCTACCCCTGGGACGTCGTCGGCGACCCCGGCGCCCCCGCCCGCATCGCCGGACTCGGCGTCGAGCAGGTCACCCTCGCCGCCGCCTACCACTCCACCCGCGCACTGACCCCGCGCCACCCCCGCCACCGCATCGTCACCGCCGAGTACGCGGCCGTCCTCTACCCGCCGGGCGACCGCTGGGCGGGCCGCGGCCTGCGCCCCCACCCCGCCGGACGCTGGGCCCCGGGCAACACCTACGGCGAGGCCGCCGACGCCCTCGCCGCGGCCGGTCTGGAGGTGCACACCTGGGTCGTCCTCGCCCACAACTCCCGCCTGGGCGCCGAACACCCCGACACCTCCGTCGTCAACGCCTATGGCGACCGCTACCCGTGGGCGCCCTGCGTCGCCCAGCCCGCCACGCGCGCGTACCTGGTCGACCTGGCCGCCGAGGCCGCCGTACGCCCCGGCGCGCACGGCACCGAACTGGAGTCCCTCGGCTGGTACGGGCTGGCGCACCTGCACGCCCACGACAAGACCGCCGGCGTCGGCCTCGGGGACGCCGGGCAGTACCTGATGTCCCTGTGCTTCTGCCCGTCCTGCCGGACCGGCTACGGCGAGCAGGGCCTGGACGCCGACGCGCTCGCCGCGGCCGTCCGCGAGGCGCTGGAACCGCTGTGGCGGTGCACGGCCGACGACGAGGGCTGGCCGACCGTGGAGAAGCTGCTCGGCGAGGACACGGCGACCGCCACGCGCGCGTGGCGCGACACCACCGCCCGCACCCTCCAGGAGGAGGCCGTCGCCGCCGTACGCGCCGCCGCACCCGACGGCTTCCAGATCCTGCTGCACGCCGACCCGGTCTCCTACCACTGCGGCGCCAACGCGGGCGTCGACCCCGCGCACATCCTGTCCGTGACCGACGGCGTCGTGGTGCCCTGCACCGGCGGTACGGCCCTGCTGGCGCCCTTCGCCGGGCAGGCGCGGGCGGGGACGGTGCTGGCCGCCAACCTCACCGTCGTCTCCGGCATGGGCGGCAGCCCCGGCACGCTCGCGGCGGACGCCGCACGCGCGCGTGCCGACGGCGCGACGGAACTGCGGCTGTATCACGCCGGGTTGGCGTCGGACGGGGACCTCGCGGCGGTCCGGGAGGCACTCTCCACGCGCTGAGCCAGCGGCAGCGCCGTCAGCAGCAGCGCCAGGCCGTACAGCGGCAACAGCAGTGCGGGGCCGGCCAGTTCGACCAGGCCGGCCCCGAGGGCCAGGCCGAGCACGTTCGGCGTGAAGACCAGCGTGTGGGCGGTGGCCGTCACCCGGCCGAGCAGCGGGCCGGGGGTCTCCCGCTGGACCGCGGTGAGCGCGGCGATCAGCACACAGGGCAGGCCCAGGCCGCTCGCCGCGCCGGAGGCCCACGCCACCGGGTCCCACGGCACCGCCCGCGCCGCCACCGCGGCCCCCGTCAGCGCGATCCCGGCCGCCGCGAGGCGCCGCGCGCCCAGCCGCCGCAGCGCCGGACCGGCGAGCAGCCCGGCGGCCACCGAGCCGGCGCCCTGGACGGCGTACAGCACACCCGTGTAGGCGGGGGAGTGGCCGAGGCGGTCGACCACGGCGTACAGCGTCGTGCTGCACAGCGCCGTCAGCAGCATGGTCGTACCGCCCGCCCGGACCAGCGGGCGCAGCAGCGGATGGCCCCACAGGTGCCGGACGCCCTGCGCGGTCTGCCTGCGCCAGCCGTCGCCGGAGCGGGCGGGCGGTTCCTCGCGCACCCGCAGCAGGCCGCACAGCCCGGCGGCGAGCACGAAGGTCGCGGCGTCCAGGCAGGCCACGGCCGGACCGCCGTACACCGTGTAGAGGCCGGCCCCGGTCAGCGGGGCGACGAGCTTCATGCCCTCCGTGACGGCCATCCGCAGCCCGTTGAAATCACCGAGGAGCTCCGGGCCGACCACGGCGGTCACCAGCACCGACTCGGCGGCGTCGTGGACGACCCCGGCGGTGCCGTACAGGAACAGGACGGTGAACAGCAGCCACAGGCGGCCGGCGGAGTCGACGGCGAAGAGAGTGAGCAGCAGGGCCGCGAGGCCCAGGTTCAGGGCGATCAGCAGGGGCCTGCGCGGGAGGCGGTCGGCGAGCGTGCCCAGGGCCGGGCCCGCCAGGGTGGGCGCCCACATCGCGAGCATGCACAGGGCGGCCAGGCCGTCGGACCCGGTCAGCTCCTTCACCCACACGCCCGACGCCAGCCACAGCGAGGAGGTGCCGAAGCCGGACACCACCAGGCCCGTGAGGTACAGCCCCGCGTCGCGGTCCCGCAGCACGCGCAGCAGGGTCAGGGAAGTAGTCATGCCCGGTCATCGTGCGGCTGAGGAGGGGGGCCGCGGATCGGGAAGACGCCCAGGTTCCCGGCCGGGTGTAGCGGCGACAATCCGTCGGAACCTGGCACTCATGCCCCTGGGGCGCCCGGGCCCGGAAACCTACCGTCGACCGCATGCGCTATCTCGCCCCCCTTCTCATCGGTCTGCTCTACGTCACCCTCATGTCCCTCGTCCCCGAACCCCACCGGCGCCGCCTCAACGCGGTCATGGTCGCCGGTGCCGGGGCCGCCTACCTCAGCGGCGGCGGACTCGGCGGCTGGGAGTTCGCGTTCACGGCGGTCGCCACCTACATCGCCTACAAGGGCCTGGACTCCTGGGCGTTCATCGGCGTCGGCTGGCTGCTGCACACCGCGTGGGACGTCGTCCACCACCTCAAGGGCCACCCGATCGTCCCCTTCGCCCACGACTCGTCGTTCGGCTGCGCGCTGTGCGACCCGGTGATCGCCGTCTGGTGCCTCGGCGGCGGCCGTGCGCCGTGGGAGTGGGCGCGCCGCACCGATGAGTTTCCGGGGGCCCGCCGGTCAGCCCTTCGTACGGAGAGCGCGACCCTGAAGGAGTGAGCATGACCATGGTGGACCTCGGCCCGCAGACCAGGATCGTGGCCCGGCTCGCGGAGTCGGTGACCGACGAGCAGCTGACCGCCGCGACACCGTGCCCGGACCACGCCGTGCGCAACCTGCTGGGCCATCTGCTGATGCTGTCCGTGGCCTTCCGGGACGCCGCCCGCAAGGACCTCGGCACGACGACCGACACCGACCCGGACACCGCCGCCTGGGACATCGGCCCCGGCTGGCGCGAGGAGCTGCCGAAAGCACTGGACGAGCTGGCCGACGCCTGGCGCGACCCGGCCGCCTGGACCGGCGGCACCCGCGCCGGCGGAGTGGACCTGCCGGGCGCGGTCGCGGGCGCCGTCGTCGCCGACGAGCTGGTGATCCACGGCTGGGACCTGGCCCGCGCCACCGGCCAGGACTACGCCCCCGACCCCGCCGCCCTCGACTCGGCCCTCACCTTCCTGCGAGCCGCAGCCGACGACCCGGACCGCGCCAACGGCCCGTTCGGCCCGATCGTCCCGGTCCCCCCGGAGGCACCCCCACTGGACCGGGCGGTGGGACTGAGCGGCCGAGACCCGGGATGGCGGCCACCGCGACGGGTCTGAGGGGACAGGCTGGGGGCGTCGCGGGCGTGGGCCAGGGGGCCGCGCGCCGGACGACGTTCACAGGTGCCTGAGGGAGGAGGTGGGGCGGGCGTCCGGGTGTGTCTGGGGGGCGAGGTGGGGCGGTGTCCGGGTGTGCCTGAGGAGGGAGGTGGGGCGGGCGTCCGGGTGTGCCTGAGGGGCGAGGTGCGGTGGGCGTCCGGGTGTGCCTGAGGGCGAGGGTGTGGGCGCGCCGGGTACGGCTCAGGGGGGCGGGGCTCGGGTGGGGCCCGCGGGCGCGTGCGAGCGGCCGAGGGGGGGGTGGTGCGCGCAGGGCTGCCTGAGTGGCGGGGCGTGGGGGCCTGCCGGTGTGTGCCTGGGTGGACGGTGCTTGGCGGTGCTCGGCGGCGTTGTCGCAGCGGTCGGGAGCCGGCGTGGTGCCCGCAGGGGCTGGCTGAGTGGCGGGGGCCTGGGGTGCCTGCCGGTGTGCCTGAGTGGCCGGGGCCTGGGTGGTGCGCGCGGGGGGGCCTGAGTGGCCGGGGCCTGGGTGGCGCCTGCCGGTTTCGTGTCTGAGTGTCCGGAAGCCGGGACGGAGTCCGCCGGTGTGTGGCTGAGTGGTCGGAAGCCGGGATGGAGTCCGGCCGGTGTGCCTGAGTGGCCGGGGCCTGGGTGGTGCGCGCGGGTGGGTGCCTGAGTGGCCGGGGCCTGGGTGGTGCGCGCGGGTGGGTGCCTGAGTGGCCGAGGCCTGGGTGGAGCCTGCCGGTGCGTGCCTGAGTGGCCGGAAGCCGGGATGGAGCCTGCCAGTGTGTGTCTGGGTGGCCGGAAACCGGGACGGAGTCCGCAGGGGTGTGTCTGAGTGGCCGGGGCCGTTGGCGGGGCTGGGACTGAGTAGTCGAGCGGGACCCGTATGAGTAGGTCGGCCGGTGTGCCGGGCCGGGCGGCGCCGGTTCACTGGTCGCATGACGACATCGCAGATCGCGCCGGTTCCGTCCCCGTCCGGCAAGGGCGAGCGGGACCCCCGGGGCTGGGTGGCCCCGGCGGTCGCCACGGCCCTGATGGTCCCGCTCGGCCCGCTCGCCCTCCTCTTCGGGGGACTGTCCGCCATGGCCACGGACAGCTGCGGCCCCGACGACTGCTCGGCCGCCCTCGACACGGCCCTGGCCTGGATCTACGGCATGCTCCAGATCGGCGGCCCGCTCTCCGGCGCGGCCCTGCTCACCGCCTGGCTGCTGCCCTGGACGCGCCGCTGGTCGGTGACGCGCGTCTGGTTCGCCCTCGGTGCGCTGGTCCCGCCGCTGGCCGTGCTGTTCCTGGTGTTCACGCTCCCCGCGCCCTGACCCCCCTCCGCCGAGTGCCCCTGACAATCACCGTCCTCGGTGCCCTCTCGCCCCCCGGCCCCGACCCCATATGGCCGGACCCTGGGCCGACCGGCGGTCGCCGGGCGGCGGAAGTGGCGCATCCGGCCTACGGTGCCCCTGAGAGGGGCCAATCCGATCGGGTACGGAGGAGACCACCATGCAGGAGCACTACGTGTGGGTGACGACGCGCCGCCTTCAGCCGGGCACGCTGGAGGACTTCGAGAGGGCGTGGCGCCCGGAGCCCGCACCGCAGGGCCTGCACCGGGCCTACGCCTACTGGTCCGAGGACGGACAGGAGGTCACCGGAGTGTCCTTCTGGGACTCCCGGGAGGCGTGTGACGCCTGGCGGGGCTCCGAGTCGGAGGCGCGGCGGCGGGCGGCCATGGCCCCGTACGTCGCCGAGGAGCGCGAAGGCTTCTACCGCGGCCGCGAACTCGCCCTGCCCAGCACCACCCGCGGGTGAACGCGGCGCCCCGGGTCACCGCGCCCACGGTGGAGACATGAGCGGGATCGTCGTCGTGTACGAGCTCGAACAGCCCGTGACCGCACGCACCCCTGCGGACGGACCGCCCGACGCGGAACGGCTCCCCCGCAGGGTGCACGCGGCGCCCGCCGCCCCCGGCCGGCCCGACGCCGCCGGCCCGCGGACCCTGTGCGGCAAGGACACCTTCGCCATGACGAAAGCTCCTCGGCCGCCTTCTCCGCGCCCCGGCGAGCCGTGGTACCCCGGCGCGTACGCGTCCGTGGTCTGCCCGGAGTGCGACGCGGTGATGGAGATCTGACCTGACCCGGGCCCGTCGCGTCGTACGCTCCTTCCCATGCCGCTCACCCTCACCGTCCTCGGCACCGCCTCGCCCCACCCGGGCCCCGACCGGCCCTGCTCCGGGTACCTGCTGTCCGGCGGGGGCGCCGAGGTGTGGGTGGACGCGGGGCCCGGGACGTTCGCCGCGTTGCAGCGGCACATGGATCCGGCGCGGCTCACCGCGATCTGGATCTCGCATCTGCACGCCGATCACAGCGCGGATCTGCTGGCCGCCGCCTACGCGTTCGCCTTCGGCGGGATGACCCCGCCCGCGCCCGTCCCGGTGTACGCGCCGGAGGGCTGCGCACGCCGGCTGGCCGGCTTCTTCGGGCGGCCGGACGTCGGCTTCCTGAAGGGCGTCTTCGACTTCCGGGACCTGTACGACGGCCACGACGTCCGGCACTGGAACCTCCGGCTGACCGCCCGCGCCGTCGCCCACGACACCGAGGCGTACGGGCTGCGCGCCGAATGCCAGGGCAGTGTGTTCGCGTACTCCGGGGACAGCGGACCCTGCCCCGCGCTCATCGAACTCGCCGCCCGCGCCGACCTGTTCCTGTGCGAGGCCGACATCGACGTGCATCGCGATGGCGAACAGGTCCACATGACACCGGAGGACGCCGGCCGCATCGCCGGCGAGGCCCGGGTGCGGGAACTGCTCGTCACCCATGTCGGCCCCACGCTCAGCCGCGAGTCGGCCACCGCCCGGGCCGCCACCGCCTCCGGCCGGCCCACGTTCACCGCCGTCGAGGGCCACATCCACAGCGTCTGAGCGCGCCCCGACTTCCTTTGTCAGAAGCATTGACGAAACCCTGGCCCCCTCCTACCTTCAACGCGTCGTACTTCGTACGTCATATATGAGACGCGATATGTGAGATCCGAGAGGGCCGCATGACCTCTGTGCCCACCCCGATCCCGTCCCGCACGCAGTACGTGCTGGACGCGATCAAACACCGCATCCTCACCGGACAGCTGGCCCCCGGTCAGCCCCTGGTCGAGGCGGAGCTGGCCGCGCAGTTCGGGGTGTCCAAGACCCCGGTGCGGGAGGCGCTGAAGACCCTCGCCGGGACCGGACTGGTCGTGATGAGCCAGTACAAGGGCGTCACGGTGCGCATGGTGGACGCGGACATGGCGCGCGAGGTCTACGACGTACGGCTGCTGCTCGAACCCGAGGCCCTGCGCCGGGCCGTCGCGCGAGGCGCCTCCCTCGACGCCGCCCGGTCCGCGCTGACCCGCGCCGACACCGCCACCGACACCGCCGAACGCTCCCTCGCCAACCGGGACTTCCACCGCGCCCTCTACCTGCCGTGCGGTAACCCGCTGCTCGGCAGGATGCTGGACGAGGTCCGTGACCAGGCCGCCCTCGTCTCCGCCGTCGCCTGGTCCGCCGACCCCTCCTGGGAGCGGGAGGCCGAGGAACACCGGCAGATATTGCGGCTCGCGCTGGACGGCGACGCGGACGGTGCCGCCGGCGCCCTGCACGCCCACATCGCGTCCTTCGTACGCCGTGCGTTCCCCGAGCCCCTCCCCGAGGAAGGTCAGAAATGAGCAGCGTGACGTTCGAGACCCAACGGGCGGCCCTGGCCGACGTGGTGGCCATCCCGGTGACTCCCTTCGCCGCGGACGGCTCCGTCGACACCGGCACCCACCGGGCCCTGCTGCGTCGCCTGCTCGACGGCGGGATCAGGACGCTCACCCCGAACGGCAACACCGGCGAGTTCTACGCCCTCACCCCCGAGGAGCGCCGCCTGGTCACCGAGCTGACCGTCGAGGAGGCCGGCGACCGCGCCACCCTGCTGGTGGGCGTCGGGCACGACCTGCCCACCGCGATCGCCTCCGCCCGGCACGCCCGCGACGCCGGCGCCGCCATGGTCATGGTCCACCAGCCGGTGCACCCCTACGTCTCGGCGGCCGGCTGGGTCGACTACCACCGGGCCATCGCCGAGGCCGTGCCGGAGCTGGGTGTGGTGCCGTACCTGCGCAACCCCCAGCTCCCCGGCGCCCGGCTCGCCGAACTCGCCGACCACTGCCCGAACGTCATCGGCGTCAAGTACGCCGTCCCGGACGCCGCCCGGTTCGCCGCCTTCGCCCGGGACGCGGGTCTGGACCGCTTCGTGTGGGTCGCCGGCCTCGCCGAACCGTACGCGCCCTCCTACTTCTCCGCCGGCGCCACCGGCTTCACCTCCGGACTGGTGAACGTCGCCCCGGCCGTCTCGCTGAACATGATCGAAGCGCTTCGATCCGGTGACTACCCGGCCGCCATGAAGGTCTGGGAGCAGATCCGCCGCTTCGAGGAGCTGCGCGCCGCGCACGGCAACGCCAACAACGTCACCGTCGTCAAGGAGGCCCTCGCCGCGCTCGGCCTGTGCCGCCGGGACGTCCGCCCGCCGAGCAGGCCGCTGCCGGAGGACGAGCGCGCCGAGGTCGCCGCCATCGCCGCCGGGTGGTCGATATGACCGGCAGGAAGCGTCCCGAGGAACTCCGAAGCCACCAGTGGTACGGCACCGACGGGCTGCGCTCCTTCAGCCACCGGGCCCGCACCCGCCAGCTCGGCTACCTGCCCGAGGAGCACCTCGGCAAGCCGGTCATCGCGATCCTCAACACCTGGTCCGACATCAACCCCTGCCATGTGCACCTCCGGGACCGCGCTCAGGCCGTGAAGCGCGGTGTGTGGCAGGCGGGCGGCTTCCCGCTGGAGTTCCCGGTCTCCACCCTCTCCGAGACCTTCCAGAAGCCGACCCCCATGCTCTACCGCAACCTGCTCGCCATGGAGACCGAGGAGCTGCTGCGCTCCTACCCGGTCGACGGCGCGGTGCTCATGGGCGGGTGCGACAAGTCCACGCCCGCGCTGCTGATGGGCGCCGCCTCGGTGGACCTGCCCGCCGTCTTCGTACCGGCCGGGCCCATGCTGCCGGGCCACTGGCGCGGAGAGGTCCTCGGCTCCGGCACCGACATGTGGAAGTACTGGGACGACAAGCGCGCCGGCCTCATCGGCGACTGCGAGATGGCCGAACTGGAGAGCGGCCTGGCCCGCTCTCCCGGCCACTGCATGACCATGGGGACGGCGTCCACGCTCACCGCCGCGGCCGAAGCCCTCGGCGTGACGGTCCCGGGTGCCTCCAGCATCCCGGCGGTGGACTCCGGACACGACCGGATGGCCGCCAAGGCCGGTCTGGTGGCCGTCGAACTGGTCCACCGGGACCGGAAGCTGAGTCAGATCCTCACCCGCGAGGCCTTCGAGGACGCCGTCACCACCGTGCTCGGCCTCGGCGGCTCCACCAACGCCGTCATCCATCTGATCGCCATGGCGGGGCGGGCCGGGGTCAGGCTCACGCTCGACGACTTCGACCGGATCGCTCGGACGGTCCCGGTGCTGGCCAACGTACGGCCGGGCGGACAGACGTACCTCATGGAGGACTTCCACTTCGCGGGCGGCCTGCCCGGGTTCCTCTCCCGGATCCCGGACCTGCTCCACCTGGAGCGGCCGACCGTCTCGTACGACACGATGCGCGAGCAGATCACCGGCGCGCAGGTGCACGACGACGACGTCATCCGGCCCCGCGACAAACCGGTCGCGAACGAGGGCGGGGTCGCCGTGCTGCGCGGCAACCTCTGCCCGGACGGCGCCGTCATCAAGCACATCGCCGCCGAGCCGCACCTGCTCGAGCACACCGGTCCGGCCGTCGTCTTCGACGACTACAGGACGATGCAGCGCACCATCAACGACCCCTCGCTCGGCATCACCGCCGACAGCGTGCTGGTGCTGCGCAACGCCGGTCCCAAGGGCGGCCCGGGCATGCCCGAGTACGGCATGCTGCCCATCCCCGACCACCTGCTGAAGCAGGGTGTGCGGGACATGGTCCGGATCTCCGACGCCCGGATGAGCGGCACGAGTTACGGCGCCTGCGTCCTGCACGTCGCCCCGGAGTCGTACATCGGCGGCCCCCTGGCGCTCGTCCGCAGCGGGGACCTCATCACCCTGGACGTCGAGGCCCGCAGCCTCCACCTCCACGTGGACGACGCGGAGCTGGACCGGAGGCGGGCCGAGTGGACCCCGCCGCCCGCCCGGTACGAGCGCGGCTACGGCGCCCTCTACAACGAGCAGATCACCCAGGCCGACACCGGCTGCGACTTCGAGTTCCTGGCCCGCCCGGGCACCGTGCCGGACCCGTACGCCGGCTGAACCCCGCACACCGGCCGTCGAAGCGCTTCCGTCACGTGTACGGAGCAAGCGCTTCCCACACCCGCTGTATTTGCCCCACTGCGAACGGAGAACAGTCATGGCCCAAGCCGCAGCCGTGGCGAAACCGCCCGCGCCACCCCGGCGGCGCCGTGCCTCCGCGACCCCGCGCAGGCTGCCGTACCTGCTGATCGCCCCGGCGGGCCTGCTGATGCTGGGCTTCATCGCCTACCCGGTGCTCAGCGTCTTCTACTACAGCCTGCAGGACTACAACCCCACCAAGCCATGGCGGAACGGCTTCGCGGGCCTCGACAACTTCACCCGGGCCTTCGCCCACGACCCGCAGTTCTGGGACACGCTGACCTTCAGCGCCAAGTGGGTCGTGGTCGAGGTCGGGCTGCAACTGCTCTTCGGCCTGGCGCTGGCGCTCATCGTCAACCAGACCTTCGTCGGGCGGGCGCTGGGCCGTGCGCTGGTCTTCTCGCCCTGGGCCGTCTCCGGTGTGCTGACCTCCGCGATCTGGGTGCTGCTCTACAACTCCCAGACGGGCATCACCCGTTACCTGGCGGACGCGGGGCTGGGCTCCTACGGCACCAGCTGGCTGTCCGACACCTCCACGGTGTTCCCGGCCGCCGTGGTCGCCGACCTCTGGCGAGGCGTCCCCTTCTTCGCGATCCTCATCCTCGCCGACCTCCAGTCCGTCTCCAAGGACCTCTACGAGGCCGCCGAGGTCGACGGGGCCGGCCGGCTCAAGCAGTTCTGGCACATCACCCTGCCCCACCTGAAGGACGCCATCGTGCTCTCCACGCTGCTGCGCGCGGTGTGGGAGTTCAACAACGTCGACCTGCTCTACACGCTGACCGGCGGCGGCCCGGCGGGGGAGACCACGACCCTTCCCCTCTACATCGCCAACACCAGCGTCGACGCCCACAACTTCGGCTACGCCTCCGCCCTGACCACGGTGGCGTTCGTGATCCTGCTCTTCTGCTCGATCGTCTATCTGCGGCTGAGCAAGTTCGGAGGTGACTCCAAGTGATCACCGAGATCGCTCCCGCACCCGAGAAGGTGGCGGCCGAGCCCGCCCGGACCGGCCGCAAGCGCCGCTCCTGGGACGAGGTCCCGCGCTGGCAGATCTACGTCCCCCTGGGGGTCTATCTGCTCTTCACCCTGATCCCGTTCTACTGGATCCTGCTCTTCGCGCTCCGCCCGGCCGGCTCCACCTCGCTGGTCCCGTGGCCCATGACCTTCGAGCACTTCGAGAAGGTGTGGACCGAACGCAGCTTCGGCACCTACTTCGCCAACAGCGTCTACGTCGGCCTCGCCACCCTGGTGCTGACCACCGTGGTCGCCCTGGCCGGCGGGTACGCGCTCGCCCGCTTCGACTTCCGGCTCAAGCGCGGCTTCATGCTGGCCCTGCTGTGCTCCCAGTTCGTGCCGGGCGCGCTGCTGCTGGTGCCGCTGTTCCAGATCTTCGCCAAGCTGTCGATGATCAACTCCCTGGGCAGTGTCGTCATCGCCGAGACCGTCTTCCAGCTGCCGCTGTCGATGATCCTGATCAGCGGGTTCATCCGGAACGTGCCGTACTCCCTGGAGGAGGCCGCCTGGGTGGACGGCTGCAACCGGCTCACCGCCTTCCGGATCGTGGTCCTGCCGCTGCTGCGGCCCGGGCTGATCGCCGTCGGCTCCTTCGCCTTCGTGCACGCCTGGAACCACTTCCTGTTCGCCCTGATGTTCCTCTCCGACCAGAGCAAGCAGACCATCCCGGTCGGCCTCAACACCCTGATGAGCGCGGACAGCGTCGACCTGGGCGCCCTGGCGGCGGGCGGCATCATCGCGGCCGTGCCCGTGGTGATCGTGTTCGCCTTCATCCAGAAGTGGCTGATCACCGGCTTCAGCGCGGGGGCGGTGAAGGGATGAGCGTCGACGTCGTCCTCGCCGGCGCGCGCGGCCACGGCCGCTGGCACCTGGAGAACATCCGCCGGCTCCAGAGCGCGGGCCTGGTCCGGCTGGCCGGGATCTGCGAGCTGACCCCGCTGACCGAGGAGGAGATCCCGGACGGACTCGGCACGCCCGAGCAGTCCGCCGACCTCGGTGCGCTCCTGGACTCCACCGGCGCGAGGATCGCCGTGATCTGCACGCCCATCCCCACCCACACCGACCTGGCCCTCACCGCCGCCGCGCGCGGGGTGCACCTGCTGCTGGAGAAGCCGCCCGCGCCCTCGTACGCCGAGTTCCGCCGTATGGCCGACGGGGTCGGAAAGGCCGGGGTGGCCTGCCAGATCGGCTTCCAGTCGCTCGGCTCGCACGCGGTCCCCGCGATCCGGCGCCTCATCGCCGAGGGCGCGATCGGCGAGGTCACCGGGGTCGGCGGCGCCGGGGCCTGGGCCCGGGACGAGGCCTACTACCGGCGGGCGCCCTGGGCGGGCCGGCGGCGGCTGAACGGGGCCGACGTGGTCGACGGGGTCCTCACCAACCCCCTCGCGCACGCCGTCGCCACCGGCCTCGCCCTGCTCGGCACGGTCCGCGCCGAGGACGTCACCGGCATCGAGACCGAACTGCTGCGCGCCAACCCCATCCAGTCCGACGACACCTCCTGCGTCCGCGTCCACACCCCGCGCGGCCCGGTCACGGTCGCGGCGACCCTGTGCGCCGAACACCCCGGGGAGCCGTACGTGCTGGTGCACGGCAGCAGCGGCCGGATCACCTTCTGGTACAAGCAGGACCGGGTGCTGCTCCAGCGCACCGGCCACGGCCCGGAGGAGACCGAGTACGGCCGCACCGACCTGCTGGAGAACCTCGTCGGGCACCTGGAGCACGGCACGGAGCTGCTCGTCCCGCCGGACGACACCGGCGCCTTCATGCGGGTCGTCGAGGCCGTCCGCACGGCCCCCGACCCGGCGCCGCTGCCCGAGCACGCCTGGCGGCTGCTGCCCGCCGAACACCGCCGGATCGTGCCCGGCATCGACGGCCTGGTCGCCGCGGCCGCCGCCACCCTCGCCCTCTACTCCGAACTGGGCGTCCCCTGGACCCTGCCCAGCCCCCTGGCCGACGACCTGCCGAACGAGGTGAGCACCTGATGACGTCCCCCGACAGCCTGGTCCTGCGGGTCGCGGGCCGCCCGGTCGGCCGCTACGTCACCCGGCCCGAGCTGCCCGCCCGGCTCTCCCCGCGCCCCTATCTGCACCCCGTCACCACCCTGGCCGGCACGGCGGTCACCGAGGTGAGTCCCGCCGACCACGCACACCACCTCGGCGTCGGTGTCGCCGTTCCCGACGTCGAGGGGCACAACTTCTGGGGCGGCCGGACCTTCGTCCGCGACCAGGGCCCGACCGAACGCGACAACCACGGCGCCCAGCGGCACACCGGCTTCCAGCTCCGCGACCCCGACGGCTTCGTGGAGGAGCTGCGCTGGGTCGCCGCCGGAACCGAGCTGCTGCGCGAGCGCCGTACGGTCGCGGCCACCGGACTCACCGACACCGCCTGGGCGCTGGACTTCACCTTCTCCCTCACCAACGTCACCACCGAGCCCCTGTCGATCGGCAGCCCCGCCACCAACGGCCGGCACGGCGCGGCCTACGGCGGTTTCTTCTGGCGGGCCCGCAAGGAACCCCGCGCCCCGGAGGTCTTCACCGCCGACCGGGAGGGCGAGGCGGCGACGCACGGCACCCGCGCCGACTGGCTCGCCCTGACGGGCGAGGGCTGGACGCTGGTCTTCGCCGGGGCCACCGCGGACACCCGCCGGGACCCGTGGTTCGTCCGGGCCGCCGAGTACCCCGGCGTGGGCTCCTCCCTGGCGCACACCGAGCGGCTGGCCGTGCCGCCCGGCGAAACCGTCGTACGCCGGGTGGTCACGGTCGTCGCCGACGGCACCCTGACCCGGGGCGAGGCGGCGGCCCTGGCCCGCAAGGCGGTGAGCCAGTGAGCACCACCGGCACCTACACCAACCCGGTGCTGAACGCCGACTGGTCCGATCCGGACGTGGTCCGCGTCGGCGACGACTTCTACCTCACCGCCTCCAGCTTCGGCCGCGCCCCCGGCCTGCCCCTGCTGCACTCCCGCGACCTCGTCCACTGGACCCTCGTCGGCCACGCCCTCGAACGTCTCGAACCCGAGGAGGAGTTCACGGCACCCCGGCACGACCGCGGGGTCTGGGCACCCTCCATCCGGTACCACGACGACCGCTTCTGGATCTTCTGGGGCGACCCCGACCAGGGCGTCTTCCAGGTCAACGCCCCGGAGATCCGCGGCCCGTGGACCCGCCCCCACCTGGTCAAGGCCGGCAAGGGCCTGATCGACCCCTGCCCGCTGTGGGACGACGAGACCGGCGAGGCCTACCTCGTGCACGCCTGGGCCAGGTCCCGCTCCGGCGTCAAGAACCGGCTCACCGGCCACCGGATGCACCCCGACGGCACCTCGCTGCTCGACGAGGGCAAGGTGATCGTCGACGGGGACCGCATCCCCGGCTGGTTCACCCTGGAAGGGCCCAAGCTCTACCGGCACGACGGCTGGTTCTGGATCCTCGCCCCCGCCGGGGGAGTGGAGACCGGCTGGCAGGGCGCGTTCCGCTCGCGCGGCTTCTTCGGCCCGTACGAGGAACGGATCGTCCTGGAGCAGCGGGACACCGACGTCAACGGCCCGCACCAGGGCGCCTGGGTGCGCACCGCGGCCGGCGAGGACTGGTTCCTGCACTTCCAGCAGCGTGGCCCCTACGGCAGGGTGGTCCACCTCCAGCCGATGCGCTGGGGGGACGACGGATGGCCGGTCCTCGGCGACGAGGGCGCCCCCGTCGCCGTACACCGCCGGCCCGACCTGCCGCCGCAGCCGCCCGCCGCGCCCGCCACCGACGACGACTTCCCCGGCGGACGGTACGGCCGCCAGTGGCAGTGGACCGCCAACCCGGGCGACGGCTGGGCCACCCAGACCTCCGCGGACGGCCTGCGGCTGACCTGCGTCCGCTCGGCCGACGCCCACGATCCGCGCAAGCTGCCGAACGTCCTCACCCAGCGGCTGCCCGGCCTGCCGAGCGCGGTCGAGGTCGAGCTGCGGCTGGACGGCACCGAGCCGGGCGCGCGGGCGGGGCTCGTGGTGCTCGGGGACGCGTTCGCGTGGATCGGCCTGGAGCGCGGGAGCGACGGGACGGTCCGGCTCGTGCACCGGTTCGCGGAGGCGGTGGCCGAGCGTGAACGCGACGCCGGGGTGCCGTGCCTCGCCCCCGAGGGGCGGGCGCGGCTGCGGATCGAGGCCGGGGCCGGGGCGCGCTGCCGGTTCCGGTACGACCTCGGGGACGGCCTCCGCCCGTCCGGGCCCGTCTTCGCGGCCACCCCCTGGCGCTGGGTCGGCGCCCTGCTCGGCCTGTTCGCCGTCGCACCGGAGGGACCGGGGCCCGCGGGGACGGCGACGTTCACCCGGTTCCGGATCACGCCCCTGTAGTCCCCGAGGAAGCCGCGTCGGGAGCGGCCACTGACCCCCACGCCCCATCTCCCGTTGGATCCAGAAGAAGAGAGCCGACCATGACAAGCAGCATCCGTATCCGCAGAAGCAGGCGCGCCGCCCTGGCCGTCGCCCTGGGATCCGTCCTCGCCCTGACCGCCACCGCCTGCGGCGACGACGGCAGCGGCAGCGCGGGGGACAAGGGGAACGAGGGCTCCGGCAAGGGCACGATCACCTTCTGGGACAACAACGGCGGTGTCCGCACCGACGTCTGGAAGCAGATCATCGCCGACTTCCAGAACAAGTACCCCGACATCAAGGTCGACTACGTGGGCGTGCCCGCCGCGAGCGTGCAGTCCAAGTACGACACCGCCATCCAGGGCGGCGGCCTGCCCGACGTCGGCGGTGTCGGTACGGCGATGCTGGCCGAGGTCGCCGCGCAGGGCGCGCTGGAGCCGCTGGACGACCGGATCTCCGGCAGCCCGCTGAACGGCAAGCTCAACACCAAGTTCCTGGAGGGCGTGAAGGCCGCCGGCGGGGACGGCAAGACGTACACCGTGCCGACCTCCGCGAACAACGGCACGCTCTGGTACCGCACCGACCTGTTCGGCGCGGCCGAGCTGGACCCGCCGACCACCTGGACGAACTTCTACAAGGCCGCCGGCAAACTCACCGACAAGGACAAGAACGCGTTCGGGTACACCATCCGCGGTGGCGAGGGCTCCATCGCCCAGGCCCTGGACGCCATGTACGGGCAGAGCGGGATCACGTCCTTCTGGAACGGTGACAAGACCACCGTCAACGACCCGAAGAACGTCGCCGCGCTGGAGAAGTACGTCGGCCTGTACAAGAAGGACACCCCGTCCGCCGACGTGAACAACGACTTCACCAAGATGGTCGCCCAGTGGGATTCCGGCACGATCGGAATGCTCAGCCACAACCTGGGTTCCTACGCCGACCACGAGAAGGCCCTGAAGGGCAAGTTCAGGGGCATTCCCAACCCGACCCTGGACGACGGGACCCGGGTGCAGGTGTCCAACCCGGTCGACGGGCTCGCGTTGTTCAAGTCCAGCAAGAACAAGGCCGCCGCGTGGAAGTTCATCGAGTTCGCCGCCTCGCACGCCTCCAACAGCAAGTGGAACCAGGTCGCGGGGCAGGTGCCGGCGAACACGGAGGCGGCGCAGGACGCGTGGGTGCGGGCGTCGGAGCCCACGAAGCTGGCCGCGGAGGCGTTGAACGGGGCCAGCACGAAGATCGTTCAGTTGCCGTACTACCTGCCTGACTGGAACACCATTTCCAAGGCGGACAACGAGCCGAACTTCCAGAAGGTGCTGCTGGGGAAGTTGAGTGCGAAGGAGTTCCTGGACCTGTTGGCCGATCAGCTCAATGCCGCGCAGGCCGACTGGAAGAAGAACCACTGACGGCTCGGGTGGTCGTGGTTGTGGGGGACTGCGGGTTCCTTGTGGCTGGTCGCGCAGTTCCCCGCGCCCTGGACAGCTCCCTGCATTCGAAAGGTACCCTTCGTGTCCCTCACGCGTAGACAAGTCACCTCCGCCGCGATTGCCGCCGTTCCCGTTGTCGGTCGTTCCCGTCGGGAATCTCGCACCCTCTACATCGCCGGTGATTCGACGGCCGCACAGAAATACGCCGACGCCGCTCCCGAAACCGGGTGGGGCATGGCGCTGCCCTTCTTCCTTCGGAAGGAGGTCAAGGTCGCCAATCACGCCGTGAACGGGCGGAGTTCGAAGAGCTTCGTGGAGGAAGGGCGGCTCGACGCGATCCTCGCCGGGATCCGGCCCGGGGACTTCCTGCTCATCCAGTTCGGGCACAACGACGAGAAGTCCAGCGACCCGTCCCGCTACACCGAGCCGTGGTCGACGTACCAGCAGTACCTGCGGCTCTACGTCGAGGGCGCCCGCGCTCATGGCGCCCGGCCGGTCCTCGCCACCTCCGTCGAGCGCCGCAAGTTCGACGCCGGGGGCAACGCCCTGCCGACCCACGGCGAGTACCCGGCGGCCGTGCGGGCGCTGGCCGGGCAGGAGGGTGTCGCGCTGCTGGACATCGAGGCGCTGTCGCTCGCGCTGTGGCAGCGGCTCGGGGTGGAGGAGACGAAGACCTACTTCAACTGGACCGCCACCGAACAGGACAACACGCACTTCAACCCGCCCGGCGCGATCGCCGTGGCCCGGCTCGTGGCGCAGGAGCTGCTGCGCACCCGGGTGCTGGCCCGGCGCGACGTCGTACGGCTGCACGAGGACGTCCCGGCGTCCTGGATCACCTGGCCGCCCGCACCCGCATCCTGACCTTCGTCATCGAGGAGAGCCGCACAGTGCGTACACAGAGATGTCATGGACGTGTCATAGCTGCCCTGGTGGGCGGCACGGCCCTCGCCCTCGCCGTCACCGGCACCGCGTCCGCGCAGCCGGCCCACCGCGCCGGCCTCGAGCGGCAGGTGCTGCCCGCCAACGACGGCTGGGCGGCGTACGGCACCGGGACCACCGGCGGGGCCGCCGCCGACTCCGCGCACGTGTACACCGTCACCACCTGGGAGCAGTTCAAGGCGGCCCTGGCGGACGGCGGCAGCGCGCCGAAGATCGTCCGGGTGAAGGGCATGATCGACGCCGACGGGCCGAGCTGCGCTGCCTTCGCCGCGCCCGGGTACGACTTCGACGCCTATCTGAAGACCTACGACCCGGCGGTGTGGGGCCGTACCAAGAACCTCGACGCCGAGCCCGACGACAGCCCCGAGGGCCTGCGCCGCGCCTCCGCCGCGAACCAGGACGCCTTCGTCAAGGCCACCGTCCCGGCCGACACGACCATCGTCGGCGTCGGCCGGAACGCCGGCTTCAAGGGTGCCAGCCTGCATATCAAGGGCGTCGACAACGTCATCGTCCGCAACCTGACCTTCGAGAGCCCCCTCGACTGCTTCCCGCAGTGGGACCCGACCGACACCGCCGACGGCAACTGGAACTCCGAGTACGACAGCGCCGTCGTCCACGGGTCGACCCATGTGTGGATGGATCACAACACCTTCACCGACGGCGACCACCCGGACAGCACCCTGCCCTCGTACTACGGCCGGATCTACCAGCAGCACGACGGCGAGCTGGACATCGTCAAGGGCGCCGACCACGTCACCGCCTCCTGGAACGTCTTCGAGGACCACGACAAGACGATCCTCATCGGCAACAGCGACAGCGCGTCCACGGCCGCCGTCGACCGCGGGCACCTGAAGGTCACCTTCCACCACAACCTGTTCCGGAACCTGGTCGAGCGCGCCCCGCGGGTCCGCTTCGGGCAGGTGGACTCGTACAACAACCACTTCGTCGCCGGCGACGGCTACTCCTACAGCTACGGCATCGGCATGGAGTCCCAGCTGGTCGCCGAGCACAACGCGTTCACCCTGCCGGCGGGCGTGAAGGCCGGTTCGGTCCTGAAGAAGTGGAAGGAGGCGCCGGTCACCGCCGGCGACAACCACGTCAACGGCGAGCCGACCGACCTCATCGCCGTCCACAACACGCAAGTGCCCGGCGAGATCCTCCGGTCCGGGGCCGGCTGGACACCGGTCCTGCGCACCAGGGTGGACCGGCCGCAGGCCGTCCCCGGCATCGTCGACCACCGCGCGGGCGCCGGCCACCTGCGCTGACCCGAGGGGGCCGGGCCGCCGGCCCCCTCTTCACCTGAAGGAGTACAGCCGTGCCCCTCTCCAGACGGGGTCTGCTCACCGCGAGCACCGCGGCCACCGCCGCGCTCGCCCTGACGTCCGCCCCCGCACACGCCCTCGCGCGCCCGTTCGGCCGCTACGGCTCCCCGGCCCGCCGCCTCACCCCCGGCACCCTCTACGTCGACCCGCACGGCCGGGGCGACTTCACCACCGTCCAGGCCGCGGTGACCGCCGCCACCGGCAGCGGCCGGACCCTCGTGATCGCCCCCGGCCGCTACCGGGAGACGGTCGCCGTCGACGCCGGCCGTACGGAGATGACCTGGATCGGCGCCTCCGAGAACCCCCGGGACGCCGTCATCGTCTACGACAACGCGGCCGGCACCCCCAAGCCCGGCGGCGGCACCCACGGCACCAGCGGCTCGGCGACCACCACCGTCCAGGCCGACGGGTTCACCGCCCGCTGGATCACCTTCGCCAACGACTGGCTGCGCGCCGGCCACCCGGAGACCAGCGGCACCCAGGCCGTCGCCCTCAAGGTGCAGGGCGACCGCAGCGCCTTCCTGCACTGCCGCTTCCTCGGCCACCAGGACACCCTGTACGCCGACTCGACGGCCCTCGGTGTCCTCGCCCGCCAGTACTACGCCCACTGCTACGCCGAGGGAGACGTCGACTTCGTCTTCGGCCGGGCGACCGCGGTCTACGAGCACTGCCACTTCCGCACCCTGAACCGGACGGACCTGGCCGCGCCACCCTACGGCTTCGTCTTCGCGCCCTCCACGGCCGTCGCCAACCCGCGCGGCTACCTCGTCACCCACAGCCGCGTCACCAGCGAGGCCCCGGACGCCTGCTACAAGCTGGCCCGCCCCTGGGTGCCCAGCTCCGACCCCACCGCCCGCCCGATGCTCACCGTCCGCGACACCCGGCTCGGCCCCGGCATCGACGCGGTCGCCCCCTACACCAACATGTCGGCGGCCCACCCCTGGCAGAACCAGCGCTTCGCCGAGTACCGCAACACCGGCCCCGGCGCGGTCGTCACCGTCCCGGGGAACCGGCCCCAGCTGACCGACGAACAGGCCGCGTCGGCGACCAGGACGGCCTGGCTCGGGGACTGGACGCCGTGGGAGGAGTGCTGATGCTCCGCAGACGCACCCTCCTCGGGGGACTCGTCGGCGGCGCGTCGGCGCTCGGCACGCCCCACGCCTTCGCCCGTGACCACCGCCGGGTCCTCCACATCCGCCCCGGCGACTTGGTGCAGGCCGCCGTGGACGCCGTCACCGGCCCCGGCTGGACGCTCCTGCTGCACCCGGGGACGTACCGCGAGGTCGTGCACGTCCCCGCCGAGGCGGCCGGCCTGACCCTGCGCGGGGCCACCGGCGACCCCCGTGACGTGGTCATCGTGTACGACAACGCCAACGGCACGCGGAAACCGGACGGCTCGGGCACGTACGGCACCGCCGGCTCGGCCACCTTCAGCTCGGCGGCCCCCGGACTGACCCTCCTCGACCTGACCCTCGCCAACGACTGGCTGCGCGCCGACCACCCCGGCATCACCGGCACCCAGGCCGTCGCCGCCTACCTCACCGGCGACCGCACCCGCGCCCGGAACGTCCGGTTCCTCGCCCACCAGGACACCCTGTTCACGGACACGAGCGCACTGGAGTCCTTCGACCGGCAGTACTTCCACCACTGCCACATCGAGGGAGACGTCGACTTCGTCTTCGGCCGGGCGACGGCGGTGTTCGACCACTGCCGCTTCCACACCCTTCCGAGAGACGTGGACTTCACTCCCCAGGGCATGGTGTTCGCGCCCTCCACCGCCCGGGCCAACCCGCACGGCATCCTCGCCGTCCGCTGCCGCTTCACCTCCGGCGCGGAGGACGGGGCGTACAAGCTGGCCCGGCCGTGGGTGCCGTCGTACGAGACCACCGCCTGGCCCGCCCTGGTCGTCCGGGACAGCGTGATCGGCCCCGGCATCGACGCGGTGGCCCCCTACACCAACATGCGGGACGCCTACCCCTGGCAGTCCATGCGCTTTTGGGAGTACCGCAACACCGGCCCGGGCGCCGTGATCACCGACCCCGCAGGCCGCCCCCAGCTCACCCCGGCCGAGGCCGCGCTGCACACCCCGGCGGCGTACCTGGGCGACTGGAACCCTCGCTGACCCTTTGACGGCGTTGGCCAGTGCGGTGGAGTTGCCGACGACCACCGTGGCCTCGTGCGCAGAGACGCCACGGTACTGAGCTGTCAGTTCATCGTCGCTCCGATGGAGATGAAGGGCGGGGTGGCGATGCCGGAGAACAGTCCTCCCGCCTTCTCATGCGCCCGGTCGGCTCGATCTCCTCGCGGCGGAACGTGTACAACTCTTCCTCTCCGTCGAGCAGCACGGCGTAGGCCAGGGACGTCGTCTGGTCGGGCGGCTCGGCGACACCGAGAACACCCCCGAGCTCGCCCGCCAGCCGGGGCGTGCCAGGGGCGCGGAGCACACGCACTTCCGAGTGGAAAGGCGGTTTCTCCATCAGCACCTGTCGCTCCATACGGCTTCCAGATCCCGGCAGCGGACCGTGATGCGCGCGTCGGTCAGTGCGATCTCGTGCACGCAGCCGCCGTCCTCATCCGGAAGGATCTCATCGAGGAGCACCGTGTCGACCGCCATCCAGTCGATGGAGTGCTCGTAGTCGATGGAGAAGTGCCGCACACCCGTGTAGCTGATACGCAGCCCCGATTCGTGCTTGAACCGGTTCGGCGCGAACTCCAGCACCAGCCGACCGCTCTTGTCGGTCGCCGGCCGGATCCCGGCCAGCTCCAGGTCCTTGACGCATCGGTCGGCGCGAGGGATGTCGTAGTGCCCCGGCTCGGAGACGAAGGCCCAGGCACCCGGCGGGAGTACGCCGCGCAGACGAGGCAGCTCGGCCAGGTAGGCGGACGGGTCGAGGAAGAAGCCGGAGCCGTCCCAGTAGGTGTCGACAAATCTTATGGCCGCGATCCTCCCCGCCTCACCGGACCGTCACCGAACGACGTGTCGGCACTGGTGAAGCCGAGCACACGAGCGCCGCTCCGAAGAAAGTCACCCATGCTGTCCAGCAACTGGACGACCGAAAGGTGGATCACAGTGATCACGGCCGCCTTCCTTGGGCCGTCCGACTGTTCACCATTGTGCAAAGGGTTCCCGTGCGGCGATGTCCGGGCAGGCACGGTCGAGTGCGCGACGGAAATCGTGGGCCAGTGCCGCCAGCATGTCCTCGACATCCGGAAGAGAGGCTGTCTCGGTCGCCGGGTCGGGGATCCAGTCGGTCCGCGTCGTGCAGGTCATGGTGACCTGTTCGCCGACCGGGTCGAAGCTGATGACACGTTCGACCCCCTGACCGTAGAAGTCGATCTGTGCTCGGTCCTTCCGGCGGAGGGCCGCCCGTGCGTGCGGGAGTTGCTCGATGACCGAGGAGAGGTCGTAGGAGATGTCCACGGGCCATGCGTCCTGGCCGAATCCCGACACGTGGAAGCGGCAGTCCGTCTCGGCCAGAAGCTCACAGGCATCCATGACCAGCGATTCATAGTCCTCGGCAAGAACGAGGTCGTGTGTCACCGGACTCTTGGAAGTGGGGGGAGACACGGTCATGCGGAATGGCACGGGGCTGCTCACTTCTTCAGGATCGGAAAAGCCGTTTTGTAGGAACCATCGGGTTTGGGGACCAGCCTGGCGTAGTTGGCCTCGACTATGGTGCCGTCTGGCATGATGACCTGCCCCATCCCCGGCGGAAGTTCCACCTCGCGTACCCCGCCGTTGGGGTCATGATGTGTCTTCAGGAATTCCAGGGCCTTGTCGTTGTCCAGCCATTGTCCCTGCTGATTGCCCGTGCTGCGTGCACGGTCGGTCAGGCTTTTCGTGTTCTTCGCACCGGCTCCGTGCTCGCTAAAGGTGTGGCCGAAAGTCGGCCGACTGCGCGTGTTCCAGTTGAGTTCGTCGGTGGGGATCTTCTTGCACGCCAGCCCCAGGGGATCGAGCCACGTGAACGGGTTCGGGCCGTATGCGTACGGGTTCGGGTACGGATCGAGACCGAGTGGGTCGGCTGAGACGAAGCCTCCGGTCTCCGGGTCGAAATACCGGAAGACGTTGTAGTGGAGGCCGGTTTCGGGGTCCGCGTACTGGCCGGGAAAACGCAGCGGACAATCCACGGACGCCTCGTCGTCCGGCGGTGCGGGGAACGGCGTACCCCACACCGCGGTCCGGCGCTGCCATGCCAGGCGACCGTCCGGTGTGACCAGTTCGGTGGGCGTCCCCACGACGTCGGTCACGACTGTGTGGAACCGAGTCCGCTGTCCGGCCGTGGTCTCCTCGGCCAGCCGGGCGAGGAACGAACTGTCCGCCTCGCGCACTGTCGGTTCGTGGTCGGTCTGAGCCACAGGGCGGTCGGTGTCCGGAGCGAACTCCCAGGTGGTCACCGTGCCGCTGGGAGCGGTCTGCTCCGCCAGCCGGGTGTCGTCCCAGGAGAAGTCGGTCCGGTCCCGCGCGGACCCGTCCTCGGCCACACGATGCTTGGAGACTCGGCGTCCGAACGGGTCATAGACGTAGCACCATCGGTCGCCCTCGGGGCTGACCGCCTCGGTCAGTCGGTCCTCCGCGTTCCATGTGTAGGACCAGACGCGCTGCTGACCGTTGAGCAGGTTTCGCTTCTTGCGGACAAGGCGGCCCTGGGCGTCGTGCTCGTAGACGGTGTGGCCGGCTCGGCGGATCAGGGTGCCGTCGAACTCACGTTCACCGCGGACACCGAGTCCGGGTGAGTCTGCCCGGACCGGATTGCCCGCCGCGTCGTACGCGTAGGTTTCCGCCCAACCATGGGCACGCACACCCGTGACCCGGCCCACGGCGTCGAGATCGAAGCGGCGGGTGCCCGACGTCAACTCGCGGATCTCAGTGATGTGGCCGTCGGCCCGGTAGGCATAACCACGGTGCTGGAGCAGACGATTCGCTCCCACGGTGCCGGCGAGCACGGTCAGCGACTGCTCGGTCAGCCGGCCGGCCGCACTCCACCGCTGGAGAAGGGCGACATCGTCCCCGAGCCGTCGCTCGGTCTCGCGGCCCGCCGTGTCGTACGAGAAGGTGAGGGTGTGGTCCGCCGTGCGGAGCGCGGTGGCGTGTCCCGCGGCGTCGTACGACCACTCAGAGACCAGCCCGGACGGGGTCGTACGCCGGATACGACGTCCGAGGGCGTCGTATCCGTAGCTGATCCTGCGGCCGTTGACGGTCTCCGCCACGACCCGGCCCAGCGGGTCCCGTTCCAACGACACCTCGGTGCCGGCGTTGGCAGCGTGCGCCAGCCTGCGATCGGGCCCATAGCTGTAGGTGGTAATGCCACCGCCGGCCTCGTCGTGCTGTTCCACCACGCGGCCCGCTGCGTCTCGCGTGAAACGAAGGCTCTCCCCGGCCCCGTTCGTACGGGAGGCGAGCCGGCCAGCCGCGTCGTGGGTGTACGTGAGCGTGCGGCCGTTGAAGTCCGACTCGGCCGTCAGACGGCCCGCCTCGTCGTAGGTGTAGGTCCATGTACGGCCCTGCGGGTTGGTAACTCCTGTCAGACGCAGTTCCGTGTCGTAGGTGAACGCGTAGTGTGCGCCGTCCGGATCCGTTCGTGTGGCGGGTACGTCGAAGTGCGTCACCGTGTGGTGGGTGGTGTTCCCGGCGGGGTCCGTGTGGGCGAGCAGATTGCCCTCGGCGTCCCAGGTCCAGGACTCGCGTGTGCCGTCGGCCGATTCGCGCCAGGCGGGTCTGCCGTCCGTCGTCCAGCCCAGGCGGGTGGTGTGACCGAGAGGATCGGTCACCTCGGTCACGCGGCCGAAGGCGTCCCGGCGGATCGTCGTCGTGTGGCCCAGTTCGTTCGTGAGAGCGAGGGGCAGTCCTGCGTCGTTGTAGACGACCGTGCGGGTGTGGCCGAGGGCGTCGGTGATCGTGGTCGGCCGGCCCGCCTCGTCCTGTGTGTACCGGGTCTCGGCCCCCGTGGGATCGACGGTCGTGAGGAGGTTGCCCCGCTCGTCATAGGTGTGCCGCCAGAGTGCGCCGCCCGGCTCGACCACCTCGGTCGGCAGGCCAAGCGCGTTGTACGCGGCCCGGGCCTCGGAGCCGTCCGGCAGGGTGAGGCCGACCAGGTTGCCGGCGTCGTCGTAAGCGCATCGGGTGGTGTGCCCCAGCGGATCGGTCACCGCGACCGGGTGGGTGCCGTACTCGTCCCACTCCGTGCGGGTGACGTGCCCGAGCGGGTCCGTCTCCTCCACCACCAGGCCCTCGGTGTTGTACCGGTGGACCGAGGTGTGGCCCTGGGAGTCGGTGTACGTCGTCGTGCGGGTGTCGTCGTCGTAGGTGAGGGTGCCGGAGAGGATGCCGTCGACGCCCTCGGTACGGGTCACCCGGCCCCGCTCGTCGTAGACGTAACCGAACCAGGTGCCGTTGCGGTCGGTCCAGCGGGTGACGCGGCCCTCGGTGTCGTAGGTGAAGCGCAGGGGCTCGCCGCTGGAGTTGATGACCTCGGTGAGGTTGCCGGCGGTGTCGTAGGCGTAACGCATGACGACCGTACCCTCGTCGGGCGCGGCGGACGGGCGGTAGCGGGAGGGCGGCTCGTCCAGCAGGCGCAGGGCCGTGATGCGCGGGCCCTCGGTGTCGACGGCGACGTAGTAGCCGCCGGAGTGGCGGATGGCGAAGGGGATGCCCTCGTCGTCGCGTTCGACGTCGATGCGGTTGCCGTTGCGGTCGGACCAGGAGTCCAGCGCCAGGTGGAAGACGCCGAAGGAGGGGGAGGGGACGGGGGCGGCGAAGGTCCGGGTCACACCGGTCGCCGGGTCGGTGACCGTCATCGCGCCGTCCGGCTTGCCGTCCCACTCCAGGGGCCAGCGCGGGCCCTTGACCGGCATCGTGGACACGCCCGGCTCCGGTACCGGGTAGACCAGGCGCATGCCGTCGGCCGTGGCGAGGACGACGCCCTCGCCGTCGATCTGGAGGCACTCGTCCAGGGTGGAGATCCAGGTGGGGCCGAAGCAGACGCCACCCCGGTAGGAGGAGAGGTGGGTGCGCGTGAACTCCAGGGGGAGGCTGCCCGGCAGGGTCAGGTCCGTCTGGGTCATCAGCATGGCGCCGGTCGCCACGTCGATCGGCTCGCCGACACAGGGGGTGCGTTCGGCGTTGCGGGCGGCCGGGCCCAGCTCCACCAGGTCGGGGCGGAGGGACGGCGGACGCAGCAGCAGCGGGGTGGTGCTGCTGAACCCGCCCTCCATGCCCGCCTTGAGTACGCCGCCGCCCGCGCCGAGGGCGCCGCCGAAGATCATGCCGTCCTTGGCGGCCTGGTTGATCTCGTCCAGGCTGAAGCCCTGCTGGAGACCGGTGGCGATCTTCAGCGGCTGGGCCACCGCGAGGTCGACCGTGACGGACTCGACACCGCCGAACGCGGCGGCGACCAGCGTGCCCGCGGCGATCTCGGCGACGGTCGTGGTCACCGCGACGCCCATCGTGGCGCCGAACTCGATGATCGCCTCGGCCGCCACCGCGGCGGCACCGGAGGCCAGGCCCGCGGTGAAGAAGGCCAGCGCCACCCCGCCCGCGATCACGGCCGCGTCGATGCCGATCTGCGTCCAGAGCTTGTTGATCGCGTCGTCGATGGCGTCGGCGAACTTCTCCAGCGCCTTGGCCATCTCCCGCGAGGACTTGGCCAGGTCGCTCAGCCAGCCGCCGTCCTGGTCCTTGGCGTAACGGTCCCAGAACTTCTCGAACGCCTCGATCGATTCACCGGTGTTGTTGTGGATGATCGAGGACGCGCTGCGGTGCACGGGGGCGCGGACGTCGTCCACCGAGTCGGCGAAGGCACGCCAGGCCTTCGCCGCGTCCCGCAGCTTGTCGGAGTCGGCCTCGGGCCACCACAGACCCATCTTGAGAAGGATGTGGCGGGCTGTGTCCTCAACGCTCACCGGCACCGTCGCTCTGCTGGGGGGTCTTCACTTCCGTGAACATGCCGGCGATGAGCTTGTCGTTGTCCACGTGCCCGTCCGAGAGGTCCACCATGGCCTCGTGAATGCTCGTCAGACCGAGCACCAGCACACCCGCCGCGCTCTCGATCTTCTTCTGCTGCGGCTTGTAGGCGTTGCCGAACTTGTCACCCTGTTCGTCGTGGCCCCAGGGTTCGCCGAGGCCGTCGAGGGTCTTGATGAGCGTGGTCAGCGCCTTGCTCAGATCGATGGCCCCCTGGTGGAAGGCCGGTGCCGCCGCCTTGATGTCGGCGGTCTTGATGTCCAGGACCTTGCCGGGCACCTTGCCGTCGCCCACCGATGAACCCCCGTTCGCAGTCGCGGTAACCGACCATAGGGCCATCGGGTCAAGGGAAGCCCAGATCAAGGCAATCGGAAGGTAATGCTCCAGGTGGGAGCGCGACAAGGAGTGCGTATCGATCGGATAACGGGCCTCGCCCTGCCTGCGTGATGCGCGTAGACAGTCTCTGACCTGGTACATCACTCTCATCCACCAGATCCGGAGAATCCATGCGGAAGTCCCTCAAGGCGGTCGCGGCCGGTGCCGCCTGCCTCGTCGCCGGTGCGGCGCTGTACGGCGCGGGCGCGGCCACCGCCGGTCAGTCGACGGCGAACTCCACCCACGAGCCGTACAACATAGGCGTCCTGGTGAAGGACATCGACACCTACTACGGCACCACCGCCGACAGCAGCGGTGTCTACCAGGCGTCGCCGGACAGCCCGTACGCCGAGGACCTGGCGCGCATCGACGCCGACGCCAAGCGCTACATCGACAAGGCTGCCCGCAAGGCGCACCGGCACGGCGAGAAGCCGGCCGTCGTCTTCGACATCGACGACACGCTGCTGCTCAGCCTCGACTACGAGAAGCGCACCAACTACACGTACAACTCCACCACGTGGAACGACTACGTGAACAAGGCGGACCGCCCGGCCGTCTTCGGCAGCCCGGAGCTGGTCCGGTACGCCGAGTCCAAGGGCGTCGAGGTCTTCTACAACTCCGGTCTGAGCGAGGCCCAGCGTGCCGCCGCCGTGGAGAACCTGAAGAAGGTCGGCGCCGATGTGAACCTCGACGCCGACCACATGTTCCTCAAGGACAAGGCCAACCCGCCGGCCTACCTGAAGGAGTGCGCCACCGCGGGCGCCTGGAACTGCACGACGGTGCAGTACAAATCCGGGACGCGCAAGCACATCGAGGACGACCTGGGCTACGAGATCATCGCCAACTTCGGCGACCAGTACTCGGACCTGGAGGGCGGTCACGCGGACCGCACGTACAAGCTGCCGAACCCGACGTACTTCGTCAGCTGAGTCCTATCCGTACGTCCTGAGCAGCCGCTCGTACTCGGCCCCCGTCACCGGCAGCACCGTGCCGTGGCGGGGGCTCGCCGGCAGCGCGTGGTCCGAGGACGGCGTCCATGTGCCGGAGGCGAGGTCCGTGGTCTCGAACGGCACGTACCCGCGCAGGCCGTACTCGTCGATGAACAGGTACCACTTCTTCTCGGTGTTGGACTTGAAGACCGTCGGGCCCTCGCCCCGCGCGAGGGCGTTGCCGCCGACGCAGTCGGCGACGAAGTCGTACGACGTGTCGGTCAGGTTCCGCGACTTCTCCGCGGTGATGAACTTCGAGCACGGCGAGCTGGAGGACGGATCCCGCTCGTCCTTGGTGAAGCGGTAGTACGTCCCCTTGTCCTTGATGACCGTCGAGTCGATGACCGAGTAGCCGGGGTCGTCCCACACCTCGGGCGCGCTGAAGGTGCGGAAGTCCTTGGTCGTCGCGTAGAGCATGCGGTTGTACGTGGAGCCGGTGTGCTCCGGGTCGTCGTCGGCGTACAGCTTCGACGCCCAGAAGACCACGTACGCGTGCAGCCGGCTGTCCCAGTAGGCCTCCGGCGCCCAGGTGTTGCCCGCGTTGTCGGGCGCCACCCGCACCAGCCGCTGGTCGGTCCAGTGGACCAGGTCGGTGGACTCCCACACCATGACGGACTTGCTGCCGTGCCGCTGGACGTGGTCCCAGCTTCCGCTGCTGTTCCGGTACATCCGCAGGTCGGTGGCGATGAGGTAGAACCTGTCGCCCTTCGGGGAGCGGATCACGAACGGGTCGCGCAGGCCCTTCTCCCCGATGGTGGAGGTCAGCACCGGCTGTCCGCCGTTCAACTCCCGCCAGTGCAGCGGGTCGTTGCCCTGGCTGAGCGCGTAGCGGATCTGTTCGCCGTCGGCCGTGCCCTCGCCGGTGAAGTAGGCGAACAGATAGCCCGCGTACTTCGACCGCGCGGTGTCCGCGGAGCCGGGCGGGGCGGCCGCCAGGGTGAGGAGCAGGGCGAGGAGCGGGACCAGCAGTGTTCTGAGACGCATGACCGTCCTGTGTGAGCGTGAGGGTTTCTGTTGGGTGGTGTGCGTTCTCGCGAGTGTCACCAGCGGGGCGCAGCGCGTCAATCGGTGTGCGCCGGAGCGGGCCGGCCGAAAGTTTCGGTTGTTCTCGCGCGGACGCGGCAACCCGTTCCGGCCACGGCGGCGACCGGGACGCGTCACACCCGCTACGGAAGGAACCCCCAGTGCGGCAGAGCACCGGACGCCACCGCAGGACACGCACCCTCTCGATCGCCGCCGCGGTGGCCGTAGCCGCGGGGGCCGGCGGCGTCCACCTCGGCCTGTCCGACGGCGGCGCCCAGGCCGCCACGGCCACGGTCACCGTGTCCACCACCGCCCAGCTGGAGTCCGCGGTCAGGAACGCCGCCGCCGGCACCGTGATCCAGGTGCGGGGCGGCACCTACTACCCGACCTTCACCCTCAAGTCCACGGCGAGCGGCACCCGTTCGAACCGGATCACGCTGAAGGCCCACGGCAGCGAGAAGGTGAGGATCGACGGCTCCAAGCTGCCCGCCGGCTCCTGGCTCGCCGGCATCTACGGCAGCTACTGGACCGTGCAGAACCTCACCTTCCAGAAGTCCCCGGCCCAGGGCCTCGTCGTCACCTCCTCCACCGGCGGCATCTTCAAGAACCTCGTCACCGCGGACAACGGCGACTCCGGCTTCACCCTGCGCGGCGACGGCACGGTCGGCAACCTCGTGCAGAACCTGGACAGTCACGGCAACTACGACGCCTCGGGCCACGGCCAGAACGCCGACGGCATCGCCATCAAGTTCGGCTCCGGCACCGGCAACAAGGTCACCGGCGCCCGCCTCTTCGACAACTCGGACGACGGTCTCGACCTCTGGCAGTTCTCCTCACCCGTCACCATCGAGCACTCCTGGGCCTTCGGCAACGGCAGGAACCGCTGGAACGACTCCGCCTTCGAGGGCAACGGCAACGGCTTCAAGCTGGGCGGCGGCGGGGCCTCGGCCGCCCACGCCGTCAACGGCAACGCCGCCTGGGGCAACACCCTGAACGGGTTCACCGAGAACTCCAACACCGGCGCGATCGTGCTCAACCGCAACACCGCCTACGCCAACGCCGAGTCCGGCTTCTTCTTCGGGACGGGCAAGGCCCGCCTGGCCCGGAACCTGGCCGTGGGCAACAAGGGCGGCCCGGCGAAACTGGGTTCCCGCACCGTCTCCGCCGCCGACAACTGGGACAGCGGGGTGAGCACGCCCGCTTTCAGGTCGACGGACGCGACGGGTGCGTACGGGGCGCGGGGCGCCGACGGGGCGTTGCCGGCCACCTCGTTCCTGACCACGGGGTCGGGCGCCATCGGGGCGACCATGAAGTGAGGCTGCGGGTTCGTCGTGGCCGAGCGCCGGTTCCCCGCGCCCCTTCGGGGCGCGGGACACCCGCGGAACTACGAGTCACCACCCGAGCTGTCCCGCGCATGCGCGGCGAAGTCCCCGGTCACCGCATACGTACGCCCCCCGGCCACACCGGTCATGACATAGCGGTCGCGCCCCGCGTCCCGCCCCCCACGCTCATGGTCGTACTGCCCCGCGAAGACCCACTGGCCCGCCGGCACCGTACGCCCCTGTTTCAGCGTCCACGTGTAGACGACGAACCCGTCCTCCTCCGTGACGCTCTGGCTGAAGTCCCCCTCCGGCAGCGAACGCCAGGCACCCGTCGACGTGACCCCGCCGGTCTGGGCGATCCTCAACTCGACGGTGAGAGACGTCAGTTCCCCGGAGGTCTTCAGGGTCAGATTGCTCTGCGCCCAGAACTCGTTGCTGTGCGGGTCCACCGAGCCGTCCGACCACAGGGGACCGTCCTGTTCGGCGCGCGCCACCGGCGGCTCGGCCGTGGCGGTGGCCTGCGGGGTGCGGGACGGGGAGGAGCCGGGCGTGCGGGACGGCCGGCCGGCACCCCCCTTGCCGGGCGCCGGGTCCGCCGGGGGAAGGGGGGTACGGGTCGTCGGCGCGGGGGACTCGGAGGGCGTCGGCGACACCGCCACCGTCTGCCGGGCCGGCGGGTCGTCCTTCACCGCGGACGCCACCGCGTAGCCCCCGACCGCGAGCACACCGGCCACCGCGGCCGTCGCGGTGACCACCCTGATCCAGCCGGACACCGGTGGCCGCCCGGCCCGGTGGTCGGTGCGGGACCGCGCGGCCATGCCGCGCTCCACCCGGGCCAGGATGCGTGCGCGGTCGGGTTCGTGGGCCTCGGCCGCCTCGTGCAGCCGGGCGCGCAGCTCGTCGTGCACGTCCTGCTGCCTCATCGGTTCCTTCCTCCGCTCTCGCCGGCCCCGGCCGCCATCGCCGCGTGCACCCGCCGCGGGTCGCCCTGCGGGCCGAGCAGCCGCTGCAGTTCGGCCATGCCCTTGGACGTCTGGCTCTTTACCGTACCCACCGAGACTCCGAGCGCGAGCGCGGTGTCCTTCTCCGACAGGTCGAACGCGTGCCGGAGCACCACACACGCCCGTTTGCGGAAGGGCAGTCTGCGCAGCGCCTCCTGGACGTCCACCACACCGGCGACGTCCGGGTTCTCGGTCCGCTCCTCGCCCCGCGGCCAGAACAGCGCGATCCGCCGCCGCTCGCGCACCGCGCTGCGGATCCGGGTGCGGGCCAGGTTGGCGACCACGCCCCGCGCGTACGCCACCGGGTGGTCGGCCGCGCGCACCCGGTCCCAGCGGTGCCACAGCGCCAGCAGGGCGTCCGCCGCGAGGTCGTCGGCGGCGTCCGCCTCCCCGGTCAACAGGTGGGCGAGACGGGCGAGTTCGGCGTAGTGCCGCTCGAAGAAGGCATGGAACTCCACGGAGGCTGCGTCGTCGACGACTGTGCCCACGGGTGACCTCTTCTCGATACGCGCTCTGTGAGTGTCATGTGAATGACATGCGAGGGTCCGGGGAGGGCCCGGACGGAGATCCGGAAGCGTAACAGTGATCGTTTCGTGTCCTCGTACGGGGGGTCGGACATCGTATGGCCGACCGAACTCGCATACGTAACACGGAGAAAACCTGAAACGGGTTCGACGCGGGAACAATCCAGCCAGCATCCGCACACTGATCATCAGGTGACGAGGAGTGGGACCATGTCCGTGGACCGGTACTTCAGGATCTCCGAGCGGGGATCCACGCTCGGGCGCGAGATACGCGGCGGCTTCGCCACGTTCTTCACGATGGCCTACATCCTTGTCCTGAATCCGATCATCCTGGGCAGCGCGAAGGACAAGTACGGCCACGCGCTGGACACCGGCCAGCTCGTCACCGCCACCGCGCTGGTGGCCTGTGTGATGACGGTCGTCATGGGTGTCGGCGGGAACCTGCCGCTCGCCGTCGCCGCCGGCCTCGGCCTCAACGCCGTCGTCGCCTTCCAGCTCGCCCCGCTGATGAGCTGGGCGGACGCGATGGGCCTGGTCGTCCTCGAAGGCCTCGTCATCTGCCTGCTGGTCCTCACCGGACTCCGCAGGGCCATCATGAACGCGATCCCGCAGCAGCTGAAGCAGGCCATCGGCGTCGGCATCGGCCTGTTCATCGCCTTCATCGGCTTCGTGGACGCCGGGTTCGTCAGCCGCATCCCGGATGCCGCCCACACCACCGTGCCGGTCCAGCTCGGCGCCGTCGGCCGGCTCACCGGCTGGCCGGTGCTGGTCTTCTGCCTGGGTGTGCTGCTCACCATCGCGCTGCTCGCCCGCAAGGTGAAGGGCGCGATCCTCATCAGCATCGTGACGATGACCGTCGTCGCGATCGTCATCGACGCCGTCGCCGACATCAAGAGCTGGGGCCTGACCACACCCGAGGTCCCCGACAAGGTGGTCGCCGCCCCGGACTTCGGGCTGGTCGGTCACTTCAGCCTGTTCGGCGGCTTCGCCGAGGCCGGTGTCCTCACCGCCGTCCTGCTGGTCTTCACCCTCATCCTGTCGGACTTCTTCGACGCCATGGGCACGATCGTCGGCATCACCGCGGAGGCCGGCCTGCTGGACGAGCAGGGGCAGGTGCCCGGCATCGGCCGCGTGCTGTTCATCGACGGTGCCGCGGCCGTCGCCGGCGGGGTCGGCTCGGCCTCCTCCAACACCGCCTACATCGAGTCCGCGGCCGGCGTCGGCGAGGGCGCCCGCACCGGCTTCGCCAACCTGGTCACCGGCGGCCTCTTCGGACTCGCCCTCTTCCTCACCCCGCTGCTCACCATCGTCCCGCTCCAGGCGGCGGCGCCCGCGCTGATCGCCGTCGGCTTCCTGATGATGACCCACGTCAAGCACATCGACTGGGACCGCTACGAGATCGCCATCCCGGCGTTCCTGACCATCGCCGCGATGCCGTTCACGTACTCCATCACCGACGGCATCGGGGCGGGGTTCCTGTCCTACGTCGTCATCCAGACGGTGCTGGGGAAGGCCCGGGAGGTCAACTGGCTGCTGTGGGGCGTCTCGGCGCTGTTCCTGGTGTACTTCGCGATCGACCCGGTGGAGCAGGTGCTGGGCGTGAAGTGAGGCGGGACCTCACCTGAGCGCCGCCTGCATCATGGCCTTGGCCACCGGCGCCGCCAGGCCGTTGCCGCTCACCTCCGAGCGGGCCGCGTCGGACTGCTCCACCATCACGGCGACAGCCACCTCCTTGCCGTTGCTGTCGGACTTGGCGTAGGAGGTGAACCAGGCGTACGGCGTCTTGCTGTTCTTCTCGCCGTGCTGGGCGGTACCGGTCTTGCCGCCGACGGTCGCCCCGTCGATCAGCGCGTTCGTACCGGTGCCGTCCTTCACCACCGTCTCCATCGCCGACCGGAGCTGCTCGGCGGTGGTGGAGCTGATGATCTCCTCGGTGTCCGCGCTGTCGTCGTAGTCCTTCAGCACATCACCGCCGCTGTCGGTGATCTGCGAGACCATGTGCGGCGATGCCTGCTTGCCGCCGTTGGCGATGGTCGCGGACACCATGGCCATCTGGAGCGGCGTGGCCGTGACGTCGAACTGGCCGATGCCGCTCAGGGCGGTCTGCGCCTTGTCCATGCCGGACGGGTACACGCTGGGATAGGCCCGCACCGGCACGTCCTGCGCCTGGTTGTTGAAGCCGAACTTCTCGGCCATCGCCTTCACCTTGTCCTGGCCGAGGTCGACGGCCATCTTGCCGAAGACGTTGTTGCAGGAGTACTGCAGGGCCACGCGGATGGAGGCGTTCTTGCAGGGCGCGGACTTGTTCTCGTTGGACAGGGGGCGCACCGTGCCCGGCAGGGTGTAGGGGTCGGGGCTGACGGTGCGTTCGTCGACGTTGTCGTACAGCCCGTCCTCCAGCGCGGCGGCCGCGACGACCAGTTTGAACGTCGAGCCCGGCGGCAGCGGCTGGCGCAGCGCACGGTTGGTGAGCGGCTTGTCCTTGTCCGCGTTGAGCGACTTCCAGGCCTTGCCTGCCGTGCCCGCGTCGGTGAGCGAGGACGGGTCGTACGACGGCGTCGACACGGCCGCGAGGATCCTGCCCGTCCTGGGGTCGATCGCGACGGCGCCGCCCTTCTTGTCGCCCAGCGCGCGGTAGGCCGCCTTCTGCACGGCCGGGTCGATCGTGGTGAGCACGTCGCCCGGTTCGGCGCGCTCCCCGGTGACGGTGTCCATCACGGTCTTCAGCCGGTTGTCCGTGCCGTTCAGCAGGTCCTTGTAGATACCCTCCAGCTGGGTGGGGGCGTAGGCCTGCGAGGCGTAGCCCGTCACCGCGGCGTACAGCTCGCCGTCGGTGTACGTCCGCTTGTACGCGAGGTCGCTTCCCTTCGTCCGGGCGGAGCCGGTGATGGCGTCTCCGGCCACGATGATGTTCCCGAGGGGCCGCGAGTAGGTCGCGATCGCGTTCCGCCGGTTGTCGTTGTCGTCCGCGAGGGCCTTGCCGTCGTAGAACTGCAGCCACGTCGCCCTGACCAGCAGGGAGAGCACCAGCAGCAGCGCGAAGACGGACGCCCGCCTGATCGTCTTGTTCATCCCGCTGGGAAGACGAGCGGGACCGGGGCAATCGTTCCCGTACGACCGTTTTTCTCATCCGGGGTTCATCTCGTCCGGCGTTCCCGAAGCGTCCAGGATCAGCACGACCTCCTCGATCTCCCGGCCCCGCGCACCGGCGTACCCCCGCGCCCGGGCCGTCTCGCGGAAGCCGCACTTCTCCAGCACGCGCAGCGAGCTGGCGTTGTCGGCCGCCGCCCTCGCGTACAGCGGCCGTTCGGGGACCTCGGTGAGCAGGGCGCGCAGCGCGGCCGTCGCCACGCCACGGCCCCAGTACGCGCGGTCGATCCAGTACGTCACCTCGCGCTCGCCGGCCACGCCGTAGACGGCCGCGTTGCCGACCACCTCTCCGTCGGCCAGCACCGTGCGCAGCACCTTGGAGCAGTTCCGCAGGCGCCGCCAGTGGATCGCGAAGGCCTCCGCGTCGTACGGGTCCTCGGGGCCGAACGCGGCCATCCGCGCGGCCTCCGGGTCGGTCATCAGCCGGTGGAACACCGGCAGGTCACTGTCCCGCACGGCCCGCAGCGCGATCTCCATGGGGCCGAGCCTACGGCCCCGGGGCTCAGAGCCTGCGGGTCGCGAGCGTCAGCCGGTCCCGCGCGTCGAACAGCGCGTCCTTGATCATCTGCTCGTGGGCGGGGGTCAGCCGGGCCACCGGCACCGAGCAGCTGATGGCGTCGCGCGCGGGCGTGCGGTACGGGATCGCCACGCCGAAGCAGCGCAGGCCCAGGGTGTTCTCCTCACGGTCGACCGCGAAGCCCTGCTCCCGGATCTGGTGCAGCTCCTCGATGAGCCGCTCCCGGTCGGTGAGGGTGTTCTCGGTGAGCGCGGGCAGGGTCTCCGGCAGGAGTTTGCGGACCTGCTCGTCGGTGTAGGTGGCGAGGATCGCCTTGCCGAGGGAGGTGGAGTGGGCCGGGAGCCGGCGGCCGACGCGGGTGAAGGGGCGCAGGTAGTGCTGGGACTGGCGGGTGGCCAGGTAGACCACGTTGGTGCCGTCGAGCCGGGCCAGGTGGATGGTCTCCGTGGTGTCGTCGGAGAGCCGGTCCAGGGTCGGGCGGGCGGCGGCCACCACCTCGTCGCCGTCGATGTAGGAGGTGCCGACCAGCAGCGCCCGCACCCCGATGCCGTACCGCGTGCCCGTCGCGTCCGTCTCCACCCAGCCCAGCTCCACGAGCGTGCGCAGCAACATGTACAGGCTGGACTTGGGATATCCCACGGCCTCCTGGACGGCCGCGAGGGAGTGCATACCGGGCCGGCCGGCGAAGTATTCCAGCAGCTCAACGGTCCGTACCGCGGACTTGACCTGCGCCCCGCCCCCTGTGTCGCCTGCCGTCATCGCCCTTGACCCCTTCGTTCGACGAGGACCTGAGTTATATAGTCTCCGAACAGCGAATTCATCATCAGAGACAGTGTTCAGTATATCGAACGCGGCTGATGGGTGAGCCTGGATCGTCGTAGTTGATGCGGCCTTTACTGGGAGGGACCCGCGGTGGCAGCAGCACCAGTCTGGAGTGTCGACCCGCGCACCGGGAAGCAGCGTGAACAGGTTGCGGTGGAGGCCACAGCCCAGGAGGTGGACGCGGCCGTCCGGGCGGCCCACGCCGCGCGCGGCGCCCTCGCCGACCGCACGGTCCGCGCGGCCTTCCTGCGCTCCGCCGCCGCGGGCCTGGACGCGGCCAAGGACGGCCTGGTCGAGACCGCCGACGCGGAGACCGCGCTCGGCCCGGCCCGGCTGACCGGCGAACTCGCCCGCACCTGCTACCAGTTGCGGGCCTTCGCCGACATCGTCGACGAGGGCGCCTTCCTCGACGTCATCATCAACCACCCCGACGACACCGCCACCCCGCCCATCCCGGACCTGCGCCGCTACAAGGTGCCGCTCGGTGTCGTCGCCGTCTACTCCGCCTCCAACTTCCCCTTCGCCTTCTCCGTCGCCGGCGGCGACACCGCGAGCGCGCTGGCCGCGGGCTGCCCGGTCGTCGTCAAGTCCCACCCCGACCACCCGGCCCTGTCCGAACTGGTCGCCAAGGTGCTGCGCCGGGCCGCCGCCGAACACGGCATCCCCGAGGGCGTGGTAGGCCTCGTGCACGGCTTCGAGGCGGGCGTCGAGCTGATCAAGCACCCGCTGGTCACCGCGGCCGGCTTCACCGGCTCGGTACGGGGCGGACGGGCGCTCTTCGACGCCGCCGCCGCGCGTCCGGTGCCCATCCCGTTCCACGGCGAGCTGGGTTCGCTCAACCCGGTCCTGGTCACCGAGGCCGCCGCGGCCGAGCGCGCCGAGGAGATCGGCGGCGGGCTCGCCGGGTCGATGACCCTCGGCGTGGGCCAGTTCTGCGTCAAGCCCGGACTGGTTCTGGTGCCCTCCGGCGCGGCCGGCGACCGGCTGGTGAAGTCCCTGACCGACGCCGTCAGCGACACCGACGCCGGAGTGCTGCTCGACCACCGCATGCGGGACAACTTCATCGCCGGAGTGGCCGAGCGCGCCCAGCTCCCGGACGTGGACTCGCCGGTCACCCCCGGCGCGGGCGGCGAACACTCGGTCAGCGCCGGGTTCCTCACCGTGCCGGCGGAGAAGCTGGCCGAGGAGGGGGCGTACGACCTGCTGTTGGAGGAGTGCTTCGGACCGGTCACCGTGGTGGCCCGCTATGCCTCCGAGGCCGAGGCCACGGCCGTGCTGTCGCGGCTGCCGGGCAACCTCACGGCGACCGTTCAGGTGTCCTCCGAGGAGGCCGCGGGGCAGGGGCGGGGGCCGGAGCTGCTCGCCGAGCTGACGCCGCTGGCCGGGCGGGTGCTGGTCAACGGCTGGCCGACGGGGGTCGCGGTGGCGCCCGCGCAGCATCACGGGGGGCCTTACCCCGCGACCACCTCCACCTCCACTTCGGTGGGCGGTACGGCGATCGAGCGGTGGCTGCGGCCGGTCGTCTACCAGAACGCGCCCGAGGCGCTGCTGCCGGACGAGCTGAAGGACGACAACCCGCTCGGTCTTCCCCGGCGGTTCAACGGGGTTCTGGAGCGGTAGCGCGTTGGAACTTCCCGGATTTCCCTTTCGGCTGAAGGCTCTCGGGCCGGACGGCAGCTGGTCGTACGAGGACGGTGTGCTCACCGGGCGGGCCGGGCCCCGGCAGGACCGGTTCGTGCCGCCCACCGGGGAAGCGCTGGAGCCGGCCTCCGACGCTCCCCGGCTGCTCGGCGCGCCGCCCGAAGGGGACTTCCAGCTGACCGCGCGGGTCGGCGTGGGCTTCCGTGACGCCTTCGACGCCGGGGTGCTGTACGTCCACGTGGGCGAGCGGGCCTGGGCCAAGCTCTGTCTGGAGTACTCCCCGGACGTGCCCACCGTCTGCACGGTGGTCACCCGGGGCCACTCCGACGACGCCAACTCCTTCACGGTGGACGGGGAGTCGGTGTGGCTGCGGGTCAGCCGGACCGGGCGGGCCTTCGCCTTCCACGCCTCCCTGGACGGTGAGCGGTGGACCTTCGTGCGGTTCTTCACCCTGGGCGGGGAGCAGGAGACCGGGGCCGCGCTGGTCGGGTTCATGGTCCAGTCGCCGGTGGGGGAGGGGTGCGCGGTGACGTACGACCACATCGGGTTCCGGGCCGGTGCGCCGAGCGACCTGCGAGACGGCAGCTGAGGGCGAGGGCCGGCCCGAACAGGGCGGCGCCGAGCGGCGGACCGGGCCCGCAGGCCGGTGGTGAAGCCGCCGGCCACCGGCGCGCCGCACACCGCGGTGCCGAGTCCGCCCGACACCGGCCGGGCCGCGTCGGGCACACCGGCGGCCGGCCGCCGGCATCAGGGCGCTCAGCGGGGCCGGACGAGCCGCACGCCCCGGCTCCGGTCCCCAAGGAGCTGCCGGAGGGCGCCCGGAACCGCTCCGCGGACGGCCGCGTCCTCCGGTGCATGATCAGTGACCGCGTGAACGGCGCCCTCGTGATCCGGACCGCCCTGCCCTCCGAGGCCCAGACCATCGCCGACCTGCACTTCCGGGCCCGGTCCACGTACTACCCGGACGGGGTCCCCCAGACCGGCGTCGACTGGACCGAGGCCTGGCGCGGCTCCATCGAGCGCCCGGACGGCCAGGTGCTGTGCGCCGTGGCGCAGGGCCGGATCGTCGGCATCGCCTCCTTCCGCACCCCGGACGGCGCCCCCACGGGAACGGTCAAGCTCTTCCAGTTCCACGTCGACCCCGACCGCTGGCGCTCCGGCATCGGTACGGCCCTGCACGCCGCGTGCGTGGAGCAGTGGCGCGCCGACGGCGGGCACTCCGCCGTCCTGGACGTCCACGTGGACAACCGGCGCGCCCAGGCCTTCTACGCCCGCCGGGGCTGGGTGCCGGACCCCGGGAACCCGCCCGCGGAGGGCGACCACCACCTCTTCCTGCGCTTCTCCGTGCCGGCCGGGGAATGAACCCGGCTGTTTGAATGTTCACGTACCGGGCGGGGAGAGTCCCCGTGCCCGTACGACCCGGAGAGAGCCGAAGACATGCGCGTCGAGATCTGGAGCGACATCGCCTGCCCCTGGTGCTATGTGGGCAAGGCCCGCTTCGAGAAGGCGCTGGCTGCCTTCCCGCACCGCGACCAGGTCGAGGTGGTGCACCGCTCCTTCGAGCTGGACCCGGGCCGCGCCAAGGGCGATGTGCAGCCGGTCATCACCATGCTGACCAGGAAGTACGGCATGAGCGAGGCGCAGGCCCAGGCCGGCGAGGACAACCTGGGCGCCCAGGCCGCCGCCGAGGGCCTGGACTACCGCACCCGGGACCGCGACCACGGCAACACCTTCGACATGCACCGCCTGCTGCACTTCGCCAAGGAGCACGGCAGGCAGGACCAGCTGATCCAGATCCTGTACCGGGCGAACTTCGCCGAGGAGCGGTCCGTCTTCACCGAGGGCGACGAGCGGCTGGTGGAGCTGGCCGCCGAGGCCGGACTGGACGCCGAGGCCGCCCGCACGGTGCTCTCCGACCCGTCCGCCTACGCCGACGAGGTCCGCGCCGACGAGCGCGAGGCCGCCCAGCTCGGCGCCACCGGTGTGCCGTTCTTCGTCCTCGACCGCACGTACGGCGTCTCCGGCGCCCAGCCCGCCGAGGTCTTCACCCAGGCGCTGACCCAGGCCTGGGGCGAGCGCTCCCCGCTCAAGCTCGTCGACCAGGGCGGCCAAGGGGACGCGGCGGCCTGTGGTCCGGACGGGTGCGCGGTCCCTCAGCACTGAGAAACCGCAGGTGGGCGCCGTCGTATAAGCGCCGCTAAGAGGATCCGCGCAAAAGTTGGCAATGGACGGGTAGTTCCCGGGGACGCAGAGTGGATCCATGGAGACCACGGAGACGTTCGACCGCCTCGTCCGCGCCGAGTTCCGCCCGAAGAACAGCTACCTCAACACCGCGAGCAGCGGCCTGCTGCCCGCGCGCGCCGTCACCGCCCTGCAGGAGGCGGCCCTGCTGCGGGCGGAGGGCCGGCCGCTGCTGCCGCTGTACGAGGAGGTGGAGGTGTGCCGGGCCGCGTTCGCCCGGCTCGCCGGTGTCCCGGCCGACCGGGTCGCCGCGGGCGCCTCGGTCGCCGCGCACACCGGTGTGATCGCCGCCTCGCTCCCGGCGGGCGCCGAGGTCCTCACCGCCGAGGACGACTTCACCTCCGTCCTCACCCCGTTCCACGTCCGCGGCGACCTCAAGGTCCGCGCGGTCCCGCTGGAGCGGATCGCCGAGTCCGTCCGGCCGGGCACCGCGCTCGTCGCGGTCAGCGCCGCCCAGTCCGCCGACGGGCGGGTCGCCGACCTGCCCGCCCTGCGCGAGGCCGCCCGCGCCCACGGCGCCCGTACCTACGTCGACTTCTCCCAGGCCGCCGGCTGGCTGCCGCTGGAGGCGGACGCCTACGACTTCACGGCCAGTGTCTCCTTCAAGTGGCTGATGGGCCCGCACGGCGCGGCCTTCCTCACCGTCCCCGAGGACCTCGGCGGACTGACCCCGGTGCTCGCGGGCTGGGTCGCGGCCGAACACCCGTGGGACAGCTGCTACGGCCCGGTGGCCGAACTCGCCCACTCCGCGCGGCGGTTCGACCTCACCCACGCCCTGTTCACCTTCGCGGGCCTGCGCCGCTCCCTCGAACTGATCGAGGAACTCGGCGTGGCGGCGATCCATGCCCATGACCTCGCCCTCGCCGACCGGTTCCGCGCCGGTCTCGCCCGCCTCGGCCACGAGCCCTTGCCCGCCCCCGGCTCGGCGATCGTCTCGGTGCCCGGACTCGGCTCCCGGCAGCCCGCGCTGAGCGAGGCCGGCGTCGAGGTCTCCGACCGCGCGGGCAACCTGCGCGCGGCCTTCCACCTCTACAACACGGCCGCGGACGTCGACCGGCTGCTGGACGTGCTGTCCGGCTGACATGACCGGGCCGGGCCTCCCGTCCCACACGAGGAGGCCCGGCCCGGTGGTCCCGCGACGGGCGTGCTACTTCACCGGGGTGAAGTCGCGCGCGCCGATGAACTCGGGTCGTCGCACGGGTGCCGCGAACGGCTCGACCGCGGCGTTCTCCACGCTGTTGAACACGATGAACACGTTGCTGCGCGGGAACGGCGTGATGTTGTCGCCGGAGCCGTGCATGCAGTTGCAGTCGAACCAGGTCGCCGAGCCGGCCCGGCCGGTGAACAGCCGGATGCCGTACTCGCTCGCCAGCGAGGTCAGCGCCTCGTCCGACGGCGTGCCCGCGTCCTGCATCTGCAGGGACTTCTTGTAGTTGTCCTTCGGCGTGGCGCCGGCACAGCCCAGGAAGGTCTTGTGCGAGCCGGGCATGATCATGAGCCCGCCGTTGGTGTCGTAGTTCTCGGTCAGCGCGATCGAGACGGACACCGTCCGCATGTTCGGCAGACCGTCCTCGGCGTGCCAGGTCTCGAAGTCGGAGTGCCAGTAGAAGCCGCTCGCGCCGAAGCCGGGCTTGACGTTGATGCGGGACTGGTGGACGTACACGTCCGAGCCGAGGATCTGCCGGGCCCGGCCGACGACCCGCTCGTCGCGCACCAGGTTCGCGAACACCTCGCTGATCCGGTGCACCTCGAAGACCGAACGGATCTCCTTCGACTTCGGCTCCACGATCGACCGCTCGTCGGCGCGGATCGCCGGGTCGGTCACCAGCCGGTCCAGCTCACGCTTGTAGACCGCGACCTCGTCCGGGGTGATGAGCTGGTCGACGGCGAGGAAGCCGTCCCGCTCGTAACGCTGGAGGTCGGCCGCCGCGATCGGGCCCGGGGTGTCCGGGGCGCCCCAGACGACGGGGTCCTGGCGGGGGACGGTCACCTCGGTGGTGCCGCGGGTGGGGTAGAGGTCCTTCACGGTGGCAGTGGTCATGGCTCTCACACCTCCTCGGGCTCGGTGAGCAGCGGGTAGACGCCGTTCTCGTCGTGGTCCTCCCGTCCGGTGACCGGCGGGTTGAACACGCAGATGCAGTGGAAGTCCTCCTTGACGCGCAGCGTGTGCCGCTCGTGCCCGTCGAGGAGGTACATGGTGCCGGGGGTGATGGTGTACGTCTTCCCGGCCTCGTGGTCGGTCAGTTCGGCCTCGCCCCGGGTGCAGACGACGGCCTCGACGTGGTTGGCGTACCACATCGACGTCTCCGTCCCGGCGTACAGAATCGTCTCGTGCAGGGAGAAGCCGACCCGCTCCCTGGCGAGGACGATCCGCT
>NZ_JBVHVI010000014.1:0-38643 GCF_055564915.1 Streptomyces sp. NPDC028928
CCCCCCCCCCCCCCCCCCCCCCCCCCCCCCCCCCCCCCCCCCCCCCCCCCCCCCCCCCCCCCCCCCCCCCCCCCCCCCCCCCCCCCCCCCCCCGGCCCCGCATCCCGCAATTACTCGGACAGCCGAAGAACCTGCCCCGATAATCGTTAGACATGGGAAAGACTTATGAGCGCATAGACGGCAGACTGCGCACGTTCATCGAGGAACAGCCCCTCTTCTTCACCGCGACCGCCCCGCTCTCCGGCGACGGCACGGTCAACCTCTCCCCCAAGGGCCTCAAGGGCTCGTTCGCCGTACTGGACGAACTCACCGTGGCCTACCTGGACTTCGCCGGGTCCAACGCCGAGACCATCGCCCACCTCAGGGAGAACGGGCGGATCACGCTGATGTGGTGCGCCTTCCAGGGCCCGCCCACCATCGTGCGCGTGCACGGCCGGGGCGAGCCGGTCTTCCGCGACGACCCGCGCTTCCCCGAACTCCTCGCCCGCTTCCCGGACATCGACACGAGCCGGCACGGGCTGCGCGCGGTCATCCTCGTCCACGCCGAGCTGATCCGGGACAGCTGCGGGTACGCCGTCCCCCACATGGCCTACGAGGCGGACCGCGATCTGCACGGCAAGCGCTTCGCCCGCGAGGACGACGCCTCACTGGACGCGTACTTCACCAAGAAGGAGCACATCGCGACCAGCCTGGACGGACTGCCCGGGCTGCCGTTGCCGCTGCCGCCCTCTACCGTCTGAGCCATGCGCCCCGGTGTGGTCCTCGCCCTCGTCTCCGCCTGCTCCCTCGCCCTGCTCGGCGCCGCGCCCGGCACCGGCCCGGTGCCGCTGCCCGCGAGCCTGGCGGACACGGGCGGCGCAAGCCAGCTGATCGTCGCCCAGGCCCCGGACACCAAGGCCACGACGGGCACGGTCACCTGGTGGGACCTGCGGGACGGACAGTGGGTACGGGCGGGATCCGCACCGGCCCGGTTCGGGGCGGGCGGACTGGTGGACGGCGACACCCGCGTGCAGGGCACGAACACGACCCCGACCGGGCTGTACGACCTCCCCTTCGGCTTCGGGATCAAGCCGGCGCCGGACGGGACGGCGGTCGAGTACCGCGCCGTCAGGGACAGTTCCTGGTGGTGCCAGGACAACGACTCCCGGTCGTACAACCGCTGGACCGACCCCCTGCCCGCCGACTGCCGCGCCGCCGAGTCCGAGCACCTCGTGGACTTCGCGGAGCAGTACGCGTACGGCCTGGTCATCGGCTTCAACTACGACCGGCCCGTGCGAGGGCGCGGCGCCGGGATCTTCCTGCACGTCAACGGGCGGGCGGCGACGGCCGGTTGCGTGTCGGTGCCGGAGGACGACATGCGGCGGATCCTCGCCTGGGCGCGCCCGTCGGCGAAACCGCACATCGCCATCGGCACGGAGCGCGGCGCGACGGCGGTCAGCCGCTACTGAAGGGCCTTCCCACGCCCCGAACTCCGGTGCGGCACCGCGCTGTCGGTCCGGGGTGCCATGATGGTTCCCCTGCTGACGGGGAGGGGACATGGCACAGGAGAACGGCGCTGCGCCGGTCGGCGTACACACCTTCACGGCTGTCTACGCCGAGGAAGACCTGGGTCCGACGACGACCCCCTTCACCTACCGCCCCTCCCCCGACGGTCACGGCGTCGTGGTCGAGGGCGACTGCCCCCGCTGCCACGGCAGGACCAGGACCGAGTACCGGCGCGGCCTGCCCGGCACCGGGACCAAGGGCCTGCTGTCCTGGCTCGCCGGCCGGGCCCCGAAGCCGGAGGACGACGCGGCGACGCTCGTCCGCGAGGTGTACTTCTGCGAGTGCGGGCACCCCCACCCGAATCTGCCACCGGACGCCCCGGTCGGCTGCGGTGCCAGCTGGCGGATCACCACGCTCCTGGGAGGCGAGACCCGGTGAGCACCCCGGCGGACCGCCGCTGGGACCGGCTCGCGCGGGAGCTGGAGTTCACACAGCTCCCGGAGCTGCGCCGGCAGGCGGAGGGCTGGCGCAACGGGCTCGCGGGCCTCACCGCCCTGCTCGCCGTCCTGGTGACGCTGAAGGGCCGTGACGACCTCGCCCAGTTGCCCGACACCACGCGGCTGGTGGCGAGCGCCGTCCTCGGTGCCGCGTTCCTGGTGCTCGTCACCGGCTCGGTGCTCGCGGTGCGTGCCGCGCACGGGCACCCCGGCGACCGGGTGCTGTTCTCGGGTCAGGCCGTGCGCCGCTGGACGGAGGACGAGATCGCCCGGGTCAGCCGGGCCCTTCGGTACGCCGCCCTGTGTTCCGGGGCAGGGCTCCTTCTGGTGGCCGGCGCCGTCGTCCTGGCCTGGGTGACGACCGAGTCGCCACCGGACCATCAGATCCGGGTCACGACGACGGCCGGAGAGCGGTGCGGGGAGTTCGTCGGCTCCGGCCGGGACGGGGTCGTCCTGAGGGTCGAGCGGGAGGGCGGCCACGAAAGGCTCCTGTTGCCCGCACGCACGGTGCTCGCGATGACTCCGGTCAGCGCGTGCGGTACGGCACGCTGACGGGGAGGCGGGATGACCACCAGACGCATCGCCCTGCTGATCGGCGTGGGCTCCACACCGGACGCCGCCCACCGGTTCACCCCGCTGGAGGATCCGGTCGCCGCGGACCAGCGGCTGCTGGCCTCCGCCCTCACGGCCTCCGGGTACGCGGTGGAGACGCTGTACGACGCGACCCGCGCGGAGATCGTCACCCGGATCGACGAGGTCGCCCGGGGCGTTCCGGCCGACGGAACCCTGCTGCTGCACTTCTCCGGGCACGGGCTGCGCATCGGCGCCACCGACTTCCTCGTACCCTCCGACGCCCGCGCCCCGCGCGACGGCGACGGCTGGCGGCCGTCGTATCTGGAGTCCCTGCTGCCCGCCGACATCAGCCCCTACCTGGCCGACTGCCGGGCGCGGACGGTGCTGTGGCTGATCGACGCCTGCCGCGACCAGCCGGCCGACGGCACGCCCGTCTTCGGCAGCAGCATCCTCCGGGGGCAGCCGGAGGGGCGGTTCGCCGTGCTGACCGCCGGCCGGGCGGGCCAGCGCGCCGGGTACACCGCGGAGGGCAGCTTCTTCACCGCGGGACTGGCCGAGGCCCTCGGCCCGATGACCGTGGCACGGACCGTGCAGGAGGTGTTCGACACGGCGCGGCGGCACGCGATGCGCTCGGCCCGCCGGCTGCTGGGCGAACAGCAGGAACCCCAGATCTACTACGGCGGTGAACTGGGCGACGAGGCGCGGGCCGCGGTCGTCTGCGAGGGGCGCCGGCTGCTGGAGACGTGGCGGGAGGCGGTCGCGGAGACCGCGCTGTGGGAGCGGGTGCCCCCGGAGGAGGCGGGCTGTGTGCCCCGGCTCAAGGAGGCGCTGACCCGGCTGGTCGAGGACTGCGCGGTCACCGTGCACCGGGTGCAGGAGCGGATGCCGGACCCGTGGGCCGACGACGACTTCCCCGTACGGCTGCTGCGCGACCGGCTGCCGGGGCTGCTGCCGAAGACGGTTGATCTGTCCGCGCTGGAAGCGGCGGCGCTGGTGGCGGCACCCTTCCTGCACGAGGCGGCCTGGGCCGGGCGGTTCAGTCACGCGGCGGAGATCTCCGCGTACTCGGTGCGCCGGCAGAAGGACGGCGACGCCTGGCGGCGGCACTACGAGCAGGTGGCCGCGCACCATCCGCACATCGCGGAGAAGGTGTCCCGGTGTGCGCGCGGCGGCCGTCCGGAGGACGCGCACGGCGTGGCGCTGTGGCTGGTGCACCGCTGGATCGCCGAGCTGTTCGAGACGGCGGAGGAACCCGTGCCGCGGGCCGGGTCCCTGGGACTCGCCGCCGCGTTCCTGGGCCGCGACGAGAGCGACCACCGCACGGCCGAGCTGTCCCAGGCCCTGTGTGTGATCACCTCCGGCATGTCCCTGGGCGCGCCCGTGGCCGCGGCCGACGCCCAGGACCTGGAGTTCCCGATGCCCGGAGCCGGGCGGCAGGCACTGCGGACCACCGAGTCGGCCGCCCTGCTCCACCTGGCCTCGGTACTGGCCCTGGACGCGCGTCGGCTGCCCGAGGTGTTCGCCGAGCATCTCGCCGTCTCCGATCCGGTCCACCCGCAGGAGGCCGTGCACGCGGCACACGCGGTGCACTGGCATGCCTCCGACGGGGAACTGCACCTGGACGCGGCCTGCCGGCACCCCGCGCTGCACGCGGCCCTGGTGCAGGTGACCGAGCACGCCGACGAACTCGCCCGCGAGCTGAGGGAGTCGGCGCGCCGGCTGCCCCCGTCGCGGTCCGTCCTGCTGTCCGGGGTGCCGGCGCGCGTGACGGACCGGGGCCTGCGTCCCCTGGAGGAGCGGGGGCGGCGGGCGTACGACGTACCGCTGCTGCGTTTCCAGCTCGCCCAGACGGAGGTGCGCGAGCTGCTGATGGGCGAACGCCTCTATGACGGCGAGCCGGTCCTGGCGCTGCGCGAGCTGTACCAGAACGCCATGGACGCCTGCCGTTACCGCGCGATGCGCCACCGCTACCTGGAGGCCAGGGGGGAGCGGCCCGGCCCCTGGGCGGGGCAGATCACGATCACCGAGGGAGAGGACGAGCGCGGCCGGTACGTGGAGTGCCGGGACAACGGCGTGGGCATGGGCCTGGAGCAGCTCAGGAACACGTTCACGATGGCCGGGCGCCGTTTCGAGCAGTCCCGCGCGTTCCGCAAGGAGCAGGCGGACTGGCACCGGCAGGACCCGTCGCTGCGGCTGTATCCCAACAGCCGTTTCGGGATCGGTGTGTTCAGCTACTTCATGCTCGCCGAGGAGATGACTGTCGTCACCCGGCCGGTCGGCGTCGACGGGATTCCGGAGCGGAAGGCGCTGCGGGTGGAGATCCCGGGCAGCGCCAACCTCTTCCGTATCCAGGTGCACGAGGCCGCGGGCGACAGTCTGCTGGAGGGCGGCACCCGCATCCGGCTGTACCTGCGGGACTCGGTCCTGCGGGGCGGGCTGTCGGCGGTGGCGACGCTGCGGCGGCTGGTGCTGGTGAGCGAGTTCGATCTGGAGGTGCGGGACGCCTCCGGGCAGGGGCATCACTGGAAGCCCGGCGTACTCCAGTACGACGCCGGGGACGGTGAGCCGGCCTTCGTGGAGGGCGTGCCGCGGGTGCTGTGGTGGGTCGACGGCAAGGGCGCCGTCCTGTGCGACGGCATCGCGACCGACCAGCAGCCCTTCGGCTACGTCCTCAACCTGACCGGCCCGCACGCGGGAGAGCTGAGCCTGAACCGCAAGCAGCTCAAGGCGTACGACCATGCCTGGGAGCGGAAGCAGTGGGCGCGCGGCGCGGCGGCGCTGGCCTCGTGGCCGGGGCTGAGCCTGAGATGGCTGTGGCGGCTGGAGCGGGAGAGGCTCGCCGCCGCTCGGGTGCTGTGGAGGGAGTGGCGGGGCAAGGGGATCGCCGTACGGCGGCAGGGGCCGGACGGCGATCCGGTCGTGGATCTGGATGCAGTCGGCTGGTTCGAGCTGGACCAGAGCCTCGGGGCGTCCAGCGACACGCCCGCACGTGAGGACAGACGCCATCTGGTGATCCCCTGGCGTGTGGCGGCTCTGCCGGGCACGCAGCCGATCCGGTCCAGCAGCCCGCGTCCCGCCTCGCTGGCCGCATATCCCGTCCCCGCCCCGGGCTGGTCGTACGTCGCGATGGGCAGCCCCACGGACTGGGATGCCAACTGGCCTTACGCGATGCGTCCCGAGGACTGGCGTTCGGTCGTCGCGGTCGCCCACGCCCTGGGCGCGACGGTGCTCGACATCCTGCGCATCCGGCGCGCCCTGCGCCTCGCCCATCCCCGGCTGAGCCCGCCACCCGTCCGCGACGGGGACCTGGCCTGGACGCCGCGCCCGCTGGACACGCACATCATGGAGGCGCTGCTGAGCCGCCCCGCGACCAGGGGACGGTGGCGGAGACAGGGTGAGAACGACTACGTCCATCCCGCTGACGACCTCGGCGGCATCGTGCGCGTCGGCGGCACCTGGACGCTCGGCGAACTCATCGAGGAGTGCGGCAAGTACCAGCCCTTCCTGGCCGCTCCGGTGCCGTCCGTGCCACCCCATCATCGGGACCACGTCTGCGACCGGGACGATCTGACGCTTCTGTACGTCAAGGACGCCACGTCGGGCTGGCGCCCGACCCGGCGGCCCTGGGACGTGCTCAAGGCGGCGCGGGCCCTTGAGACCGACGTGGCGGAAGCGGTCGACCGGCTGGCGCGCTTCGCGTGGCTGGGCTGGGCGGTACCGGACGCGGACCAGGTCGGGCGATGGGCCACCGTGCCCGAGGAGGTCCTGAGCGTGCTGGAGGAGTTCTGCGTGGCGGACGGCTGTGGGACGCTCACGCTCCCGTGGGCGGCGACGTTCGCCCTGGCGGGCGACGAGGACGTCCCTCTGCACCGGGCCGAGGAAGAGCTTCGGCGGTGGTCCGGGTTCCTCGGCCTGGCGTACCAGCCCCGTCACGACGGGCCGTCGTACGGAAACCGCGTGGTACCGAGGGCCTCGACGGCCACCCTCGTCCGCCAGGTGCACGCGGCGGGACTGTCCCTGGAAGAGGGGCTGAGCCTTCGTGATCTGGCCTATGTCAGTCCCGTGCAGGGACTGACGAGCCGGAACGACCTGGCCGAGGCGGCCGAGGAGTTGCGCGACGCCGGCGTCGATGTCCCGCCCGCGGCGGGCGCGCTGCTGCGGGCCTGGGACGACATGCCCGTCCCCAGCCGTGCCGCGTTCTCCGCCGTCGACCTGTCCTGGCCGGGCTCCGACTATCCGGTCCTGCCCTCCTCGGACGTGCTGTTCCTGGCGAGCGTCAACCTGAAGACCCCGCTGGCGGCGGCCTGGGAGACCGCACGGCGGGAGGCGAAGCCGTTCGGCCTGCCCGTCCCCCGCCTTCCGGCCGCGCTGCGGGACCTGCGCCCGGGGATGGAAGAGGCCGATGCCCTGCTCGACTGGGGGATCGACGAGGATGACGACTGGTTCGAATCGCCCCGGTGGACACCGCTCACGGGCGAGGCCCTCGCCCTCTGCGCGCGGTCCTGGCGCTCGGGCGCAGCCGCCGCCTACGAACGCCTCGCCCCGCTGAGGGAGCTGGGCGCCCTCGTCCCCGAGCTGTCACCGGACGACGTGACGCGCCTGCCGTCCCGGGTACCGGACCCGGAGGACCTCCTCGCCCTGGGCGCCGAACACCGCGTCTCCGCACCGGGCGAACCGCTCGGCCCGCTGGACCTGGTGAGCCTGGCCGGTCGCCTGGGCGAGCCGGTCGACCGTACCTGGGGGCGCATCGCGCCCTACCTCCCCTTCGAGCCGGCCCCGGACCTCCCGGCGGACGCCGTCCCCGCCGTCCTCCCGCTGTGGCAGGACTTGATCCTGCTGTCCCGCGGGGCGGACGGCGCGCTTCCGGCGCTGGCGGGGCGGGTGGACGCGGAGCACGTACGGTTCGCGGCGCACGCGGTCGGCGAGAGCGAGGACTGGGTGCGGGAGCGGCTGGCGCTGTACGCCGGGCTCTTCCGGCTGGAGCTGTGACAGGCGCCGTGACAGAGTGACGGGTGCCGCCCATCGCTCCGGTCCGCGCCGGACTCGGCCGGCCTCTGAACACTCAGCGCATGCGGCACGTATCTGTGGGCCAAGGGTCAAGTCCCCACGGAGGAACCGTGACCACCACGCTCGCAGGCGGACGTACCGCCCGCCGACAGACGATGCGCCGCATCCGTCCGCGCCGCTCCCCGGCCGTCCCGCTGCTGCTCGCCGTGTGGGCGGGCGCGGCGGCCGTGCTGTGGCTCTGGTGGCAGAACACGCCCTCCATCGCCGACGACACCGGCCGCATCCTGGGCGCGGGCCGGATCACCGGTCTGCTGGCCGGCTATCTGATGGCGCTGGTCGTGCTCCAGATGGCGCGCGTCCCGGCGCTGGAGCGGCGGGTCGGCTCCGACCGGGTGGCCCGCTGGCACGCGATGAGCGGCCGGTACACGCTCTGCCTGGTCCTCGCGCACGTCTTCCTCACGATGTGGGGATACGCGCGCCAGGCCGGCAAGTCGCTCGGCGACATCGTCCAGCAGACCGTCGACTCCGTGAACCAGCTCCCGGACATGGGCAAGGCCGCCCTCGGCACGGGCCTGTTCGTGGTCATCGGGCTGACGTCGATCGGCCCGGTCCGGCGCCGGCTGCCGTACGACGCCTGGTACCACGTCCATCTGCTGACGTACGCGGCGGTGTTCCTGACGTTCTGGCACCAGATCACCACCGGCAACGACTTCGCGGTGGAGCCCACCGCCAAGACCTTCTGGTACGTCCTGTACGGCGCGGTCACCGCGCTGGTGGTGTGGTACCGGATCCTCACCCCGATCCGGCTCAACCTCCGGCACCGCATGTACGTCGAGGCGGTGATCGAGGAGACGCCGGGCATCGTGTCGGTGCTGATCGGCGGGCGGAGGCTGCACCGGATGGGCGCGGAGGCGGGCCAGTTCTTCCGCTGGCGGTTCCTCGCCCCCGGGATGCGGTTCAGCTCGCACCCGTACTCCCTCTCGGCGGCCCCGCGCCCCGGCATGCTGCGGATCACGGTGAAGGCGATCGGCGACCACAGCGCCCGGCTGCGCGAGCTGGCGCCCGGGACGAAGGTGTGGGCGGAGGGCCCGTACGGTGCGCTCACCGCGCAGCGCCGCAGCCGCGGCAAGGTGCTGCTGGTCGCGGGCGGGGTGGGCATCACGCCGATGCGGGCCCTGTTCGAGACGCTGCCCGGGGCCGCCGGGGACATCACCCTCCTCTACCGCGCCAACACCACCCAGGACCTGGCGCTGTGGGACGAGCTGGCGGCGATCGCCGAGGAGCGGGGCGCCCGGCTGATGTACGCGGTGAACAGCCCGGAGGGCGAGCGTCCGGACATCTCGGCGGAGAACCTCCGGCGGAAGATCCCGGACGTCGAGACGCACGACGTGTTCATGTGCGGTCCGCCCGGGTTCGCGCAGTCGGTGTTCGAGGCACTGCGGGAGGCGGGGGTGCCCGCCCGCCGTATCCACCACGAGTCGTTCGAGATGTGAGCGGAGCTGCGAAGCGATGAGGAAGAGCCACCCCGTGCGGCGGGTCGTGCTGGCCACCGCCGCGACCGTGTCCGGTGTCGTGCTGCTGCTGTCGCTGAAGCCGGCGTCGGATCCGGCGGCCGCGTCGGCGGCGGGCGCGGCCCCCCAGCAGACGGCGGCCGGGCAGGAGGCGCCCCAGGGCGGCGGAGCGCAGGGGGGCGCCGCCCGGGCCGGCTCCGGCACGGTGACCGGTGACGCGGCGCAGACGCAGTACGGGGCCGTGCAGGTACGGCTGACCGTCAGCGGTGGGAAGATCACCAAGGCGGAGGCGGTCCAGGCACCCAAAGGCGGCCTGAGCGACCAGAAGACCCAGCTCGCCGTCCCCAAGCTCAACCAGGAAGCCGTGGCGGCGGGGACCGCGGACATCGACGTGGTGTCCGGGGCGACGTACACGAGCGAGGGCTACAGGAAGTCGCTCCAGTCGGCGCTGGACAAGATGAAGACCGCCGCGCCCCCGTCCTCCGGCTCGGCGCAGGCGCGTACGGTCACCGGGAAGGCGGTGCAGACCCAGTACGGGCCGGTCCAGGTGCGGATCACGGTCAGCGGCGGGAAGATCACCAAGGCGGAGGCGGTCCAGGCGCCCGAGGGCGGCCTCAGCGGCCAGAAGACCCAGCTGGCCGTCCCCAAGCTCAACCAGGAGGCCGTGGCGGCGGGGACGGCGGACATCGACGCCGTCTCCGGAGCCACCTACACCAGCACCGGCTACCAGCAGTCCCTCCAGTCCGCCCTGGACCAGGCCGGTGGCTGACACGGTGGCGGAGCCGGTGGAGACTCCCGCCGCGGTGCGTCACGCGGAGGAGGTCATGGGGACGGTCTTCTCCTTCGACGTCCGCGGCGGGGAACCGGCCGCGGTCCGGGCTGCGCTCGCCGAGGCGGTCGCCGGGCTGCACCGGGCGGACGCCCTGTTCAGCACGTACCGCGACGACAGCGAGGTGTCCCGGCTGGCCCGCGGCGAGCTGGACGTCCCGGCCTGCGCTCCCGAGGTGGCCGAGGTGCTGGAGCTGGCGGCCGAGGCGGAGCGGGTCAGCGAGGGCTGGTTCAGCACCCGGTACCAGGGCTCGCTGGACCCCACCGGCATCGTCAAGGGCTGGGCGGCCGAGCGGGCGGCGCGGGCGCTGGCGGCGGTGGCCGGGGTGAGCGGGGTCAGCGTCAACGGGGGCGGCGACGTACAGCTCCTGGGAGCGCCCGAGCCGCGGCGGGCCTGGCGGGTGGGGGTGGCCGATCCGCTCCGGCCCGGCGGTCTCGCGGCGGTGATCTCGGCGGCGGGCACGGAGGAGCTGGCGGTGGCGACGTCCGGTACGGCGGAGCGGGGCGCGCACATCGTGGATCCGCGGACCGGTCGCTCGGCGGTGACGGACCTGGTGGCCGTGACCGTGGTGGGGCCGCGTCTGACGTTCGTCGACTGCTGGGCCACGGCCGCGTTCGCGATGGGCTCGCGGGAGGGGCTGGCGTGGCTGGAGTCCCTGCCGGACGTCGAGGCTCTGCTGATCACCGCGGGCGACGAGGTGCGGTGCACCGGCGGGCTGGCGGCACGGCTGGGCTGAGGGCGGCTTCCTGTCTTTCCATTCCATACGGAACTTTTTTGCCGGGATCGCCATCCGAGGCCCGCCCCGGGACGTATCCCCTGTGAGGCAAGTTCCAGGAGGACACGACATGGCCATCTTCAGCAGCCTGATGCCCGCGAAGCACCGGGACCGCGACAAGGACACGTCGCGGCACGACAGCTCGGGGCACGGGCACCGTCACGGCCACGGCAACCGCCACAGCGGCCACGGCCACCGCCATGGCCACAGCAGCCGCCACGGCCACGACAAGTACTGACCGCGTACGAGGCTGAGCGGACCGGAAGCGGAGGAACCGGTCCGCTCAGCCGAGCCCATCGGCCGATCCCCGAGGAACGCACCGAGGAACGCATGCCATGGCGCATCTCCTGCGGCGTCTGCTCCCGCGTCCGCTCCCGGCGGGCGAGACCTCCGATGCCGTGGTCGCGGCCGCGCCCCCGGTACCCCCGCGCGAGGTGTTCCGGCGGTTCTGGCCGTACACCCGCGGCGGCCGGCGCTGGCTCGTGCCCGTCGTCCTGTTCAGCCTGACCGGTCCCGCCGTCGACGCCGCCGAGCTGTGGCTCTTCAAGATCGTGGTGGACGACGTGCTGGTCCCCCGGGACCTGCACCCCTTCCTGTGGATCGCACCCGCCTATCTGGGCCTGGTCCTCTGCTCCGGCGTCCTGGGCTTCGCCGACGACGTGACGTCCACGTGGGTCGGCGAGCGCTTCCTGCTCGCCCTGCGCTCCGATGTGTTCCGGCACGTGCAGGGGCTGTCGCTCGGCTTCTTCGAGCGCCGCAGGCTCGGGGACGTGCTGTCCCGGGTCACGGGCGACGTCGACGCGGTGGAGACGTTCCTGCTCTCGGGCGTGGCGGACGCCCTCTACTACGTGGTCCGCCTCGCCGTCTTCCTCGGCCTGCTGTTCTACCTGCGCTGGGACCTGACCGTGCTCGCCCTGGTCATCGTGCCCCTGTTCTGGGGCGCGGCCCGGCACTTCTCGCGGCTGGTCAAGGAGGCGTCGCGGGAGCGCAGGCGCCGCAGCGGCTCGCTGAGCGCGATCGCCGAGGAGTCGCTGGGCAATGTGGTGCTGGTGCAGGCGTACAACCGGCAGGGCTGGGAGGAGCGCCGGTTCGAGCGGGAGAACCTGGGCCGGTTCCGGGCGGCGATGGCCTCGGCGCGGATCCGTGCCGTGTACGGGCCCGTCGTGGAACTCATCGAGGTGGCCGGCGGCCTCGCGGTGATGGGCCTGGGCACCTGGAAGCTGGCCCAGGGGCAGCTCACGCTCGGCGGACTGCTGGTCTTCCTCGCGCTGATCGGCAAGCTGTACAGCCCGGTCCGCGGCCTGTCCCACCTCGGCACCTCCTTCTACGCGGCCTCCGCCTCGGCGGAACGGATCATCGAGCTGCTGGACCAGCGGCCCCAGGTGACCGAGGCCGCGGACGCCCGGCGCACCGGCCGCGCCCGGGGGGACGTGGCGTTCGACGGCGTGTGGTTCCGCTATCCGGGCGGCTCCTCGTGGGCGCTGTCGGACGTGTCCTTCCGTGTGGCGCCCGGGGAGACGCTGGCGCTGGTCGGGGCCAGCGGGGCGGGCAAGTCGACCGTCGCCAAGCTCCAACTGCGCTTCTACGACCCCGACCGGGGCGCGGTCCGCCTCGACGGGACGGATCTGCGCCGGCTCAGCCTGTCCGACGTGCGGGAGAGCGTGGCGGTGGTGCTGCAGGAGACGCTCGTCTTCCACGGCACCGTGCGGGACAACATCGCCTACGGGCGGCCGGGGGCCACGGACGCGGACATCGTCGCGGCGGCGCGGGCGGCGGACGCGCACGAGTTCATCGAGCTGCTCCCGGAGGGCTACGACACCCTGGTCGGCCAGCGCGGCCGTACCCTCTCCGGCGGACAGTGCCAGCGCCTGGCGATCGCCCGCGCGATGATCCGGGACGCGCCCGTGCTGCTCCTGGACGAACCGACGGCCGGGCTCGACGTCCGGTCCGGCCGACGGATCATGGACCCGCTGCGCCGGCTCATGGCCGGGCGCACCACCGTCGTCATCTCGCACAACCTGCTGACGGTCCGCGACGCCACCCGCATCCTGGTGCTCGACCACGGCCGGATCATCGAGGACGGCGCCCACGAGGACCTGCTCGGACACGACGGCGCCTACGCCCGGCTGCACCGGCTGCACACGGGAGCGGTGCTGTCATGAGCGTCACCGCGGCGGCGGGCGCCCCGCCCCTGGCCCCCGGCACGGAACCCGTCCCGGGCTACCGGATCCTGGCGGGTCTCACGCGCACCGGCTGGCTCGACGTGTACGACGCCTGGAGCGAGGAACGCGACTGCCGGTGCGTGCTCAAGACCGTGCGCCCGGACCGGCGGGGCGAACGACGGCTGGACGAGCGGCTGTTGCGCGAGGGGCGGTGGCTGCGCGAGTTCACCCACCCCCACCTGGTCCGCGCCTACGACGTCTGCACCGCGCCCGAACCGGTCGTCGTCCTGGAGACGCTGACCGGTGAGACGCTGTCCCACCTGCTGCACCGGCTGCGACGCCGGGCGTCCGCGGCCGATGTGGCGCTCCTCGGGGTCCAGTTGTGCTCCGCCGTCCACTACCTGCACGGCCGGGGCCTGCTGCACCTGGACCTCAAGCCGTCGAACGTGGTGGTGGACCGGGGCCTCGCCAAGGTGCTGGACCTGAGCGTCGCACGGCCTCCCGGGCCCGCCCCGGCGGGCGTGGGCACCTGCTGCTATCTCGCCCCGGAGCAGGCACGCGGCGGGACGCTCACGGCCGCCGCCGACGTGTGGGGCATCGGCGTCACGCTGTACGAGGTCGCGTGCGGTGACCTGCCCTTCGAGTGCCGCACGACCGGCGGTACGGCCCACCGGGCGTACGCCGGGTACGCCGGGGAGGAGCCGGACGACGCGACCGGGACCGGCGCCGGGGACCCGGGCGACTGGTACCCGCAGCTGGAGCGGGAGGCGCCGCCGATCGCGTCCCGGCGGCGTCTGCCGCGCCCTCTCGCCGCGGCCGTCGACGGCTGTCTGCGCGCCGATCCGTCGGCCCGGCCCACCGTCGCCGCACTGGCCGCCGCACTGGAGACGGCACTGACCGTCCCGCGCCGCGGCGGCTAGCCGGCTCACGCCTCGGGGGTCAGCACCTGCCCCCTCTGCAGCTGCGCGGTGGCGAGGACGGTGCCGTCGGAGGAGGTCAGACGGGCGCCGGAGTAGCGGTTGAGGTCGACGGGGACCGCGACTCCCCAGTTGCCGTGTCCGTCGCGCAGGGGGAAGTCTCCGACGCGGACGCTCGTGCCGTCGGCGCGCTCCAGGAGACAGGTGACCGTTCCGGTGTACCGGGTGCCGGGGCGGGTGAGGGCGACGGACACGAAGATCCAGCCCGGGGCGCCGGGGTGGGCGTAGACCTCGCCGACGGGCTGTCCGCCGCGCCCGGCCGGGGTCATGTCCCCGACCAGCACCGGCTCGGACTCGACGGCGGGCGGCGGCGAGGCGGTGACCTCCTCGACGGCGGTGCCGACCGCCCAGCCGGCGAATCCGACGGCGACGGCGAACGCGGCACCGGCCGCGGCGACCCGGACCCGGACCCGGCGGGCGCCGTGGCGCAGGCCGCGGCGCGAGCGGCCGGGGGCGCGGGCCGGCCGCTGCCCCTCGGGCGCCGTGGCCTGCTGGGCGAGGCCGCGCGCCACGCGGTTCTCGAAGCCGGGCGGCGGCTCGCGGTCCGGCAGCAGGCCGACCAGCCGGTCGCCGACCCGGGTCAGTTGCCGGACGTACTCCCGGCAGTCCGCGCACCGGTCCAGATGGGCGACCGCCTCGGCCCGCTCCCGGCCGGGCAGCACGCCCAGCGCCAGCTCGGGGCCGACCTCCCGCAGCCTCTCGCAGTTCGCGTCACTGGACATGGTCGCCTCGCTTCGCCGACGCGACGGTGGTGCGCAGCCGTGCCATCGCCGTCCTGATCCGCGTCTTGGCGGTACCCAGCGGGATCCGTTCCGCGTCGGCGACCTGCTGGGCCGTCATGCCGTAGATGCCGGCCATCATCAGCGCCCTGGCCTGCTCCCGTGGCAGCCGGGCCAGGGCGGCCCGGACCTGGGCGGAGGCCTCGTCGGCCAGTGCCCACTCCTCGGGGGTCGCGGTGACGGCGTCCAGCAGATCCTCGAGGTCCTCGGGTGCCATCGGCTCCGTCCGCCGGGCACGGACGGCGTCGATGGCCAGGTTGTGCGCGATGGTCGTCAGCCAGGTCATGACCGACCCGCGGCGCGAGTCGTAGATCTGGGCATGACGCCACGCGCGTTCGAACGTCTGCTGGGCGACGTCCTCGGCGAGCTGCTGGTCCCCGGTGACGGCCATCGCCACGCCGAAGACCCGATGCTGGAACCTCCGTACGAAGATCACAGCCAGCTCCGGATCTCCGGCGGCCAGCCCGGACAGCAGAGCCTCATCCGGGAGGCGGCCGACGGGGAACCGGTTTCCCGACACACCTCTGTATACGTTCGACGGCCGCCAGGGGATTGCCCGTCCCTCTGACCGCTCGCCGCGGAAGATCACATGCCCATTCTGCGTCGGCCGGCCGGGCCCCGCACGCGGTCAGTGCCCGTTCTGCGCCAGCCGCAGCAGATGGTCCGCGAGCGCCTGACCCCCGGTGGGGTTCCGGCTGATCAGCAACAGCGTGTCGTCGCCGGCGATGGTGCCCAGGATGTCGTGCAGCTCCGCCTGGTCGATGGCGGAGGCGAGGAACTGGGCGGCGCCGGGCGGGGTGCGCAGGACCACCAGGTTCGCCGAGGCCTCCGCGGAGATCAGCAGCTCCTGGGAGAGCCGCCGCATCCGCTCCTCCTTCGCCGACTCCCCCAGCGGGGCGCGCGGCGTGCGGAAGCCGCCCTCGCTCGGCACCGCGTAGATCAGGTCGCCGTCGGTGTTGCGGATCTTCACCGCGTTCAGCTCGTCGAGATCCCGGCTGAGCGTCGCCTGTGTGACGTTCAGCCCGTCGTCGGCGAGCAGCTTCGCCAGCTGGCTCTGCGACCGCACCGGCTGCCGGTTGAGGATGTCCACGATCCGGCGGTGCCGTGCGGTGCGGGTCTGGGGCACTGCTGGCCCGGCGCCCGCCGCCGGCTCGTGGTCCTGCGCCTCGCTCATCGTCGTCTCATTCTCCGGATCGTCCGTCCCCATCCACAGGGTGGGCTGCGTCGAGGATGCCGGGCAGCGCCCGGAGCAGCGCGCCCGCCTCGTCGTCGCGGAGATTCAGCGGCGGCATGAGCCGTACGACGTCGGGGGCGGGCGCGTTCACCAGGAACCCGGCCTCCTGGGCCGCCTGCTGCACCTGCGGTGCGCGCGGCCCGGTGAGCACGATACCCAGGAGCAGGCCCGCGCCCCGGACATAGTCGATCAACGGGTGGTTCAGGGCCTCGATTCCGCCCCGCAGCCGCTCGCTCTGCCGCTTGACGTTGTCGAGCAGGCCGTCGTTCGCGATGGTGTCCAGCACGGCGAGCCCGGCGGCGCAGGCGACGGGGTTGCCGCCGAAGGTGGTTCCGTGCAGGCCGGGCCGCAGCAGTTCGGCGGCGCGGCCGAAGGCCACGGTCGCGCCGAGCGGCAGCCCGCCGCCCAGCTGCTTGGCGAGGGTGACGACGTCGGGCAGCACGCCCTCGTGGGCCTGGTAGGAGAACCAGGTGCCGGTCCGGCCGACGCCGGTCTGCACCTCGTCCAGGACCAGCAGCGCACCGGTGGCGGCGGTGATCGCGCGGGCCGCCTTGAGGTAGCCGGCCGGGGGCACGACCACGCCGTTCTCGCCCTGGATCGGCTCGATGATCACCAGGGCGGTCTCCTCGGTGACCGCGGCGGCCAGCGCCTGGGCGTCGCCGTACGGGACGTGGGTGACGTCCCCGGGCAGCGGCCGGAAGGGGTCCTGCTTGGCGGGCTGGCCGGTGAGCGCGAGGGCGCCCATCGTACGGCCGTGGAAGCCGCCCTCGGTGGCGACGACGTGGGTGCGCCCGGTGAGCCGGCCGATCTTGAAGGCGGCCTCGTTGGCCTCGGCGCCGGAGTTGCAGAAGAAGACGCGGCCCTCGCGGCCGAAGAGCGTCAGGAGCCGCTCGGCGAGCGCGATGGTCGGCTCGGCCATGAAGAGGTTGGAGACATGGCCGAGGGAGCCGATCTGCCGGGTGACGGCCTCCACGATCGCCGGGTGGGCGTGGCCGAGGGCGTTGGTGGCGATACCGCCGACGAAGTCGAGGTACTCCTTGCCGTCGGCGTCCCACAGCCGGGCACCCTCACCGCGCACCAGGGGCAGGCGCGGGGTGCCGTAGTTGTCCATGAGGGCGCCCTGCCACCGCTGGGTCAGCTCCTGGTTGCTCATGACTCCCCCTGTTCGTCCGGAATCGCGTCGGGCACGACCATGGTGCCGATGCCTTCGTCCGTGAAGATCTCCAGCAGGATCGAGTGCTGGACCCGGCCGTCGATGACGCGGGCGTTGGTCACGCCGTTGCGTACGGCGTGCAGGCAGCCCTCCATCTTCGGCACCATGCCGGAGCTCAGCTCCGGCAGCAGCTTCTCCAGCTGCGAGGCGGTGAGGCGGCTGATCACCTCGTCGGAGTTCGGCCAGTCCTCGTAGAGGCCCTCGACGTCGGTGAGGACCATGAGGGTCTCGGCGCCCAGTGCAGCAGCGAGTGCCGCAGCCGCCGTATCAGCATTGACGTTGTAGACATGTCCGTCGTCCTCGGAGCGGGCGATCGAGGAGACGACCGGGATCCGGCCGTCGGCCAGCAGCGCCTGGATGGCGCCCGTGTCGATGGCGGTGATCTCGCCGACCCGGCCGATGTCGACCGGTTCCCCGTCGATCTCGGGGGTGTGCTTGGTGGCGGTCATGGTGTGCGCGTCCTCGCCGGTGAGGCCGACGGCGAGCGGGCCGTGCTGGTTGAGCAGGCCGACCAGCTCGCGCTGCACCTGTCCGGCGAGCACCATGCGGACGACGTCCATGGCGTCCTCGGTGGTGACGCGCAGGCCCGCCTTGAACTCGGTGACGATGCCGTGCTTGTCGAGGGCGGCGCTGATCTGCGGGCCGCCGCCGTGCACGACGACGGGCTTGAGGCCGGCGTGGTGGAGGAAGACGACATCCTGGGCGAAGGCGGCCTTCAGCTCCTCGTTCACCATGGCGTTGCCGCCGAACTTGATGACGACGGTCTTGCCGCGGTGCCGGGTGAGCCAGGGCAGCGCCTCGATGAGGATCTGTGCCTTGGGCAGCGCGGTGTGCTTGCGAGTGCTCATGAGGAGTAGGCGCTGTTCTCGTGCACGTAGTCGGCGGTCAGGTCGTTGGTCCAGATGGTCGCGGTCTCGGTGCCCGCGGCGAGGTCGGCGACGATGTGGACCTCGCGGTAGCGCATGTCGACCAGGTCCCGGTCCTCGCCGACGGACCCGTTCTTGCACACCCAGACGCCGTTGATGGCGACGTTGAGCTGGTCCGGCTCGAAGGCGGCCTTCGTGGTGCCGATCGCGGAGAGGACACGGCCCCAGTTGGGGTCCTCGCCGTGGATCGCGCACTTGAGGAGGTTGTTGCGGGCGATGGAGCGGCCCACCTCGACGGCGTCGTCCTCGCTGGCCGCGTTGATCACCTCGACCTTGATGTCCTTGCTGGCGCCCTCGGCGTCGCCGATGAGCTGCCGGCCGAGGTCGTGGCAGACCTGCGTCACGGCCTCGGCGAACTCGGCGTGGTCCGGGGTGATGCCGGAGGCGCCAGAGGCGAGCAGCAGGACGGTGTCGTTGGTGGACATGCAGCCGTCGGAGTCGACGCGGTCGAAGGTGACCTTGGTGGCGGCGCGGAGCGCCTTGTCGAGGTCCTCGTTGCCGAGGTCGGCGTCGGTGGTGAGGACGACCAGCATGGTGGCGAGGCCCGGGGCGAGCATGCCGGCGCCCTTGGCCATGCCGCCCACGGTCCAGCCGTCCTTGGTGACGACGGACGTCTTGTGGACGGTGTCGGTGGTCTTGATGGCGATGGCGGCCTTCTCGCCGCCGTGCTCGCTCAGCAGGGCGGCGGCCGTCTCCACGCCCTTGAGGACCTTGTCCATGGGCAGCAGGACGCCGATGAGGCCGGTGGAGCAGACGGCGACCTCGATGGCGCCGCGGCCGAGCACCTCGGCGGCCTTCTCGGCGGTGGCGTGGGTGTCCTGGAAACCCTTCGGGCCGGTACAGGCGTTGGCGCCACCGGAGTTGAGGACGACCGCCGAGACCTGGCCGCTCTTGAGGACCTGCTCGGACCACAGCACCGGCGCGGCCTTCACGCGGTTGGAGGTGAAGACGCCCGCGGCGGCACGGCGGGGCCCGTCGTTGACCACGAGGGCCAGGTCGGGGTTGCCGTTCTCCTTGATCCCGGCGGCGATGCCCGCCGCCGTGAATCCCTTGGCTGCCGTGACACTCACGGTGCGACTCCGATCGTGGAAAGCCCGGTGGTCTCGGCGAGACCCAGGGCGAGGTTCATGCTCTGGACGGCACCGCCCGCGGTGCCCTTGGTCAGGTTGTCGATGGCGCTGATCGCGATGATGCGGCCCACGGCGGCGTCGTACGCGACCTGCACGTGAACGGCGTTGGAACCGTGGACGGATGCCGTCGTCGGCCACTGGCCCTCGGGGAGCAGGTGGACGAAGGGCTCGTCGGCGTAGGCCTTCTCGTACGCGGCCCTCAGGGACTCCGCGGTCACCCCCTCGACAGCGGACGCGCTGCACGTCGCGAGGATCCCGCGGGGCATCGGCGCGAGGGTCGGTGTGAAGGAGACGGCGACCCGCTCCCCCGCGACCCCGCTGAGGTTCTGGATCATCTCGGGGGTGTGCCGGTGGCCGCCGCCGACGCCGTACGGCGACATGGAGCCCATGACCTCGCTGCCGAGCAGGTGCGGCTTGGGCGTCTTGCCCGCGCCGGAGGTGCCGGACGCGGCGACGATCACCGCCTCGGGCTCGGCGAGCCGGGCCGCGTAGGCCGGGAAGAGGGCGAGGGAGACGGCGGTGGGGTAGCAACCGGGCACCGCGATGCGCTTGGACCCCGTGAGCGCGGCGCGGGCGCCCGGGAGTTCGGGGAGGCCGTAGGGCCAGGTGCCGGCGTGCTCGGAGCCGTAGAAGGTCTCCCAGTCGGCCGGGTCCTTCAGCCGGAAGTCGGCGCCCATGTCGATCACGAGGACGTCGGGGCCGAGCTGCTCGGCGACGGCGGCGGACTGTCCGTGCGGCAGCGCGAGGAAGACCACGTCGTGCCCGGCGAGCGCCTCGGGCGTGGTCTTTGCCAGCACGCGGTCGGCCAGCGGCAGCAGGTGCGGCTGGAGCGCGCCGAGCCGCTGTCCCGCGTTGGAGTTGCCGGTCAGGGCACCGATCTCGACCTCGGGGTGCGCGAGGAGCAGGCGCAGGACCTCTCCGCCCGCGTATCCGCTCGCTCCGGCCACCGCCGCACGTACTGCCATGTCCACCCTCCTCTGGATGGCATGACTATACGTATCGCTGCACGTTTATGCAATCGCCTTCGGGAGCATCACCCAGCGCGAGACGACGAAGGTGACCGGGACGGCCGCCGCCGAGGCGAGCAGCGGGGCGAAGCGGCTTCCGGCGTGCAGCACGTCCACGATCACGTAGACACCCGCCGTCGTGATCAGGAAATTGGTGACGTTGGTCAGCGGGAACAGCAGGAATTTCCGCCAGGTGGGCCGCGTCCGGTAGGTGAAGCGCGCGTTCAGGAAAAAAGACCCGATCATGCTGAGCAGAAAAGCCAGGATGTGCGCCGCGAGATAGGGCAGCCAGGTCAGGAACAACAGGTAAAGACAGTAGTAGGTGGCCGTGTTGACGGCGCCCACCACCGCGAAGGTCAGAATCTGCCTCGGCAGCTGTCTCGACATCAGGGGATGAGATCTTTCGTCCGTTCCACATTGGTCGCCTTCACCAGGAAGTGCGGACGCCCCTTCACCTCGTAGTAGATGCGGCCGGTGTACTCCCCGATGACTCCCAGCATGACCATCTGCACGCCCGCGAGGGCGGTCACGGCGGTGATGATGGTCACATAGCCGGGGGTCTGGACGCCGTTGACGAGCGCGGCGCCCACGATCCAGCCGGTGTACAGGCCCGCACACAGCAGCAGGCCCACGCCGAGCCAGAGCGCGGCGCGCAGCGGGCGGTTGTTGAAGGAGAGCAGGCCGTCGAGGCCGTAGTTGAGCAGCCCGCGCAGGTTCCACGAGCTGCGCCCGGCCTCCCGCGCGGCGTTCTGGTACTCGAAGGTGGTGCTCGGGAAGCCCACCCAGGCGAACAGGCCCTTGGAGAAGCGGTTGTACTCGGTGAGGGCCAGCACCGCGTCCACCACCCGCCGGGACAGCAGCCGGAAGTCGCCGACGCCGTCGGCCAGTTCGACGTCGACCAGGCGGTTGACGAGCCGGTAGTACAGGCGCGCGGTGAGGGTCCGGGTGAACCGGTCGCCGGTCCGGGTGCGCTTGGCGATGACCTGGTCGTGACCCTGTTCGCGCAGCTCGACCATGCGCTTGATCAGCGCGGGCGGATGCTGGAGGTCAGCGTCCATGACGATCACGGAGTCGCCCGAGGCGTGCCGGAGGCCGGCGAGCAGGGCCGCCTCCTTGCCGAAGTTGCGGCTGAAAGAGACGTAGCGCACCCGGGAGTCGAGGTCCGCGAGGTCCTTCAGGACGGCGAGCGTGCGGTCCCGGCTGCCGTCGTCCACGTAGACGAACTCCATGTCGTGGCCGAGGGGCAGCAGTTCCTCGGCGACCTTCTGCACCTCCTCGTGGAAGCGGGCGAGGACGTCCTCCTCGTTGTAGCAGGGCGCGACGATCGATATCAGCATGCGGGGTCCCCCCTGGGCGCGGTCAGGAAGCGGTGGTCACGCGCTCGCGCGGTGAAGTGGTCGTGGGCGGCGCCGGGACGCGCCGGCGGCGGACGGCGGCGACGGCGGTGAGCAGGACGAGGGCGAACAGCGAGGCCGCGCCCACGGTCAGGCCCAGTCGCAGGCCGGGTGGGTGGAAGGTGCAGGTCAGGCGGGTGGCGGTGCCGTCGAGCGGTACGGCGATCAGGCCGTGGAAGTCACCGGCGGGCCGCTCGGGTCCGTCGCCGGTGGCGCACCGCCAGCCGGCGATGCGGGGTGCCGCGACGACCGCGATGCCCCCGCTGCCGGCGGGCAGGGCGGCCCGTACGGTGCCGTCGGAGACGGTCACCTCGGTGGCGCCGGTCGCCTTCAGCCGGGCGGCGGCCGTGTCCAGCCGGGCCGTGTCCAGGCAGCCGACGGCGCCGGACGGGACGCGGCCGGGCTTGTCCGGCCGCAGCGCGATGCGCAGCCGCCCGGAGGCGGGGGCGGTGCCGAGCGGCTCCATGGCGGCGCGGTTGCGCGGGAACTCGAAACGGAACCGGGCCGGCGTTCCGCCGTCGAGCCGTGCGCTGCCGGAGAAGTGCGGGGCCCACAGGTACACCTGGGTGCCGGCCGGGCACCGGGCGGTGACCGTGGGCCGGGCCAGGGCGTTCCCGGTGCCGACGCGGCCGCCCGGCAGCGGCCGCCCGCCGTCGTCGCGGACGGTGACGCGGGGGACGGTGTAGACGCGGCTGCCGAGCAGCAGCTCCTGGTTGCGGTACGGCGACGGTCCGAAGGGCCGCTGGTCGGGGCCGGACCGCACGGTGACCAGGGGCGGCACGTCCCGCCGGGTGACGCGCACCGGTCCGCCGCCCGGGAGCTGGTGCTTCTGGTGCGGGTCGGGCGGTGAGTGCACCCGGGCGCCGACGGAGAAGACGACGTCCGTGACGGCGTTGTCCAGGCTCTGCACGTTGCGGCCGCGCGAGGTCCAGCCGTCGCCCAGCGCGGTGAGGGTGCGGCTGAGGACGTCCGAGGTCAGGCTGCTGTAGTACTGGGCGCCCTCGCCGCCCACCAGCAGCGGATCGTTGCCGACGGTCTGCTCGCGGCCGGGGTCGGTGCGGTAGCGGGGCCAGCCGTCGGCCCCCGCGATCGCCGCCGCCTGCGTCTGCTGCCGCTCACCCCAGGGCGCGTAGTCGTCCAGGTGCCCCAGGCGCAGCCGGGTGGCCACGGCCGAGGTGGCGGCGGTCTCGCCGACCTGCGCGCCGAGCAGGAGGACGACGGCCAGCCCGGCCAGCCGGGGGCGCTGCCCGGCGCGGCCCAGAAGGACCAGCCCGCCGAGGGCGCCCGCGAGGGCGAGCGGCAGCACGAGCCAGGTGTACGGCCGGACCAGCGTGCTGCGGCTCGCGACGGCGACGGCCAGGACCAGCAGCGCGGTCGCGGGGCCGAGGGCGCGCCGGTCGGGAGGGCCGTACGCCACGGCGTGCCAGGCGGCGGTCACCAGCAGGCCGCACAGCACGAACGCCTGCCGGTAGGGGCTGCCCTGCGGGGTGGCGAAGGCGTGCCAGACCAGGTGGGTGGGGCCCCACTGGAGGGACAGGGCCACCGCGAGCACCAGTGCCGTCCAGCCGGCGCGGACCGGGACCGGGACCGCCCGGTGGAAGGGCAGCGCGAGCGCGAGGAGCAGGGCGGTGAGGCCGACGTAGAGGGCCGGGGAGCCGAAGCCGTAGGCGGCGGGCAGCAGCCGGGCGGCGACGTCCTCGGCGGGCACGGGAGCGAACTGGCGTACGCGGCCCGGGTAGGCGTGCTTCGTGCCGAGGTAGACGACCGTCACGAGCGGGGCGGCGAGGCCCACGCCGAGGGCGGCGGTGAGGCCGGCGCGGCCGGCCGTGGCGAGGACCCGCCGGCGGGGCGGGCGGGTGAGCAGCAGGCGCAGCAGCAGGACCAGGGCGGCGCCGAGGGTGGCCATGTAGGCGGTGTAGAAGTTGGCGGTCCAGGCGAGCGCGACGATCAGGACGCCGGGCCAGAGCCGGCGCCCGCTGAGCGCCCGTTCGCCGACCAGGCACAGCAGGGGCAGCGCGATGAGGCCGTCGAGCCACATCGGGTTGTAGGAGGCGTCGGCCAGGCTCCAGCCGCACAGCGCGTACGAGGCGCCGAGCAGGCCCGCCGCCCACCAGCGGCCGGGGCGCAGGGTGAGCAGCAACCAGGCCATGGCCGCGGCGGCGGAGGCGGTCTTCAGCAGGGTGACGGTGTAGACGGCGAGGTCGATCTCGTCGCGTGGGAAGAGGGCGACGAGCGGGGCGAAGGGGCTGCCGAGGTAGGTGCCGAGGTCGGGCAGGAAGCTCGCGCCGTAGCCGGACTGCCAGTTGACGAGGAGGCCGCCCTGGGCCCTGCCGTGCAGCAGGTCCCACAGGTGGGCGTGGAAGGGCACGTACTGGTTGCCGAGGTCGTTGACGCTGCGGGTGCGGGGGCCGAAGGGATAGCTGCGCGCGAGGATGTCACCGGCGCAGAAGGCGGTGACCGTGACGGCCGCGGCGAGCAGGGCGGCGGCCCGGCGCGGCACATCCGGTGAGGTCGAGCGGTCCATTGCGCGGAAGGCCCCCAGCGAATTCATTCCGGTGATTTCGCCGACTTAGACGGGGGCTGTTTCCACATGGTTGTGCGCTCACCAAAAAGTGAGGCGACTTCCTCCGAATACGGGAAACACCGCGTGAATTCCGGGGCGCTTCGGAAAACGGTGGATTTCCGCGAGGTGTTGTTAAGGTGAACCGGCCTTGCGGGCCGCGTAGGCCCGGGCCGCCCGGACCCGGTTGCCGCACTTGGTGGTGCACCAGCGGCGGGCGCCGTGGGAGCGCAGGAACCAGCGGGCGCAGCCCTGGGCGGCGCACTCGGTGAGCTGGTCCGCGTCGACGCCGGTGAGCAGGTCGGTGGCGTCCTCGGCGAGCTGGGAGAGCGCGGCGGCGGCCGGGTTGCCGGAGTCGGGGAGGTCGTCGCGCCGGGGGCCGTCGGCGCTCCAGGCCAGCCGGGGGGTGGCGGGGGCGGCGGCGAGCGCGGCATTGAGGGTGTCGAGGGCACCGGCGGGCGGCCGGGTGCCGCCGGCCCGGGCCGCGAAGAGGGCCCGCAGCGCCTCACGCAGGGCGCGGAGCCGGCCGGACTGCCTGCCGTTCAGGGTCACCCGGTCGGGCAGCAGGGCGTGCCGGACCAGCCACAGGTGTGCGGCCTCGGTGTCGTCCAGCAGGTCGACCTGGCCGTGGCTGACCGTGAACCGCGTGTTGACCAGTGCCAGCGAGGCGTACCGGTCTTCGCCGGGGACCGGGAGCTGGTGCAGGTAGACGGGTGACTCATGATCCACGCTCTCATGGTAATCCTTGCGGTTCTCCGTGAGGAAGGCTTAGCGTGCCTCACGGAGAACCGAGTACGAAACCGTGAGAGGTGAGCCGTCGTGGGCTTCGACGTGGACGCGCTGCGCAAGGACTTCCCGATCCTGGAGCGGACCGTGGCGAGCGGCGCCCCGCTCGTCTACCTGGACTCCGGGGCGACCACCCAGAAGCCGCTCCAGGTCCTGGACGCCGAGCGGGAGTTCTACCTCACGCGCAACGCGGCCGTGCACCGCGGGGCGCACCAGCTGGCGGGCGAGGCGACGGAGGCGTACGAGCAGGCGCGGCACACGGTGGCCCGGTTCATCGGCGCGGCCGACGACGAGGTGGTCTTCACCAAGAACACCACCGAGGGCATCAACCTGGTCGCCTACGCCCTCGGCAACGCCGGCCGGCTCGGCCCCGGCGACCGGATCGTGGTCACCGAGATGGAGCACCACGCGAACCTGGTGCCCTGGCAGCAGCTCGCCGGGCGGACGGGCGCGACGCTGGACTGGTTCGCCCTCACCGGCGAGGGCCGCCTCGACCTGTCCCGCGCAGAGGAGCTGCTGGACGAACGTACGAAGGTGCTCGCCCTCACCCACCAGTCCAACGTCCTCGGCACGCTCAACCCGGTGCGCGCGCTCGCCGACCGCGCGCACGCCCACGGCGCCGTCGTGGTCGTGGACGGAGCCCAGTCCGTCCCGCACCGGCCGGTCGACGTACGCGAGCTGGGCGCGGACTTCCTCGCCTTCTCCGGACACAAGATGCTCGGCCCGAACGGCATCGGTGTGCTGTGGGGCCGCGCCGGGCTGCTCGCCGGCCTGCCGCCGTTCCTCACCGGCGGCTCGATGATCGAGATCGTGGAGATGGACCGCACCACCTTCCTGCCGCCGCCGCAGCGCTTCGAGGCGGGCGTGCCGATGACCGCGCAGGCGGTGGGGCTCGCGGCGGCGGTGGAGTACCTGGAGCGGCTCGGCATGGCGGAGGTGGCGGCGTACGAGGAGACGCTCACCGCCCGCGCCCTTCAGCTGCTGGCCGAGGTGCCCGGGGTCCGGGTGGTCGGCCCCGCCGACGTCACCGACCGCGGGTCGGCGGTCTCCTTCACGGTCGACGGCATCCACCCGCACGACGTCGGCCAGGTGCTGGACGAGCGGGGCGTCGCCGTCCGCGTCGGCCACCACTGCGCCCGCCCGATCGTGAAGCGGTACGGCATCCCGGCGACCACGCGGGCGAGCTTCTACGTCTACAACACCCTGGAGGAGGTCGACGCGCTGGTGGAGGGGGTGCGGGCGGCGCAGCGGTACTTCGGCGACTGAGCGCACTTGCGTTGGAGTGCGCTCCAACTCCTACGGTTCCGGCATGAGCAACGAGCAGAGCAGCACTCGGGACCAGCGTTTCGCCCACGGCCTGGAGGTCCTGCGGAAGGTCGACGGCGAGGCCGGGCAGCGGGTCGTGGACTCGCTCGCCGACATCAGCCCCGAGCTGGGGCACCAGGTCGTCGCCTGGGCCTTCGGGGAGATCTACGACCGGCCCGGGCTCGCCCCGCGCGACCGCCAGCTGGTCACCCTGGGCATGCTCACCGCGCTCGGCGGCTGCGAGGCCCAGCTGGACGTGCACGTGAACGCGTCCCTGAACGTGGGGCTCACGCCCGAGGAGATCACCGAGGCGCTGCTGCACTCCGCCGTGTACTGCGGGATGCCGAAGGCGCTGAATGCGACCTTCGCCGCGAAGAAGGTGTTCGCCGAGCGCGGGCTGCTGCCGGTGGGGCAGCGGCCCGCGCCCGCGGCTACCTCTGCTTGATCCGCAGGAAGGTGACGGAGTTCGCCGGGAAGGTGTAGGTGAACTTCCTCGCGACCCCGGTGAACGTGGACGTCCGCGGGGCGACCGCGGTGGACGTCTCGGTGTTCACCGCGTCGGGCGCGGCGGCGAGCGTGGTGACCTTGGCCCGGGACGCCACCTTCGCCCCGCCGAGGTCGACGGCCGTCCGGGCGGCGGACGACTGGGCGTTGACGACCTTGACGATCAGCTCGCCGGTCTTCGCGTCCCGGGTGACGACCTGGCGGAACGGCTCGGCCGGCTTGTCGTCGGTGAAGCTCCCCCACTCCTCGCCGTCGAGGTACAGGGTCACGTGGCGGCCGCGCACCTTGATGTCGATGTCGTAGGCGCGGCCGGTCTCGACCGACCCGGCCTTGGACATCAGCGTGGACTTGCCGCCGTCCACGGCCTGCTCGACCGCCGACTGGGTGTTGTTCCAGCCGCCGAGGTTCCACCAGTAGTAGGTGCCGGTGTCCTTGACGCCGAAGGCGACGAGGAAGCCCTCCCTGCCGGACTTCTTGGTGGCCTTCACATGCAGGTCGTAGTCGTGCCAGGACGGGTCGCCGGCCTGGACCATGGTGTTCTCGGCGGCGTCGTTCGTCTGGACGTACTGGCCGTCCTGGATGCTCCAGCTGCCGGTGCCGGTGTGGGTCCACCGCGAGGCGTCACCGGAGAAGTCGTCGCCGAGCAGCGTGCCGCCGTCGGCGCCGGTGACCCGCACGTCGTCGTAGGCGGCGCTGGTGTTCCAGGTGGACAGGCCGACCGCGCCCGTGATGGGCCCGCTCAGGCTCGGGGTGCCGGTGGCCGTGCTCGGCACGACCCGGTCGCCCACGTTGGTCATGAACAGCTTCTGGACCTCGTAGTTCGCCGAGCCCCAGGAGGCGTGGTTGTTGAACCACACCATGTCCGGGCTCCACTGGACGTAGTCCTCGTTGGCGAAGAGCGGGGCGTAGGAGGCGAGCTTGACGACGTCCGCGTTGCGCTCCAGGCCGGTCATGTACGCCGCCTCGGCGAGGCCGTTCTTGAAGGCGTTGCCCTGGGAGGCGTACTCGCCGAGGAAGACCTTCGGGCCGGAGCGGTCGTAGGAGTCGTAGCGGTCGTTGTTCTGCAGGAACCACTGCGGGCTGTTGTAGTAGTGCTCGTCGACCATGTCGACCTTGGCGTCCCGGTTGAGCTTCCAGGCCGTGTCGAAGGTCGAACCGGAGTCGTCGGGCCCGGAGTTGGAGATGACCTGCATGTCCGGGTACTTCGCCTGGACGGCCGCGCGGAACTGCTGGAAGCGGGCGAAGAACTCGTTCGGCAGGTTCTCCTCGTTGCCGACCTCGATGTGGGTGAGGTGGAAGGGCTTGGGGTGGCCCATCCGGGCGCGCACCTTGCCCCACGTCGAGGAGGCGGGCCCGTTGGCGAACTCGATGAGGTCGAGGGTGTCCTGGATGTGCCGCTTCAGCAGGGCGTCGTCGACGACGGCCTTGTTCTGGCCGCAGCCGGTGACCAGGGCCGGGACGACGGGCAGCGGCATGGCACCGATGTCCTCGGCGAACCGGAAGTACTCGTAGTAGCCGAGGCCGTAGCTCTGGTTGTAGCCCCAGAAGTTGGAGTTGGTGGCGCGCTGCTCGACCGGGCCTATGGTGTCCTTCCACTGGTAGGAGCGCTTGCGTTGCCAGCCGGAGGCCTCGCTGTAGTCCTCCATGGAGCCGGTGTTGACCAGGCAGCCGCCGGGGAAGCGGACGAAGCCGGGGTGCAGGGCGGCGACCTTCTCGGCGAGGTCCTTGCGCAGGCCGTTGGGCTCGTGCTGGTAGGTGTCGCGCGGGAAGAGGGACACCATGTCCAGGCTCGTCGCGGCATCGGCTGCCACGGTGAGCCGGCCGGCGGTGCTGGTGCGGGTGGCGGTGAAAGCGGCCTTGTACTGGGCCCAGCCGCCCTTCTTCACGGCGATCCGCCGGGCGGTCGCGAGGGCGCCGCCGGAGTCCTCAAGGGTCACGGTGAGCGTGCTGCCGGCCTCGGCGCGGGCCCACACCGAGAAGTCGTACGTCTTGCCGTCCTGCACGGCGATGCCGGTGTTGTAGCCGGCGTTGGTGACGGACGAACCGGCGGCCAGGGAGAGGTAGGTGCGGTTGCGGTCGTTCAGACGGCCGGAGTCGTTCGCGACCTGCGCGGTGCCGGAGACCGTCCACGCGGTCAGCGGGGTGTACGCCTTGTTGTCGTCGGTGGAGTACTCGAAGGACCGGTTCTGGACGAGTTCGGCGTACAGGCCGCCGTCGGCGGCACGGTTGATGTCCTCGAAGAAGACGCCGTACATCGTCTTGTCGATCTTCGGTCCGGTGGCGGAGGGGTCGACGGTGATCGTGTAGTCGGTGACGTCCTCGGCGTGGGCGGGGGCGGGGAGGGCGGCCGTGGCGAGCAGGACGGCGCTCGTTCCCAGGCCGAGTCTCCAGCGGGCGGTGCGTGACATGGATACTCCGCGGCTCGTGATGTTCGAAATATCAGACGTTGGTCAGCACTTCGAACGCACGATAGGGAAGGGGTATGAGCACGTCAATGGGGCGGGCAGAGCGCGGCGCGTAAGCTCCGGGGTATGGATGGGTGGGTGCCGTACGTGAGCGTGTTCGGCTTCTTCGCCGCCGTGCTTGGCCTTCTCACCTGGCTCGCGCGCGTGATCCGGCGCCGGGGCGCGGCGGGCGGGGGTGTGGGGGCGGCACTGGCCGCGTACGAGGAGGCGTTCCGCGCCACGAGTCACGCCGCGCACCACGAGATCCGGGCCCAGGCGGAGCGGAAGACACCCGCCGACTCGCCCGACGGTCCGCGCCGGCGGTCCCGGAGGGCGCGGTGACGGGCGGGTTCTGGCCGGTGCCCGACGTCCTGGCCCACCTGGCCGGGCGCTGGCGTGTCGAGCGGGACGTGCGGGATCTGGCGAGCGGGGCCGAGGGGCACTTCACCGGGACCACCGTCTTCAGCGCGCTGGACGGCGGCGGGCTGCTGCACGAGGAGTCCGGTACCTTCATCTGGCAGGGGGTGGCGCGGCCGGCGACGCGGACACTGAGGTTCCTGCCGGGACCGGTACCCGGCCGGGCGGACGTGCGGTTCGCGGACGGGCGGCCCTTCCACGCGCTGGACCTGACCACCGGGCGGTACGTCGCCGACCATCCCTGTGCGGCCGACCTCTACCGGGGCGAGTTCACCGTCCGGGACGCCGACCACTGGCGCACGGTGTGGCGGGTCGGCGGCCCGGCGAAGGACCTCGTGCTCAGCACCGACTACGCGCGCGAGCGCTGAACCGGGGACCCGTCGAAGCGCAGGTTCCAGCGGCCGCCGCGGCCCGTGACCGTGGTCGTCGACAGCGGGCGGACGTCGATGTTCCAGTACGTCGAGGGCGGCGCCTTCAGGGCGTAGACCAGGGCCGCCCGGATCACCGACGGCTCGGCCACGGCGACGATCCGGCCGCCGTCCTCCACCGGCCGGGTGTCCAGCCAGCCACCGACCCGCGAGATGAACGCGAGCAGCGACTCGCCGCCGTGCGGGGTGGACCGCGGATCGGCGAGCCAGGCGTCCACCGCCTCCGGCTCCCGGGCCATCGCCTCCCCCAGCGTCAGCCCGCGCCAGCGGCCCATGTCGCAGTCGCGCAGCGCGAGCTGGACCAGCGGGGCGTACCCCAGCGCGTCCCCGGTGGCCCGGCTGCGCGGGGTCGGCGAGCAGTAGCGCAGCTCGGCCGCCGCCAGCGGCAGCAGGTCCCCGGCGACGCGCTGTACCTCGTCCCAGCCGCCCTGGTCCAGCGGCCGGTCGTCCTCGAAGCGCTCCGCGAGCAGCGGAGCACTGCGCGCGGCGGCGACGAACGTCACCCTCAGTGGCATGCGGTGATGGTGAGCCCCACCGAGCAGCAGGTCAAGAGATGGGTGCGGTCAGGCGTCGACCGTCTGCCCGAAGGTGTGCGCCATGTACAGCTCGGGACGGTCCAGCGGCCGGAAGCCCAGCTTCTCGTAGACCCCGTGCGCGTCCTGCGTCGCCAGCAGCAGCCGGCGCAGGCCGAGCGGCTCCAGGTGGTCGCGGATCCGGGCGACGAACGCCGTGCCGAGCCCCTTGCCGCGCACCGACGGGTCGACGTACACGTCCGCGAGCCAGGCGAACAGCGCCTGGTCGGTGACCACGCGCGCGTACGCCACCTGCTCGCCCGAGAGCGTCTCGTACACCCCGAAGTTCAGCGAGGACGCCATCGCCCGCTCGTGCTTCTCCCGTGGGCGGCCGGTCGCCCAGTACGCGTCGGACGACAGCCAGCCGTGCACGCGGTCCACGTCGACCCGGGCGGAGTCGGCGGAGAACTCGTACCCCTCGGGGAGGTCAGGTGTATCGCTCATGCGGTGATCCTCACAGGCCCGGCCGCTCGGTGACGAACGGATTTCGCACCGCCTCGTCGTACGCCGCCCGCAGCCGCCGCACGCCCTCCGTGATCTCCCCGGTGCCGGCGGCCGCCGCGAAGCTCAGCCTGAGATGGGCGGCGGGGGGTTCGGCGCTGAAGTAGGGGCGGCCCGGGGCGAGGGCGACGCCCGCGCGGAGGGCCGCCGCGGTCAGGGCCGACTCGTCCGTGCCCTCCGGCAGGCGCAGCCACAGGTGGTAGCCGCCGGACGGGATGTGCGGCAGGGCGGCCTCGGGCAGGTGCCGGGCGAGCGCGCTGGTCATGGCGTCCCGGCGGGACTTCAGCTCGGCCGACAGCGCCCGCAGATGGCGGGGCCAGGCCGGGGAGCCGACGAGTTCCAGGGCGGCCTCCTGCAGCGGCCGGGGGACGAAGAAGCTGTCCACGACCTGGATGGCGCGCAGCCGTTCCAGCACCGGGCCGCGCGCGGCCAGGGCGCACACCCGGAAGCTGGGCGAGGTGGCCTTGGTCAGCGAGCCGACGTGGACGACGACACCGTCCGGGTCGTCGGCGGCCAGCGGGCGGGGCAGCGGGCCCGCGTCGGCGTGCACGAGCCGGCGGACGAAGTCGTCCTCGACGACGAACGCGCCGGCCTCCCGGGCGATGCGCAGCACCTCGGGGCGCCGGGCCGGAGCCAGCACGGCACCGGTCGGGTTCTGGAACAGCGGCTGGCAGACGAACACCCGGGCGCCCGTGGCGTGGAAGGCGTCCGCGAGCAGGTCCGGGCGCACCCCGTCGGGGTCCACGGGCACCGGCACGGGCCGCAGTCCGGCCGCGCGGGCGAGGGCCAGCATGCCCGGGTAGGTGGGCGACTCCACGAGCACCGGTGCGCCGGGCGGGGCGAGCGCGCGCAGGGCGGTGGCCAGTGCGGCCTGGCCGCCGGCCGCGATCAGCACCTCGGCCGCGGTGACGGCGCCCCCGATGCCGCGCGCGAACCACTCCCGCAGCTCCGGCAGCCCCTCCAGCGGGGGCCTCCCCCAGGCACCGGGCCGCCGCCCCGCACGGGCGAGGGCCGCGGCCATGGCCCGCTCGGGCTGGAGGGAGGGGTGCAGATAGCCGCCGTTGAACTCCAGCACCCCGGGCGGCGGCTGGGCCAGCGAGACCGTGACACCCGAGGCGTCCACCGTGCGCGGTACGAGATCGGTGGTGCCGTCGGCGCTCAGCGCGACCTCCTGCCAGGAGGTGTCCCCGGCGGGGGACTCCTTCGGCCGCGGGCGGGCCCGGAAGGCGCCGGCACCCGGCCGGGTGACCACCAGACCCTCGGCGGCGAGCTGGGCGAGCGCCCGGGAGACGGTCACCGGACTCACCCGGAACCGCTCGACCAAGGCCCGGCTCGACGGCAGCTTTCCACCAGGAGAGTAGCGGTCCAGCTCCCTTCGCAGCTGTTCCGCCAGTTCACCCACACTGCTACGCTGTTGCATGAGAACACAGAGTAGCGCTACTACCGCGAAGCCGATAGCAGTCAGCGCTCCCCGGGAGGCCCGGGGACTGGGAACCCTCCAGGCCGCACTCGGCGTGGTCGCCTTCTCGCTGACCTTCCCCTCGACCGCCTGGGGGCTGGAGAGCTTCGGCCCCTGGTCGCTGGTGGCGCTGCGCGACGTCCTCGCCGCGCTCGTCGCCGGCGGCTGTCTGCTCGCGGCGGGGGTGCGGCCTCCGGCGCGCCGGCATCTGGCCGGGCTGGCCGTGGTCGCCGTCGGCGTGGTGCTGGGCTTCCCGATGCTGACCACGCTCGCCCTGCAGACGTCCACCACCGCCCACGCGGCCGTCGTGGTGGGCCTGCTGCCGCTGACCACCGCCGTGTTCTCGGTCCTGCGCACCGGCGCCCGGCCCTCCCGCCGGTTCTGGCTCGCGGCCGTGGCCGGCGCGGCGGCCGTGCTCACCTTCACCGTCGTCCAGAGCGGCGGCGCGCTCACCGCGGCCGACGGCTTTCTCTTCGGGGCCCTGCTGGTGTGCGCGGCCGGATACACCGAGGGCGGCCGGCTGGCCCGGGTCATGCCGGGCTGGCAGGTCATCGGCTGGGCGCTGGTGCTGTGCCTGCCGCTGGCCGTGCCGGCCGGGGCGCTTGCGCTGGCGTACGAGCCGGTGCACCTGACCTTCCACGGAGTGGCGGGCCTGGTATGGGTGGCGATCGGTTCGACGTTCCTCGGGCTGCTCGTCTGGTACCGGGGCATGGCGGCCATCGGCATCCCCCGGGCCAGCCAGTTGCAGTTGGCTCAGCCCCTGCTCACACTGGTGTGGTCGGCGCTGCTGCTGGGCGAGCGCTTCACGGCGGCGGCTCCCCTGACCGCCGTGGCCGTGCTCGTGTGCATCGCCGTCACCCAGCGGTCGTGATCGTGAGGAGGGCCGGCAGATGCGCGCATCCAAGGGCGACAAGCTTGTCCAGCACGGCAGGGTGGTGGGCCAGCACGACCAGGTCTCCGAAGTGGTCGAAGTGATGGGCGAGAACGGCAACCCGCCCTACCGCGTCCGCTTCGACGACGGACACGAGGCGATCATGTCTCCCGGCCCCGACTGCCAGGTCAAGCACCGGGAACAGCAACAGCAGTAGTCATCGCGGTGATGTCGCCGGCTCCCGGTAGTGGTCGGCGACCACCCGTGCCATGGCCCCGAGCGGATCGGCCGCCAGGTCCTTGGCGGCGAAGAAGACGTGCCCGCGCACCTGCGGGTACCGGGCGGCCAGGGTCAGGTGCCGGGACAGCTCGGCCGGGTCCTGCCAGGCCGCCGGCTGCCCCGCTGCACCCGCCCGGTACAGCGCCTCGCCGACGTACAGGTGTGTCTTCGTGCCCTGGGCGACCTGTGCCCACCAGGACACCAGCCGGGCGTAGTCGGCGGCCGCGTGGCCGATGTGCCAGTAGAGCTGCGGCACGATGTAGTCGATCCAGTGGTTGCGCACCCACTTCCGGGTGTCCGCGTACAGGTCGTCGTACGTCTCGACGCCCGCCCGGGTGTCGGAGCCGCGCGAGTCGGTGGACGCGTTGCGCCACACACCGAAAGGGCTGATCCCGAACCGGGTGCCGGGCCGGACCCGCTGGATGCCGGCGGCCATCTCCCGCACCAGTTGGTCGGTGTTGTCCCGGCGCCAGGCGGCCCGGCTGGAGAAGGCGCCGCCGTAGCGGTCGTAGGCCTCGTCGTCGTCGAAGGTCTGCCCGGCGACCGGGTAGGGGTAGAAGTAGTCGTCGAAGTGGACGGCGTCGACCGGGTACCGGGCGACCGCGTCGAGCATCGCGTCCCGCACGAAGGCGCGGACCGCCGGCAGGCCCGGGTTGTAGTAGAGACGGCCGCCGTGGCGCACCACCCAGTCGGGGTGCCTGCGGGCGGGGTGCGAGGCGGCCAGCCGGGCGGGGTCGGTGTGGTTCGCGATCCGGTACGGGTTGCACCAGGCGTGCAGTTCCAGACCGCGCGCGTGCGCCTCCTTCACGGCCGTGCCCAGCGGGTCCCAGCCCGGGTCGCGGCCCTGGGTGCCGGTGAGGTACTCCGACCAGGGCTCGTACGGGGACGGCCACAGCGCGTCGGCCGTGGGCCGCACCTGGAGGATCACCGTGTTGAGCCGGTCGCGCACCGCCCGGTCGAGATGGTCGATCAGCTCCTTGCGCTGCGCGCTCGCCGAGAGCCCGGGCCGCGAGGGCCAGTCCCGGTTGACGACGGTGGCGATCCAGACGCCGCGCATCTCGGCGCTCGCGCGGGGCAGGCGGCCGGGGGGCGGCGCGGTGGTCTGGGCGGGGACGGCGACGCCTTCGGACGGGACGGGTGACGGGTCCGGCACACCGGCGGACGGGACCGGGACCGGTGACGGGTCCATGGCGCTCGCGGCCGGGGAGCCGCCGGGAACCGGGTCCACGGCACTCGCGGCCGCCGCGCTCGGTGCCGACACCAGCGTGGACAAGGCGGCCAGGGTGAAGGTCCGCCGAGACATGCGCCCCATCGGCACACCCCCATACGCTCCGGATCCGCTCCGTCACGGATCGTTCCGCGCTTCAGGATGCCCCCACCCCGCCGATCGATCATCGATACTTGACGGTAACGTGCACGATCGGAGCAGGCGCCGAACCCGGTCTGCCAGCGAGCCTGAGAACTCAGCGAAGGGGACGATGTGACCGACATCGAGCGCGTCGGAGTCGTGGGCTGCGGCCAGATGGGCGCGGGCATCGCCGAGGTGTGCGCCCGCGCCGGACTGGACGTGAAGGTCGCCGAGACCACCGGCGAGGCCCTGGAGATCGGCCGTACCCGGCTGCTCAACTCCCTGGCCAAGGCCGCCGAGCGCGGCAAGATCACCGAGGAGGAGCGGGACGCCACGCAGGCGCGGCTGAGCTTCACCACCGACCTCGGCGAGTTCGCCGACCGGGACCTGGTGATCGAGGCCGTGGTCGAGAACGAGCAGGTGAAGACCGAGATCTTCCAGGTGCTCGACCAGGTGGTGACCCGCCCGGACGCGATCCTGGCCTCCAACACCTCCTCCATCCCGCTGGTGAAGCTGGCGGTCGCCACCTCCCGCCCGGACCACGTCGTCGGCATCCACTTCTTCAACCCGGCGCCGGTGCAGAAGCTGGTCGAGCTGATCCCGGCGCTCACCACCTCCGAGGGCACCCTCAGCCGGGCCCAGGTCTTCGCCGAGAAGGTGCTCGGCAAGCACGCCATCCGCGCCCAGGACCGCTCCGGGTTCGTGGTCAACGCGCTGCTCGTGCCCTACCTGCTGTCCGCGATCCGGATGTTCGAGACGGGCATCGCGAGCCGCGAGGACATCGACAACGGCATGGAGATGGGCTGCGCCCACCCGATGGGCCCGCTGAAGCTGTCCGACCTGATCGGCCTGGACACCATCGTCTCCATCGCCAACTCGATGTACGCGGAGTACAAGGAGCCGCTGTACGCCGCTCCCCCGCTGCTCCAGCGCATGGTCGAGGCGGGCCGGCTGGGCCGGAAGACCGGCTCGGGCTTCTACACCTACGGCTGATTACGAAGAGCGACGTCCGCGGGCCCGGCACCCAGGTGGGTGCCGGGCCCGTCTGTTTCACACACCGTGTGCGCGCCGGGCACGCATATGCCCGCCACACACGCTCCCCACGCGCCCACCAGGCGAGTTGACTCATCATGCGCATGCAAGGGATGCGGAACCATCCATTTCGACTACCGAAAGGAGTGGACCCGTGACCGCCGAACCCGAGCATCCCGTGGTCCATGGAGAACTCGCAGAGTTACGCCGCCGCCTCGACGTGGCCTACGCCCGTGTCGAGGGAGGGCTGGCACTGCTCCGTCACCGCACCGAGGAGACCGCCAAGGAGCTGGACGAGCTGAACTCCCGGATGGCCTCGCTGGAACACGCACGCTGGCCGCTGCCGTCGCTCGCCGCGCTGACCGCGCTCGGCGCGCTCGTGGTGACGGTCTGGCAGGCGCTGGGCCGTTGAGGCCATCCGGTTCGGCGGCGCCTAGCCGTCGGCGAGCCTGAGGTGGTGCAGCAGGAGTAACGCGGCCGCCATGTTGGCGGCCGGGACCTCCCCACGGGCGATCAGGTCGGGGACGAGTTTGAGGGGGACCCATTCCCGCCGGTCGGACTCGAAGTCGTCCACGGGGTGCCCGACGTACTCGCCCCGGTCCGACCAGTAGATGTGGTGCCGGGCGTCGGTGAGGCCGTTGGACGGCTCCACGCTCATGAGGTGGTGCAGGGGCCCCGGCCGCCAGCCGGTCTCCTCCTCCAGTTCCCTGGCCGCCGCACTCGCTGTGTCCTCGCCGTCCTCGACGACGCCCGCGGCCAGCTCCCACCCCCAGCTGTCGGTGATGAAGCGGTGCCGCCACAGCAGCAGCACCTCGTTCGCCTCGTTCACCACCGTGGCCACCGCCACGGGGCGCAGCCGGATCAGGAAGTGGTCCAGGTGCCGGCCGTCCGGCAGCTCGACATCTGCGAGATTGACGCTGAACCAGCGGTTTTCATACACCGTTTGTTCGTTCTGTTTCGTCCACTGCACGGTTCTGCCACCTTCCGCCGAGTAAGTGGCAATATCGCAGCAGGGACGGTGTGCCCACAGCGGGGCCTACAGCGGTACGCGCAGTGCCCCGTCGATGAGTTCGGCGGCCTCGGCGGTGCCGGCCGAGCCGCAGCGCACCAGATGCTCGCGTACCGCGCGGAGTCTGTCGCGCAGCCGCTGGGACTCCATTCCCCGTGCCTGCTCCGCCATCCGCACGGCGGTGGCCACTGCCTTCTCGGCGTTGCCCTGGCGCAGTTCGATGGTGCTGAGCATGGCCAGCCGGTGCACCCGCCCCCGGTCGTGGGCGGGGTTGTCGACGGCCGCCGCCGCGTGCTCCCGGGCCGCGGCGAGTTCCCCGAGGCTGAGCAGCGCCTCGGCCACCTGCACATTGACCAGACCGGGCTGCACGTACCCGGTCTCGTCGGGCTCGTGGCCCCGCCGGATCCGCTCGGCCGCCGTCTCCGCGCGCCGGATGCAGGACAGCGCGCTGCCGCTGTCCCCGAGGTGGGCGTAGGCCTTGGCCTGCATCGCGTACAGGTCGGAGGCGAGCGCCGGCGTGATGTGCCGGCCGGCGGCGCGCAGCGCGGCCTCCGCGAAGGCGACGGCCTGCCGGTACTCCCGCATGAACAGCGACTGGTTGACCAGCAGTGCGATCACATAGGCGCCGAGTCCCCGGTCCCCGCTGGCCTTCGCCAGTCGCAGCGCCTGGTGGAAGTAGCGCTGGGCGAGTCCGTGGGCGTCGGAGTCGTACGCGCAGATGCCGGCGATCGCCACCAACCCGCCGGTCGCCCGGTGCAGTTGACGGCCGGTGGCGTCGGTGTAGCTGCCGCGCAGCAGCGGCGCGGCCTCGGCGTTGAGGAACCCGACGATCCGCGTCCGGGTCGCGATCCCGCCGGCCTTGCGGTACATCTGCTCGTAGTGCGTCCGGGCGGCCCGCAGCATCTCGATGTCGGCCACGGTGACCGGGTGCCGGCCGCCACGGGAGACGTCGACATCCTCCGGCGGGTTCTCCCACTCCCACACCGGCATCACGGCCGGGGTCCCGGTGACGGCCGGGGCGCCCAGCACATGGGGCCGCTGCTGCTCGTCCGACCGCCACAGGGCGGTGGCCCGCTCCACGAACCCGCCCAGCGAACCGGCGTGCGGGGTGCTGGGCTCGCCGGGCACACCGAGGCCGATGTCGTCCAGTGTGACGGGCCGCTGGAGCCGGGCCGCGAGCACCTCGCAGATCAGGTCGGGGACCTGACCGCGGGGACGCTGGCCCTTCAACCACCGCGCCACGGCGGTGTGTTCGTACCGCAGCGCGAGACCGCGGGCGCGGCCCGCCTGGTTGACGTGGGCGGCGAGGCCGGCGTGCGAGATCCCCGCCTCGTCCAGGATGGCGTCGAGCAGAGTGTTGGGCTGCATGGGATGCCCCCCGAGTGGCCTGGTGCGGTCAGCGTAGTGGCTCCGCCTTCACACGGGGTGTGAACGGAGTGCCCGTATCCGTGGCGTACGCGCGCTGTTGCGGAGCGTGTCGGTCCGGTTGACTGGGGTGTCTCGCAAGAGACCGGCCGAGCCGCCGGCTCCCCCTCGAACGACGGCGGCTCGGCCGGGGGCTAGGGGGTTTTGTTTTGGTCCGTCTGGGTCGGACGCCTCCAGACGAAAACACCCCACGCCGTCTCGTTT
>NZ_JBVHVI010000014.1:38653-172319 GCF_055564915.1 Streptomyces sp. NPDC028928
GGAGAAGGCAGGCGCTCCCCCCCCCCCCCCGACGGGGGGCGGTTGGGTGGGGGGTGGGGGGTTTTTTTCGGGCGCACCGTGTTCCACCCCCCCCAAAACAAAACCCCCTAGCGGTGTGTGGTGGCCGGTCGCCCGGTTCCCGGGCAGGACAGCCTGCCCCTCGTCCGACCGTTCCGGAGGACCAGGACCGCCACGTCGTCCGTCGGTCTGCCGGCCGTGTGGTGCAGGAGGGCCCTGAAGACAGTGCGCAGCACCGTCTGCGGTGGCACCGGCTGGTCGCTCACGGCGTCGCGCAACGCCGCGGGCAGCGAGAAGAACCGGCCGTGCGTGTCCCGTGCGTCCTCCGCCCCGTCCGTGAAGAGGACCAGCGACTCCCCCGGATGCAGTCGGCCGCAGGACACGACCTCCAGCTCCGTCGGCAGCGGAAACGGTCCGAGCGGCGGAAGCGGCTCCCCGCAGCCCAGCGGTTCGACCGTCGTCCCGCTGACCAGATACGGCCAGGGATGACCGCAGTCGAGGGCGCGCAGCTCGCCGTCCCGGCCGATCTCCAGGAGCAGGACGGTCACGAACTCCTCGGCGACCGGGTTGCCGAGATCGGCGGCGCCGTTCGCGGGATGCTCCGCCCGGGCGCGTTCGCGGAGGTGGCGGGCGAGGGCGCGGTCCAGTCTGCGGAGCACCCGGCCCAGTTCCGGCTCGTCGTGGGCGGCCTCGCGGAAGCTGCCGAGGAGGGCGGCGACGGTGCCGAGAGCGGCCAGACCGTGCCCCCGTACGTCCCCCATCACCACCCGGACCCCGTACTCGGTGGCGACGGCCTCGTACAGGTCGCCGCCGACGCTCGCGCCCCGGTCGGCCGACAGCTGGGCGGCGGCGACATCGATCCCCTCGAGCCTGGGCGGCAGCGGCCGCAGGACCACGTTCTGCGCCGCCCGCGCCGCCCGCCGGGCGAGCCGCAGCTCCCGCAGCAGGGTGCGGCGGACATGGAATATGAGGCCGGTGCCTACGGCGAAGAAGACGGCGCTGGTGACGATGCGCGCCCCGAGCCCGTTCTGCTGGGCGAGCGGGCAGCCGAACTTGTAGCCGACCGCGACGGCTCCCCAGACGGTGGGCAGTACGACTGCCCGCCCGGTGGGCGCCCGTGCCTTGATGCGGATCATGCCTCTGGTCCCCCATGTGGGCCCTGACAGAGCAGACGGACCGACCCCGAAAGGCCGGTCCGATTCTGTCGACGGCATGAGCCGGGCGGGCCGGATCGTCTCCGATTCCCACCCGAATGAGTGAGACAACCCCGGCCGGCCTGCATTTATGCAGCTGACGGCAGGGTCACCGCATGGGCGCGGCCGGCCACGGAAAACCCGCAGCCGGCCGACAACAGAACCTCCTACGGCGACTAGCCCCGAAGAACCGCACCCGTACGCTCGCCCGCGAGGGCGACCGCGGCGTCCCGAGCCGCAGACGCCTCGTCCACGGTCAGCGTGCGATCACCGGCCCGGAAGCGCAACGCATACGCCAGCGACTTCTTCCCGTCCCCCAGCTGCTCGGCGTTCTCGTACACGTCGAACAGCCGGATGGACTCCAGGAGTTCCCCCGCGCCCTCACGCAGCGCGGCCTCCACGTCGGCGTGCGGCACGAACTGGTCGACCACGAGGGCGACGTCCTGCGTGGCGACGGGGAAGGCGGAGATCCGCGGCGCCCGCGGGACACCGTCGCCCGCCGCCTCCAGGGCGTCGAGGTTCAGCTCCGTCGCACAGGTCCGCTCCGGCAGGCCCAGGGCCTTCAGGACACGCGGGTGCAGTTCGCCCGCGTGGCCCACGACCCGCTCGGTGCCGTCGGTGACGACGACCAGCTCGGCGCAGCGGCCGGGGTGCCAGGGACCGTACTGCCCCTTGCGCACGACCAGCTCGGTACCGGCCTCGCGGGCCACGGCACGCGCCGCCTCGACGGCGTCGGCCCAGTCGGCGGGACGGCCCTTGCCCCACCAGCCGGACTGCTCGCGAGCGCCGGCGAGGACGACGGCCACGTGCCGCGGCTGCTCGGGCAGCGCGGCGTTCAGCGCGGCGATCTCCTCGTCGGTGGGACGCCGGTCGACGGGCAGGCGCGTGGCGACGCGCTGCTCCTCGCGCGGGTGGAACACCAGCCCGGTCTCGAAGAGCGCCAGGTCGTGCGAGCCCCGGCCGGCGTTGCGCCGCAGCGCGCCGAGCAGACCGGGCAGCAGCGTCGTACGGAGCGCGGGCTCCTCGTCGCTGAGCGGGTTGACCAGCTTGACGACACGGCGGGCCGGGTCGTCGGAGTCCAGGCCGAGCTGGTCGAAGACCTGCTCGCTGACGAAGGGGTAGTTCGGCGCCTCGACGTAGCCCGCGCCGGCCAGCGCCCGGCCGACCCGGCGGTGCAGCCGCTGGCGGTGCGTGAGGCCGCGGCCCGAGGGGGGCTTGGGCAGCGTGGAGGGCAGGTTCTCGTAGCCCTCGAGGCGGATGACCTCCTCGGCGAGGTCGTTCGGGTCGGCCAGGTCGGGCCGCCAGGACGGGACGGTGACGATCAGCTCGTCCTGCCCGTACACGTCGCAGCCGACCTGCTGGAGGCGGCGGACGACCGTCTCACGGCCGTAGGCGACGCCCGCCACCTTGTCCGGGTGGTCGGCCGGGATGGTGATGGTGTGCGGGGCCGAGGGCGCGATGACCTCGGTGACACCGGCCTCCGCCGTACCACCGGCGAGCAGGACCAGCAGGTCCACGGTGCGCTGCGCGGCGGCCGCGGCGGCCTGCGGGTCGACACCCCGCTCGAAGCGGCGGGAGGCCTCGGTCAGCAGCTTGTGCCGGCGGCCGGTGCGGGCGACGGAGACGGGGTCGAAGTGGGCCGCCTCGATCACCACGTCGGTGGTGCCGTTCACGCCGTCCTCGGTGACCTCGTGGTCGGCGATCTCCGTGTTGGCGCCGCCCATCACACCGGCGAGGCCGATCGGGCCGCGCTCGTCGGTGATGACCAGGTCCTCGGCATGCAGCTTGCGCTCGAAGCCGTCGAGGGTGACGAGCTTCTCGCCCTCCTGGGCCCGGCGCACGCCGATGGTGCCCTGGACCAGCTTGCGGTCGTAGGCGTGCAGCGGCTGGCCCAGCTCCATCATCACGTAGTTCGTGACGTCGACGGCGAGCGAGATCGGGCGCATGCCGACCTTCTGCAGCCGGCGCTGGAGCCAGATCGGCGAGCGGGCCTCGGGGCGCAGGCCGGTGACGGTGCGGGCGGTGAAGCGGTCGCAGCCGAACGGCTCGGAGACCTGCACCGGGTAGCCGAAGGCGTTCGGGGCCGGTACGTCGATCAGGGCCGGGTCGCGCAGCGGCAGGCCGTAGGCGATGGCGGTCTCGCGGGCGACGCCGCGGATGGACAGGCAGTCGCCGCGGTTGGCGGTGACGGCGATGTCCAGGACCTCGTCCACCAGCTCCAGCAGCTCGATGGCGTCCTTGCCGACCTCGGTCTCCGGCGGCAGCACGATGATGCCGTGCGCGCCGTCGTCGCCCATGCCCAGCTCGTCGCTGGAGCAGATCATGCCGTGCGAGACCCTGCCGTAGGTCTTGCGCGCGGCGATGGAGAAGCCGCCGGGCAGCGTGGCGCCGGGGAGGACCACGACGACCTTGTCGCCGACCGCGAAGTTGCGGGCGCCGCAGACGATCTCCTGGGGCTCACCGGTGCCGTTGGCCTGGCCGACGTCGACCGTGCAGAAGCGGATCGGCTTCTTGAAGCCCTCCAGCTCCTCGATGGTCAGCACCTGGCCGACGACCAGCGGGCCCTTGAGGTCGGCGCCGAGCTGTTCGACGGTCTCGACCTCCAGGCCGGCCGAAATGAGCTTGGCCTGGACGTCGCGGCCGGTCTCCGTCGCCGGCAGGTCGACGTACTCCCGCAGCCAAGAAAGCGGGACCCGCATCAGATCTCCATCCCGAACGGCCGGGTGAACCGGATGTCACCCTCGACCATGTCTCGCATGTCTTCGACGTTGTGGCGGAACATCAGCATCCGCTCGATGCCGAACCCGAAGGCGAAGCCGCTGTACTTCTCCGGGTCGATACCGCAGGCCGTGAGGACCCGCGGGTTGACCATGCCGCAGCCGCCCAGCTCGATCCAGCCCTCGCTGGAGCAGGTGCGGCAGGGCCGGTCCGGGTTGCCGACGGACTCTCCCTTGCACACGTAGCAGAGCATGTCCATCTCGGCGCTCGGCTCGGTGAAGGGGAAGAAGTTGGGCCGCAGCCGGGTCTTCATGCCCTCGCCGAACAGGGACTGGACCATGTGGTCCAGGGTGCCCTTGAGGTCGGCCATGGTCAGGCCCTCGTCCACGGCGAGCAACTCGACCTGGCGGAAGACCGGGGTGTGGGTGGCGTCCAGCTCGTCGGTGCGGTAGACGACACCCGGGCAGATCACGTAGACCGGCAGCTCGCGGTCGAGCATCGAGCGGATCTGCACGGGCGAGGTGTGCGTCCGCAGCACCAGGCCGGACTCGGTGCCGCCGTCGGGGCCCTGCACGAAGAACGTGTCGGCCTCGCCGCGGGCCGGGTGGTCCGGGCCGATGTTGAGCGCGTCGAAGTTGAACCACTCCGCTTCGACCTGCGGGCCCTCGGCGACCTCGTAGCCCATGGCCACGAAGATGTCCTCGATGCGTTCCGAGAGCGTGGTCAGCGGGTGCCGGGCGCCGGCCGGGACGCGGTCGTAGGGCAGCGTGACATCGACCGCCTCCTCGACCAGCACCCGGGCGTCACGCTCGGCCTCCAGCTCGGCCTGGCGGGCGGCGAGGGCCTTGTTCACGGCGCCGCGGGCCATGCCGACGCGCTTGCCGGCCTCGGCCTTGGCGTGCGGGGGCAGGGCGCCGATCTCGCGGTTGGCGAGGGCCAGCGGGGAGGCCGGGCCGGTGTGGGCGACCTTGGCCTCGTGGAGCGCGTCGAGGGAGTCCGCGGCGGCGAAGGCGGCGAGCGCCTCGTCCCGCATGCGCTCGATCTCTTCCGGTTTCAACGCCTCGACCTCGACAGGGTCGTACGACTTATTGGGTGCCGACATCTCTTCCCGTGCTTCCGATTGGCTGGCGGATGGTCCCCGCGACCGTTGGTGGGCCGTGTGAAGACACAAAGGTGCCAAAGGCCGAGTCTAACGGGGTGGAGGTGTGCAGATGCGCCCGTGGGCCGTCAGGCGAGATACGCCGGGGCCGCCACGGGCAACGTAAATCGGAACTCGGCGCCGCCGCTCGCGGCGCGGCCGACGGTGATGGTGCCCCCGTGGGCCTCCACGATGCCCTTGACGATGTACAGCCCGAGGCCCGTGCCGCCGCGCTTGCTGCCCCGCCAGAAGCGGGTGAAGACGCGGTTCATGGACTCCTCCGGGATGCCGGGCCCCTCGTCGCTCACCGTGACCGACGTACCTGTGTCCTCGCCCTCGCGCGGGGACGGCGTGGGCGTCACGTCAATGGTGACGGTTCCCTCGCCGTGCCGCACGGCATTTTCGATGAGGTTGCTGAGCACCTGGTCGATCTTGTCGGGGTCGGCCCACAGGGCGGGCAGCGGCTGTTCGATGCGGAGCAGGAAGCGGTCGGCGCGCTGGCCGGCGGCGACGTATGCCTGGATGTGCCGGGAGACGGCGGCCCCGATGTCCACGGGCTGGCGGCGCACCTCCAGCCGGCCGGAGTCGATCCGGGAGATGTCCAGCAGCTCGGCGATGAGGCGGGTGACCCGGTCGGCGTCGGCGTCGACGGTCTCCAGCATGAGCCGCTTCTGGTCGTCGGTGAAGCGTTCCCACTTGGCGAGCAGGGTGGCGGTGAAACCCTTCACGGAGGTGAGCGGGGAGCGCAGCTCGTGGGCGACGGTGGCGATCAGCTCGGCGTGGCTGCGCTCGGTACGGCGGCGGGCCTCGGTGTCCCGGAGGGAGACGACCACGCTCCGTACCGGCCCCAGCGGCTCGTCCCGCACATAGCGGGCGGAGACGAGCACCTCACGGCCGCCCGGCAGCAGCAGGTTGCGCTCCGGCTGCCGGACCCGGATCGGCAGCCCGCCGTAGGGGTCGGTGAGCTGCCACCAGCGGCGGCCCTCCAAGTCCTCTAAGGGCAGCACCTTCTCCAGGGACTGTCCGAGGGCGTCGGCGGACCGTACCGCGGTGATCCGCGCGGCGGCGGCGTTGAAGCAGGTCACACGGCCTTTCTCGTCGGCGATGACGAGGCCGTCGGGCAGCTGGTCGGGATCGACACCCGGGCAGCCGTCCGCGGGCCGGGGCGCGGATGTGCGCCGCGCGTCCCGTCCTTCCGGCGCGGTGCTCGTGCCGGCCACACTCATCCCCGTACCCCACCTCTCAGACGGCGCAGGGCCCCGCGCTGGTCACCCTACTAGCTCTCGGTGACGGAGCGGCACCCTCCGGAGGCGCGCTGTGCACGGGCCGACGCGTAGAGACATACGGCGGCGGCGGTGGCGAGGTTCAGGCTCTCGGCCTTCCCGTGGATGGGGACGCGGACGACGGCGTCGGCGAGGGCGCGGGTCTCCTCCGGCAGCCCCCAGGCCTCGTTCCCGAACACCCAGGCGGTCGGGCCGCCCATCGTCCCCTTGTCCAGCTCCTCGTCCAGATCGCGGTCCCCGGCCCCGTCGGCGGCGAGGATGCGCACCCCGGCCTCCTGCAGCCCGGCCACGGCCCGCTCGACGGGAACGCCGACGGCGACGGGCAGGTGGAAGTGGGAGCCGACGGAGGCCCGTACGGCCTTGGGGTTGTACAGGTCGACGGAGGCGTCGGTGAGGACCACGGCCTCGGCGCCGGCGGCGTCGGCGCAGCGCAGCACGGTCCCGGCGTTCCCCGGGTCCCGCACGTGCGCGAGGACGGCGACCAGCTTGGGCCGGCTCCTGAGGATCTCCTCGAAGGGGGTGTCCAGGAACCGGCAGACGCCGACCAGCCCCTGCGGGGTGACGGTGGTGGAGATGTCGGCGATCACCTCTTCGGAGGCCAGGTGCACCCGTGCACCGGCGCTCCGGGCCTCCCCGACGATGTCGGCGTACCGCTCCGCGGCCTCGACCGTGGCGAACAGCTCGACCAGCGTCGCCTGCCCCCCGGCCCGGTGCCCGGCAGCCTCCCGCACGGCCTGCGGCCCCTCCGCGAGAAACAGCCGGTCCTTCCCCCGGAAGTTCCGCTTGGCGAGCCGGCGGGCGGCGGAGACACGGGCGGAACGGGGGGAGATGAGCTCAGGAGAGACGGGGGGCATCCTTTTACCTTCGGCAACTTGTGGCGCCCCCCAAGGGGCGCGGGGCCGTATCGATGTGCGGCAGGGCCGCAACAACAGGACCCGCAAGCTTCAACAGCCTGCGGGTCCTACGGTGAACGTCGGCTCAGAGCCAGCGCGGCGTCACGCAGCCTTGGGAGCGTTGACGTCCGACGGCAGCGCCTTCTGCGCGACCTCGACGAGCGCCGCGAAGGCGTTCGCGTCGTTCACGGCCAGCTCGGCCAGGATCTTGCGGTCGACCTCGATGTTCGCGGCCTTCAGACCCTGGATGAAGCGGTTGTAGGTGATGCCGTTGGCGCGGGCAGCGGCGTTGATGCGCTGGATCCACAGCTGACGGAAGTCGCCCTTGCGCTTCTTGCGGTCGTTGTAGTTGTAGACCAGCGAGTGGGTGACCTGCTCCTTGGCCTTGCGGTACAGGCGCGAACGCTGACCGCGGTAGCCGGAGGCCTGCTCCAGGATCGCCCGGCGCTTCTTGTGGGCGTTGACTGCCCGCTTGACGCGTGCCACTTGTTAACTCCTTGTAGCGGGGTCGTGGGGGTCTTCACACGACCCGGAAACGATTCGGTCCCGGTCCCGACGCACGGCGCTCACAGAGCGCCCCGCGTCACTTGCCGAGAAGCTTCTTGATCTTCGCGGCGTCGCCCGGGGCCATCTCGGCGTTGCCGGTGAGGCGACGCGTGACGCGGGACGACTTGTGCTCGAGCAGGTGGCGCTTGCCGGCGCGCTCACGGAGCACCTTGCCGGAGCCGGTGACCTTGAAGCGCTTGCTGGCACCGCTGTGCGACTTGTTCTTCGGCATAGCGCCGTTATCTCCTCGTCGGTGGCGCTCCGGTGCCCGGTCGTGAAACCGGGCACGGTGGAGCGTCGCTCTCTTCTTTCGGTTACATCCTCGGGGACGTACGGGTACGTACATCCCCCGGGATCACGCCTCGGCAGGCTCCTCGGACGGCGCCTCAGCCTCGGCAGGGTTCTGCGACTTACCGGGGTTCGCCTTCGCCTCGGCCTTGCGGGCCTCCTGCGCCTGGCGGGCCTCGGCCATCGCCTCGGTCTTCTTCTTGTGCGGACCGAGGACCATGATCATGTTTCGGCCGTCCTGCTTCGGGTTCGACTCGACGAAACCGAGGTCCTGGACGTCCTCCGCGAGACGCTGCAGCAGTCGGTAGCCCAGCTCGGGGCGGGACTGCTCGCGACCACGGAACATGATCGTGATCTTGACCTTGTCGCCCTGCTTGAGGAACCGGACGACGTGACCCTTCTTGGTGTCATAGTCGTGCGGGTCGATCTTCGGCCGGAGCTTCATCTCCTTGATGACCGTGTGCGCCTGGTTCTTGCGCGCCTCACGGGCCTTCATGGCCGACTCGTACTTGAACTTCCCGTAGTCCATGAGCTTGCACACGGGCGGACGGGCGTTCGCCGCGACCTCGACCAGGTCCAGGTCGTACTCCTGCGCAAGCTCCAGTGCCTTGGCCAGCGGGACGATGCCCACCTGCTCGCCACTGGGACCGACAAGTCGCACCTCGGGAACGCGAATCCGGTCGTTGATGCGGGGCTCGGCGCTGATGGATCCTCCTCGGTAGCACCACACGGCGGTCTGGCGGACAGCCGCGTAACGTCTCTTTTCGTTAGACCTAACCGCGCCGAAGCACAAAAAATGCCCCGGACGATCACAGGCGGGGCTCCAAGCACTACCGGAGCACCGCCGCGATGCCGCGGGGCGCGCTTTCGGGCGACTCCATCGTCCGTACGGAACGATGGTGGCCGCCTGACCGGGTGACCCGCCGTCCCGGAGGACGGTCAGGTGGGAGATCGGAGCCTCCACTTGTGGGCCGGACACAGTCATGTCCAGCCGGTCGTCCTCCAGATTAGCAGGATCGCTTGACAAGGGCTAATTGAGGGGTGCCGGGTGCGACCACCTATGGTGTGGGGCATGAGTGACACCCCTGCCGAGTCTTCCGAGGCTCCCGACTTCGACGCGATGACCCGGGACATCGCCGAGGTCCCCGCCGTCGAGGTGATCGTGACGGTCGCCGTCAACCTGATGAGCGCCGCCGCCGTGAAGCTCGGGCTCAGCGAGGAGGGCGAGAAGTACAAGGACCTGGACGAGGCCCGCAAGCTGATCACCGCGCTCGCCGGTCTGCTGGACGCGGGCGCGACCGAGATCAGCTCTTTCCACGCGGCCCCGCTGCGCGACGGCCTGAAGTCGCTGCAGCTGGCGTTCCGCGAGGCGTCGATCGTCCCGGACGACCCGGGCCAGGGGCCGGGCGAGAAGTACACCGGCCCCGTCTACAGCTGATCTATTCCTTCACGTACAAGGGCTCGCCCGGAGGCGTGGTCCCGGCCGGCAGCAGTGCCAGGTCGAGGCCGCGCACCAGGCGGGCCCGCAGTGTCTCGTCGGCGGCGAGCCGCTCGGCGACCGCGCGGGCGGCCTCGGCGGGCGGCGCGGCCGGGTCGAGGACGAGGGCGAGGGTGCCGTCGGCCCGCCCGGGCCCGAGGTGGGCGCGCAGCACGGCGGGCTCGGCCGCCACCGCCGTACGGACGGCCTCCACGACGGCGGGGTCGGCGAGCGGGTCGGTGCTGGTGCGGCCCTCGGCGAGGGCGAGCAGCGCCGGGCCGGTCAGCTCGAACGGCACCGGTCCGGCGAGGTCGAGCACGACCGTGTCGGCCTTCTCGTGCGCGGCGGCCTGCAGCGCCTGGTGCAGGGGTACGGCGACCGGGCGGGCCGCGGGGTCCCAGCGGGCGAGCGAGTCGGTGGAGGTGAAGGCGGGCAGCGCGGTGCGGTCGCCGGCCTTCAGGGTGGGTACGGCCATGTCGCTGGTCTTCTCGCGGCGCAGCCCGTTCTCGTCCTCCTCGACCTCGCCCAGCACGGCGACGACGGGGACCAGCAGGCGGGCGCCCTTGAGCGCCTCCAGGACGGGCCCGAGGGCGCTGCGGTCCTCGGCCCAGGCGGCGAGCGCGGCGCTCAGCCGGGGGTCGGCGGAGCCGTCGTCGTCGGAGAAGCCGGGGTCGGGAATGTTCTTGTTCGCCACGGTCACCGACCCTATAGGGGGGAAGCTGCCGGGCCTGTGCGGGGCCCGGAACGCCGGCGTCACCGCTCTCACAGGAATCTCAGCTTTCCCTGACCCAGGTCTCACGTCCGCCCAACGGGGCGCACAGTCCGCGCCCCGAGCATCGCGGGCACGGAGTCCCCCAGAGCCCGCCGTGGCCGTCGTGCGCGCCCGTCCCGGCGCCGTCCGCTGCTCTACGCCGCTCTCGCCGCGGCCGCCGTGGGCGGGGTCACGGCCGGGGGCACGGCCTATGTGAAGGCGCGGGCGCACCCGGGGACGGCGGCCGTATCGTCGGCACCGTCGTCCTCGGCCGGCTCTTCGGCCGGGGCGGGTGAGGAGGCATCGGTGACGGAGCCGGCCGAGGACCGGGAGGCTGCGCGGGACGCGGCGATGGGCGCGGCGATGGGGAAGGTCGTGGTGCCGCCGGGCGCGAAGGTGTCGGCGGCGGTCCTGGCCGTGGAGTCGGGCGAGAGCGCCGTGTACGGCGATGAGGCCTTCGACACGGCGAGCATCGTCAAGGTCGACATCCTGGCCGCGCTGCTGCTCCAGGCGCAGGACGAGGGCCGGCGGCTGACCGCGGCGGAGCGGGCGCAGGCCACGGAGATGATCGAGAACAGCGACAACGCGTCCGCGACGGCGCTGTGGCACACGATCGGGCGGGCGGCCGGGCTGGACGCGGCGAACAAGCGCTTCGGGATGACGGAGACGTCCGGCGGGGACGGTGAGCTGTGGGGGCTGACCCAGACCACCGCGGCGGACCAACTGGTGCTGCTCCGGCAGGTGTTCGGGGCGGAGTCCGAGCTGAGCGCGGCCTCGCGGACGTATGTGCAGGGGCTGATGAAGGCCGTCCGGGCGGATCAGCAGTGGGGGGTGTCGGCCGCCGCCGAGGGCAACTCCTGGGCGCTGAAGAACGGGTGGCTGGCGCGCAGCACGACGGGGCTGTGGGACGTCAACAGCATCGGCCGGGTGACGGTGGACGGGACGGACTACCTGGTGGCGGTGCTGTCGAACGGCACGGCGAGCCAGGCACGGGGCATCTCCCTGGTGGAGGCGGCGGTGGCGGCGTTCGACGGTGCCTGATCCGGGCGGGCTCAGCCGGTCCGCCGGCGGCTGCGCCAGAGGATCACCCCGGCCACCAGGAGGACCGCGCCCGCGCCGCCGGCGAGCGGGGCCGCCCAGTCGGAGGCGCCGCTCGTGGCCTCGGCGGCGTCCGGGCCGGAGCCGAAGTAGGTCTCGTCGTACGACGCGGCGCGCAGGCCCCGGGGCTTGAGGCGGGCGGCCGCCTTCAGGGCCGCCGCCGGGTCGATCATGCCGAAGCCCCGGGAGTCGTCCCGGCCGCCCACCGGGGCGTCCCGCGCGGTGTCCTCCAGGAGCTTCTTGATCTGGGCCGGGGCCAGGTCGGGGTGGGCCGACCTGATCAGGGCGGCCGCGCCGGAGACGAAGGCGGAGGCCGCGCTCGTGCCCCAGCCCGCGTAGTACTTGCGGTCGGGGTCGGCGATGACGACGTCGACGCCGGGCGCGCTGACGGCGGCGTACCAGCGGCGGGTGGAGAAGGCGGCGCGGGTGCCGTACTTGTCGACGGCGGTGGCGGCGATGACGCCCGGGTAGGCGGCCGGGTAGGAGACGTGGTCGCCCTTGTCGCCGCCGTTGCCCGCGGAGGCGACGACGACCACACCCTTCCTCAGGGCGTACTGCACCGCCTCGTCCTCGCCGGGCTCGGGGTGCGCGGAGTCGGAGTCGTCGCCGAGGGAGAGGTTGATGACGTCGGCGCCGTGGTCGGCGGCCCAGCGGATGCCGTCGGCGAGGGCGCCCGCGCGGGTGGTGCGGGCCTTGGCACGGGCGGGGTCGCCGTCCTCCAGGATCACCCGGACGGGCAGGATCTTCGCCTCGGGGGCGACGCCCATGACGCCGTCGGAGTTGCCGCTTCCGTGGCCGTGCCCGGCGATGATGCCGGCCATCGCGGTGCCGTGCCGGCCCCAGGTGCGGTCGCCGGGCTCGGCGCCGAAGCCGATCATGTCCTTGGCGGGCAGGACGTTCCCGGCGAGGTCAGGGTGGTCGGTCTGCACGCCGGTGTCCAGGACGGCGACGGTGACGCCGCGGCCCTTCGTGGTCTGCCAGGCCTCGTCCAGGTGGAGGGCGGACAGGCCCCACTGCTGGGCGCGGATGCCGTCGGCGTGGGCGGTGGCGGACGGCAGCAGGGCGAGGGAGCCGGCGAGCAGCAGGCTCACCGCCGCCTTGGCGGCATGCTTCATGAAGGCTTCTCCGTGGCCGTGCCGACGGTTTTCCGCAGGCGCCGTTCGATGCGGTCGGCCAGGCCCTGGGCCTCGTTGCCGAGGCCGGCCTGGGCCGGGGCGGTCGTGGCGCCGGAGCGGACGGCGTCCGCGGCGGGCTGGGGGGTGTCGACGGTACGGCCGTCGGTCCACCCGGAGACGGCGTAGGCGACGACGGGGGCGTCGGTGAGGACGGAGATGGTCCAGGAGGCCCGCTGCCGGTCGCCGAATCCGGCGGCGGCCGTGCCCGCGGCGGCGTACGGCCGGGGCATCAGGTCGGCGCGGCTGTCCAGGTGTTCGTCGCGGAAGCGGGCGGCGAGCGCGGACATGGCGGCCGGGTCGCCCTTGGTGAAGAGCAGGCCGACGGTGGTGACGTAGCTCTGGGTGGCGTCGGTGTAGGTGGCGCGCAGCAGGCGCTGGCAGCCGACCGGGGCGAGGGCCTTGTACAGCAGCGGGTCGAAGGCGTGGGCGCAGCCGCTGTCGGGGGCCACGGCGATCCGGGTCCAGGTGCGGTCGGCGCCGCCTGGGCCGGCGCCGGTGCCCTGGACGGTGGGCGGGAACAGCTCGTCCACGGGCACGCTGTGCCAGAGCGTCCGGGCAGTGCCGAACGAGTTCCCGGCGCCGTCGGCTCCGCCGTCCCCGGTGAGCCAGCTCCCGGTCACGGCACCGCCGATGAGGCCGAGCCCGAGCACGAGGCAGGCGGCGGCAGCGACGGTGCGCGGGCCCACCCGGGGCCGTGTACGCCCGCCGAACACATCGGGCTCCGCGAAGGACACCACGGGCCGCCCGCCCGACGCGGCACCCCACGAGTGCGCCGGATCCGGTACGGGGCTCGCGGGGTGCGCGGGCGCCATCGGACTCCATGCGGCACCACCGGGCCGGGGCACGCCCCCGGCACGACGATCGCCCGCCTGCCCCGTGGACGCCGCCGAGGGGGTGGGGCGAGCGGGTGCGGGGTGCGTGGGCGCGGGGTGCGTGGGCGCGGGGTGCGTGGGCGCGGGGTGCCGGGGACCGGGTGCCGAGGCACGCGGAGAGGCGGAGGCGGGCGAGGACGCCGGGGACGCCGAACGGATCGGACGCAGCCGAGCGGTCGTCTCCGAGGGAGTCTCGACCGGCGCGCCCTGCCGCCCGGCCCCCCGGCCGGCCCGAAGCCGAGCAGTGGTCGTCTCCCCAACGCCGTCCCCGGAAACCCCGGCCGCGGCCGCCTGCGCCGTCGACCGGGCGGAGCCCACAGGAGCCGCCGAGCCCGCGGGGCCCGCGGGAGCCGCCGGAGCTGCCGAGCCCGCGGGGCCCGCCGAGGCCGTGGCCGCACCCGGGCCCGCCGGAACCGCCTGACCAACCGGGCCCGTCGGGTAGGCCGCACCGCCTGCCGGAGTTGACGCCGCCCTGCCCGAACCCGCCAGACCTGCCTCGGCAGCCGGGCCCGTCCGAGCCGTCGAGCCGGCCGCGGCCGCGGGACTTGCCGGGGCCGCACCCCCTCCGGGGCGTCCCGGCCCCGCCGAGCCTGTCGGGCCTGCCGCGCCCGCCACGCCTGCTGCGCCCTTCGGGGCCGTCGCCCCACCCGGGCCCGCCATACCCGCCTGGGCAGCCGAGCCCGCCGAACCCGCAGGGCCGGCCGGGGCCGTAGCGCCACCCGGGCCCGCCGGAACCGCCTGGGCAGCCGAGCCCGCCGAAACCGCCGGGCCGGCCGAGGCCGTGGCGCCAGCCGGGCCCGCCGGAACCGCCTGACCAACCGGGCCTCCCGAGCCCGCCGGGTGCGCCGCGCCGCCCGCCGGGGTCACCGACGCCCTACCCGGGCCCGCGACACCCGCCTGAGCGGCCGAGCCCGTCGGGATGTGCGGGCCGGTGTCGGTGTGGTGGTCTGCTTCCGGGCCGGTCGGTGGGGTGTCGGGGAAGCGGGCCGAGGCGGGGGGCGGGGGTGGGCTGGTGGGGGCGGGGGGCTCGGGGACGGTCGACGGGCGGGGACGGTGGGGGCGCGCCGAGGGGACGGCCGGGGGGCGTGGGCCGCGCGGGGTGAAGACGGACGGCTCCTCGTCGGGGTCGTCAGCGGGAGCCGGGGGCGTGGAGGGCATCGGGGGGTGGGCCGGGGGCGCGGTGTCGGTGTGCCACGCGGGGCCCGCGCTGTCACCGGTCGGGGCGTGTCGCGCTTCCGTGCTCATGCACCCCCCGTTTCCTCGTGCCCGGGCCGTTGCCGTACGCGGGCCGTCCTGCTGCTCGGCCGCGCCCGGTGCGACAGGTCGTTCCGGGCACGCATACCCGTACGGCCGGACCGGCATCCCGGTTCACGTGGCGCGGGGTGCGTTCCGCCGTACGTGCGCGTCACTCTACGGGTTGTCGGGGGCCGGGACGGAACCGGTCCACGGGGCCGGGGCATCTGCCCGGAACGTCCCCCTACCCTGCGGTAATCCTGTCTGGCAGGCTTCCGTCATGACTGCGCCTGCCGCCGCCCGGGCCCGTTACGACCGGGCCACCGCCCATCTCGACGCCCCTCTCGCGATCGTGGACCTGGACGCCTTCGACGCCAACGCGGACGACCTGGTCCGGCGTGCCGGGGGGAAGCCGGTGCGGGTCGCCAGCAAGTCGGTCCGCTGCCGGGCCCTGCTGGAACGTGTCCTCGCCAAGGAGGGCTTCCAGGGCATCATGTCGTTCACCCTGGCCGAGTCGCTGTGGCTCGCGCGTTCGGGGTTCGAGGACATCCTGCTGGCCTATCCGTCGGCCGACCGGGCGGGCTTCGCGGAGCTGGCCGCCGACCCGAAGCTTGCCGGTGCCGTCACGGTGATGGTGGACGATCCGGCGCAGCTCGACCTCATCGACGCCTCCCGTGACAGCGGGCGTGAAGTCGTACGCGTCTGCCTGGAGTTGGACACCTCGCTGAGGCTGCTCGGCGGCCGGGTACGGGTCGGCGCGCGGCGCTCCCCGCTGCACTCGCCCGCCCAACTGGCCGAGCTGGCGCGCTCGGTGGCCCGGCGGCCGGGTTTCCGGCTGGTGGGGATCATGGCGTACGAGGGGCACGTCGCCGGGGTCGGGGACGCGGTCGCCGGGCGGCCCCTGCGCTCGCGGGCGATCCGGCTGATGCAGGCCGCCGCCCGGCGGGAGCTGGCCGAGCGGCGGGCCGCCGTGGTGCGGGCGGTACGGGCCGTCGTGCCGGACCTGGAGTTCGTCAACGGCGGCGGCACCGGCAGTGTGCAGCACACCGCCGCCGAGGACGCGGTGACCGAGATCGCGGCCGGCTCGGGGTTGTACGTGCCTCGGCTCTTCGACAACTACACGTCCTTCACCGGCCGTCCGGCCGCCCTCTTCGCCCAGCCGGTCGTCCGGCGGCCCGGCGTCGGTGTCGTCACCGTGCTGGGCGGCGGATACCCGGCCTCCGGCGCCGCCGGTCCGGACCGGCTGCCGGTGCCGTATCTGCCCGAGGGGCTGACGTACGACCCGCAGGAGGGGCCCGGCGAGGTGCAGACCCCGCTGCTCGGCGCGCCCGCCGACGATCTGCTCATCGGTGACAAGGTGTGGTTCCGGCACGCCAAGGCGGGTGAGCTGTGCGAGCGGTTCGAGGCGCTTCACCTGATCGAGGGGGACGCGGTCACGGCGACCGTGCCGACCTACCGGGGTGAGGGACGGACGTTCCTGTGAGCATCCGTCAGTGGACGGTGTCCGGCTGGTCGGGCAGGACCGAGCCGTCGGCGCGGCGGAGCGGTCCCCGGCTGCCGTCGGGGGCGGTGTACGCGGTGGTCGAGCAGGGGTAGGGCGTGGGCCGGCGCGGGAGCGGGGCCAGGAACATGGGGTTGACCAGCCAGCGGCCGTCGGTGTCGGCGTAGGCCCGGCACATCAGCTCGGGCTGGTTCCGGTTGATCACGAGGTGGGCGCCGGTGGCGTCCCTGACGAAGGTGACGTCGGTGTCGGCGTCCCCGGCGGCGAGGGCGGGCCGCCGCTGCCGGGGCTGCCGCTGCCAGGCCGCCGCGCCCCGGACGCCGTAGACCTCCTGGTTGATCCAGCACCGCTTGCCGTCGATGTAGGGGATGACCGTGCCCCGGCCGGCCGGGACTCCCCCGCAGCCCTCGGTGCGTACGGTGATCCGGCCCCGGCGGTCGAGGACCGGGCGGATGGCGAGGGTGTGGGCCGCGTCGACGCCGACGGCACGGGACCAGACCTCGGTGACGGGCTCGACGCCGGCCGAGACGACGTAGACCCGGAATCCTGCGCGGTGCAGGGTGTGGATGAGGTCGCGTTGCTGGTCGTAGGGGCGGACGTAGGCGGGGACGGTGTGGGTGCCGAGGGTGCGGGTCGCGCCGGGCGGGGCGGCCAGGGCCTCGCGGCGGGCGGCACGGGCGTAGCCGGCGAGGTCGGCCGGGGTGCGGCCGGCGAAGAGCTGCGGGACCCAGGCGTACTGCGGGACCGTGCGGCGGTGGTTCCAGCGGCCCGCGAAGGCGGGGGCGCCGCTCGTCGTGGTGCCCGTCTCGCGGATCTCCACGATCTCGTCGGTGCAGCGGGGCCGGGCGGAGGTCCGCAGGGGGGCGCCCGCGCCGGTGCCGCAGGCCGCCGTCAGGGCGCGGTCGGCGGCGTCCGTGAGCCAGGCGCTGGTGTCCTTCCAGCGGGCGGGGCGCAACAGGACGTCGTGGCGCAGGGCCCAGGAGAGGGTGGCGTCGGTGACGTCGTTCTTGGTGACCGTGTTGTCCCAGTCGAAGGCGGCGACCGCGCCCGCGTGCCCGGAGCAGGTGCCGTAGGCGTCGATGACCCGCTGGAGGCGGGCGCGGTTCGCGCCGTACCAGCGGGTGGTCAGCCGGGGGCAGTCGCGGGCGGTCGCCGTCGCGGTGGGCGTGACCGCCAGGGTGGCGGCCACCGCCAGGGTCCACGCGAGAAGCTGTCGCATATGCGCGGACCGTACACCTTTGTCCGCTACAGGGGCGTGACGTACGCGCCGGCGATTCCGCCGTCCACCAGGAAGTCGGTGGCGTTGACGAAGGAGGAGTCGTCACTGGCCAGGAAGGCGACGGCGGCGGCGATCTCCTCGGCCTCGGCGAACCGGCCGAGCGGGATGTGGACGAGGCGGCGGGCGGCCCGCTCCGGGTCCTTGGCGAACAGCTCCTGCAGGAGCGGGGTGTTGACCGGCCCGGGGCACAGGGCGTTCACCCGGATGCCCTCCCGTGCGAACTGCACGCCCAGCTCACGGGACATGGCGAGGACACCGCCCTTGGAGGCCGTGTACGAGATCTGGGAGGTGGCCGCGCCCATCCTCGCCACGAACGAGGCCGTGTTGATGATGGAGCCCCTGCCCTGCCGGCGCATGTAGGGGATGGCGGCCTTGCAGCACAGGTACACGGAGGTGAGGTTGACCTCCTGGACCCGCTTCCAGGCCTCCAGGCCGGTGTCCAGGATGGAGTCGTCGTCGGGCGGGGAGATGCCCGCGTTGTTGAAGGCGATGTCGACGCTGCCGTAGGTGTCGTACGCCGCCTTGAACAGCTCCTCGACCTGCTCGGGGTCGGTGACGTCGGTCTTCACGAAGAGCCCGCCGATGTCGTCCGCGGCGGCCTTGCCGCGGACCTCGTCGACGTCCGCGCAGACGACGTGGGCGCCCTCGGAGGCGAGCCGGCGGGCGGAGGCGAGTCCGATGCCGCTGCCGGCTCCGGTCACGACGGCGGTACGGCCGACCAGGCGGCGGCAAACACTGGTGTCGGTCACTGTGCGGGGCCCTCCGTGCTGATGAAGACGTTCTTGGTTTCGGTGAAGGCGGTCAGGGCGTCGGGGCCCAGTTCGCGGCCGAGGCCGGACTGCTTGAAGCCGCCGAACGGGGTCCAGTAGCGGACGCTGGAGTGGGAGTTGACGGACAGGTTGCCCGCGCGGACGGCCTGTGACACGCGCAGGGCGCGGCCCACGTCCCGGGTCCAGACGGAGCCGGAGAGGCCGTAGGGGGTGTCGTTGGCGAGGCGGACCGCGTCCTGCTCGTCGGTGAAGGGCAGGAGGACGGCCACGGGTCCGAAGATCTCCTCGCGGGCGGCCGCGCTGTCCGGCCGCTCCCCGGTGAGCACGGTCGGCGGGAACCAGAAGCCGGGCCCGTCGGGGGCGCTGCCGCGCAGGGCCGGGGCGTCCGCGGGGACGTACGACCGTACGCGCTCCAGCTGCCGGCCGGAGATCAGCGGGCCCATCTGGGTCTTCTCGTCGGCCGGGTCGCCCACGACCACGGCGGCCAGCGCGTCGGCGAGGTGGGCGCGGGCCTCGTCCAGCACGGTCTCCTGGACCAGGATGCGAGTGCGGGCGCAGCAGTCCTGGCCGGAGTTGTCCAGGAAGGAGAAGGGGTCGAGGGCGGCTCGCAGGTCGGCGTCGGCGAAGACGATGTTGGGGCTCTTGCCGCCGAGTTCGAGGGTGACCGGTTTGACCAGGCGGGCGCAGCGCTCCATGACCTCGCGGCCGGTGCGGGTGGAGCCGGTGAACACGATCTTGGCGACGTCCGGGTGGTCCACCAGGGCGCGGCCGGCGGTGTCGCCGTAGCCGGGCAGCACCTGGAAGACGTGCTCGGGCAGGCCTGCCTCCAGGGCGAGTTCGGCGAGCCGGAGCGCGGTGAGCGGGGTGGTCTCGGCGGGTTTGAGGAGCACGGCGTTGCCGGCGGCGAGGGCCGGGAAGGAGCCCCAGGCGGCGATCGGCATGGGGAAGTTCCAGGGGGCGATCACGCCGATCACGCCCAGGGGTTCCTGGAAGGTGACGTTCCAGCCGCCGGGCACCGGGATCTGGTTGCCGAGCAGGCGTTCGGCGCCGCCAGCCGCGTAGAGCAGCAGGTCACGGGCGTTGCCCGCCTCCCAGCGGGCGTTGCCGACGGTGTGCCCGGCCTCGCGGACCTCCAGCCGGGCGAGTTCCTCGGTGTGGGCGTCGACGGTGTCGGCGAAGCGGCGCAGCAGGCGGGCGCGGTCGGCGGGGGCGAGGGCGGCCCACTTCCGCTGGGCGTGGCCGGCCCGTACGACGGCGGCGGCGACGTCCTCCTCGCTCGCGGCGGGGACGGTGGCGACGATCTCTTCGGTGGCGGGGTTGAGGACGGTCAGCTCGTTCGGGTCGGACACGTGGTGACCTTTCACAGGCGTTCGAAGGAGCGGCGCAGCTCCCAGTCGGTGACCGCGGCGTCGAAGGCCTCCAGCTCGACGCGCGCCATGTTGCGGTAGTGCGCGACCACCTCGTCCCCGAAGGCGGCCTTGGCGATGGGGCTGTTCTCCCACAGCTCGGCGGCCTCGCGCAGGGTGGTCGGGACGTGCTCGAAGCCGGCGGTGTAGGCGTTTCCGGGGCAGGGCTCGGGCAGTTCCAGCTTCTGCTCGACGCCGTACAGTCCGGCCGCGACGAGGCCGGCGACGGCTAGGTGCGGGTTGACGTCTCCGCCGGGGAGGCGGTTCTCGAAGCGCAGGGAGCGGCCGTGGCCGACGACGCGCAGGGCGCAGGTGCGGTTGTCGTGGCCCCAGGCGACGGCGGTGGGGGCGAAGGAGCCCGGCTGGAACCGCTTGTAGGAGTTGATGTTGGGGGCGTAGAGGAGGGAGAAGTCGCGCAGGGCGGCGAGCTGTCCGGCGAGGAAGTGCCGCATGACGTCGGACATTCCGTCGCCGTCGGCCATGGCGTTGGTGCCGTCGGCGTCGGCGAGCGAGAGGTGGATGTGGCAGGAGTTGCCCTCGCGCTCGTTGTACTTGGCCATGAAGGTGATCGAGACGCCCTCCTGGGCGGCGATCTCCTTGGCGCCGGTCTTGTAGAGGGCGTGCTGGTCGCAGGTCCGCAGTGCCTCGTCGTAGCGGAAGGCGATCTCGTGCTGGCCGGGGTTGCACTCGCCCTTGGCGGACTCGACGGTGAGGCCGGCGCCGGCCATGTCGTTGCGCAGGCGGCGCAGCAGGGGTTCGATGCGGCCGGTGCCGAGGATGGAGTAGTCGATGTTGTACTGGTTGGCGGGGGTGAGGCCGCGGTAGCCGGCGTCCCAGGCCTGCTCGTAGGTGTCCTTGAAGACGATGAACTCCAGCTCGGTGCCGACCTGGGCGGTGTAGCCCAGCTCGGCGAGCCGGTCCAGCTGGCGGCGCAGGATCTGGCGGGGCGCGGCGGCGACCGGGGAGCCGTCGCTCCAGGCGAGGTCGCCGATGAGCAGGGCGGTGCCGGGGTGCCAGGGGATGCGGCGCAGGGTGGCGAGGTCGGGGTGCATGGCGAAGTCGCCGTAGCCGCGCTCCCAGGAGGACATCGCGTAGCCGTCGACGGTGTTCATCTCGGTGTCGACGGCGAGCAGGTAGTTGCACCCCTCGGTGCCGTGGTGCAGGACCTCGTCGAGGAAGAAGCGGGCGGCGAACCGCTTGCCCTGCAGCCGCCCTTGCATGTCGGGGAAGGCCAGGACGACAGTGTCGATCTCACCGCCCGCGACGAGGGCGTGCAGTTCCTCGACGCTGAGCGGGGGTGTGCGGTCTGCCACGGGAGAGCCTCCTTCGGCGCCATCGCGCTTTTTTCGGCCGGGCCGGGAGCCATAAGGTATTGCGGAGAACCATTGCTTGGGAAGGGGGTACGGCGGATGTCGCACGACATGGGTACGAGCGGGCTGGAGGACCGGCTCGCCCCGGTGCTGCGGCCGGTGCGGGCGGGCAACGGTTTCGAGGAGGCGCTGGAGCAGATCCTGCAGATCGTCCGGCTGGGCCTGGTGCCGGCCGGCGAGCGGCTGCCGGCCGAGCGGGAGCTGGCGGAGCGGCTCGGGATCAGCCGGGTGACGCTGCGCGAGGTGCTGAAGGTGCTCCAGGACCAGGGGCTGGTGGAGGCGCGGCGCGGGCGGTACGGCGGAACGTTCGTGCTGCCGCGCCCGGACGCGGGCGGCGAGGACGAGCTGCGCCGCCGGATCGCCGAGGTCGACATCGAGGACGTGCTGCGCTTCCGCGAGGTGCTGGAGGTGGGCGCGGCCGGGCTGTGCGCGGCGCACGGGCTGGGCGAGGAGCAGGCGCAGCGGCTGCGGGAGACGCTGGACCGCACCCACGAGGCGCCGCTCGCGGACTACCGGCGGGCGGACACGCTGCTGCACCTGACGCTGGCCGAGCTGTGCGGTTCGCCGTCGCTGACCGCGCAGTACGCGGCGGTCCGGGCCACCGTGAACGACCTGCTGGACTGCATCCCGCTGCTGGTGCGCAACCTGGAGCACTCCCAGCGCCAGCACACGGCGCTGGTCGGGGCGGTGCTGGACGGGGACGCGGACGGCGCGCGGGAGATGATGCGCGAGCACTGCGCGGGGACGGCGGCGCTGCTGCGGGGCTTCCTGGCCTGAGCCGGGTCTGCAAAGGTACGGGTGAATACCTTTGTGGGTGGGCAGCTACAGAGCGGGCACTCATGAAGCGGGGCGCTTTTCCAGGGAGGGCAGCATGACCGCACGGCCGCTGATCGGTGTGAGCACGTATCTGGAGTCCGGTGTGCGCTGGGGGGTGTGGGAGCTGGACGCGGTGCTGCTCGCGGTCGGCTATCCGCGGCTGGTGCAGCGGGCCGGCGGGCTCGCGGCGCTGCTGCCACCGGACGCGCCGGAACACGCCGCGGCCGCGGTGGCCCGGCTCGACGGGCTGGTCATCGCGGGCGGCCCGGACGTCGACCCGGCTCGCTACGGCGCCGAGCGCTCACCCCGCACGGGGCCGCCCGCGCCGGAGCGGGACGCGTGGGAGCTGGCACTGATCGAGGCGGCGCTGGCGGCGGGAGTGCCGCTGCTCGGCGTCTGCCGGGGCATGCAGCTGCTGAACGTCGTCCTCGGCGGCACGCTCGTCCAGCACCTCGACGGGCACGCGGAGATGGTCGGCGCGTTCGGCGAGCACCCGGTGAAGCCGGTGCCGGGCACCCTGTACGCCGGCATCGTCCCGGAGGAGCAGACGGTGCCGACGTACCACCACCAGGCGGTGGACCGGCTCGGCGAGGGACTCGTCCCGTCGGCCTACGCGGCGGACGGCACCGTGGAGGCCGTCGAGCTGCCGGCGGACCGGGGCTGGGTGCTGGGCGTGCAGTGGCACCCGGAGATGGGCGAGGACCTGCGGGTGATGCGGGCCCTGGTCACAGCCGCCTCCTGAGCCAGGCCAGGGCGGCCTCGCCCTGCGCGCGCTGGAAGGGGCGCAGGGTGGGCAGGCCCGGCGGCGCCGGCCGCAGCGAGCCGTGCAGGAAGTAGCCGGTGAGGGCGGCCAGCGCCGCGGTCACGGCGTCGGGGTCCGCCGCCCGGCCCAGGGGGTGCGCGGTGAACACCTCCTCGGGGTCGGGGCCGCCCTGGGCCCGCACGCAGGGCAGCATGACCAGCAGGTCGAACCAGGGCGCCGCGCGCAGGGCGTGCGGCCAGTCCACGAAGACGACGCCGTCGGCCGTCAGCAGGACGTTGTCCGCGCGCAGGTCGCCGTGGGCCAGCGTGTCCCCGGACGCGCCCTCGGCCCATCCGTCCGCCAGCGCGGCGAGTTCGGGAAGGCGGTCGGCGGTCCACTCGCCGAGGCGGCCGCGCACGTCACCGGCCTCGCCGTCGAGGAGCCGGCGCCAGCCCGAGAAGGCCTCGGCCAGATCCTCGGCGACGGGCGGGGCGTCGACCGGGGACGGGGTGCCGGTGCGGGCGAGCACGGCCACGGCGTCGAGCACGCGGTCCAGTTCGGCCGGCTGCCAGGGCACCCGCGGCTGGTCTCCGGCCACCTCCTCGAAGACCAGCGCCACCCAGGTGCCGTCGTCGTACGAACCGAGCAGCCGGGGCGCCGGCACGGCGGCCGGGAGCGCGGCGGCGTTCCGGGCCTCCTTGCGGTGCAGGCCGGGGCTGTGCGGGTTGGTGTCGGCGCTGACCGCCTTGACGAAGCCGGTCCGGCCGGCGGCCGTGCGCACTCGGGCGGCGACGCCCGGCGAGAAGCCGCCGCTCTGGGTGACGGCCCGCACGACCGGCGCCCCGAGCACCTCGCCGACGGCGTCGCGGACGACGGCCGGGAGGTCTTCCCAGGGGGTGCGGACGCCGGTGGCGGGCGGGGCGGTGAGGGTCATACCGCATGATGACGAGCCGGTCCGCCCCGGAGCCAAGGATTTTCCGCGCGGGCGCCGCCCCGTCATCCCCGCGTCAGTGACAGCAGCTCCCGGGCCGGGCCCGTCGGCCGGTGGCCGGTCGGCCAGACCGCGCGCAGGTCCCGGTGGAGCGAGACACCCTCCACCGGGATGCTGACCAGGCGCCGCATCGACAGCTCCTCACCCACCGCCAGTTCACTCAGGACGGAGGGGCCGGCGCCGCTGACCGCCGAGGCCTTCACCGCCGTCGTGGAGGACAGTTCGATCAGCGGGCGGGCCAGGCCGCCGAGCGCCGCGTCCAGGACCTGGCGGGTGCCGGAGCCGCGCTCGCGCAGGATGAGCGGGGTCGCGGCCAGCTCCGCCGCCGTCACGGGCCGCCTGCGGCGGGCCCACGGGTGACCGGGCGCGGTGACGACGATCAGCCGGTCGTGGGCGATGACCGCGGAGTCCAGGCCCGGCGGCACGGACAGCCCCTCCACGAAGCCCAGGTCCGCATCGCCCGCCAGCAGCAGTTCCGCGACCTTCGCGGAGTTGCCCGCGAGCAGCGACACGGCCGTGTCGGGGCGCTCGGCGTGCAGCGCGAGGAGCCAGCCGGGCAGCAGGTACTCGGCGATGGTCATGCTCGCCGCGACCCTGAGCCGCGAGTCCCGCCGGTCCCGCAGCGCCCGCGCCCCCGCGTCGAAGGCCGCCGCGGCCTCCACCACCCGCCGGGCCCAGTCGGTGACCAGGGCACCCGCGTCGGTGAGCCGGGAGCCGCGCGGCGAACGGTCGACCAGGGCGACGCCCAACTGCCGTTCCATGGAGCGGATCCGGCTGCTGGCGGCCGGCTGCGTGATGCCGACCTCCCGGGCCGCCGCGCCGAGACTGCCCAGCCGCGCCACGGCCAGCAGCAGCTCCAGCGCGGCGAGGTCCGGCACCCGGTGCGCCAGGGATGCCGTGCGCTGTTCCTCCGCCTCACTCACAGGACCCTCACTCATAAGACCAGCTTATGCCCTCATAGACAGGAACTCCCTGGTCAGGGGCGATCGGCTACGGGATCGTAGGAGCATGGTCACCGCAGCCCAGCCCCTACCGCTCCCCCACGCCGCCCGGCTCCGGCACCTCGGCCCGAACTGGTACGCCGTCGTCATGGGCACCGCCGTCGTCGGCTCGGCCGGTGTCGCGCTGCCGGGGCCGGTGCACGGGCCGCGCGGTGTCTTCGCGGCCGTCTGGGCGCTGTCCCTGCTCGTGCTGCTGACCCTGCTGGCCGCCCGGACCTGGCACTGGAGCCGCCACCGCGACCAGGCCCGCGCCCATCTCCTCGACCCGGCCATGGCCCCCTTCTACGGCTGCCTGGCGATGGCGCTGCTCGCGGTGGGCGGCGGCGCCCTGACGGCCGGCCGGGAGCTGATCGGCACGCGGGCGGCCGTCGCCCTGGACACCGTGCTGTTCGCCGCGGGCACGGCGATCGGGCTCGGCGCCGCCGTGGCCGTGCCGTACCTGATGGCCGTACGGCATCGCGTCGAGGCCGCCCAGGCCACCCCCGTGTGGCTGCTGCCGCTGGTCGCGCCCATGGTCTCGGCCTCCGTCGGCCCCCTGCTGGTGCCGCATCTGCCGCCGGGGCAGCCCCGGGAGACCCTGCTGCTGGCCTGCTTCGCGCTGTTCGGGCTGAGTCTGCTGGCCGTGCTGGTGATGCTGCCGCTGATCTTCACCCGGCTGCTCACCGGCGGGCCGCTGCCGCTCGCGCTCACCCCGACCCTGTTCCTGGTCCTCGGCCCGCTGGGGCAGTCCACCACCGCGGTCGCCCTCATCGCGGACGCCGCGCCCGGGGTCGTACCGGCCCCCTACGACCGCGGCCTCGGCGTCTTCGCCGTGCTGTACGGCGTGCCGGTCATGGGGTTCGCGCTGCTCTGGCTGGGACTGGCCACCGCGCACGTGGTGCGGGCCCGGCGCCGGGGCATGGGCTTCGCGCTGACCTGGTGGGCGTTCACCTTCCCGGTGGGCACCTGTGTCACCGGCGCCGCCGCCCTCGCCCGGCACACCGGTCTCGCGATGTACGACGCGACGGCCGTCGGTCTGTACGGCGTCCTCGTGGCCGCCTGGCTCGCGGCGTCCTGGGGCACCCTGCGCGGGCTGGTCAGCGGTGAGCTGCTCGCAGCGCCCCGGCCAGCACCGCCGGCGCCTGTGCCAGGGACGGGCCGTACCAGGTCAGGTGCCGCCCGCTGACCAGCGCGCAGGGCAGGCCGGGAAACGCATCGGGGCCGTCGTCGGCGGTGAACCGGTACGGCTCGTCGGGCAGCACCACCAGCTCCGCGCCCGCCGCCCGCAGCTCCTCCAGCGGCACGCGGGGATAACGCTCGGGGTGGCCGGCGTACACGTGGTCGACACCGAGGCGGGCCAGGACGTCACCCGCGAAGGTGTCCCGCCCGAGCACCATCCAGGGCCGGCGCCAGACCGGTACGACCGCCCTCGTACGCCCCGCCGGCTCGGGCAGGTCCGCCCAGGCCGCCTCCGCCGCGTCCAGCCACGCGGGCCGCCCCGGCGCGCCGCACGCGGTGAGCACCCGGTCCAGCTCGGCGAAGGCCGACGGCACCCTCCGCACCTCGGTGACCAGCACCTCGACCCCCGCCGCGCGCAGGGCGTCCAGGTCGGCGGCCCGGTTCTCCTCCTCGTTGGCGATCACCAGGTCGGGGGCGAGTGCGAGGATCCGGTCCACCTTGGGGTTCTTCGTCCCGCCGATCCGGGTGACATCCAGGTCCGCCGGGTGGGAGCACCAGTCGGTGGCGCCGACGAGGACGCCGGGCAGGGTGACGGCCACCGCCTCGGTGAGGGACGGGACGAGAGAGACGACCCGCGGACGAGGACGCACCTAGCGAGACCTGTCCTGCACGGCCTCGATGTGCTCCGCCACCGCCACCACGATGATCCGGGTGTCCGGGACCGTGGCCCGCCACCGGTGCCGCACCCCGCCCGTCAGATACAGGGTGTCGCCGCGCCCGAGGCGGTACGCGCGCCCCTCCGCCTCGATCTCCACCGCGCCGTCCGCGACGTACATCAGCTCGTCGTTGCGGTGCTGGAACTCGCGGCCGGCGTCGTGGTCGCCGGTGAACTCGGAGGCGTGCAGCTGGTGGTGGCCGCGCACCAGGGAACGGGTCCGCGGGTCGAAGTCGCCCTCGGGGAGGCTCTCGGCGCGGACGACGTCCACGCTGGCGGCCGGGTCGGCGGCGGCGAGGAGTTCGACGGCCGTGGTGCGCAGGGCGTCGGCCAGCTTCTCCAGGGACGTACGACTCGGGCGGGCCTTGTCGTTCTCGACCTGGCTGAGGAACGGCACCGAGAGGCCGCTGCGCTCGGCCACGACGGCGAGGGTCAGTTCCAGCGCACGGCGGCGCCGCCGGACGGCCGCGCCCACCCGCACGGGCTGCTGCTCTTTGTGGTCGCCCATCGCTCCGGCTCCCTCCCTCGCTCGTCGTGCCGTTGTCCGGGTGCCCGCTGCGGGGCGCATCTCTTCCGATGACTTCTCTGCACCCTACGCATGTTCGGCAAACCGTTTCACGTGCCTGTCACATCCCTGACAGACCCGTGATCCCCCACCCTCTCAGTTCGCGCCAGCACTTGGGGGCCGGGGACCGGTCCGTGACCCGGTCACCCTGGGGGATGAACCTGCCGACCAGCTGGGCGCGGCACCCCGGCGGAGGCCACGGTCCGCACGGAGGGTGATTGGCCGGATCCGTCCCGTAAGCGGAACGCATCGGGGGGCGGGCAGCGCCGGACGCGCGTCGGCGTCCGGCGGCGCCCGCCCCCCGGGAGGCGGTCCGGGCCGGTCAGGTCACCCGGCCGCCTGGCTGGTGGCGTCCTCCTGGGCGGCGACGGGCGCCCACTTGTCGACCAGGCCCGGGTGCCGGCGCAGCCAGCTGCGGACGGCGTCCTGCTCCTTGCCCTTGCCGGACTTCTGGATCTGCGCCTCCAGGTCCGTCAGCTGCTCCTCGGTCATGGAGAAGTCCTTCAGCCACTTGCCGACCTGCGGGTTGTCGGCGGCGAAGCCCTTGCGGGCGAGGGTGTGCACGCCGTCGCCCTCCCCCCAGGCGCCCCGGGGGTCCTCGAGCTTCTTCAGGTCGTAGTCGCTGTACGCCCAGTGCGGCGACCACAGGGTGACGACGACCGGCTGCTTGCGGGCGTAGGCGCGCTTCAGCTCGGCGAGCATGGCCGGTGTGGAGCCGTCCACCACCTCGTAGGCGCCCTCCAGGCCGTACTCCTTGAGCACCTTGCTCTTCAGCAGGCCCATCATGCCCGCGCTGGGCTCGATGCCGATGATCTTCCCGTGGAACTCGGACGCGTGGTCCTCGAGGTCCGTCAGGGAATTCACGTCCTTGACATAGGAGGGGACGGTCAGCTCCAGGGAGGTGGGTCCGTACCACTTGCCGAGGTCGTCCAGCTGCTCGCCGTACTTCTTCCAGTACTCGGCGTGGGTGGTGGGCAGCCAGGAGTCGGTCTGGAAGTCCAGCTGACCGGTGGCGAGGCCGGTGTAGAGGGGGCCGGCCGCGTACTGGGTCGTGGTGACCTCGAAGCCGCGCTCCTCCAGGAGTTCCTTCCAGAGGAACGTGGAGGCGATGCCCTCGTCCCAGGGGATGTAGCCGATCCGGATCTCCTTGCCCTTGCCGACGTCCGTGCCGGAGGCCTCGGGGGTGCCGGTGGAGGAGCCGAAGATCCCGAGTCCGCCCGCGACGAGGGCGAGGGCGACGACCCCGGCCACGGCGACGGCCGGGCGCGGACGGTACGACCACGCGCGCGTGGGGGCCTTCGCGGCGGCCCTGCGGCCCAGCGGGGAGAGCTGGGTGCCGAGCGCGCCGGTGACGCGGTCCAGGTAGATGGCGAGGACGACGATGCCGACGCCCGCCTCGAAGCCGTAGCCGATGTCGAGCTGGCCGATGGCCTCGTTGACGGCGCCGCCGAGGCCGCCGGTGCCGACCATGCCGGCGATGACGACCATGGACAGACCCAGCATGATCACCTGGTTGACGCCGGCCATGATGGTCGGCAGGGCGAGCGGCAGCTGGACCCGCCACAGGATGTTGCGCGGGGTGGTGCCGAACGCCTCGGCCGCCTCGACCAGCTCGGCGTCGACCTGTCGGATGCCCAGCTCGGTCATGCGGACGCCGGGGGCGAGCGCGAAGATCAGGGTGGCGACCACGCCCGCGGCGGTGCCCAGGCCGAAGAAGAGCATGGCCGGGATCAGCAGCACCATCGAGGGCATCGTCTGGAGCAGGTCCAGGACCGGCCGTACGGCGGCGCTGACCGCCTTGGAGCGGGCGGCCCAGATGCCCAGCGGGATCGAGATCACCAGCGCGATCACGGTCGCCACGAGGACCAGGGCGAGGGTGGACATGGCCCGGTCCCACAGGTCGAGCGAGTCCACGAGGGCGAAGCCGGCGAAGGCGAGGACACCGGCGAGCAGCCCGCGCAGCCACCAGGCGACCACGGCGAGGATGCCGGCCGTCAGCAGCGGCTCGGGCGCGGTCAGCACGGCGTCGATGCCGTCGTACATGCCCTCCATGACCGCCCTGACGGCGTCGAAGAGCCAGGAGAGGTGGTCGACCAGCCAGGCGACGCCGGAGTCGACCCAGTCGCCGAGGTGGATCCTAGGCACGGCCGATCACCTTCCCGTCGGGGTTGTCGCAGGGCACGGGACCGGTCGCCTCGTCGCCGAGGAAGCCGACCAGCCGCTGCCGCGGCACGACACCGACGACCCGGTTCGCCTCGTCGACGACGGAGACGCGGTGGGACAGCCGGGCGCTGATCGCGCACAGCGTTGTGAACGGCGTCTCGGGGGTCGCGGTCTCGCAGCCGCACAGAGGGGCGTCCCCCGTGACCGAGGTGTCCATGAGGGCGCCCGCCGTGAGCACCCGGGAGCGGTCGACGTCCTGGATGAAGGAGGCCACGTAGTCGCTCTCGGGGCGCAGCAGGATGTCCTCGGCGGTGCCGGTCTGCACGATCCGGCCGTCACGCATGACGGCGATGCGGTCGCCGAGCCGCATGGCCTCGTTGAGGTCGTGGGTGATGAAGACGATGGTCTTTCGCAGCGTCTTCTGGAGTTCCAGCAGCTGGTCCTGCATGTCCCGGCGGATCAGCGGGTCCAGGGCGCTGAAGGACTCGTCCATGAGCAGCACGTCGGCGTCGGTGGCGAGGGCGCGGGCGAGGCCGACGCGCTGCTGCATGCCGCCGGACAGCTCGTCGGGCCAGGACGTCTCCCAGCCGGCCAGGCCGCACAGGGCGAGCGCCTCGTCGGCGCGGCGCTCGCGCTCGGCGCGGGGCACGCCCTGCACTTCCAGGCCGTAGGCGGCGTTGTCGCGGACGCTGCGGTGCGGGAACAGCGCGAAGTGCTGGAAGACCATGCTGATCTTTGTCGAGCGCAGCTCGCGCAGTGCCCGGTCGGAGAGCGCGGTCAGGTCCTGGCCGTCGAAGCGCACGCTGCCCGCGGTCGGCTCCAGCAGCCCGTTGAGCATGCGCAGCAGGGTGGACTTCCCGGAGCCCGACAGCCCCATCACCACGAAGATCTCGCCGGCCGCCACGCGGAAGGACGCGTCGATCACGGCGGCGGTCGTTCCGTCGGCGCGCAGCTCCGCCCGGTCGGCGCCCTCGCGCAGGCGTTCCACTGCGTCGTCCGGTCGTCTGCCGAACACCTTGAACAGGTGCTCCGCCTCAAGCCTGGCTGATGACACGCGAACCTCTCGTCTCCGGGGACAGGACAGAGGCCGCGCCTCCCCAGGTCAAGCGGAGGCAAACCCGCAAGTGGCCGGGTTCACGGCAATGCGCGTCACGCAACGCGTTCCGGGAGCACCGGCCGCTGTCGGAGCCGTACGGCATGATGCGTGCGTGACCGGACGACTCATGCTTCTCGACACCGCCTCGCTGTACTTCCGCGCCTATTTCGGCGTCCCGGATTCCGTGAAGGCGCCGGACGGCACGCCCGTCAACGCGGTCCGCGGGCTGCTGGACTTCATCGACCGGCTGGTCAAGGACCACCGGCCGGAGCACCTGGTGGCCTGCATGGACGCGGACTGGCGCCCGCAGTGGCGGGTGGACCTCATCCCCACCTACAAGGCGCACCGGGTCGCCGAGGAGCACGAGGGCGCGCCGGACGAGGAGGAGGTGCCGGACACGCTGGCCCCGCAGGTGCCGGTGATCGAGGAGGTGCTGGACGCGATCGGGATCGCGCGCGTCGGCGTCGCGGGGTACGAGGCGGACGACGTGATCGGCACGTTCACCGCGCGCGCGAAGGGCCCGGTGGACATCGTCACCGGCGACCGCGACCTGTACCAGCTGGTGGACGACGAGCGCGGGGTCCGGGTGCTGTACCCGCTGAAGGGCGTCGGCACGCTGCAGCTGACCGACGAGGCGGTGCTGCGCGGGAAGTATGGCGTCGACGGGCGCGGGTACGCGGATCTGGCGCTGCTGCGGGGCGACCCGAGCGACGGCCTGCCGGGCGTGGCCGGGATCGGCGAGAAGACGGCCGCCAAGCTGCTCGCCGAGTTCGGCGACCTGGCCGGGATCATGGCGGCGGTCGACGACCCGCGGGCGAAGCTCACGCCGTCGCAGCGCAAGCGGCTCACCGAGGCCCGGCCGTATGTGGCGGTCGCGCCGAAGGTGGTGCGGGTGGCCGACGACGTGCCGCTGCCGGACGTCGGCACCGCCCTGCCGCGGGCGCCGCGCGACCCGGCGGCGCTGGAGGAACTGGCACACCGGTGGGGCCTCGGGGGCTCCCTGCAGCGGCTGCTGACGACCCTGGCGCAGTGAGCCCGACCGGAATATTCCGGTAAAGCGATCACAGGGAAGGCTCACGGAAGAGGTGTGACATCGGAACGGGATGCTAACTTAGGTAAACCTAACCAACCTCGCAGGAGGCCGTGATGGCAGAACGTCCGGGACGAAAGCCGCGCAAGCCCCATACCGCCCAGGTGGTGCGCACCGAGCGCCTGACCCCGCACATGCAGCGCGTGGTGCTCGGCGGCGAGGGCCTGGCCGGATTCGCCGCGGACACCTGCACCGACCACTACGTGAAGCTGCTGTTCGGCGCCGACGGGGTCACCTACCCGGAGCCCTTCGACCTGGAGCGGATCCGCGCCGAGTTCCCGCGCGAGCAGTGGCCGGTGACCCGGACGTACACCGTGCGCGCCTGGGACCCCATGCGGCGCGAGCTGACTCTGGACTTCGTGGTCCACGGCGACGAGGGCCTGGCCGGACCCTGGGCCCTGCGGGCGCGGCCCGGCGAGACGGTCCGCTTCATGGGCCCCGGCGGCGCGTACGCGCCCGACCCCGAGGCCGACTGGCATCTGCTCGCCGGTGACGAGAGCGCGCTGCCCGCGATCGCCCGCGCCCTGGAGACGCTGCCCGCCGGCGCCCGTGCACACGCCTTCATCGAGGTCTCCGGCCCCGAGGAGGAGCAGAAGATCGACACCGGGGTGCGGGTCGTCTGGCTGCACCGCGGGGACCGCCCGGTCGGCGCGGCCCTCCTGGAGGCCGTACGCGGGCTGGACTTCCCCGAGGGCCGGCTCCACGCCTTCGTGCACGGCGAGGCGGGCTTCGTGAAGGAACTGCGCCGCCTGCTGCGCGTCGAACGGCAGATCCCCCGCGAGGACCTGTCGATCTCCGGCTACTGGCGCCTCGGCCACAACGAGGACGGCTGGCAGGCCTCGAAGCGGGACTGGAACGCCCGGATCGAGGCCGAACAGGAGGGCGTGGCGGCAGCGGCGGCCTGAGCGTCGCCGGCCTCAGGGGCACGTGCCGTCCGCCGTCAGGGGGCCGTCTGGTTGATCCTGCCGAACGGGATGTGCACGCTGGGCGTGGTCCGGGACGTGCTCTCCAGATGGGTCACCTGGTCGTCGAAGAAGATGTGCGGGTCCAGCACCCTCATCACCGCGCCCTTGTCGATGCCGCCGAGGAAGAAGGCGTCGTTCACCCGCAGACCCCACTCCTTGAGGCTGTTCACGGCGCGCTCGTGGGCGGGGGCGTTGCGCGCGGTCACGATGGAGACGCGGACCCGGACCGCGTAGTCCGGATCGCTCGTCCGCCGCTCCTCCTCGCGGCGCTGTATCCGGTTCACCCCGGCGAGGAAGTCCCGCAGCGGCCCGGGATCGTGCGGGACCGCCGCGTTACGGGCCTCGTGCGCGCGGAACTCCTCCAGTCCGTCGGCCTGGTACACCTGCTCGGCGGCGTCGCCGGCGAGCACCCCGTCGAAGTCGAACGCGACCCGCAGCTCCCGGTCGGCGAGGTCGTCCGGGTACGCCCCGCCGCGGACGTGTCCCGCGGCCAGTCCGGCGGCGACGGCCTCGCGCACGTCGTCGCCGTTCGCCGACAGGAACAGGGACATGTTCAGCGCGGGCATGAACCTGTACGGGGAGCGGCCCTGCATGAAGACGGCGCGGCTGATGGGCAGTCGATGGGCCTGGATCGAGCCCATCACCCGCAGGCCGGTGTCCGGGTCGTTGCGGGAGAGGATGATGACCTCGACGAGCGGATCCCCCGGCTCGCCGAGGTCGTTCAGCGACAGCAGCCTGCGGATGAACGCGAAGGCGACACCCGGCTGGAGCGTGTTGTCCCGGTTCTCCTCCTGGTAGGCCCGGTAGGCCTCCTCGCCCTGCTCGCGGAAGACCGTGTCCGACTCCCGCAGATCGAACAGGGCGCTGGAGGCGACACCGACGACGAGTCGGTTCGCAAGGGCATAGGCCGGCATGTCCTCCATCTTCACACCGGCCGCTCCCTACGGGGTCACACCGACCGCTGGTACGAGCGGAAGGCGCGGACGGACAGCCACACCGCCGCGATCGCCAGGGCGAGCAACGCGCCGCCGCGACCGAGGACGTCACCCCGGTCGGGATGCGCGGACATCGCCGAACGGCCCGCGACCATCGCCCAGTTCAGCGGGTTGAAGTCGGCGATGTGCCGCATCCAGCCGGGCATCTGCGACGGGGCCATGAAGGCGCTGGAGAGGAAGGTCAGCGGCAGCAGCAGAAAGGTGTTGATCCCGATGATCGACTCCCGTTCGCGCACCACCATGCCGAGTGCGTTGGACAGCGCCCCGAAGACCGTGCCGAGCAGGACGGCGGCCAGCACGAGGATGCCGATGCCGCCGACGCCGCCGGGGTAGTGCGCGCCGCCGAGCAGCCCGAGCAGCACGATGACCACCGACTGGAACGCGGTGACCAGGCCGTTGTTGACGACGTTGCCGTTCATCAGCGCGGCCCGGCTGACCGGGGTGGACAGGAACCGGTCGAGGGTGCCGCGCTGAATCTCCTCCAGGGTGCCCATGCCGGCCCACATGTTGGAGCTCAGGGCGCTCATCACCACCACGCCCGGCACGAGATAGTCCAGGTAGGAGGTGGTGCCGAAGCCGCCCAGCTCGACGACCTTCCTGAAGAGGCTGCCGAACAGGAACAGCCAGACCACCGGCTGGATCAGGGTGATGACCGCGTAGGCGGGCTGCCGGGCGAACACCCGCAGCTGACGCTGCGTCATGTACCACGTCTGGGTGAGGGCCAGGCTCATCGCACACCTCCGGTGAGCACGCGCGCGGTCTCGGCCTCGGCCTCCGCGTACCGGCGACCCGCGTGGCGGAGGTAGACGTCGTCCAGCGAGGGCCGGGCGACGGTGGCCGACGCCACGGTGACCCCGGCCCGGTCCAGCGCCGTGAGCAGCGCGGGCACCGTGGCGGCTCCGTCGTCGGCGCGGACGCTGATCCGGCTCCCCTCGCACAACGCCTCGTACACCCCGGGCAGCGCGGTCAGGGCACCGGTGAGCAGCGTGCGGCCGGCCTCGCCGACCGGCTCGCCCAGCTCCAGGTGGACGGCATCGCCGCGCAGTTCGCCCTTGAGGGCGTCCGGTGTGCCCTCCACCACGATCCGGCCGCGGTCGACGATCGCGATGCGCTCGGCAAGCCGATCGGCCTCCTCCAGGTAGTGCGTGGTGAGCAGGATCGTCAGTCCCTCCTCGCCGGCCAGCCTGCCGATCTCCTCCCACATCGCGGTGCGCGCCTCCGGGTCGAGGCCGGTGGTCGGCTCGTCGAGGAAGAGCACCTCGGGCCGGTGCACCAGCCCGAGAGCCACGTCCAGGCGGCGCCGCATGCCGCCCGAGTAGCCCTTGACCTGCCGGCTGGCGGCCTCGGCGAGCGTGAACCGCTCCAGCAGTTCGTCCACCCGCCGGTTCAGCGCGGCGCCACGCAGGCCGTAGAGGCGGCCCTGGAGTTGCAGGTTCTCCCGGCCGGTCGCGACCGGATCGGCGCCGGAGTGCTGGGCGACCACACCGATCGCGCGGCGCACCCGGTCGGGGTGGCGCAGCACGTCGTGCCCGGCGACGGTGGCGGTGCCGGAGTCGGGGAGGGCCAGGGTGGTGAGGATCCTGACGGTGGTGGACTTGCCGGCGCCGTTGGGGCCGAGGAGTCCGAAGACGGTGCCGGGGGCCACGGTGATGTCCATCCCGTCGAGGGCGGTGACGCCGCCGGGATAGGTCTTGACGAGCCGGCGCGTCTGCACCGCGGGTGTACGGGTGTTCATGACGACTGCTCTCCTGAATGAGCCGATGACGGATCGTCCGTCGGCCCGGGTGGGCGGACGGTGGAAGATCCGCGTGAAGAGCGCCGGGCTATCCTGGGTGTGCCGCACCTCGATCGCCCGGAGCCGCCGCACGGCGGATCCGTTTCGGGGTTCGAGACCCCGGCGGGGCTGCTGGAACAGCCGCGCCGGGGTCGTTCTCGTCACAGGGGTTCGGTGAATTCCTCCGGCAGCTCCCCGGTGTCGTGGTAGCGCCGCCAGAGGTCGACCCCGGGCAGCGTGCCTTTCCTGATCTCCTCGAGGAAGCCGCTGACCCATGCGGCCTGCGCCTGGAGCATGTGCAGCTGGTACTCCGTCTCGACGAGGAAGAGCCGCGGCAGGGTCTCGTAGAGCTTCTCCAGCGCGCCGCGCCCGCTGGCCAACTGCACCTTGAGGGTGCTCAGCCGCTCCTCCAACAGCCGGACGGCGTCGTCCGGGTGCAGGACCCCCATGACGGACAGGGCGGTCTCGAAGATCGGGTACTCCTTGACCGGCACGGCCATCAGGTCCGAGAGCCACTCGGTCAGCTCCTCGCGTCCGGCGTCGGTGAGTCCGTACACCGTGCGCTCGGGGCGGTTGCCCTGCTGCTCCACGCCGGTCACCTCGACGAAACCGTGCTTTTCGAGGTTCTGCACGACCGTGTAGAGCGAACCGTAGTTGATCTTCGTGCTCGTGTCCTTGCCCTGGCGGCGCAGGGTCTGGGCGATCTCGTACGGATGCATGGGCTTCTGCCACAGGGTCGCCATCACCGCGAGCGCCAGGGGATTGCCGAGCTTGCGACGCTTCACTGCCACGACGGTCACCTCGCCTCCGAATATCCGTGTCCGAACATATCGCGTTGAGGTTCGGGAGAGCAATAGTCACGATGTATCGCGTATGGCAGGGATGGTCGGACTCTGTGAGGGAGCGGACACGCCGGCGGGGGCGACGGCTCAGTCGCCCCGCACGCGCGCGTGCAGGTGCATGTCGTGCCAGCCGTCCTGGTGGTTGAGGGCGCTGCGCTTGGTGCCCTCCAGGACGAAACCGGCCTTGCCCGCGACCCGGCAGGACGCCTCGTTGGCGGTGGCGTGCATGAGTTCCAGGCGGTGGAAGCCCACCTCCTCGAAGGACCAGTGGACCAGGGCCGCCGTGGCGCGCGCGGCGACACCCCGGCCGCGCGCCCGCGCCACCGTCCAGTACGCCACTTCGGCGACACCGTCCCCGAGCAGGATCTGGCGCAGCGCGACCCGGCCCAGCAACTCGTCCGTGGCCCCGTCCACGACGGCCCACTGCGCCTCGCGCTCGTCCGCCCAGCCCTGCTCCCACTGCGCGATCCAGCCGGCGGCCTCCTCGGCGGAGTCACAGGACCTTATGTGCCACTGCCGCAGGATTGGGTCCTGGAAGGCGGCGTGCACGGCGGGTGCGTCCTCGGGCCGCCAGGGGCGCAGGAGCAGGCCGTCGTCGGCGTGAACGGTGGGCTGGGGCGTACGGGCGAGGGCACCGGGCGTCAGGACCGGGCTGGTGAGGTACGGCATGGTCGACATCCTGCCGAGTGCGGTGGCCGGCGGCCCACCCGTTTTCGTCCGCCGCCCGGGTGACCGCACCCCCGTACCCTTGACCCCGATGAGACGCCGTACGCCGCCCCCGCCCGCCCCGCTCCCCCAGCGCGACGGGGTCGACCCCGTGCGGGTACGCCTGCCGGCGGACGGGACGTGGGCCACCGTGGGCGAGCATCTGGTGGAACGGCTCACGGGGGCCGGGCCCGGGGTGGTGGAGTCCATGCTCGCCGCGGGGCTGGTCGTCGGGGCCGACGGGCGGGCCGTGGCGCCGGACGCGCCGTACCGGCCGGGGATGTTCGTGTGGTTCCACCGGGAGCTGCCCGCCGAGGTGCCGGTGCCGTTCCCGGTGGAGGTGGTGTACCGGGACGAGCACATCGTGGTGGCCGACAAGCCGCACTTCCTGGCCACGACCCCGCGCGGCTCGCATGTCGCCGAGACCGCGCTGGCCCGGCTCCGGCGTGAGCTGGGCATCCCGACGCTGACGGCGGCGCACCGCCTGGACCGGCTCACCGCCGGGCTGGTGCTGTTCACCGTGCGGCCCGAGGAGCGCGGCGCGTACCAGACGCTGTTCCGGGACCGGCGGGTGCGCAAGGAGTACGAGGCCGTAGCGCCGTACGATCCCGCGCTCGCCCTGCCCCGGACCGTGCGCAGCAGGATCGTGAAGGAGCGCGGGGTGCAGGCCGCCCGGGAGGTCGCGGGCGAGCCGAACGCCGAGACCCGGGTCGAACTGGCCGAGCACCGGGCCGGCCTGGCCCGGTACCGCCTCATCCCGGCAACCGGCCAGACGCACCAGCTACGGGTCCACCTGAGCACACTGGGCATCCCCATCCTCGGCGATCCCCTGTATCCCGAGGTGACTCCCCCGGTACCGCCCGGCGACTTCCGCCGCCCCCTGCAACTCCTCGCCCGCACGCTGGAGTTCACCGACCCGGTCACCGGCACGGCCCACACGTTCACCAGCGCCCGCGACCTGGGGGCGTGGACGTCGTACGACGCCTGGGCCACGGACGGCTAGCCCCAGGCCGCGGTGGTGCTGATCCCCGCTACTCCCCGCGCCACCACGCCAGCAGCCGGCGCCAGAGGCCCCGGGGGCGCAAGGGTTCCGGTGTCGCGGCGGGCGGGGCCGGGGTCGGGGTGGGGGCCGGACGGAGGGTGGGGGGCTTGGGGTCGGTGGGGGGTGCGGGGTCGGTGCTGAGGGTGCCGATCTGCCAGTGAGAGCGCTGCTGCGGGAGGGGCATGGCCTGCGGTGGCAGGTCGACGTCCTGCTGCGGCTTGGGTTCGAAGCGCACCGGCAGCGCCACCAGGTGCCGGGAGGCGATGGACGACCGCCAGCGCAGGTCCTCCTCGGGGCAGTCGAGCTGGATGTCGGACAGCCGCGTGAGCAGCGCGTCGACGCCGACGTCCGCGATGGCGCGGCCGATGTCCTGGCCGGGGCACTCGTGCGGGCCGCCGCCGAAGGCGAGGTGCGCGCGGTTGCCCTGCATGCTCGCGGACAGGTCGGGCCGCACCCGCGGGTCGACGTTGCCCGGCGCGGGCGCGAAGAGCAGCCCGTCGCCCTTGCGGATCTGCTGCCCGCCCAACTCGGTGTCCTGCTTGGCGTAGTAGCCGAAGACGGTGCTGAACGGCGGCTCGTCCCACAGGGACTGCTCGATCGCCTCCGGCACCGTCATCTGCCCGCCGTTGAGCTGGGCGCGGAAGCCCGGCTCGGTGAGGACCATGCGCAGGGCGTTGGCGAGGAGGTTGGCGGTGGCCTCGTAGGCCGCGAAGAGGACGACCCGCAGGTGTTCGCGGACCTCGTCGTCGGTGAGCCCGGCCGGATGGGTGATGAGGTGGCTGGTGAAGTCGTCCTCGGGCCGGGCGCGCCGCCGGGTGGTGAGCCGGCTCAGCGCCTCCATGACGTAGGTGTGGCTCTGGATGGCAGTCTCGGTGCCCTTGAGCGCGTCCCGGGCTGCCTGCACCATCCGGTCGTTGTACTCCTCGGACATGCCGAGGATCTCGCACATCACGGCCATCGGCAGATGCTCGGCGAACTGGGAGACCAGGTCGGCCCGGCCCCGCTCGCAGAAGCTGTTGACCAGGATCTGGGTGTAGCGGCCGATGTGGCGGCGCACACTGCGGTGGTCGATGGTCTCCATGGCCGCGGTGACGGCGCCGCGCAGCCGCTTGTGCTCCTCGCCCTCGGCGTGGGAGCAGATCGGCTGCCAGGCGATGTGCGGCATGAGCGGGTGGTCGGGCTTGACCCTGCCGTCGAGCAGCGGGGTCCAGATCCGGCTGTCGCGGGTGAACTGGGAGGCCTGGCGCACCATCTGCAGGTTCTCGGCGTGGCCGAGGACCACCCACATCGGTACGTCGTCGTGGAGCAGCACGGGTGCCACGGGGCCGTGCTCCTCGCGCAGACGCTCGTAGAGGTCGCCGAGGTCCTCCGCGTCGGGGCCGTAGAGCCGGCGCGGTCTTCCGGTGCCGAGGCCGTGCGCGGGGCAGCCCGGCGGCGGGCCGGAGAGGGTGTCGTGTGTGCCGGTCGGTGAGGGGGATTCAGGCGTCACAGTGGTCGCTCCGGAACGGAAATACGGAAATACGGAAAAAAGGGGGGGCCGGGGTGTCGGGGGGGGCTGCCGGTCAGGTGAGGGCGCCGGACATGGCGAGCGAGTGCAGGAAGCGCATCAGGGTCATCAGCACGTCCTTGCTGGAGGCCCGGCGGCGCACATCGCACTCGATGATCGGGATCTCCGGCGCCAGGTCGAGCGCGGTGCGCAGTTCCTCGACGGGGTAACGGGGCGCGTCCGGGAAGGTGTTGACGGCGACGACGAAGGGCACGCCGCCCTCCTCCAGCCGGCCCATGACGTCGAAGCTGACCTCCAGGCGCCGGGTGTCGACCAGGACGACCGCGCCGAGCGCACCTTCGAACAGGCCGTTCCACAGGAACCAGAAGCGCTCCTGGCCGGGGGTGCCGAAGAGATAGAGCACCAGTTTCTCGGTGATGCTGATGCGGCCGAAGTCCATGGCCACGGTGGTGGCCGTCTTGGAGTCGGAGCCGTAGTTGTCGTCGACGCCGATACCGGCCTGGGTCATGGTTTCCTCGGTCGTCAGCGGTCTGATCTCGCTGACCGAACCGACCATGGTGGTCTTGCCGACGCCGAAGCCGCCCACGATCACGATCTTCACCGCGGCCTGCGTCGTGTGCGGCAGGTGGTCCTCGGTGCGTGGTCCGGGGAGGGTGTCAGAGCCTTTGAAGTCCATGCATCACCGCTTCGAGGATGGAACGGTCGGGGAGCGCCTGGCGGACGATGGGGGCGTGCGCCTGCACCAGTTCGGCCGTGATCAGCTCGGTGATCAGGACGGTCATCGTGCTGAACGGCAGTCGGAGGTAGGCCGACAGCTCCGCCACGGAGAGCGGGGCCTGGCAGAGCCGGAGCACCGCCGTCTGCTCCGGGGTGGCGGAGACCGGTGGCGCGGAGCGCGCCATGATCAAGGTCACCAGATCGAGTTCGGCGCGGGCGCCCTCGCCGGATCCGGTGACGGAGTACAGCCGTTCCGGGATGCTGCCCGGCCGCCGGCCGTCCGCCGCCTCCGCCGCATCCGGCGACGGAGAGTGCGGCGGCTGGGGCGGCTGGTGCTGCTGGTGCGTTTGGTGCTGCTGGTGCGGCGCCGAGGGCTTCGGTGCCGGCGGAGGCTGCGGCCGGCGCCGCGTGCGTCGCGGAGGGGTCATACGGTCTGCCCGTTCCGCCGGGGCGGACTGGTGAGATGCGCGCCGATCCGGACGACGAGGTCGCGCATCATGCCGCTCATCCGCCCCGGTTCGCAGGTCACGTCGGAGAGCACGGCCAGGTAGGCGCCGGGGCCGGCGTTCATGAGGTAGAAGTAGCCGCCCTCGATCTCGAAGACGACGGTCCTCATGTCGCCGGCGTCGGGCAGCTCCTGGATGATGGCACTGGCCAGGCTCTGTACGCCCGCGCAGGCGGCGGCCACCCGGTCGGCGGCGTCGGGGTCGCCGCCGTAGCGGGCGATGCGCAGTCCGTCGGCGGAGAGGACCACGATCATCTCGATGCCCGGCACGCCGTCGTTCAGCTGCTTGAGCATCCAGTCCAGGTTGCCTCGCTGCTGGATCACTTGAGGTCCCCCTCGTCGTCGGCCTCGGTGGCGCCCTCGGTGGCGCCCTCGGCGTAGTCGGCCGAATCGTTGAGCAGATGCAGGTACTTGGTCGGGTGGAGCGTGAAGTCGGTCAGTTCGTGGGTGGGGGTGTCCGGGGGCATGCCCTTGCGCAGGCCGTTCCAGAAGTCCTCCATCCACATGCCCGGCGGCCGTTCCATGAGCTTCTTGCGCTCGGGGTCGATCTCGCGCTCGGGTGCCGGTTCCGGCTTCTTCTGGGACCAGACGGTCGGCCGGCCCTCGCGCTCGGCGCGTTCGATGGCCGCCTTCTCGGCGTACCGCTGGCTGAGCGGCGTCTTCACCCGGCTGCGGCGCTGCGGCAGGCCGCCCGCGGTCCACTCGGTGACCTCGGGGATGTCGTCCTCCAGCGAGATGCTGGAGGAGATCTTGGGGCTGGTGGGGCGGCGCTTCTTGGCCGGGCGCTTGGGGCCCTCGACCGCGTCCGCCGTCGGGATCTGGGCGGCGGCGGCGCCGATGCCGTGGGCCTGCACGGCGCCGACACCGGGCTCGGTGGTCGTCATGACGCGCGGGACGACGAGGATGGCGCGGACCCCGCCGTACGCGGAGGCGCGCAGCGAGACCTCCATGTCGAACCGCTTGCAGAGGCGGCCGACGACGGCGAGGCCGAGGCGCGGGTTCTCGCCGAGGTTGTGCGCGTCCTCGCCGTTCTTGGCGTCCTCGATCATCTGCTCGATGCGGGCGCGGGACTCCTCGCTGAGGCTGACCCCGCAGTCCTCGATCTCGATGACGACGCCCGACTGCACCTCGACGGCGGTGACGTGCACCTTGGTCGTGGGCGGCGAGTAGCGGGTGGCGTTGTCGAGGAGCTCGGCGGCGGCGTGGATGATCGGCTCGACCGAGGTGCCCTTGATGTTGATGTTGACGATCGAGGCGAGGTTGATGCGGCGGTACTCCAGGATGCGCGACATCGCTCCGCGCAGCACGCTGTAGAGGGAGACCGGCTGGGGCCACTGGCGGCCGGGCCGCCCGCCGCCGAGCACGGAGATGGTGTCGGCGAGCCGGCCGATCAGCGAGGTGCCGTGGTCGATGCGCAGCAGGTCGTCGAAGACCTCGGGGTTGCGGCCGTGGTCCTCCTCCATCTCGCGGAGTTCCTGGGCCTGCTGGTGGACGATGGCCTGGACGCGGCGCGCGACGCTCACGAAGGAGCGCTCGGTGGCGTCGCGCATCGAGATCTCCTGGTCGGCGCCGCGCAGCGCGATGCGCACCAGTTCGCGGTAGCCCTCGGGCAGGCCGCGCAGTCCGGGGTCGGCGTCGAAGACGTCGCGCACGACGTTGCGGAGCACCTGGCCGCGGCGCAGCCGGTAGAAGCCGTTGGGCAGGACCTCGGTGGCGAAGCGCTCCATCAGCTCGTTGTGCGCGGCGATCCGCTGTTCCAGATGCGCGGCGTGACGGGCGTGTTCGGCTTTCGCCTCGCGGAGCAGTCGGCCGCGGCGGACGGCCTCCCCGGCCGTGCCGAGGACCAGCAGTACCGCCAGCGCTCCGCACACGCCGACGGCGAGCCGGGCCGAGGGCGGTACCAGGGCGACGGCGGTTCCGGCCGCCGCGGCCATCACTATGGCCGGCGGCAACAGCACGCGCGCATAGGGACGTTCACGGCGACCGGGAGGCTTCTGAACACTCACCATGGATGCCTTCTGAGACGAATCGGCTGGGTGTCGGAGGAGCTTTCGGGGGGAAGGTTCAGGTAACTGTCGGGATCTACTGCATGTTTGGGAACAGGCGCACGAATTGCCTCAACTCGGTGCGCCGCGGGCGAGCTTAGTCCGACCGGATCATCGCCGTGTCATATTCGGCAAGCACCTGAAATCGCCGCCGCAACAGGAGTACGCTCAACTCCTTTTGCACGCTGAGTTTTCGTTCGTACACGAAGAGTATCGCCGTACGGGCGTGCGAATGTCACTCACCGTAAAGAGTGAAAAGGCGACCGGGGCCGCACCTCAGCGGCCCCGGTCGCCGTTTCTTCCGCCGTGGGCGGTCACCCCACCGAGGAGTACGCGACCACACCCCGCAGCAACTGGTCGACCGCCTTGCGCGCGGCCCTGGCCACGGTCGAGCCCTCCGCAGGGGCCGCCGCCGAGATCTGCCCCAGCACATCGATGACCTGCTTGCACCAGCGCACGAAGTCACCGGCCGGCATCTCCGCCTCGCGCAGCACCTCGTCGAGCCCCGTGCCGGACGCCCACATGTACGCGGCCCAGGCGAACCCGAGATCCGGCTCCCGCTGCCCGACGCCCTCGGTCTGTCTGATCCGGAAATCCTCCTCCAGCGCGTCGAGCCGGCCCCAGATCCGGACCATCTCGCCGAGCGCGGCCTTGGCCTTGCCGGAGGGCAGCTTCGGTGCCAGCGCGTCGTCGCCGACCCGTGCCTCGTACACCAACGCCGAGACGCACGCCGCCAGTTCGGCCGGGGAGAGCCCTTCCCAGACCCGCTCGCGCAGGCACTCGCTGGCCAGCAGGTCCAGTTCGCCGTACAGCCGCGCCAGCCGCTTGCCGTGCTCGGTGACCTCGTCCCCGCGCAGGTAGTCCAGCTCGGTCAGCAGGGCCACGATCCGGTCGAAGGTCCGCGCGATCGTGTTGGTACGGCCCTCGATGCGCCGCTCCAGCTGCGAGGTGTCGCGCAGCAGCCGGTGGTAGCGCTCGGCCCAGCGGGCGTGGTCCTCGCGGTCGTTGCAGCCGTGGCAGGGGTGTGCCCGGATCGCCGTCCGCAGCCGGGCGATCTCGCGGTCGTCGGCGGCCTGGGACCGCTTCTTGCGGGCCCGCTCCGGCGGGATGTGCCCGGCCTTGGTGCGCAGCGCGGAGGCGAGGTCCCGGCGGGACTGCGGCGAGCGCGGGTTGAAGGACTTCGGGATCCGCATCCGGTCCAGCGGCTCGACGGGCACCGGGAAGTCCATCGACGCCAGCCGCTTGACCTGCCGTTCGGCGGTGAGCACCAGCGGGCGCGGCCCGTCGTGGTGGTCGAAGCCGCGGTGGCCGCCTGCGCGGCCCGCCGGCAGGCCCGGGTCCAGCACCAGGGCCAGGCCCGCGTACTTGCCGGCGGGGACGTGGATGACGTCGCCGGGCCTGAGCTTCTCCAGGGCGACGGCGGCCTCGGCGCGCCGCTGGTTGGCGCCCTGCCGGGCCAGCTCGGTCTCCCGGTCCTTCAGTTCCCGGCGCAGCCGCGCGTACTCCTCGAAGTCGCCGAGGTGGCAGGTCATGGAGGCCTTGTAGCCGGCCAGCCCCTCCTCGTTGCGCTGCACCTGGCGGGAGATCCCGACGACCGACTTGTCGGCCTGGAACTGCGCGAAGGAGGTCTCCAGCAGCTCGCGCGAGCGGTGCCGGCCGAACTGCTCGACCAGGTTGACCGCCATGTTGTACGACGGCTTGAAGCTGGAGCGCAGCGGGTAGGTGCGCGTGCCCGCCAGGCCGGCGAGGTGCTCGGGGCTCATGCCACGCTGCCAGAGCACGACCGCGTGGCCCTCGATATCGATGCCGCGGCGGCCGGCGCGGCCGGTCAGCTGGGTGTACTCGCCGGGCGTGATGTCGGCGTGCTGCTCGCCGTTCCACTTGACGAGCTTCTCCAGCACCACCGAGCGGGCGGGCATGTTGATGCCGAGCGCGAGGGTCTCGGTGGCGAACACGGCCTTGACCAGGCCGCGGACGAACAGTTCCTCCACGACCTCCTTGAAGGTCGGCAGCATGCCCGCGTGGTGGGCGGCGATGCCGCGCTCCAGGCCCTCCAGCCATTCGTAGTAGCCGAGGACGTGCAGGTCCTCGGGGGCGATGTGGGCGGTGCGCTCCTCGACCAGGGCACGGACCCGGTCCCGCGCCTCCTCGTCATTGAGCCTGAGACCCGCGTACAGGCACTGCTGGACGGCGGCCTCGCAGGCGGCCCGGCTGAAGATGAAGGTGATGGCCGGGAGCAGGCCCTCGGCGTCGAGCCGCTCGATGACCTCGGGACGGCCCGGGGTCCACACCCGCGAGCGCTGTCTGCGCTCGCGCTCGCGGTCGGCCTCGCGCATCGCCCGGCCGCGCCTGCGGTCCTGGTACGACGGCCGGGTGGCCTCCATGCGGGCCAGGCGGACCAGGTCGGGGTTGACGGCCTTCTTGTGGCCCTCGCCCTCCTCGAACAGGTCGTACATCCGGCGTCCGGCGAGCACGTGCTGGAACAGCGGAACGGGCCGGTGCTCGGAGACGATCACCTCGGTGTCGCCACGGACGGTGTCCAGCCAGTCACCGAACTCCTCCGCGTTGGAGACGGTGGCGGAGAGCGAGACCAGGGTCACCGACTCGGGCAGGTGGATGATCACCTCCTCCCAGACGGCGCCACGGAAGCGGTCGGAGAGGTAGTGCACCTCGTCCATGACCACGTAGCCGAGGCCGAGGAGGGTCTGCGAGCCGGCGTAGAGCATGTTCCGCAGGACCTCGGTGGTCATCACGACCACCGGGGCGTCGGAGTTGACGCTGTTGTCGCCGGTGAGCAGGCCCACCTTCGCGGTGCCGTAGCGGCGGCACAGGTCGGCGTACTTCTGGTTCGACAGCGCCTTGATGGGTGTCGTGTAGAAGCACTTCTTGCCCTGCTGCAGGGCGAGGTGGACGGCGAACTCGCCCACGATCGTCTTGCCCGAGCCGGTGGGGGCGGCCACCAGCACGCCCTTCCCCGCTTCGAGTGCCTGGCAGGCCTCGATCTGGAAGGGGTCGAGGCCGAAGTCGTACATCTCGCGGAAGGAGGCGAGTGCGGTGGCCTGCTCGGCTGCCCGCCTGCGGGCTGCCGCGTACCGCTCGGCCGGTGAGAGATCCTCTGTCATCGTACTTTCGAGCGTACCGGGCCCCACTGACAACAGGACGATCATTATCCGGATCGTTGACCGTCCACGGGGCGGCGGAACGGCGGACGCCCCCGCACCTCTTCAGGTGCGGGGGCGTCACGCGCGGCGGCTCGGTGAAGGTCAGGTGACGTCGTCGTAGCCGTTGACCCGGTCGGTGCTCGCCTGCTCGGGCAGGGCCCGGGTGGCCGAGACGGGCTCGATGTCGCCGATGTCCTCGGGGGTGAGGTCCAGCTCGGAGGCCTCGTCGTCGGCGGGGCCCGCGGCCTCGCGGCGGCGTCTGCGCTTGTCGTTGAGCAGGGAGAACGCGACCGCGCCGAAGTACAGCACCCAGATCGGCCCGGCCAGGGCCAGCATCGACAGCGGGTCGGTGCTCGGTGTGGCCACGGCCGCGAAGACCGTGATGCCGAGGATCATGGCCCGCCACCAGCCGAGCATGCGCCGCCCGGTCAGCACCCCGGTGAGGTTGAGCATGATCAGCAGCAGCGGCAGCTCGAAGGAGAGGCCGAAGACGACCACCATGCGGGTGACCAGCTGGAGCAGGTCGTCGAGCGGCAGGAAGTTCCTGATGGACCCGTTCGGCGTGAAGTCGATCAGCACCTTCGCGGTGGTGGGCAGCACCTTGTACGCGAAGAAGGCACCGCCGAAGAACAGCGGGGCGCCGGTGAAGACGAAGGCGTAGGCGTACTTCTTCTCGTGCCGGTGCAGGCCCGGCGCGACGAAGGCCCACAGCTGGTAGAGCCAGATCGGCGAGGCCAGTACGACACCCGCCATCAGGGAGACCTGGAGGGCCAGCGTGAACGGGGCGAGGAGACCGTTGATCGTGATCTCGGCGCACTGGCGCTTGCCGCTGGCCTTCGCCAGCTCCTCGAAGGTCTCCGGGCAACCGATCGAGTCGAGGATGGGCCTCGTCAGGAAGTTGATGATGTCGTTGTAGAAGAAGGCGGCGACCACCGTCACGACGACGATGGCCAGCATGGCCTTCGCGAGCCGGTTGCGGAGCTCACGAAGGTGATCCGCAAGGGGCATCCGCCCCTCGGGATCCTTCTCCTTGTGGCGGGCAGACTTGAGCAACCCACGTCCTCATCTCGTGCGGCAGGCCGGGGGTTTCCGGCCGTGCGTCAGCGCTGGGTGGTGTCCGTCGGCTCGTTGACCGGCCGCGAGCTGGTCACGTCGCCGGGGGCCGCCTGGATGGTGCGCTGGGCCGGGGGCTGCTCGTTGGAGGCGGGCGGCTGGGCGGAGGAGTTGCCGTCTTCCTTCATCGCCTTGGCCTCGCTCTTGAGGATGCGCGCGGACTTGCCGAGCGAGCGGGCCATGTCCGGAAGCTTCTTCGCGCCGAAGAGCAGGATGATGACGACGAGGATGAGAATGATCTCGGGAGCGCCGAGCCTTCCGAACATAAGTCTTTACCTTCTCACCGAGGCGGCTGGGGTGGGGTGCTGTCCGACCAGTCGGACATGTGTCCGATGGTCGTGCTGACAGCGATCGTAACGCTCAGGGGTAAACGTGAGGCAATCCCCGTGCGTACTCCCGGTCCGCGGTGCGGGCCTCGTTCTCCGCACCGCGACCAGCAGCGTACCTGTCCCGCGGGGCAGCATGACAGGGCGAAGTGACGCAAAGCGCTTGCCCCGCCGGACTCACAGGCACCGCTCGGCGTGGCTCACAGGGCGTCCACGGCGCGGGTCGCGCCCACGGCCGCCCGCTCCAGGTCCTCGGCTGCCCGGTTGATACGGCGCGCGGAGTCCGCCACCTGCTGCCCCAGGCGCCGCGCCTCCAGGAACACCCGGACGGCGAGCACGCCGAGGACGGCGAGACCCAGGAAACCCACGGCTACCGCGAACATCGGCCAGAACATGACGTCGAGACTAGACCGTCCGCCGCCGTGGACCGCAGCCGGCTACACCGTGGAGTGCAGCCGCAGGGTCCTCACCCCGCCGCCGGTGAGCAGCTCGACGATCCGTTCCCCGGCGGGTTTGCGGACCGCGGCGCCGCAGTCGGGGCAGGTGAAGGAGTAGAAGGTGGTCCGGCTGGTGGCGCCGATGGCGAGGCGCAGGGCGCTCGCGGCGAGCTCGAAGCGGCCCCGGCAGTCGGGGCAGCCGGCGCGGAACACCACCGGGACCGCTCTGCGCATCCCGGCGAAGGCGGTCGCCACCGTCATCTCCTGCGGACGCTCGCTCACAGGCCTCGCTCCTCTTCTCTGGTCCGCCGGGCGCGCCGCCAAGAGTGCCGCGTGGTGCCGTCTCGCGTCCGCGGCGCCGTGGCGGCTGGTCGCGCCCCACGCGGCGGAGCCGCACATCCAGGAGCCGCACATCCGATACGGCCCCGCACCTCTCCCCGCAGCTCTTCGGGGCACCTCACCGCCCGGAGTGTGGCTCCGCCGTGTCGTACGCCGCCAGTGCCTCCGCCGCCGCTCTCCGGGCGCTGTCGGCCAGCTCCGGCGGCGAGACGATCCGGCCGTCGCGGCCGAGCCGGAGGGCGAGCCGGCGCAGGGAGGCCGGGTCGGGGGTGCGCAGAGTGATACGCAGCCCGCCGTCGGGAAGCTCATCGGCGCTGTCGTGCGGGTAGTACTCGGCGACCCAGCGGCCGCCGGGGCCGACCTCGACCACGACCTCCGGGTCCTCGGCGGCCGGCTGCACCAGTCCCTCGGAGAGGTCGCGCAGTTCTATCTCGGGCGGGGCCGAGGGCTCGTCGAGGATGCGGATCTCGGCGACCCGGTCGAGCCGGAAGGTGCGCCGGGCCTCGGAGCGGCGGCACCAGGCCTCCACATAGGTGTGGCCGACGCTGACCAGCCGGATCGGGTCGATCTCCCGCTCGGTGACCTCGTCGCGGGCCGGGGAGTAGTAGCGGATCCACAGCCGGCGGCGCTCGGAGATCGCCCGGTCGACGTCGGCGAAGACACCGCCCTCGGACTCGAAGGTCACCGACAGGCGGGAGCTGGCGCCGGCGGCCTCGCCGGCCGCGGTCTCCACCTTGGCGGTGGCCCGCAGCAGCGCCTGGCGGTCGCTCTCCCTGAGCCCGGGCAGGGTCGAGACCGCGCGGGCGGCGACCAGCAGCGCGGTGGCCTCGTCGGCGGCGAGCCGGAGCGGTTCGGCCGCCTCCTCGCCGAGCGCGGCCGGATTGTGCCACCAGATGCGCTCGCCGTCGGTGTCGATGTCGAGCAGGTCGCCGCCGCGGAAGCTGGTGCCGCACATGGGCAGCAGGTCGAGGTCGGCGACCAGCTCGTCCTCGGTGATGCCGAAGGCGCGCGCGACGTCGGCGATCCGGGCGCCGGGGCGCTCTCTCAGATACGTCACCAGGGAGAGCATCCGCCGGGTCTGGTCGATGGCGTTGACGGTCCTGGCCGGTTTGACTGCCACTGTTCCGCTCCCCCTTCAGCCCTTGGCCACGGCACGCAGCCGGTCCACCACGTCGGCCCGCAGCTCGGCCGGCTCCAGGACCACCACGTCCGGCCCGAACTCCACCAGCCAGGCGTCCAGGCCGTGCCCGTACGGAATCTCCAACTCGTCCCAGCCGTCACCGAGTTCCCGGACCTTGGTGGCCTTCGCCCGAAGGGGGTAACCGGCGCCGGAACGCAGCCGGATCAGCGCCGAGCGGTCGGCTATCTCGCCGGCCCAGCTCGCGACGGTCTCCCGCACGGTGACGACGTCCGGCACGGGCGCGGTGAACCCGGTACCGCGGGAGCGGACCCTGCCAGTGATCCGGGAGAGCCGGAAGACACGCTCGGCGCCCCGGTCGCGGTCGAATCCGGCCAGGTACCAGTGGCCGCGCCAGCACTCCAGCGCCCACGGCTCGACGTGCCGGGGTTCGGGGCGGGCGGCGGAGGCCTTGCGGTAGTCGAAGACGACGGGGCGGCGGTCGCGGCAGGCCAGCATCAGCGGCTCGAAGGCGGCCTCGTGCACCGGGATGCGCGGCTCCAGGGCGCCGTGCGCTTCGTAGGGGTCGACGTCCTCGGGCAGGCCGGCGGCGCGCAGCTTCTGCAGGGCGCCGCTCGCGGCCCCGGCCAGCCGGGCCTGCTGCCAGACCTTGGCGGCCAGGCCCAGGGCGGCGGCCTCCTCGGCGTCCAGGGTGATGGGGGGCAGCCGGTTGCTGTCGCGGCGGGCGAGATAGCCCACCTCGCCCTCGATGTTCTCGACGGTGGCGATGACCAGCCCCAGTTCGCGCAGGTCGTCCTTGTCCCGCTCGAACATGCGGTTGAAGGAGTCGTCGCTGCCCGCTTCCAGATAGGCCTCGATCGACTCCCGCAGCTCGCGCTTGCTGAGCGGCCGGCGGGTGCCGAGCAGACACAGCGCGAGGTTCATCAGCCGCTCGGCCTTGGCAATGGCCATCGACGCCCTTCGCCTTCCCTATGGTGCTTCTGACCGATGACCGTACCGCTCCGCGGGGCCGTGACAAAAGCCGAGGGCCCATGCCCGAGCAGGCATGGGCCCCAGGTGATCGGATCCGGTCGAATCCGGCCGGTCGATCAGGCGTGGATCAGACGCCGAGCAGGTCCACCACGAAGATGAGCGTCTCGCCGGGCTTGATCGCCGGGGTCGGGCTCTGGTCGCCGTAGGCGAGGTGGGCGGGGATGGTCAGCTGGCGGCGGCCACCGACCTTCATGCCCTGCACGCCCTGGTCCCAGCCCTTGATGACCCGGCCGGCGCCCAGCGGGAAGCGGAACGGCGTGCCGCGGTTCCAGCTGGCGTCGAACTCCTCACCGGTGCTGAAGGCGACACCCACGTAATGGACGGTGACGGTCTGACCGGCCTGCGCGACCGGGCCGTCACCCTCCCAGATGTCCTTGATCTCAAGGTCCGCCGGAGGCTCGCCGCCCGGGAAGTCGATCTCGGGCTTCTCGATGCTCACGTCAAAAGCTCCTTGTGTACGACACGAAACGCCGACAGTCTTTCATCCCCGCCGCCCTCCCGCCCGCCCGGGCGGCACCGGCGCTACATCGCCGCGAGGATGTCCACCGTGAACACCAGGGTGGAACCCTTCTTGATCACCCCGCCGCTCGGCGGCTTGTCCCCGTACCCCAGCTCCGGCGGGACGACGACCAGCACCCGGCTGCCCACCTTCTTGCCGGTCAGCCCCTGGGCGAGACCCTTGACCGCCTGCTGCATCCCCTCCAGCCCGAACTGGCTCAGCCGGCCCGAGCCGTACGTCCGCTGAAACGTCTTGCCGCCGTCCCAGACCAGACCCTGGAACTGGCACAGCACCGCCTGGTCGCCCTTCAGCTCCGGACCGTCACCCTCCAGCACGTACTCCGACACGAGCTTCTTCGGCGGGTCCGTCTTCGGCACGGTGACCTTCGGCACCAGCCCGTCCGTGTTGGTGGCCACCTTCGGCAGCGCGGCATCGCTCTGCGCCACCGCCTTGCCCTTGGCGGAACTCCTGGAGTTGAAGGACTCGATCAGGTCGATGACGAAGACCAGCGTGTCGGTGCCCTTGATGCCCGCCTGCGCGTTGCCCCCCTTGCCGTACCCCAGGTCCGGCGGGACGGCGATCTCGATACGGCTGCCGGTCTTCTTGCCCGCGAGCGCGTACCGCCAGCCGTCGATGACGCTGCCCTGCGCGAGCTGGATCACCAGCGGGCGCTTGCGGTCGTAGGAGTTGTCGAAGACCTTCCCCGTGTCCCAGATCATGCCGAGGTAGTCCGCCTTCACGAAGTCGTTCTCCGCGACCGTACGACCACCGCCCGCGATCAGCGTCTTCACCGCGAGATTCTTCGACGGCTCCCCCGGCCCCTTGGCCACGGTCGGCTTCTCGCCGAACTTCGTACCCGCCGTGACCGCCGGCAGCGGCCCGTCCACGATCTTCGGCGGCGGCGCCGAGGACGCCGACGGCGAGGCGCTGGTCTTGCTGGAGTCGGACGTGTCGTCCCCGCATCCGGCGACTGTGACCAGTCCTGCGGGTACGGCGGCCAGAAGGAGTGAGCGTCGGCGCACGGAAGAGCCTCGTAATCGGTCGATCTTTCGGATGGCGTGCGCGCAACTCTACGACTTGAGAAGGGCGCCGTACGGGAAACGTACGGCGCCCGTGTGGCGTTCCGGCGACTCCGCGGCCCAGAGGCCCGACTCCCCGGCCGGCCCTACATTCCGGCGATCAGCTTCTCCACCCGGTCGTCCACCGAACGGAACGGGTCCTTGCACAACACGGTGCGCTGCGCCTGGTCGTTGAGCTTGAGGTGCACCCAGTCGACCGTGAAGTCCCTGCGCTGCTCCTGCGCCCGCCGGATGAAGTCGCCGCGCAGCCGGGCCCGAGTGGTCTGCGGCGGAACCGACTTGCCCTCGAAGATCTTCAAGTCGTTGCAGACCCGGGCTGCTTGGCCCTTCTTCTCCAGCAGGTAGTACAGGCCACGACGACGGTGGATGTCGTGGTAGGCGAGGTCTATCTGAGCGACCCGCGGATGCGACATCGTCATGTTGTGCTTGGCCCGGTACCGCTCGATGAGCTTGTACTTCATGACCCAGTCGATCTCGGTCTCGATGCGGTCCAGTTCCTCGTTCTCGATCGCCTCCAGCGTGCGGCCCCACAGCTCCAGCACCTGCGCGACCGTACCGGTGCGGATACCCCGGCGGTCACAGAAGTCCTGCGCCTTGTCGAAGTACTCGCGCTGCACCTCCAGCGCCGAGGCCTCCCGGCCGCTGGCCAGCCGCACCTTGCGCCGGCCGGTGATGTCATGGCTGACCTCACGGATCGCCCGGATCGGGTTCTCCAGCGTGAGGTCACGCATCACCGTGCCCGCCTCGATCATGCGCAGCACCAGGTCGGTGGCACCGACCTTGAGCAGCATCGTCGTCTCCGACATGTTCGAGTCACCGACGATCACATGCAGCCGGCGGTACCGCTCCGCGTCCGCGTGCGGCTCGTCGCGGGTGTTGATGATCGGCCGGGAACGCGTCGTCGCCGAGGAGACGCCCTCCCAGATGTGCTCCGCGCGCTGGCTCACGCAGTACACGGCACCGCGCGGAGTCTGCAGCACCTTGCCGGCACCGCACAGCAGCTGCCGGGTGACCAGGAAGGGGATGAGGATGTCCGCGAGCCGGGAGAACTCCCCGTGCCGCGCCACCAGGTAGTTCTCGTGGCAGCCGTAGGAGTTGCCCGCCGAGTCGGTGTTGTTCTTGAAGAGGTAGACGTCGCCTGCGATTCCCTCCTCGTGCAGGCGTCGTTCCGCGTCCACCAGGAGTCCTTCGAGAATGCGCTCGCCGGCCTTGTCGTGGGTGACCAGTTCGATCACGTTGTCACATTCGGGTGTCGCGTATTCCGGATGTGAGCCCACGTCGAGATACAGCCGGGCGCCGTTCCGCAGAAAGACATTGCTGCTGCGGCCCCATGACACGACACGGCGGAAGAGGTACCGCGCCACCTCGTCAGGAGACAGGCGCCGCTGTCCCCTGAACGTGCACGTGACGCCGTACTCGTTCTCCAGCCCGAAAATGCGGCGGTCCATGAGGGAACATTACGCCCGATCCCCCGACCTGAAACGGGGTTCGACGGCACGATTTGGATCATTTTCCGATGAAGCCGCAACAACCCCGCTCCGCGCGGGAGCTGCGAGGACCCGTCCGGTGGCCAGCAGGACCAGCAGCGACACCGCCCCCGCCGCCCCCGGCAGCGCGAAACCCCACAGCGCGCCACCGGCCTGGACCACCGGCCCGGCCAGGCCCGTTCCCACCGACGCACCCACGGTGAACGTCGTCACAAGCCAGGAGAACGCCTCGGTGACCGTCCCGCTCGGCGCATGCCGGTCCACGATGATGAACGCACAGGCGATACACGGCGCCAGGAACACCCCCGAGACCACGCTCAGCAACACCATGGCCACAGCACCGGGCATCAGCATCAGCGGCAGATAACACACCGCCAGAAGGGCCGTCAGCACCCTCAGTCGCCGCTCCGGAGCCCCGGCCCACTGACGCGCACCGTAGACCGTGCCGCCGACAAGCGCCCCGAGCCCCAGCCCCGCCATCAGCCACCCGTACACCGCGTCACCACCGTGCCCGTCGGCGTACGACACCGACGCCACCGTGATGGAACCCAGCGCGATCCCCACGAACAGGAACGCGGCCAGCAGCGCCAGCAGCCCCGGCGAACGCAGCGCACCCAGCCAGTGCGCCTCACGCGGAGCCGACCGCCACGCACGCGACGGAGCCGACACCACCACCGACAGCGCGCCCAGCACCCCCAGCAGGTTCAGCACCAGCAGGGCCGCACGCTCGTCCCACACCGACACGCACAGCGTCACCAGCAGCGGGCCGACGGTGAACATCACCTCCTGCGCGATCGCGTCCATGGCGTACGCCGTGTGCACCTGCTCCTCCCGGGCCAGCACCGACGGCCACAGCGCCCGCAGACCGCCCTCCAGCGGCGGCGTGAACAGACCGGCCGCCGCCACCGCCGCATAGGCCGGCGGCAGCGGATCGGTGCCGGAGAACGCGAACAGCGTCATCGCGAGCGCGGCGACAACGGCAGCGGGCAGCTGGACCCGCGGCTGGCCGTACAGGTCCACCAGACGACCCAGCACCGGCTGACCCACCGCGTTCGCCACGCCGTACACGGCCGCGAGAGCGCCCGCGAGGCTGTACGTACCGCCCTCGGCCCGCACGAACAGCACCAGGGCGATCGCCGCCGTCGCGTTGGGCAGCCGGCCCACCAGGGTGCCCGTCAGCAGCCGCAGGGCATGCCTCGCCCTCAGGATCTCCACGTACCCCGTGGCCATGTCCAGCCTCCCGTGCCTCGCCCGGGACGCCGCGACGGCCCGAAGTGTTACGTATAACGTCCCTCTTCATACGTACCATGTGCGCTGTCACACGTCCAGACGACCGGGAGAGAGTCGTGGCCCGCAGCAACACCCGCCCGACCAGCCGGGACGTCGCCCACGCAGCCGGCGTCTCCCAGGCCGCCGTCTCCCTCGTCCTCGGCGACAAATGGCGCGGCCGGGTCTCCGAGACCACCGCCGAACGCGTCCGCGAAGCCGCCCGCGAACTCGGCTACCGCCCCAACCTCGCCGCCCGCAACCTCCGCCTCGGCCACACCCGCACCGTCCTCCTCGTCGTCCCCGCCCTCACCACCGAATTCTTCGCCGGCGTCTACACCGGCGCCGCACGCGTCGCCGCCCACCACGGCTTCGGCGTCGTCCTCTACCCCTCCCCCGAAGGCATCGGCCCCGCCCGCGACCCCTTCGCCTCCGCACAGGCCGCCCTCGACGGCGTCATCGCCTCCTCCATGGCCGCCGACGCCCTCACCGCCATCCGCGGCGACCAGCTCCCCCTCGTCATGCTCGACAGCGACCCCACCGGCAGCCTCGGCGCCGCCACCGTCAACCTCGACATCACCGACGGCGTCCGCCAGGTCACCGAGCACCTCCTCGGCCTCGGCCACCGCCGCATCCTCCACCTCGCCGCCGACGTGCCCTCCTGGACCTTCGACATCCGCGCCAAGGAACTCGCCGCCCGCATGGCCACCGTCCCCGGCACCGAGATCCGCACCGCCCGCGCCCCCATCTCCATCGACGGCGCACTCACCGCCACCGAAACCGCCCTCACCACCCCCGGCCCCCGCCCCACAGCCATCGTCTGCGACGACGACAAACTCGCCGCCGGCGCCTACAAGGCCCTCCGCCGCCTCGGCCTGCGCGTCCCCGACGACATGTCGGTCACCGGCCTCGACGACCTCGCCCTCGCCACCGCCATCGACCCGGAACTGACCACCGTACGACTCGACGCCGAACTCTTCGGAGAACGAGGCATGCAAGCCCTCCTGGCCGTCCTGGACGGCCGCGAACCCCCGGGCGGGGACATCCCCGTCGAACTCGTCGTCCGCGGCTCCACAGCGCCCCCGCACACCGCCGCATAAACCGAACGCCCCGACCGCATCACCGGCCGGGGCGCTCGACAAGCACGAACGAGAGGGATCACTCCTCCTCGCCGCTCCCCTCGTCAGAGGTCTCCGCCTCCGTACTCGCACCGTCCGCCGCCAGCAGACGCGCCAGCTGACGCCCGACGATCCGCTTGAACTTACGCTTCTGCGGACGCGTACGGTCCAGCACCGCCACCTCCAGGCGCTCCGCGGGAATCTCCCGCTCACTGCCGTTGGTGTCCCGCGACAGAGCCTGCACCGCCAGCTTCAGAGCCTCCGCCAACGACATACCGTCCCGGTGGCGCTGATCGAGGAAACCGCTGATCTGCTCGGCGTTACCACCCACCGCGACCGAACCGTGCTCGTCCACGATCGACCCGTCATGCGGCAGCCGATAGATCTGGTCACCCTCCGGGGTCTCCCCCACCTCCGCGACCACCAGCTCCACCTCGTACGGCTTCTCAGCCGCCGAGGAGAAGATCGTGCCCAGCGTCTGCGCGTACACATTGGCCAGGCCCCGGGCCGTCACATCGCCCCGGTCGTAGGTGTAACCCCGCAGGTCGGCGTAGCGCACACCACCGATCCGCAGATTCTCGTACTCGTTGTACTTACCGGCCGCCGCAAAGCCGATCCGGTCATAGATCTCGCTGAACTTGTGCAGCGCACGGGACGGGTTCTCACCGACGAACACAATGCCGTCGGCATACTGCAGCACGACCAGGCTGCGGCCACGGGCGATACCCTTCCGGGCATACTCCGCCCGGTCGGCCATCGCCTGCTGAGGTGAGACATAGAACGGCGTCGACACCGGTTATCCGTCCCTTTCTGTCATGGTCACTGGATCACCTTGAAAAGAACCGGGCCCGCGCTCAGAGCAGCGCGGCCTTCGGACCGTCGGGCTCCTCCAGACGCCTCTGGAGCACCGCACGCGACAGCTCCGACGCCTCCTCCTCCGTGAGCCGGCGGAAACCGTCCTCGGTGATCACCGTGATGATCGGGTAGATCCGGCGGGCGACATCGGGACCACCGGTCGCCGAGTCGTCGTCAGCCGCGTCATACAGAGCCTGCACCACCAACGTGGTCGCCTGCTCCTCGGTCAGGTCGTCACGGAACAGCTTCTTCATCGCACCCCGCGCGAAGATCGAGCCGGAACCCGTCGCCGCGAAGTTGTGCTCCTCCGAACGGCCACCCGTGACGTCGTACGAGAAGATGCGCCCCTTCTCGCGGTCCAGGTCGTACCCCGCGAACAGGGGCACCACGGCCAGGCCCTGCATGGCCATGCCGAGGTTGGAACGGATCATCGTCGACAGCCGGTTCGCCTTGCCCTCCAGCGACAGCTGCGCACCCTCGACCTTCTCGAAGTGCTCCAGCTCCAGCTGGAAGAGCTTCACCATCTCCACGGCGAGGCCGGCCGTACCGGCGATACCCACCGCCGAGTACTCGTCCGCCGGGAACACCTTCTCGATGTCCCGCTGGGCGATCACATTGCCCATGGTCGCCCTGCGGTCACCGGCGAGGACCACGCCCCCCGGGAACGTCACGGCGACGATCGTCGTCCCGTGCGGCGCCTCGATCACACCCTGCGTGGGCGGCAGCTGCCGGTTGCCGGGCAACAGCTCCGGCTGGTGCTCGGCGAGGAAGTCCATGAAGGAGGAGGACCCTGGCGTCAGGAAGGCAGCTGGTAGACGCCCGGTGCCACGAGAGTTGGCTTCCACAAGTTTCCTTCCACGTAAGCAGCAGCCCGCCTTATGACCTCGGGCTGATCCTTGAACTGCCCCAGTGCGGCGTTGCAGCTGAAGCACAGTACGCCACGGACCCTACCCGTCTCGTGGCAGTGATCCACATGTGCCGGCACAGCGCTCAGACATATACAGCAGACGCCCCCTTGGGAGGCGATCAACTCGTCACGCTCGGCCTCGGTGATTCCGTATTGACGCTTCAAGTGGCCCGCCCGCCCCTTGACCGCACGGCACGCCTTGCAACGCGTGAGCTCCGGCAAAGTTTGTGCCCCTCGGGCCGTCTCCACTCGCGGACGGTCGTTCTTGCCCTTGGCCAGTTGCCGGGCCTGGTGGTAAGCGGCCCAGCACTCCCGGCAGTAGGCCTGCAGTCCGTCACGGGCCGCTCTGTTACCGGCGAAGGCCGCTCGCGGCTTGACCTGCTTGCACCGCGAGCAGCGCTTCGCCCCCTCCTCGTTGCTCACTCACACCCCCGAGCCCTCGAACCTTAGATTCGAAGGCAAAAGCGGCCTACTGGCCACCCTTCTGAACGAAGGAGCGCACGAAATCCTCAGCATTCTCCTCGAGGACATCGTCGATCTCGTCCAGCACCGAGTCCACGTCGTCGCTCAGCTTCTCGTGCCGTTCCTTGAGGTCCTCCGAGGCCTGCGCGTCCTGCGCCTGCTCCTCGACCTCCTCGGTGGACCGGGTGGCCTTCTGCTGGCCGCCGCCGGTGTCCTTGGTTGCCATAACCCTCACCCCGCTCAGTTCGCCTGCCGATCGGTGATGATCAGACCCTATAGGCCGGGTCCGACATCGGCCCCGCAGTTTCCACAACGTGCGGGGGCCACCTCGATGATTCCCGGGCGGTGGGGTTTCCACCCTGTCCGCCCGGGGCGGTACGAGTACCCGCTGATCGCGCTCAGCCGCCGGAGAGGACCCTGACCAGGTCTTCTGCGGTGCGGCAGCGGTCCAGCAGTTCCTTGACGTGATTTCGCGTTCCGCGTAGCGGTTCCAGGGTTGGAACGCGCTGCAACGAATCCCGGCCCGGGAGGTCGAAAATCACCGAGTCCCAGCTCGCGGCCGCGACGTCGTCGGCGTACTGCTCGAGGCAGCGGCCGCGGAAGTAGGCACGGGTGTCCTCCGGGGGCTTCGTGCGGGCCTTGTCGACCTCGGACTCGTCCAGGAGGCGCTTCATGCGTCCGCGGGCCACCAGGCGGTTGTAGAGGCCTTTCTCGGCGCGTACGTCGGCGTACTGGAGGTCGACCAGGTGGAGCCGGGCGGCGTCCCAGTCGAGGTCGTCGCGGCGGCGGTAGCCCTCCATGAGTTCTCGTTTGGCGACCCAGTCGAGTTCGCCGGCGAGGCTCATGGGGTCGTTCTCCAGCCGGGTGAGGGTGTCCTCCCAGCGGCTGAGGATGTCCTTGGTCTGGTCGTCGGCGTCGGCGCCGAAGCGTTCCTCGACGTATTTGCGGGACAGCTCGTAGTACTCCATCTGGAGCTGGACCGCCGTCAGGGTCCGGCCGCTGCGGAGTGTGACCAGGCGCTTCAGTGAGGGGTCGTGGGAGACCTGGTGGAGTGTGCGTACGGGCTGGTCGACGGCGAGGTCCACGGCGATGAAGCCGTCTTCGATCATGGAGAGGACCAGGGCGGTCGTGCCGAGCTTGAGGTACGTCGAGATCTCGGAGAGGTTGGCGTCGCCGATGATCACGTGGAGGCGGCGGTATTTCTCCGCGTCGGCGTGGGGTTCGTCGCGGGTGTTGATGATGGGGCGCTTGAGGGTGGTTTCCAGGCCCACCTCGACTTCGAAGTAGTCGGCGCGCTGGCTGATCTGGAAGCCGTGTTCGTGTCCGTCCTGGCCGATGCCGACGCGGCCGGCGCCGGCGAAGACCTGGCGGGAGACGAAGAAGGGCGTGAGGTGGCGCACGATGTCGGAGAAGGGGGTTTCCCGCTTCATGAGGTAGTTCTCGTGCGTGCCGTAGCTGGCGCCCTTGTTGTCGGTGTTGTTCTTGTAGAGGTGGATGGGCTGGGCGCCGGGGAGCTGGGCGGCTCGTTCGGCGGCCTCGGCCATGATGCGTTCGCCGGCCTTGTCCCAGAGGACGGCGTCGCGGGGGTTGGTGACTTCGGGGGCGCTGTATTCGGGGTGGGCGTGGTCGACGTAGAGGCGTGCGCCGTTGGTGAGGATCACGTTGGCGAGGCCGATGTCCTCGTCGGTGAGCTGGCTGGAGTCGGCGGCTTCCCTGGCGAGGTCGAAGCCTCGTGCGTCCCGTAGCGGGTTTTCTTCCTCGAAGTCCCAGCGGGCCCGGCGGGCCCGGTGCATCGCCGCCGCGTAGGCGTTGACGATCTGGGATGAGGTGAGCATGGCATTGGCGTTGGGGTGGCCGGGGACGGAGATCCCGTACTCCGTCTCGATGCCCATTACTCGCCGTACGGTCATGCGGCCCTCCTTGCCCGGCGGCACCCTCGGTCGTGGGCGCCGCTCACGTACCGCTGGCGCTCCGGTGCGTGTGCGGTGCCCGTCCCCGCACTGCGCGACTCGGCGGTAGGAACGAGCCTAGAACGCCTTTGCGCTGGTGGGGAGATCATTTGCGTCATTGGCTGCTCCGGTCGTGCCTGGAAAGCAGTCGGCTGCGGGTACCCGTGGTGGGCACCCGCAGCCGCCCTGCTGTTACAGGTACTGACCGGTGTTCGCCACCGTGTCGATGGAGCGTCCGGTGTCTGCGCCCTGCTTTCCGGTGATGAGGGTGCGGATGTAGACGATCCGCTCGCCCTTCTTTCCGGAGATCCGGGCCCAGTCGTCCGGGTTGGTGGTGTTGGGGAGGTCTTCGTTCTCCTTGAACTCGTCCACGCAGGCCTGGAGGAGGTGGGAGACGCGGAGGCCCTTCTGGTTCTTTTCGAGGAAGTCCTTGATCGCCATTTTCTTGGCGCGGCCGACGATGTTCTCGATCATGGCGCCGGAGTTGAAGTCCTTGAAGTAGAGGACTTCCTTGTCGCCGTTGGCGTAGGTGACTTCCAGGAAGCGGTTCTCCTCGGATTCGGCGTACATGTGCTCGACCGCCGTCTGGATCATGCTCTGGACGGTGGTGGCCTTGTCGCCGCCGTGTTCACTGAGGTCGTCCGCGTGGAGCGGGAGGCGCTCGGTGAGGTACTTGCCGAAGATGTCCTTGGCGGCTTCGGCGTCGGGGCGCTCGATCTTGATCTTCACGTCGAGGCGGCCGGGACGCAGGATGGCCGGGTCGATCATGTCCTCGCGGTTGGAGGCGCCGATGACGACCACGTTCTGCAGGCCTTCGACGCCGTCGATCTCTGCGAGGAGCTGCGGGACGATGGTGTTCTCGACGTCGGAGCTGACGCCGGAGCCGCGGGTGCGGAAGAGGGATTCCATCTCGTCGAAGAAGACGATGACGGGGGTGCCCTCGCTGGCCTTCTCGCGGGCACGCTGGAAGACGAGGCGGATCTGCCGCTCGGTCTCGCCGACGTACTTGTTGAGCAGCTCGGGGCCCTTGATGTTGAGGAAGAAGCTCTTGCCGGCGGCCTGGCCGGTGACCTCGGCGACCTTCTTGGCGAGTGAGTTCGCGACGGCCTTGGCGATGAGGGTCTTGCCGCAGCCGGGGGGGCCGTAGAGCAGGACGCCCTTGGGCGGGCGCAGCTCGTGCTCCTTGAAGAGGTCGGGGTAGAGATAGGGCAGCTCGACGGCGTCGCGGATGGCTTCGATCTGGTTGCCGAGGCCGCCGATCTGGTCGTAGCCGATGTCGGGGACCTCTTCGAGGACCAGTTCCTCGACCTCGCTCTTGGGTACGACCTCGTAGACGTAGCCGGAGCGGGGTTCGAGCAGGAGGGCGTCGCCGGCGCGGATGGTGGTGCCGAGCAGGGGCTCGGCGAGTCGTACGACCCGTTCCTCGTCGGTGTGGCCCAGCACGAGGGCGCGCTCGCCGTCCTCGAGGATCTCCTTGAGGGTGACGATGTCGCCGACGCGCTCGAACTCCATGGCTTCGACCACGTTGAGCGCTTCGTTGAGCATGACTTCCTGGCCGCGCCGCATGTCGTCGAGGTCGACGCTGGGGCTGACGTTCACGCGGAGTTTGCGGCCTCCGGTGAAGATGTCGGCGGTGCCGTCCTCGTTGGCTTGCAGGAAGACACCGAAACCGGCCGGCGGCTGAGCGAGTCGGTCGACCTCCTCTTTGAGGGCCACGATCTGGTCGCGGGCCTCACGGAGGGTGTTGGCCAGTCGTTCGTTCTGGGCGGACACGCCGGCCAGGTTGGTCTGCAGCTCGACGATCCGCTCTTCGAGAATCCTCGTGTGGCGCGGAGAGTCGGCGAGCTTGCGGCGCAGGACGGCGATCTCCTGCTCAAGGTAGGCGATCTGCCCGGCCGGGTCGTCGGACCCTCGTCCCGGGCGGATGCCGCGGTTCATGTCGTCGTCGTGGGCTGCCACGGTCCTCACCTCCTCCAAGGGGAGCTGGACGCTTCCAGACCCTACCTGGGTGGGTGTCGATTGAAACCCCTAGATCACAAAGACTGTCAAGGTGTGTCGTCGGTCACCCGGTGCACACTCCCTCGCACGGAGGGGATACCCACTCAACGTGATGGGAAAGCAGGTTGTTCCATGCATGGCGTGGTCGAATCCCTTCGTGGCTGGCCGGAGTTGTCCGCTGGTGGCCGCCTGGCCGGCGTGCGGGCAGCACTCAGGTCGCTCGTACGATCATCACGCAGAGCGACGGCACCGGCGGGCGGGGTCACCGTCGGTGTGGCCTGAAGTGGTCGGCCCGGCCGCCGGGGGCATCTGTGTCCCGGTCCGGCGCTGGTACCCGAGGGGGCGGGGCCGGAAACCCCGGGTCGGTGCGGCGGGGCTGTTGCGCGGGCGGAGGTAGGGTCGGGGGTGTTCAACAGCCGCTGGAGCGGACCCGGCTGGCCCTCGGGGCGCCGGGAGGGTCCGGCGAACCGAGGGGCAGGAGAGATGACCGTGCAGCAGGAGGCCGCGGGCAGCGAGGCGCTGGAGGTCTGGATCGACCAGGATCTGTGTACCGGCGACGGGATCTGTGCCCAGTACGCCCCTGAGGTGTTCGAGCTGGACATCGACGGGCTGGCCTATGTGAAGGGTGCGGACGAGGAGCTGTTGCAGGCTCCCGGGGCGTCGGTGCCGGTGCCGCTGCCGCTGCTGGCGGACGTGGTGGACTCGGCGAAGGAGTGTCCTGGCGAGTGCATCCATGTACGCCGGGTTTCGGACAGGGTCGAGGTGTACGGGCCCGACGCCGGGTGAGTCCGGTTCAGACGCTGTGGGCCCCGGCCGGGGTGGAGCGGAGGAAGGCGTTGCCGTTCCATCGCCACTTGGCCGGGGTTTTCACGTCGGGGCAGCAACTGGGCACGGTGTCCGAGGAGTAACCGAGCAGGGTGGCGGAGACGGCCTGTGCGCGGAGGGTGAAGTCGGTGACCGTGAGCCGTTCCCCGGGTTCGACGAGGGTGGCGACGACGCGGGGGGTGCCGTCGTCCGTGGCGCGGGTGAGGACGTAGACGCCGTCGGGCGGCGTGCCCATGGGGGCGTCGCAGTGGACGACCGCGACGGTTTCCGGTCTGCCGTCGCCGTCCAGGTCTCCGGTGGCCTTCTTGGCGACGACGGCCTTGACGGGGCCGCAGTCCAGGGGGAACTTCACGCCGGTCGTGCTGGGTGGGGCGGCGGCCGCGGCGGCGGTGCCGCCCGTGGTGCCGGGGGCGGGCTGGGCGGCGGTGGCCGGTCCGGGCTGGACGACGGAGGAGAGGGCTACGACGCCTGCGACGGCTGTGGCGGTGGCGATCCAGTGGAGGGGCCGGGTCTGGGTGTGGGCGAGCTCCGGAACGGCGGATTGCTGCACGAGGAGTGTCTCCTGTGAGGGCTGTGCCGGTGGGATGGCCTGCATCGTGCCACACGTCACAGTGCGGGGGAACGGCGGGGTCCGGGATTCCCGCAGGCGAGGGGCCCGCGCGCGTGGGGGCGCCGATGCTGGTGCCGGCGTGCTGGTGCCGTGTCAACGGAGGGGCGCCGTGACCGAGTTCCCGTGGGTCGGTGGGAACTCGGGCACGGCGCCCTTGCGTTGTACGCGCGTGTGGCCGGTCAGCGGCCGGAGCCGCCGTCGGCGTTGGGGCCGGCGTAGTCCTCGCCGTAGGCGCCCTTGGCGGGGCGGCGGCGGCGCATGGGCGGCTCGACGCCGTCCGCGAGGCGACGGGCGGTGAGCAGGAAGCCGGTGTGGCCGATCATCCGGTGGTCCGGGCGGACGGCGAGGCCCTCGATGTGCCAGTTGCGGATCATGGTCTCCCAGGCGGTCGGCTCGTTGAAGCAGCCGATCTCCCGGATGGATTCCACGGTCCGGGCGAGCTGGGTGGTGGTGGCCACGTAGCAGCACAGGATGCCGCCGGGGACGAGTGCCTTGGAGACGGCCTCCAGGCATTCCCAGGGGGCGAGCATGTCGAGGATGACGCGGTCGACGTCGGTGTCGGACAGGTTGTCCTGGAGGTCGCCGACGGTGAGCTGCCAGGCGGGGTGCGGGCCGCCGAAGTAGCGCTCCACGTTCTGCTTGGCGATCTCGGCGAAGTCCTCGCGGCGCTCGTAGGAGTGCAGCATGCCCTGGTCGCCGATGGCCCGCAGCAGGAAGCTGCTGAGCGAGCCGGAGCCGACGCCGGCCTCCACGACGCGGGCGCCGGGGAAGATGTCGGCGAAGGCGAGGATCTGCCCCGCGTCCTTCGGGTAGACGACGGCTGCCCCGCGGGGCATGGACAGGACGTAGTCGGGGAGCAGGGGGCGCAGCGCGAGGTAGGCGACGTTGCCGGTGGTGCGGACAACGCTGCCCTCGGGAGCGCCGATCAGTTCGTCGTGCGGGAAGGAACCCTTGTGGGTGTGGAAGTTCTTCCCTGCTTCGAGCGTGAACGTGTAGTGGCGGCCCTTGGGGTCGGTCAGCTGTACCTGGTCCCCGACCTTGAAGGGCCCGCGGCGGCGGGCGGCACCGGTCGGTTCGGACATGTGACCAGCCTACCGGCACCTGAGGGGGCCGCCGACCACTAGGAGGGGCGGGCCATCGCCTTCACGAAGGCCCGTTCCACGTCTGCCGCCGACAGGACGCCGTAGATCTCGCCGTTCTCCTCGACCACGAGGTATTCGGTGGCCGGGGTGGCGCGCAGGACGTCCAGCAGTTCTTCTCCGGCCAGCTCGGCGGAGACGCGCATGCCCTCGGTCAGGTCCTGGGCGAGGCCGCTGACGGCCACCCAGGGGCGGCGGTGCTCGGGTACGCCGACGATGGCGGCCTCGCGGACGAGGGAGAGCGGGTTGCCGTCGGCGTCGACGACGACGAGGGCGCGGGCTCCGGCGGCGTTGGCGCGGCGCAGCGCCTCGGAGAGGGGGGTGTCGTTCTCGACCGGTACGGCGCGCCGGGTGAGGGTGCGGGCGCGCAGTTCGGGGAGGTGTTCGCGCAGTCGTGCCATGCGCAGGCTGTTGCCGGCGCCGGTCCAGATGATCGCGGCGAGGATGGCGGCGAGCAGGGCGTCGGTGACGGTGTCCATGCCGCCGACGTCCTCGCTGCTGCCGCCGAGGGCGCCGGACTGGTTGAGCAGGGGCAGGCCGACCAGGACGGCGACGGCGAGGGCGCGGCCGACCCAGGCGGCGGCGACCGTTCCGGTCATCGGTCTGCCGCTGATCTTCCAGACGACGGCGCGGAGCATGCGGCCGCCGTCGAGGGGGAGGCCGGGGAGGAGGTTGAAGATCGCCACGATCAGGTTGGAGACCATCAGGCCGGCCAGCAGGACGCCGGGTACGGTGCCGGGTTCCACGGGCTTCATGGCGAGGTAGAAGAGGCCGGCCAGGACGAGGGAGAGCAGTGGGCCGACGAAGGCCAGCACGAACTCCCGGCCGGGGGTCTCGGCCTCCTTCTCGATCTCGGAGACGCCGCCGAAGAACTGGAGCTGGATGCGGCGGACCGGGAGCTTGAAGCGGATGGCGGCCAGGGTGTGGGCCAGCTCGTGGACCAGGACGGAGGCGTAGAAGGCGACCGCGAAGAAGAGGGAGACCAGGTAGCGGGCGGCGCCCAGCTCGGGCAGTACGCGGTCCAGCTGGCCGCCGAAGACCCAGGTGATCAGGGCGGCGACGAGGAACCAGCTCGGCGCGACGTAGACGGGGACGCCGAAGGGGCGGCCCATGAGGATGCCGCCGCCGGGTTCCCTGGGCCGCGGCTCGGGCGGTTCGCCCTTGGCGATGCCGGAGTGCGCGAGGGTGCGGTGGTCGGGGTCGGGGGTGCGGTCCGTGCCGGTTCCGGTGGGTGTACCGGTGGTGTCGGGGGACGGTTCCGCTGCCGGCGGTCCGGGTTCTTCCCGGTCTTCGGGTGCGGGCTCGGGTTCGGGGCCGGGGTGGTCGGTGGGTCCGGTCGCCGGGGCCGTAGGGTCAGCGGACTGCTCGGCCGGCTCGTCGTTGCCGGACCGCGGCTGCCCGCTCCCGCCGCTCACGTCCACGGTGTCCCCTCGTTCGAAGCGTCTTCCGCACCTGCCGGGCGGAAGGGTCTCTGGTCGATGGTATGCGGCCTGGGTGGCACGTTTCGCCCCGGCACCCCTTGTGTTTGCCCCGAGGTCGCGTGGTCGACGCGGGCGGCGGGCTGGGTCACTGTCAGTGGTGGGCCGTAAGGTCTGTGGACATGGACAGCAGCATCGACGAGGCAGCGGCCCTGCCGGGCGACTCCGACCAGCCGCCCCCGGCCGCCCCACCCCGGCCACCGAGCCCCACGATGCCTGCGGCCCCGGAACCGGCCGGGGAGGCGGAGCCGCCTGCGGCCCCGGCGCCGCCCGCACAGACGACACCGGACACCGAACCGGCCGGCGCGGACACCCCGGCCCCCGGTCCGGCGAACGGCACCGGCGACGGCGACGGCGACGACCGAGGCACTCCCGGCCCGGCAGCCGGCAGCGCCGGCCGGAGCAGCGACCGGACAACCGGCGGTGCCGGCGAGTCGCCCGCCGTCGGGCCCGGGCGAGCCGCTCCCGGTGAGCGGAGTGTCAGCGCGCCGACCTCTCTGTCGCCCTCTCGGGCCAGTGACTTCATGCAGTGTCCGTTGTTGTACCGGTTTCGGGTGATCGACCGGCTGCCGGAGAAGCCGAGTGCGGCGGCGACGCGCGGCACGCTGGTGCACGCCGTGCTGGAGCGGCTGTTCGACGCGCCGGCCGGGGAGCGGACCGCGCCGCGGGCCAAGGCGCTGATCCCGGGGCAGTGGGACCGGCTCAGGGAGAGCAGGCCCGAGGTGACGGAGCTGTTCGCGGACGATCCCGAGGGGGAGCGGCTGGCCGGGTGGCTGGCGGAGGCGGAGCGGCTCGTGGAGCGCTGGTTCACGCTGGAGGATCCGACGCGGCTGGAGCCGGCCGAGCGTGAGCTGTTCGTGGAGGCGGAGCTGGAGTCGGGGCTGCGGCTGCGCGGGATCATCGACCGGGTGGACGTGGCGCCGACCGGCGAGGTGCGGATCGTCGACTACAAGACGGGCAAGGCGCCCCGCCCGGAGTACGCCGAGGGCGCGTTGTTCCAGATGAAGTTCTACGCCCTGGTGGTGTGGCGGCTGAAGCGGGTGATTCCGCGCCGGCTGCAGCTGGTGTACCTGGGCAGCGGGGACGTGCTGACGTACGACCCGGTGCCGGCGGACCTGGAGCGGGTGGAGCGCAAGCTGCACGCGCTGTGGGAGGCGATCAGGCAGGCCACGGAGACGGGGAACTGGCGGCCCCGGCCGACGAAGTTGTGCGGCTGGTGCGATCACCAGGCGCACTGCCCGGAGTTCGGCGGCACTCCCCCGCCGTACCCGCTGCCGGTGAGGGTGGCGGAGTCCGGGACCGGGTGAACCGGGATTCCGGGGCAGGGCAGAATGGGGCCGGACTAGCGAAGGAGTGTCACGTGGCCATCCGCGTCCTACTGGTCGACGACCAGCCGCTGCTGCGTACGGGTTTCCGGATGATCCTGGAGGCCGAGCAGGACATCGCGGTCGTCGGTGAGGCCGGTGACGGCCTGCAGGCCCTCGACCAGGTGCGAGCGTTGCAGCCGGATGTCGTGCTGATGGACATCCGGATGCCGCGGATGGACGGTGTGGAGGCCACCCGGCAGATCACCGGGCCCGGCCGGGACGGTCCGGCCAAGGTGCTGGTGCTGACGACGTTCGACCTGGACGAGTACGTGGTGGAGGCGCTGCGTGCCGGGGCCAGTGGCTTCCTGTTGAAGGACGCTCCGGCCAATGAGCTGGTGCAGGCGATCCGGGTGGTGGCGGCGGGCGAGGCGATGCTGGCGCCGAGCATCACGCGGCGGCTGCTGGACAAGTACGCCACGCATCTGCCCTCGGGTGAGGAGCCGGTGCCGGACACCCTGAACACCCTCACCGACCGTGAGGTGGAGGTGCTGAAGCTGGTGGCGCGCGGGCTGTCCAACGCGGAGATCGCGGCGGATCTGTTCGTCAGCGAGACGACGGTGAAGACGCATGTGGGGCATGTGCTCACCAAGCTGGGGCTGAGGGACCGGGTGCAGGCCGCGGTGTACGCGTACGAGAGTGGTCTGGTGCGTCCCGGCGCGCAGTAGGCGGTACGACGCGCGGTACGGCGTGGACGGCGAAGGGCGCCCCTCCCCCGTGGGAAGGGCGCCCTCTTGTGTGCCCGGGTGTGTCCGGTGTCAGCCCTTGCTGATCTCCCAGAACCGGAACACGGTGGAGGCGTCCAGGCAGTACTCCAGGCCGTAGACGCCGTCGCGGACGACGGCGTACTGCTTGGCCTGCCAGACGGGCAGGACGGGCAGTTCGTCGGCGACGATGTCCTGGAGCCTGCCGAAGTCCTTGTCGGTCGCCGTGCGGTCGCTCTGTGCGGCGGTGCCGGGGATGAGGGACTTGGTGATGGTGTTGTTGCTGTAGTTGTTGTTCAGGACGTTGCCCTTGCCGAAGAAGGGGGCGGTGAAGTTGTCGGCGTCCGGGTAGTCCGGCACCCAGCCCTTCACGTAGACGCCGTACTTGCCGGCGGCGATGTCCTTCTCGTACTGGTCGTAGGCGACGGACTGGACGTCGGCCTCGAACAGGCCGCTGGCGTTGAGCTGGCCGGCGATGGCCTTCAGTTCCTGGTCGGTGGCGGGGCCGTAGCGGGACGGCGTGGACCACAGGGTGAGCTTGACCTTGCCGGTGATGCCGTCGGCGCGGAGTGCGGCGGCGGCCTTGTCCCGGGAGGGCCGGGCGCCGTAGGTGTCGAAGAACGCGGTGTTGTGGCCCGCGACGCCCGCCGGGATGATCGAGTACAGCGGGGTGGCGGTGCCCTGGTAGACGTCCTTCATGAGGGCGTCGCGGTCGATGAGGTAGGCCATGGCCTTGCGGACGCCGAGCTTGCCGGCCACCGGGTCCTTCATGTTGAAGACGAGGTGCTGGACTTCGGCGCTGCTGCCGTCGATGACGTCGACGCCCTTGTCGTCGGCCTGCTGGTCGAGGTCGGCGATGTCGGAGGCGGACAGGCCTCGGTAGGCGATGTCGATGCCGCCGTCGAGGAGGGCCTTGCGCAGGGCGGTCCGGTCGCCGTGGAAGAACTTGAGGGTGACGCCGGAGTTCTTGGGCTCGGCCTCGCCCTGGTAGTTGTCGTTGACCGAGAAGACGGCCTGGTCCTTGTCGAAGGAGTCCAGCTTGTAGGGGCCGGAGCCGACGGCCTGGTGGTCGGTGCGCAGGCCGTTCGCGTCGTACTGGCGGTGGTCCACGATGGAGCCGGCGCCGGAGGCGAGCTTGCTGGGGAAGGTGGCGTCGGGCACCTTCAGGTGGAAGATCGCGGTCTTGGCGTCCGGTGTCTCGACCCTGTCGAGCATCGGGAACATGATCGCGGGGCCGGCGGGGTCGTTGATCTTCAGCATGCGGTCGAAGGAGAACTTCACGTCCGCCGAGGTGAGGTCGTCACCGTTGCTGAACTTCAGGCCGTCCTTCAGTTCGCACTTGTAGACCATGGCCCGGGTGTCGGTGAAGAGGCACTGCCTGGCGAGGTCGGGCTTGGGTTCGGTCGCACCCTTGGGGAAGCTGAGCAGCGATTGGAAGACGTTGTTGAACAACAGCCAGGAGCCGGGGTCGTAGCCGGATGCGGGGTCCGTGGCGAGGACGTCGTCGGACATCCCCATCACCACGGAGGAGCCGGTGCCCCCGGAGTCACCGGTCTCGGAGCCGCAGCCGGTCAGCAGGCCGGAGGCCAGTCCCGCCACGATGGGCAGGACTGGCCACTGGTTGCGCATGTTCACTTGAATGTGTGCCTTGTCGTCGGTTCGTCAGCCCGGGTCCGCCGTCCCTGGCCCCGGGCACCGGGGCCGCTTCGCGGGCGGCCCCGGCTGGGGAGAGCCGTCAGCCGCTCACACCGCGGCCGAGCTCCCACAGCTGAAGCGTCGAGGAGGAGTTGAGGGCGTACGCCACGCCCGTGATGTCGTCCCGTGCGGCGACGTACTGCTTGCCCTGCCACAGCGGCAGGATCGGGACGTCCTCGGCGACGATGTCCTGGATCTCCGTCAGGCTCTTGGCGGCGCCGAGCCGGTCGGCCTCGCGGCGGGACTGCGGGATCAGGGTGCGCTGGATGGTGCCGTTGTTGTACGGCGATCCGAGGAAGTTGTTCTTGTCGAGGAAGGGCGCGAGGAAGTTGTCGGCGTCCGGGAAGTCGGGGAACCAGCCCATGCCGTAGACGTCGTACTCGCCCTTGCGCTCGGCGGGCCGGAAGGTGGCCCAGGGGTGGCCCTCGATGGAGACGTCGAACAGGCCGCTGTCGTTGAGCTGCTTCTGCAGGATCTGGAACTCCTGCTTGGTGGCCGAGCCGTAGTGGTCGGTGGTGTAGTGCAGGGTCAGCTTCACCGGGGTGGTGATGCCGGCCTTGCCGAGCAGGCTCTTGGCCTTGTCGACGCTGGGGTTGCCGTACTTGTTGAAGAACGAGTTGGAGTGGCCGGTGACGGTGGCCGGGACCATCGAGTACAGCGGCTCGGCCTGGGTGCCGTAGACCTTGGAGACCAGTTCGCCGCGGTTGATGACCTGGGCCATGGCCTGGCGTACGGCCTTGGACTTGACGCTGGGGGCGTCGGTGTTGAAGGCGAGGTAGCGGATCTCCAGGCCCGGCATGTCGACCAGGTCGGCGTTCTCGTCGCTGCCGGCGTCCAGCTTCTGGATCTGCGCGGGCGACATGGTGCGGGTCATGACGTCGATGTCGCCCTTGTCGATCGCGGCGCTCATGGCGTCGGCGTCGGTGAAGGAGCGCAGCTCGACCTTGTCGTTGTTCACCTTCATGCTGCCCTTGTAGGAGGGGTTCTTGGTGAAGGTGGCGCTGACGATCGCGTCGTTCTTGACCTCGGCCTTGAAGGTGTAGGGGCCGGAGCCGTCGACCTCGAAGCCGTCGCGGAGCTTGTCCTTCTGGTAGTCCTTGGGGTTGACGATGCCCGCGACCGGGGTGGACAGCTTGTACGGGAAGGTGGCGTCGGCGGTCTTCAGGTGGAAGACGACCTCGCGGTCGCCCTGCGTCTCGATGGTGTCGATGGTGTTCAGCAGGGCGGAGACACCGCTGTCCGAGTTGATGCGCAGCGCACGCTCGATGGAGTACTTGACGTCCTGGGCGGTCACCGGGTCGCCGCCGGCGAACTCCAGGCCCTCGCGCAGCTTGCAGGCGTAGCGCTCGCTGCCGCTGTCGGTGAAGGAGCAGCTCTCGGCGGCCTCGGGGACGGGGTCGCCCTCGCCCTTGGGCTGGGCCATCAGCGTCTGCACGGACTGGCGCAGGATGTTCCAGGTGCCGACGTCGTAGGCGTAGGCCGGGTCGAGGGGCGCGGGGGCGTCCTTGGTGGCCGTGAACTGGTCCGTTGTACCGACGACGATGGCGTCACCGCTCTTGCTCCCGCTGTCGGATCCGCCGCACGCGGCGAGAACCGGGGTGAGCAGGCCGGCCACCGCCGGCAGCACCAAAGTCTTGCGGTTCATGCGGGAGTTTCTCCAGAGCTGTTCGGGTCCGTGTATCCGGCACGCAGGGGTGGGTGCGGCGGATCACAGGGGTTCTCGGCGATGTTCTCGCGATGAGATTAGTCCGCGCCCGCGGCCCGCCTCACAGCCGCGTGAGCTGACCCTCCATCACGCAGGGGAACCGGCTGTGGACACACCGAAAACCCGACAGCGGCATGATTAGTGCAGCATCCCACCAATCGGGACACAACGTGCCGCCGTTTCCGCCCGGCCGGGGGCGTTCAGCACACTCGGCCAACGTTGTCGAGCCGCTCCGGCGTGGGGAACGTCACACCGCCAACTGTGCGGCCGGTCAGCAGAATTCGGCCGGGCGGTCCCCCGCGAATTCCACTCGGGGGTACTTCCCCGGAAATACGTCCGGGGCGGTCATTGGACTTCGCACTCTGGGTGAACGGCTAGCGCAGTTCCGTCATCAGGCCCCGGAGAAATGCCAGGTCGACCTCTTCCAGAGAGGTGACGACGGTACGTCCGGCGGCGGGGCCGATGGGGGCGACGGAGGGTACGGCGACGACCCGGCAGCCGGCGGCCTCGGCGGCGGCGACGCCGGTCGCGGTGTCCTCGACGACGGCGCATCTGGCCGGATCCGCACCGAGGCCCGCGGCGGCGAGCAGGTACGGGTCGGGGAAGGGCTTGGTGCGGGAGACCTCGTCGCCGGCGATGGAGAGGGCGAAGTGGTGCGGGCCCAGCACGGACAGCACCCGGTCGATGATGCGCCGGTGGGAGGCGGAGACCAGGGCGGTCGGGATCTCGGACTCGTACAGCTCGGCGAGGAGCCGGGAGGCGCCCGGCATCAGCGGCAGGGCCCGGCCGATCCGGTCCTCGAAGCCCTCGTTGAGGAGGACGGTGAGTTCGGCGAGGGTGATGTCGGCGCCGGTCGCCTCGATGAGGAAACCGGCGCTGCGGGTCATGGGGCCGCCGACCACGACGTGCCGCCAGGTGTCGTCCAGGGTGTGCCCGAGGGAGGCGAAGACCTCCACCTCGACGTCCCACCAGAACCCCTCGGTGTCCACGAGGGTGCCGTCCATGTCGAGGAGCACCGCCTGCAGGGCGGAGCCTTCGGCCGTTCTGGTTCCGAGCGCGGGGACCGTGCTGGTCATCCGGGCGCACCTCCTTGAGGGACGACCAGGCCGGTTCCCCGGCGGGGAACCGGCCTGCAGTGGACCGACCAGTGTACGACTTATCCGATCAGGGTGCTGGGTGGGACACGCCTCACCGTGCGTTGAAGTACTTGGCCTCGGGGTGGTGGATCACGATGGCGTCCGTGGACTGCTCGGGGTGCAGCTGGAACTCCTCGGACAGGTGGACGCCGATCCGCTCGGGCTTGAGCAGCTCGGCGATCTTGGCGCGGTCCTCCAGGTCGGGGCAGGCGCCGTAGCCGAGGGAGAAGCGGGCGCCGCGGTACTTCAGGTCGAACATGTCCTGGATGTCGGCGGGGTCCTCGCCGGCGAAGCCGAGTTCGGCGCGCACGCGCGCGTGCCAGTACTCGGCCAGGGCCTCGGCCAACTGGACGGACAGGCCGTGCAGTTCGAGGTAGTCCCGGTAGGCGTTGGCCTCGAAGAGCTTGGCGGTCTCCTCGCCGATGCGGGAGCCGACGGTGACGACCTGGAGGCCGACGACGTCGGTCTCGCCGGATTCCTCCGGGCGGAAGAAGTCGGCCAGGCACAGGCGCCGGCCGCGGCGCTGGCGCGGGAAGGTGAAGCGGGTGCGCTCGTTGCCCTGCTCGTCCAGGATGATCAGGTCATCGTCCTTGGAGACGCAGGGGAAGTAGCCGTAGACGACGGCCGCTTCGAGGAGGTTGTCGGTCTGGAGCCGGTCGAGCAGGCCGCGCAGCCGGGGCCGGCCCTCGGTCTCGACCAGTTCCTCGTAGGTCGGTCCCTCGCCGGTGCGGGCCTGCTTCAGTCCCCACTGGCCCTTGAACAGGGCGCCCTCGTCGAGCCAGCTCGCGTACTCCTTGAGCTGGATGCCCTTGATGACGCGGGTGTCCCAGAACGGCGGGGTGGGCACGGGGTTGTCGGTGGCGACGTCGGAGCGGACATGGCCTTCCTCGGGCCGCTCCTCGACCTGGACGGCGGCGGTCGTACGGACCCGGCGCTGCCGCAGCTCGGGCAGCTTCGCCCCGGGCACGCCCCGCTTGACGCCGATCAGGGCGTCCATGAGGTGCAGGCCCTCGAAGGCGTCGCGGGCGTAGCGGACCTCGCCCTGGTAGATCTCGTGCAGGTCCTGCTCGACGTAGGCGCGGGTGAGGGCGGCGCCGCCGAGGATGACCGGGAAGCGGGCGGCGAGGCCGCGCTGGTTCAGCTCCTCCAGATTCTCCTTCATGATCACCGTGGACTTCACCAGCAGTCCGGACATGCCGATCACGTCGGCCCGGTGCTCCTCGGCGGCCTCCAGGATGGCGGAGACCGGCTGCTTGATGCCCAGGTTGACGACGTTGTAGCCGTTGTTGGACAGGATGATGTCGACGAGGTTCTTGCCGATGTCGTGGACGTCGCCGCGCACGGTCGCCAGCACGATCGTGCCCTTGCCCTCGGCGTCCGACTTCTCCATGTGCGGTTCGAGGTAGGCGACGGCGGCCTTCATGACCTCGGCGGACTGCAGCACGAACGGCAGCTGCATCTGGCCGGAGCCGAACAGCTCGCCGACGACCTTCATGCCGTCGAGCAGGGTCTCGTTGACGATGTCCAGGGCCGGCCGCTCGGCCAGCGCGAGGTCCAGGTCGGCTTCCAGGCCGTTGCGCTCGCCGTCGATGATCCGGCGCTTGAGCCGCTCCTCCAGGGGCAGCGCGGCCAGTTCCTCGGCCTTGCCGGCCTTGAGGGACTTGGCGGTGGCGCCCTCGAAGAGCTGCATGAGCTTCTGGAGGGGGTCGTAGCCGTCGCTGCGGCGGTCGTAGATCAGGTCGAGGGCGGTCTGGACCTCTTCCTCGCTGAACCGGGCGATCGGCAGGATCTTGGAGGCGTGGACGATCGCGGAGTCCAGGCCCGCCTTGACGCACTCGTCCAGGAAGACGGAGTTCAGCAGGATGCGGGCGGCCGGGTTGAGGCCGAAGGAGATGTTCGACAGGCCCAGCGTGGTCTGCACCGCCGGGTGCCGCTTCTTCAGCTCGCGGATGGCCTCGATGGTGGCGATGCCGTCCTTGCGGGACTCCTCCTGACCGGTGCAGATGGTGAAGGTCAGGGTGTCGATGAGGATGTCCTCCTCGCGGATGCCCCAGTTCCCGGTCAGGTCGGCGATCAGCCGTTCGGCGATCTCGACCTTCTTCTCCGGGGTGCGGGCCTGGCCCTCCTCGTCGATGGTCAGCGCGATCAGCGCGGCGCCGTGCTCGCGGGCCAGCTGGGTGACCTTCGCGAACCGGGAGTCGGGGCCGTCGCCGTCCTCGTAGTTCACGGAGTTGATCACCGCGCGGCCGCCGAGCTTCTCCAGGCCGGCCTGGATGACGTCGACCTCGGTGGAGTCCAGCACGATCGGCAGGGTGGAGGCCGTGGCGAAGCGGCCGGCCAGTTCCTCCATGTCCGCGACGCCGTCCCGGCCGACGTAGTCCACGCACAGGTCGAGCATGTGCGCGCCCTCGCGGATCTGCTCGCGGGCCATCTCCACGCAGTCGTCCCAGCGGCCGTCCAGCATGGCCTCGCGGAACTTCTTGGAGCCGTTGGCGTTGGTGCGCTCGCCGATGGCCAGGTAGGAGGTGTCCTGCCGGAACGGGACCGACTGGTAGAGGGAGGCGGCGCCCGGCTCGGGGCGCGGGGAGCGCTCGGCGGGGGTGAGGCCGTGGACGCGCTCCACGACCTGGCGCAGGTGCTCGGGGGTGGTGCCGCAGCAGCCGCCGATGAGGGAGAGGCCGTAGTCCCGTACGAAGTTCTCCTGGGCGTCGGCCAGGCCCTCGGGGCCGAGGGGGAAGTGCGCGCCGTCCTTGGTGAGGACGGGCAGGCCGGCGTTGGGCATGCACAGCAGCGGGATGCGGGAGTGCCGGGTGAGGTAGCGCAGGTGCTCGCTCATCTCGGCGGGGCCGGTGGAGCAGTTCAGGCCGATCATGTCGACGCCGAGCGGCTCCAGCGCGGTGAGCGCGGCGCCGATCTCGGAGCCGAGCAGCATCGTGCCGGTGGTCTCGAAGGCCATCGACACCAGCAGCGGGACCTCGGTGCCCAGGCGTTCCATGGCGCGCCGGGCGCCGAGGATGGATGCCTTGGTCTGCAGCAGGTCCTGGGTGGTCTCCACGATCAGGGCGTCGGCGCCACCGGTGAGCAGGCCCTCGGCGTTGGCCTGGAAGCCGTCGCGGAGGGTGGTGAACCCGATGTGGCCGAGGGTGGGCAGCTTGGTGCCGGGGCCGATGGAGCCGAGGACCCAGCGGGTACGGCCGTCACGCGCGGAGAAGGCGTCGGCCGTCTCGCGGGCGATGCGGGCGCCGGCCTCGGACAGCTCGTGGACGCGGTCGGCGATGTCGTACTCCGCCATGGCCGCGTGGTTGGCCCCGAAGGTGTTGGTCTCGACGCAGTCGACGCCCACGGAGAAGTACGCCTCGTGGACGGAGCGGACGATGTCGGGGCGGGTGAGGTTGAGGATCTCGTTGCACCCTTCGAGGTTCTCGAAGTCCTCGAGGGTGGGCTCCTGGGCCTGGAGCATCGTGCCCATCGCTCCGTCGGCGACCACCACACGGGTGGCGAGCGCTTCTCGGAGCGCGGACACACGGGTCCGGCTGTCGGCGGAAGGGGACGTCGGCGACGAGGCCATGTAGGGGCTCCCTGTGGTGCGACGGCTGTCGGCTATGCGGCTTCCCCGGCAGGCCGGCGCTGCCGCACGGCGCCAGAGTAACCGGGAGTCGGCTTGGATGGGCACAGGCGTCCACGAGGCGGACGCGGGTGACCCTGATGCCACGCTCGGGTCACCTGTGATGTAACAGGTGCCGTCCGACCATTAGCGGGAGGTCGGCATGGACCGGTAGTGTTCGACATTGCCGAACGGTGGTTTTCCGCACCGGGGCAGGTCGAAGGGGACGGAGGCAGAACGGCGATGGCACGGAACATCCAGTCGCTCGAACGGGCGGCGGCGATGCTGCGGCTGCTCGCGGGTGGCGAGCGGCGGCTCGGCCTCTCGGACATCGCCTCTTCACTGGGCCTCGCCAAGGGCACCGCCCACGGCATCCTGCGCACCCTCCAGCAGGAGGGCTTCGTGGAGCAGGACGACGCCTCCGGCCGCTACCAGCTGGGCGCGGAGCTGCTGCGGCTCGGCACCACCTATCTCGACGTGCACGAACTGCGCGCGCGGGCCCTGGTGTGGGCCGACGACCTGGCCCGGTCCAGCGGGGAGAGCGTGTACCTGGGCGTCCTGCACCAGCAGGGCGTGCTGATCGTGCACCACGTCTTCCGGCCCGACGACAGCCGGCAGGTGCTGGAGATCGGGGCCATGCAGCCGCTGCACTCGACGGCCCTGGGCAAGGTGCTCTCGGCGTACGACCCGGTGGCACACAGCGAGGCGCTGGACTCCGAGCGGAAGGCCTTCACGGAGCGCACGGTGTGCGACTCCGGCGACTTCGAGCACCTGCTCGACATCACGCGCGCGCGTGGGTACGCGGCGGACGTGGAGGAGACCTGGGAGGGCGTGGCGTCGATCGCGGCGCCCATCCACGACCGGCGGCGGATGCCCGTGGGCGCGGTGGGGATCACCGGGGCGGTGGAGCGGCTGTGCCGTGACGGCGAGCTGCGCCCGGAGCTGATCGCGGCGGTGCGGGACTGCGCCCGCGCGGTCTCCAGGGACCTGGGCGCCGGCCGGTTCTGACCGTCGGCCGCACCACGAGACGACCGCACCACGAAACGACCGGACCGGAACACGGAACGACCGGGACGCCAGGCGGCGTTCCGGTCCTCGCCCTACCCTGAAAGCGACAAAAAGGGCTAGATCGTACGTCCGTGCACGAAGGTCGATAACCCGCAGCGATCAATAACGATCCTGTTTTCGATAACAGAACTCTTGACGCACGCGTAACGCCGAACAAGACTCCCGTCCATCGGTCGGCATTGTCGAACACCTACCGGCAATACGCGCTAGAGTGTGACAACGCCAAGGGCCGGCATCGCTCTCACCCCCGAGGGCGCCAGAACCCCCGGCGGGACCCGGGGTTCGGTTACCCCTGGACGAAGGACAAAGGAGTCGCGGGTGTCCAGCTCCGACATCTTCATCGGCGAGACCATCGGTACCGCCATACTCATCCTGCTCGGCGGCGGCGTCTGTGCCGCCGTCACGCTGAAGGCCTCCAAGGCCCGTAACGCCGGCTGGCTCGCCATCGCCTTCGGGTGGGGCTTCGCCGTGATGACGGCCGTGTACATCTCCGGACCGCTGTCCGGTGCCCACCTCAACCCGGCCGTCACCGTCGCCCTGGCCATCAAGGACAGCGACTGGAGCAACGTTCCGACCTATTTCGCCGGGCAGCTGCTCGGCGCGATGATCGGCGCGGCCCTGGTCTGGGTCACCTACTACGGCCAGTTCCAGGCGCACCTGACCGACCACGAGATCGTGGGCGGCCCCGGCGCGCAGGCCACCTCGGCCAAGGCGGTGGAGGCCCAGGAGAAGGGGGCCGGTCCGGTCCTCGGCGTCTTCTCCACCGGTCCGGAGATCCGGAACGTGGCGCAGAACCTCGCCACGGAGATCATCGGCACCGTCGTGCTGATCCTCGCGGTCCTCACCCAGGGCCTGAACGACAAGGGCAACGGCCTCGGCATCCTCGGCGGTCTGATCACCGCGTTCGTGGTGGTGTCGATCGGTCTCTCGCTCGGCGGCCCGACGGGCTACGCGATCAACCCGGCCCGTGACCTGGGCCCGCGCATCGTGCACGCCCTGCTGCCGCTGCCCAACAAGGGTGGTTCCGACTGGAGCTACGCCTGGATCCCGGTGGTCGGTCCGCTGGTCGGCGCCGCCATCGCGGCAGGCATCTACAACGTCGCCTTCGCCTAGAAAGCTCGCGGACAGCACCGAGTCTTCGAGCACGCGCCGTACGTACAGCCCCATCACCACGGATCTTTCAGGAGCACACAGTGACCGACGCCCACACCGCAGGCCCCTTCATCGCGGCGATCGACCAGGGCACGACCTCCTCGCGCTGCATCGTCTTCGACCGGGACGGCCGTATCGTCTCCGTCGACCAGAAGGAGCACGAGCAGATCTTCCCGAAGCCGGGCTGGGTCGAGCACAACGCCAACGAGATCTGGACCAACGTCCAGGAAGTCGTCGCCGGAGCCATCGAGAAGGCCGGCATCACCCGTGACGACATCAAGGCCATCGGCATCACCAACCAGCGCGAGACCACCGTGCTGTGGGACAAGAACACCGGTGAGCCCGTCCACAACGCCATCGTCTGGCAGGACACCCGCACCGACGCGCTCTGCAGGGAGCTGGGCCGCAACGTCGGCCAGGACCGCTTCCGCCGGGAGACCGGTCTGCCGCTCGCGTCCTACTTCGCCGGGCCCAAGGCCCGCTGGCTGCTCGACAACGTCGAGGGCCTGAAGGAGCGCGCCGAGGCCGGCGACATCCTCTTCGGCACCATGGACACCTGGGTCATCTGGAACCTGACCGGCGGTGTCAACGGCGGCAAGCACGTCACCGACGTCACCAACGCCTCCCGCACCCTCCTCATGAACCTGCACACGATGCAGTGGGACGAGAAGATCGCCGAATCCATCGGCGTGCCGCTGCAGATCCTGCCCGAGATCCGGTCCTCCGCCGAGGTCTACGGCGAGGTCACCGGCGGCAAGCTGGGCGACCTGCTCGGCGGCATCCCGGTCGCCTCCGCGCTCGGCGACCAGCAGGCGGCCCTGTTCGGCCAGACCTGCTTCTCCGAGGGCGAGACCAAGTCGACCTACGGCACCGGCACCTTCATGGTGATGAACACCGGCTCCAAGATCATCAACTCCTACGCCGGTCTGCTCACCACCGTCGGCTACAAGATCGGCGACCAGCCGACCGTGTACGCCCTGGAGGGCTCCATCGCCGTCACCGGCTCGCTGGTGCAGTGGATGCGCGACCAGATGGGCCTGATCTCCACCGCCGCCGAGATCGAGACGCTCGCGCTCTCGGTCGAGGACAACGGCGGAGCCTACTTCGTGCCGGCCTTCTCCGGTCTGTTCGCCCCGCACTGGCGCTCCGACGCCCGCGGTGTGATCGCCGGTCTGACCCGGTACGTCACCAAGGCGCACCTCGCGCGCGCCGTCCTTGAGGCCACCGCCTGGCAGACGCGGGAGATCGCCGACGCCATGGTCAAGGACTCCGGCGACGAGCTGGTGACCCTCAAGGTCGACGGCGGCATGACCGCCAACAACCTGCTGATGCAGACCCTCGCCGACGTCCTGGACGCACCCGTGGTGCGCCCGATGGTCGCCGAGACCACCTGCCTCGGCGCCGCCTACGCCGCCGGTCTCGCCGTCGGCTTCTGGTCCAGCACCGACGACCTGCGCGCCAACTGGCGCCGGGCCGCCGAGTGGACCCCCCGCATGGACGCGGAGACCCGCGACCGTGAGTACAAGAACTGGCTCAAGGCCGTCGACCGGACCATGGGCTGGATCGAGGACGAGAGCTGAGCGGCTCCCCCGGCTCGGCCATCTCTGACGAGGAGTAAGTACCCGACATGAGCAGTCAGTCCACCCTGCAGTCCGTACCTGCCCTGGGGACGCACCCGGCCTCCGGCTCCAACCCGAGCCGCGCCGAGACCAGGGAGCAGCTCTCCAAGGCGTCGTACGACCTTCTGGTGATCGGCGGCGGCATCCTGGGCATCTCCACCGCCTGGCACGCCGCGCAGTCCGGGCTCAGGGTGGCGCTGGTCGACGCCGGCGACTTCGCCGGCGCCACCTCCTCCGCCTCCTCCAAGCTGCTCCACGGCGGTCTGCGCTACCTGCAGACCGGCGCGGTGAAGCTGGTGGCGGAGAACCACTTCGAGCGCCGTGCGGTCTCCCGCCAGGTGGCCCCCCACCTGGCGAACCCGCTCACCTTCTACCTCCCCGTGTACAAGGGCGGGCCGCACGGCGCGGCGAAGCTCGGCGCGGGCGTCTTCGCCTACTCCGCGCTCTCCGCGTTCGGCGACGGCGTCGGCCACCTGCTCTCGCCGGCCAAGGCGGCGCAGGACGTGCCCGAGCTGCGCACCGAGAACCTCAAGGCCGTGGCCGTGTACGGCGACGACCAGATGAACGACGCGCGCATGGCGCTGATGACGGTCCGTGCGGCCGTCGAGGCGGGCGCGGTCGTCCTCAACCACGCCGAGGTGACGGGCCTGCGCTTCACCAAGGGCCGGGTCACCGGCGCCGACCTCAAGGACCGGCTGTCCGGCGAGGAGTTCGGCGTCAACGCCCGCCTGGTGCTGAACGCGACCGGCCCCTGGGTCGACCACCTGCGCCGGATGGAGGACCCGAACGCGGCGCCGTCCATCCGCCTCTCCAAGGGCGCGCACCTGGTGCTGAAGCGGACCTCGCCGTGGAAGGCCGCGCTGGCGACGCCCATCGACAAGTACCGCATCACCTTCGCCCTCCCGTGGGAGGACATGCTGCTGCTCGGCACCACCGACGAGGAGTACGAGGGCGACCCGGCGGACGTGTCCGTCAACGACAAGGACATAGCCCAGATCCTGGACGAGGCCGCGTTCTCCGTCCGGGACCAGCAGCTCGAGCGCGACCTCATCACCTACGCGTTCGCCGGTCTGCGGGTGCTGCCGGGCGGCCCCGGCGACACCGCGAAGGCCAAGCGCGAGACCGTGGTGACCGAGGGCAGGGGCGGCATGCTGTCCGTCGCGGGCGGCAAGTGGACGACGTTCCGCCACATCGGCCGGACGATCATGCAGAAGCTGGAGGCGCTGCCGGGCCACCCGCTCGGCGACGACTTCGAGCCGATCTCCTCGCTGCCGAAGAAGCTGCCGCTGCCGGGTGTCGCCAACCCGCGCGCGGTCGCCCACCGGCTGCTGGTCGACGGTCCGGCCCCGGGCCCGCGCATGGCCGCCGACACCGCCAAGCACCTGGCCACCCACTACGGCTCCCTGGCCTTCGACATCGCCCGCCTGGCGAACGACAACCCGGAGCTGGCCGAGCGTGTCCACCCCGACGCCCCGGAGATCTGGGCGCAGGTCGTGTGGGCCCGTGACCACGAGTGGGCCGAGACGCCGGACGACGTGCTGCGCCGCCGCACCACCCTGACGATCCGCGGCCTGGCCACGGACGAGGTCAAGGCCAAGGTCCAGGACCTGCTGGACAAGAAGTAGACCCGAGCGGCGGCCGGTCCTCCCCCGACCTGAGCCCGACCGCCGCCGGCACTCCGGACCCCGCCGCACCGGGTCCGGAACACCGAGAGGGGCGGCTCCGCGCCGACGGAGCCGCCCCTTTCGCCTGCCCGGGTCCCTTTCGCCGCGATGCCCTCTTCGCCGCGATGCCCTCTTCCCTCCCCCGCCCGTCCAGTGCTTGTGTCGGTGTCCGGAGTTCCCTCCCTTTTCCTGGAGTTGACGCCATGACCCTGCTGACGAGCTGGCCCGAGTCCGGACCCGGGACGGTGGTCCGGCGTACCGCCGACCCCGTCGAGATCGCCGCGGTGCTGGCACCCCTCGGCGTGCGGTACGAGCAGTGGCCGGTCCGTGAGGACGTGCCGGACGACGCCGGCAGCGAGACGGTGTTCGCCGCGTACGGCCCGGAGATCGACCGGATCAACGCCGAGGAGGGCTTCACCACCGTCGACGTCCTGGGCCTGCACCCGGGCGACGGCCCCGAGTACCCGGTGAGGGCGAAGGCCGCGCGGGAGAAGTTCCTGCAGGAGCACACGCACGACGACGATGACGAGGTCCGCTTCTTCGTCTCCGGCTCCGGCGTCTTCTACCTGCACGTCAACGGCGAGGTGCACGCGGTCTACTGCGAGAAGGGTGACCTGCTGGGCGTGCCGCGCGGCACCGCGCACTGGTTCGACATGGGCACCCGGCCGTCGTTCACCGCGATCCGCTTCTTCCACGAGGAGGACGGCTGGGTCGCCGCCTTCACCGGTTCCGCCATCGCCTCCCGCTTCCCGGACCACGACACCATCGCCGCCGGGTACGCACGGGACAGGGACGCCGCGTGAGGCTGCGGATCGAGGCGGACGCCGTGGTGCTCGACATCGAGGGCACCACGAGCGCCACGGGATTCGTGGTGGACGTGCTGTACCCGTACTCCCGTGCCCGCTTCGCCGCGCTGCTCACCGAGCGGGCCGGCGAACCGGCGGTGGCCCGCGCGATGGCGCAGGTGCGGGAGCTGACGGGCGAGCCGGACGCGGACGCCGTGCGCATCGAGAAGACGCTGAACGCCTGGCTGGACGAGGACCGCAAGGCCACCCCGCTGAAGACCCTGCAGGGCATCGTCTGGTCCGAGGGGTTCGCCCGCGGCGACCTCGTCTCCCACTTCTACGACGACGTCGTCCCCGCCCTGCGCACCTGGCACGCGGCGGGCGTACGGCTGTACGTGTACTCGTCCGGGTCGGTGGCGGCACAGCGGGCGTGGTTCTCCTCCACCCCCGAGGGAGACCTGCTGCCCCTGGTCTCGGCGCTGTACGACACCGAGAACGCGGGACCGAAGCAGGAGCCGGCGTCGTACCGCCGGATCGCCTCGGCGGCCGGCGTGGCGGCCGACCGGCTGCTGTTCCTCTCCGACCGGCCCGGCGAGCTGGACGCGGCCCGGGAGGCGGGCTGGCGGACCGTCGGGATCCGGCGGCCCGGGGAGCCGTACTACGAGCAGGGGGTCGGCGGCCACGCCCAGGCGGGCACGTTCGACGAGATCACCGTCGCGAGGAGGATCGCATGACCGCCGACATCAGCGCGCTCGACCTGGAGGAGGCGGGGGCGGTGCTCGCCGCCGAGTCCGCCCGGTTCGCCTCGTTCGGCTGGATGCGGGGCACCTCCGGCAACCTGTCGGTGGTGCTGTCCCGCGATCCGCTGCGGCTGGCGGTGACCGCGAGCGGCCGCGACAAGGGCGAACTGACGGCCTCCGACGTGGTGTTGGTGGACGGTCGGGGCGCGGCCGTGCGGGGCGGCAGGCCGTCGGCGGAGGCCGAGCTGCACGCGCGCGTGGCCGCGCTGACGGGTGCGGGCGCGGTGGTGCACGTGCACACCGTGGCGTCGGTGGCCATGGGACGCCGGGCGCCCGGCGGGATCGTGTTCCGGGACCTGGAGATCCTCAAGGGGGTCGGCCAGCCCGCCCACGACGTCGACGTGCTGCTGCCGGTCATCGCCAACAGCCAGGACATGACGGAGCTGGGCGACCGGCTGGAGGCCGCGCGCAACCCGCGGATGCCGGCGGTGGTCGTCGCCGGGCACGGCTTGTACGTGTGGGGTGCGGATCCGCGGCGGGCCCGGCACCACACGGAGGTGGTGGAGTGGCTGCTGGAGCTGGAGCTGACGGGGCCCTAGGGCCGCCTCCTTGTCGTTGATCCGGGTCCTCGACGTACGGCAGGGCGACGGCACTTACGTCACCACGGTGCCGGAGTCGTCGGTGGGGCAACTGGTCGCGGCCGGCCCGGAGTTCCACGGGGGCAATCGTGCGGAGCGCCGGGAACTCGGTGCTGTGCCCGTCGGGCCGCCGTGAGTCCGGCCGGGGACGCCGGGTCTCGCCGCTGACCGGGGGTGTTCGGGGCCCGGGAACGGGGCAGTGATCCGTTCACTCCCCCGTGCAAGGGGGCTGCGGGCGCCCCCGCCGGACGCCGTAAGGTTGGTGAGTCAAGCGAGGGCACGTCGGAAGGAGGCACTGGGTGATCGAGCTGGAGGGGGTTCCCGAGCTGATCGACCCAGTCATGGTGGCCGCGTTCGAGGGCTGGAACGATGCCGGCGACGCCGCCTCCACGGCGGTCGCGCATCTGGAACGCGAGTGGAAGGGCGAGGTGTTCGCGGCGCTGGACGCCGAGGACTACTACGACTTCCAGGTGAACCGCCCCACGGTGTTCATGGACGGCGGTGTGCGCAAGATCACGTGGCCGACGACAAGGTTGTCCGTGGTCCGCGTCGGCGGTGAGAAGCCGCGCGATCTGGTGCTGGTCCGCGGAATCGAGCCGTCCATGCGCTGGCGTTCGTTCTGCAACGAGCTGCTCGGCTTCGCGCACGAGCTGGGCGTGGAGCTGGTGGTCATCCTGGGCGCCCTGCTCGGAGACACCCCGCACACGCGTCCGGTGCCGGTCAGCGGGGTCACGTCCGACCCGGACCTGGCCCGCCGGATGGACCTGGAGGAGACCAAGTACGAGGGCCCGACGGGCATCGTCGGCGTCCTGCAGGAGGCGTGCACGCACGCGGGCGTCCCGGCGGTGTCGCTGTGGGCGGCCGTACCGCACTACGTCTCCCAGCCGCCCAACCCGAAGGCCACGCTGGCGCTGCTCAACCGGCTGGAGGACCTGCTGGACCTGCGCATCCCGCAGGGTGAGCTGCCCGAGGACGCGCGGGCCTGGCAGGTGGGCGTGGACCAGCTGGCCGCGGAGGACAGCGAGGTCGCCGAGTACGTCCAGACGCTGGAGGAGGCCCGGGACACCGCAGAGCTGCCGGAGGCGTCGGGTGAGGCGATCGCGCGGGAGTTCGAGCGGTACCTGCGGCGGCGGGACGTGGGCCCTCCGGGCGGGAAGCCGCGTCCTTCCTCCGGCGGTTCCAAGGACGACGAGGAAGGCTCCGAGGACTGAGGGTACGGCGAAGGGGCGCTTCCCGGACGGGAAGCGCCCCTTCGCCGTGTGCCGGACGCGCTGGGTGCGACGTCAGAGGGCCACGCCCAGCAGCGCGTCCACGGCGCGCGTGACCACGCCCGGTGCGCCCGTGTCCGTGCCGCCCTGCTCCTCCTGCCGGGCCGCCCAGCGGTCCACCGCCGCGAGGGCGGCGGGGGCGTCGAGGTCGTTCGACAGGGCCTCGCGGATCTCCTCCACGAGGGCGTCGGCCGACGGTCCGTCGGGGCGGGAGACGGCCGCGCGCCAGCGGGCGAGGCGGGCTTCGGCGTCCTGGAGGACCTGGTCGGTCCACTCCCAGTCGGCGCGGTAGTGGTGGGCCAGCAGGGCGAGGCGGATGGCGGCGGGGTCGACGCCGTCGCGGCGCAGCGCGGAGACGAAGACGAGGTTGCCCTTGGACTTGGACATCTTCTCGCCGTGCAGGGCGACCATGCCGGCGTGCACGTACGCCTTGGCCATGGGGAACTCGCCGGTGAGCACCTGGGCGTGCGAGGCGCCCATCTCGTGGTGCGGGAAGGCGAGGTCGGAGCCGCCGCCCTGGACGTCGAAGCCCATGCCGAAGTGGTCGAGGGCGATGGCCACGCACTCGATGTGCCAGCCGGGCCGGCCCTGGCCGAGGGTGCCGCCGTCCCAGCTGGGCTCGCCGGGCCGGGCCGCCATCCACAGCATCGGGTCGAGCGGGTTCTTCTTGCCCGGGCGGTCCGGGTCGCCGCCGCGCTCGGCGGACAGCAGCCGCATCGCGGCGGCGTCCAGGCGGGAGACCTTGCCGAAGTTCGGGTCGGCCTCGACGGAGAAGTAGATGTCGCCCTCCAGCTCGTAGGCCGCGCCGAGTTCACGCAGCCGCTCCACGAGCGGGACGATGCCGGGTATCGCCTCGACGGCGCCTATGTAGTGCTTCGGGGGGAGCATCCGCAGGGCGGTCATGTCCTCGCGGAAGAGGGCCGTCTCCTTCTCGGCGAGGGCGACCCAGTCGACGCCGTCCCGGTCCGCCCGCTGTAGCAGGGGATCGTCGACGTCGGTGACGTTCTGGACGTAGTGGACCTGCCGCTTGGTGTCGAGCCACACGCGCTGAACGAGGTCGAACGCGTTGTAGGTCGCCGCGTGACCCAGGTGGGTCGCGTCGTACGGCGTGATGCCGCAGACGTAGATGCGGGCGACGGGGCCGGGGTCGAGGGTGACCAGACCGCCGGTCGCGGTGTCGTGGATCCTCAGGTCGCGGCCCTGACCAGGCAGGGCGGGGACCTCGGAAGCGGGCCAGGCATGCATGTACATGAGCCTAACCGGCGCCGAGCTGCGGATACGAACGGGATCGGGCCGGATGGCCGGTTTCGCGTTCTTGTACCTCGGCGCCGGATGTGCTTACACGGGCGGCCAGGGGATGGCGGGCCACTCCCCGCTCGGCTCCGGATGCAGGCCCGAGGTGAGCAGCGCGTCGACACGCGCGCGCGTAGCGTCGATCTCGGCCGCCGTGATCAGTGCGGCCAGACGCCTGCCCAGCTCCCCCTCCAGGCCGTCCCGCAGCCCCTTGAGGACGTTGACGGCGTCCGCGGTCAGCGGCTCCCCGGCCCAGCCCCACAGCAGCGTGCGCAGCTTGTTGTCGACGTTGAAGGTGACGCCGTGGTCGATGCCGTAGAGCCGGCCGTCGGCGGTGGGCAGCAGATGGCCGCCCTTGCGGTCGGCGTTGTTGATCACCGCGTCCAGGACGGCGAGCCGGCGCAGCCGCTCGTCGTCGGCGTGCACCAGCAGCGCGGTGCGGCCCTCGCCGACCTCGGCGAACCCGATCGCCTTCCAGCCGGGCTCCGGTTCCTCGCCGTCGACCAGGGCGAGCAGCTCCGCCTCGGCGTGGACGTCGATCCACAGCTGGCACATGCCCTCGCCGTACGGCCCGTCGCGCAGCACGGTGGGCGGCACGAGCCCCCAGCCGGTGGCCTCGGAGACCTCGTAGGCGGCCACCTCACGGCCGGCGAGGGTGCCGTCGGGGAAGTCCCACAGGGGGCGCTCGCCGGCCACCGGCTTGTAGACGCAGGAGGCTTCCCGGCCGTCCAGGGCGACCGTGCAGAACAGGGCCGCGTTGGACGCCTCGCGAATCCGGCCGCGCACGGTCAGCTCACCCCGCGCGAGCAGCTCGGCGGGGTGCGGGCCGGCGCCCGCGGGGGCGGCCGTCAGGCTCCGCGGCGGTATCCGTTCTGGCGCGGACATACGTGTCCTTCCGGATCGAGCGGGAGGCTGCACAGCGGGCACGGTGGCCGCCCGGCGTTGACGACGTCCAGGGCGCGCTTGGCGAAGGCCCGGGCCTGCGCGCCGGTCAGCCGGACCCGCAGCATCGGGGGTCCGTTCTCCTCGTCCTGGAGCAGCCGCTCCTCGGCCTCCGCGAGGTCCTCCTCGGTGTCGGCGTCCAGCTCCACCAGGGCCTGGGCCTCGACGATCATGCGCTGTTCCTCGCCGTCCCAGGCCAGGGCCATGGTGCCGACGCGGAACTCCTCCTCGATGGGGGTTTGAAGCGGCGCGGTGTCGGCGATCTCCGAGGGGGCCACGGCGGGCACCGCGGCGCTGCCGCCACTACGGCGTACGACCTCGTCCAGCAGTTCGTCCATGCGCTCGGCGAGCGCGGCGACCTGGGTCTTCTCCAGGACCACACTGGTCACCCGGGGGCCTGCGGTGGCCTGGAGGAAGAACGTACGGCGCCCGGGCAGTCCGACCGTGCCGGCCACGAAGCGGTCCGGCTGGTCGTAGAGGAACACCTGACGGGACACGTCCTGTCTCCATTGATTTCGTGGTTTCGAGCGGTTCAGCGGTGCGGGCCGTGCGGATGCGCGACGGGGTGGGTCGCTTCACCCTACTGCGGCCGACGATCACGGTGCGCCCGCACCGCCCCCGACCGGTGCGTCGCCGTCCCCGGGTTCCTCACGCGGGACGAGCGAAGCGAAGTCCCCGGTGTCGCCGAGGCGGACGAGGAACGGCCGCAGGCGGGTGTAGCGGATGACGGTGACGGAACAGGGCTCCACGGAGATCCGCTGGAAGAGGTCGAGGTGGAGGCCGAGGGCGTCGGCGACGAGCGCCTTGATGATGTCGCCGTGGGAGCACATGAGGTAGACGGCGTCGGCGCCGTGCTCCCGCTCCACGCGCGCGTTCCACTCGCGTACGGCCTCGGCGGCGCGGGTCTGCATGGCCCGCATGGACTCCCCGCCGGGGAAGGCGGCGGCGGACGGGTGGGCCTGGACGACCTCCATCAGCGGCTCGTCCTTCAGCTCGGCGAGCTTGCGGCCGGACCAGTCGCCGTAGTCGCACTCCCCGATCCGCTCCTCGGTGTGGGAGCGCAGGCCGGGGCGGGCCTCCAGCAGCGGCCGTACGGTCTCCTGGCAGCGCTGGAGGGGGCTGGTGACGACCTCGGAGATCGGCAGGGCGGCGAGCCGCGCGGGCAGTGCGGCGGCCTGCTGGGCACCGCGCTCGTCCAGGGCGACGCCGGGCGTCCGCCCGGCGAGCACGCCCGAGGTGTTGGCGGTGGAGCGTCCGTGCCTGACGAGGATCAACGTGGGCATGCGGACCAGAGTAGGCGCATCACCTGGTGCGCCGGCGGTCGGGCGAAGGGAGAATGCGCAGCGTGATCGTGGACTGCGCCGTCTACCGGCACGGACACCGCGCCGAGGGACCGGATGACCTGTCGGACGCGCTCGCCGAGGCACGGGCGGCGGGCGGGTTCGTGTGGATCGGGCTGTACGAGCCGTCGGAGCGGGAGTTCGACCTGGTCACCGACGAGTTCGGGCTGCATCCGCTGGCCGTCGAGGACGCCCTCAAGGCTCATCAGCGGCCGAAGCTGGAGGTGTACGACGACTCACTGTTCATGGTGCTGAAACCGGTCGTGTACGAGCCCGACAGCGACACCGTCTCGGCCGGCGAGGTGATGGTCTTCGTCGGTGACTCCTTCGTGGTGACCGTCCGGCACGGCGAGGGTTCGCCGCTGGCGGCGGTGCGGCGCCGGCTGGAGGAGGAGCCGGAGATGCTCGACAAGGGGCCCACCGCCGTGCTGTACGCGATCGCCGACGCCACCGTGGACCACTATCTGGAGGTGGCGACGGAGCTGCAGACCGACCTGGACGAGCTGGAGGTGCAGGTGTTCCGGCCGGAGACCGGCAGTTCCCGCAACACCGCGTCCCGGATCTACACCTTCAAGCGGCAGGTCCTGGAGTTCCGCCGGGCCACCGGGCCGCTGACGGTGCCGCTGACCCGGCTGGCCGGGAACGGCCCGCTCGGCGGCGCGGTGCCCTTCGTGCGCGACGAGGCGCGGCCCTTCTTCCGGGACGTGGGCGACCACCTCACGCGCGTGAACGAGTCCGTGGAGGCCCTGGACCGGCTGGTGTCGGACATCCTGTCGGCCCACCTGGCGCAGATGAGCGTGCGGCAGAACGACGACATGCGGAAGATCTCGGCGTGGGCGGCGATGGCCGCGGTGCCCACGATGATCGCGGGGATCTACGGCATGAACTTCGACCACATGCCCGAGCTGCACTGGGTGGTGTCGTACCCGGCGGTGATCGCGCTGATGGCGGTGCTGGAGGTGCTGCTGTACCGGCTGTTCAAGCGGCGGGGATGGCTGTGAGGTCTCCGGTGGCGGACTCGGGGCGCTACACGAACTCGGGGACCGGGTCCGCCGGTCCGCCGAGGGCGTCGCGGTGCTCGGGCATCCGCAGGCCGATCATGCGGTGCCAGCCGGCGAGGCGTTCGTAGGCGTAGACGGCGTGGATGCCGGCCGCGAGCAGCGCCGTCTTGGCTCTCGGCCAGCCGAGGATGCGGCCCATGTGGGCCATGACGGCGAGGCTGACGTCCCGGTAGACGCGGATCTCCGCGAGCGCGCACGCGCGCAGGGTGCGCTGGATCAGCCGCCCGTGCCCGGCGGCGGCGAGGCGCAGCAGTTCCTCGTGGGTGTAGGCGAGGTGGTTGTCCTCGTCGTGGGAGATCATGCGGACGGCCCTGCCGATGTCGGGGTGGTCGGCGAAGTGCCTGAGCAGCAGCTCCATCTGCTCGGAGGCGCGCTGTTCGGTGACCCGGCTGTGCGCGAGGTAGACGACGATGTCCCGCTCGGTGAGCGGCTCGTCCCGCCTGAGCTTGTCGTGGGCGAGACCGATGCCGTTGCGCTCCAGGAGCATGGTGTAGTCGGTCTCGGGCGGTACGGGTACGGGGGTGAGCCCGCGTTTCTTCAGCAGGGCGGTGAAGATGCGGCCGTGCTTGTCCTCGTCGGCGCCGTGGCGGGCGATCTTCGGGGCCAGCGCGCGCTGGCTCCGCGGGACCAGTGCGGCGATCCGCCCGTTCTCCCAGCCGCCCTGGGCCTCTCCGCCGGCGGCGATGGAGCAGAAGAGCCGGAAGGACTCGTCGTGGGCGAGGATCTCCTGGAACAGACTCTTGGCCGAAAACATGGGCGCCACCTTCCGCAGCATTCCGCGGTGTCCGCAAAGAACGAGTCAAATGCGGACAGAAGGAAGCTGCAACAGGGGTGCGGGCCCGCTCGGCCGAAAGAAGGACCGCGGGGGGTCGTAACCGCGCGGCTCCGGGCGCGTTGTTCCCGGTGACGGCCGTGGCGGGGAAGACCCCCGAGCCCCCACCACGGCCGCGGAAACCCCCTTACGCGAGCCCGGCGCGCTCCAGGGCCTCGACGCCGGCCCGCAGGGAGGCGATCCGCTCCTCCAGCGTGAAGCCGGCCGGCGACAGGCTGAGGGTGGTGACCCCGGCGGCGGCGTAGGCCTTCATCCGGTCGGCGATCCGGTCGACGGAGCCCAGCAGGGTCGTCCGGTCGATGAGGTCCTGCGGGATCGCGGCGGCGGCTCCCTGCTTGTCCCCGGACAGGTACTTCCGCTGGATGTCGGCGGCCTCCTTCTCGTACCCCATGCGCTGTGCGAGCTGGTTGTAGAAATTCTGCTTGGCGCTGCCCATGCCGCCGACGTACAGCGCGGTGTACGGGCGGAAGGTGTCGGCGAGCCGGGAGACGTCCTTGTCGTCGCCGAGGGCGATCGGCAGGGTCGGGCACACGTCGAAGCCGTCCAGGGTCAGCCCGGCCTTTTCCCGGCCCGCGCGCAGGTGCTTGATCGTCGTCTCCTCCAGGTGCTCGGCGGAGGGGAAGATGAGCAGCGCGCCATCGGCGATCTCGCCGGTCTGCTCCAGGTTCTTCGGGCCGATCGCGGCGATGTAGAGCGGGATGTGCTCGCGCTGCGGGTGCACGGTGAGCTTGATCGGCTTGCCCGGACCGCCGGGCAGCGGCAGGGTCCAGTGCTCGCCCTCGTACGTCAGCCGCTCCCGGGTCATCGCCCGGCGGACGATCTCCACGTACTCGCGGGTGCGGGCCAGCGGCTTGTCGAACTTGACGCCGTACCAGCCCTCGGAGACCTGCGGGCCGGAGACGCCGAGGCCGAGCCGGAAGCGGCCGCCGGAGAGCGAGTCGAGCGTGGCCGCGGTCATGGCGGTCATCGCGGGCTGGCGGGCCGGGATCTGGAAGATGGCCGAGCCGACGTCGATGCGCTCGGTCTGGGCGGCGACCCAGCTGAGCACCGTGGCCGCGTCGGAGCCGTAGGCCTCGGCGGCCCAGCACACCGCGTAGCCCAGCCGGTCGGCCTCCTGCGCCACGGCCAGGTTGTCGCCGTCCATTCCGGCACCCCAGTAGCCGAGGTTGATCCCGAGCTGCATGGCCGATTCCCCTTACTCATGAGTAACGTGCCTGTGGGGCAGACCTTAGCGCGGGGGCGGGCGCGGGGGCACCCACCCGGCGTGGCCGGTGGCACCCCGCCCGCGCACCAGCCGATCCGGTTGTCCACAGGCAACCCACCGCACCGGTTCTGGCCAGTAATCTCGCGGGCATGGAGCAGAGGCATCTCGGCCGGACCGGCCTGCGCGTGTCCCGGATCGGACTCGGCACCCTCACCTGGGGGCGGGACACCGACGAGCACGACGCCGCGGACATGCTGAAGGCGTTCTGGGAAGCCGGCGGCACCCTGGTCGACACCGCGGACGTGTACGGCCACGGGGAGGCGGAGTATCTGCTCGGACAGCTGATGGACGGCCTGGTCCCGCGCCGGGACCTGGTGATCTCCACCAAGGCGGGCAGCATCCCCGACCCGGACCGCCGCTTCGACGGCTCCCGCGGCCATCTGCTCGCCGCGCTCGACGCCTCTCTGGCCCGCCTGGGCACGGACTACGTCGACGTGTGGCACATCCACGCCTACGACCCCGACACCCCGCTGGAGGAGACGCTCCACGCCCTCGACCTCGCGGTCAGCAGCGGCCGGGCGCGGTACGCGGGCGTCTCCAACTTCTGCGGCTGGCAGCTGGCCAAGGCGGCCACCTGGCAGCTCGCCGCGCCGGGCGCCCGCACCCGGCTGGCCAGCACACAGATGGAGTACTCGCTGCTGCAGCGGGGCGTGGAGCGGGAGGTGCTGCCGGCCGCGCTCGACCTCGGCGTGGGCCTGCTGCCCTCCTCCCCGCTCGGCCGGGGCGTGCTGACCGGCAAGTACCGGCACGCCACTCCCCCGGACTCGCGCGGTGCCTCCGAGCACCTCGCGCCGTTCGTGGAGCCGTACCTGGACGACACGGCGACCCGGATCGTGGACGCGGTGACGACGGCCGCCGACGGGCTCGCCGTGACCCCGCTCCAGGTGGCCCTCGCCTGGGTCCGGGACCGGCCCGGGGTGGCCGCGCCGATCGTCGGCGCGCGCAACGCGCAGCAGCTCACGGCGGCGTTGTCAGTGGAGGCCCTTAGTCTTCCTGACGAGATCTGCCGGGCGCTGGACGATGTGTCGGCGCCCGTGCACCGCTATCCCGATCACGACTGGAGCACGCTGTGAGCACGGAGCCGGAGACCACGGAGGAAGCCGGGCCGGGGACGCCGGACACCCATGAGCCCCAGGAGACCCCGGACAGGGGGCCCGACGGGGACGCCACGGCGGAGGACACGGAGACGACCACCGGCGCGGAGACGACCACCGGCGCGGAGGCCGCCGGCGGCGCGGAGGCGACCACAGGTGCGGAGCACACCGGCGGGGCGGAGCACCCGGGCGGTGCGGGGAAGCCCGAGGGGGCGGAGCACACTGGCGGTGTGGAGGCCGTCGACGGTGCGGACGACGCCCAGGGCACGGCGGCGGCCGACGAGGCGGAGAACCCTGGCAGCGCGGAGGCCGCCGAGGGCGCGGAGGGGACCGACGGAGCCGAGGACGCCGAGGGCTCGGAGAGTGCCGGTGGCGTGGAGCACCCGGGCGGTGCGGAGGCTGCCGGTGGTGCGGGCGAGGCCGAGGGCGTGGAGGGGGGCGGCTCTGAGGGGGGTGCTGGTGCGGGCGAGTTGTCCGAGGTGGAGGCCGAGCTGGCCGCGCAGCGGATCGAGCGGGAGCGGATCGAGCGGCGCAAGGCCGAGAAAAGGGGCCCGATCGCCAGCGGCGCCAAGCTGAGCGGCAAGGCCGCCGACCTGCTCGCGGCGGTCCGGGCCGTGGAGAGCGGCGAGAAGCCGGTGGCCGCGGTGTTCGCGGAGCCCGCACCGGCACCGCGTCGCCCCGCGCCCGAGCCGGTGCGCATGCCCCGGCCCGCCCCCGCGCCGGCCGTGCCCAGCGGCCCCGCGCCGGAGACCGTCGACGCCGTACGGCGTGTGCTGGCCGAGGGCGGCGCGCCGGAGGCCCTGGCCCCGCAGGTCGCCGCAGTCCTCGGCGAGGGCGCCGGCACCGCGCTCCGGGAGGACCCCTGGCAGCTGCTCCGGGTCGGCGGCGTACGGCCGGAGCAGGCCGACGGCTTCGCCCGGGCACTGCTCGGCGCCGGCTGCGGACCGGACGACGAGCGGCGGGGCCGCGCGGTCACCGTGTGGCTGCTGGAGCAGGCGGCCGTGGCCGGGCACACCGCCCTGGACCTGCCCACGCTGACCGCGGCGCTCGGCAAGCAGGGCGTGCCGGACCCGGACGCTGCGGTGCAGGCCACCCTCGCCGAGGGCGAGGCACTGGTGTTCCAGGACGCCCTGGAGGAGCCCGGTGCCCCTGCGGCGCAGGACACCGACGAGGAGGAACAGGAGCGGCCGGTCCGGGTCCTCGTCGGCCTGGAGCGGTACGCGCTGGCCGAGGAGAGCCTCGCCGACGGCCTGGCCCGGCTGGTCAACTCCCTGGCCAAGGAGGCCGGGCAGGCCTGGGAGGCGACCGCCGCCGGGCTGTCCGGCGGTGCGGCCGAGCTGGCTCGCGCGGTCGCCGGGCACGGCCTGGTGCTGCACACCGGAGGGGAGGCGGCCCGCGCCGAACCGGCCGCGCTGCTCGGCGCCGCCCGCGCCGCGGGCCTGCGGGCCTTCGCCGCCTGCCACACGCCGGACGGGCGCCGGCGCCTGGCCGAGCGGCTGGGCGGGGAGCCGGCGGAGCAGGGCGTGGGCACGGTCGCCGGGCTGCTGTCCGGCGCCGAGGGTCCGGGCCGGGACGCGGACGGCGCCCTGGAACTCGACCTGCTGATCGTGCTGGACGCGCCCCAGCTGGACGTGGAGAGCGCCGCGATGCTGGTGGAGTCGCTGCCCGACGGGGCCCGGCTGGTGCTCAGCGGCGACCCCGGGGTGCTGTGGTCGGCCGGTCCGGGCCGGGTCTTCGCCGACCTGCTCGCGGCCCGGGTCTGCCCGCAGACCGCCTCCCGTGTCCCGGATCCCGGGCCCCTCGGCGAGCTGGTCTCCGGCATCGGCGTCGGCGAGCTGAACCAGGTCGACGCCCCCGGCAAGGAGATCGTGATCGTGCCGGTCCGGGACGCGGCCGAGGCCGTGCACCGCACGGTGCAGCTGGTCGCGGACTCGGTGCCGCGGGCGCTCGGCGTCCCGGCCGACCAGACCGTGGTGATCACCCCGGGCCACGGCGGAGCCGCGGGCACCCGCGCCCTCAACTCCGCCCTGAAGGAGCGCCTCAACCCCGGCCCCGGCCGGTTCGGCGGCTTCGACCCCGGCGACCGGATCGCCTACTCCCCCGCGCCGGGGCGCACGGTGCCGGGCGTGGTGGTGAAGGCCGACGCCGACGGGCTGCACCTGTCGTGCGCCGGCGCCCCCGTCGTCGTACCCCGGGAGCGGGTGGAGGGCAGTGTCCGGCACGGCTGGGCGCTGACCGCGCACCAGGCGGTGGGCGCCCGCTGGCCGGCGGCGGTCGTGGTGCTGCCCGGCGACGCGGTGCAGGTCCTCAGCCGTCCCTGGGTGTACACGGCGTTCGGCCGGGCGGAGCGGCACCTGTCCGTGGTCCACGGCGTGGAGCAGGCCCTGCCGAAGGCGGTCGCGGAGATCCCGGCCAAGCCCCGCACGACCCGCTTGCAGACGCTTCTGCGCCCGCAGGAAGCCTGACGCTTCCCGCCGCCCCCGCGTCCGGCGGTGCCGTACCGGCCCCAGGCCCCTACGGCACCGCCGCCACCCCTCACTTCTCGGCGTCGAGCGGCTCCAGCCCCTCGGCCTCCCCGTCCTCGGCCTCTACCTCTTCCTCGTCCTCTTCCTCGTCCTCTTCCTCGTCTTCGATGAACTCGAGATCCTCGTCGTCCCCGTCGTCCGGGTCCTCGCCGTCGGAGACGTCGTCGTCGAAGACCGCGCTCACATCGAACCGGCACACCACCTGCTGCGGATCGATGTGCTCGAACGGCGCCTCCAGCCACTCCCCGGCCTCGGGCGGCTCCTCCGTCGCGGTGACCCAGAGCGTGGAGTCGCCCTCGTCCAGGCCGAACTCCTTGTGCCGGGAGGCGATCTCGTCCGGTTCGAACTCGCCGAAGAGGATGCCCAGCGCCCTGGGGACGGTCCCGGCGGCATCGTCCTCGTCCGGGCCGTCGTCGTACTCCGCCGCCTCGACCCGCTGGGCCTGCGCCAGCAGCCGCTGGGGTTCCGTGACGGTGTAGTCGCGGCGGATCAGCACGCTGATCGCATGGGGTTCCTCCGGGCCCGCGTACGGCGGCAGCGTGTCCTCCGCACCGGGGATCTCGAAGGGGGTGACCTCGTCGTAACGGTCGTAGAGCAGCTCGTCGTACGCCTCGGCGGCAGCGGCCAGCTGGTTGAACGCCTCGGAGACGGCCGGGTCGTCCTCCCCCGACCTGCGTTCGACCGCGGCCAGATGACGGTCGAGCGCGGTCTTGACGGCCTCGGCGGCGGCGCGTACCTCGGCAGCGGTGGGCTGCGCAGCATCAGACATAGTGCAGACGCTATCCGTACCGGGCACCAGCCCGCACAATAGATGCGATGCCGGAATACGAATTTGTCGACGTGTACGTACCTCGCGGGGTCTCGCGCAAGGAGGCGACACGTCTGCTGACGGACCATGCCGAGTACGGACACTGGGAGTTGGACCGACTGAGCCTGTTGCGCGACGGCAGCCGCAAGGTGCGGTTGCGCCGGCGGATCATCCGCCAGGTGCGTGCCACGTGGTGAGTCCGGACCTGTGACCGGACATGAACGGAGCGGGCCCCGCCGGCATGGCAGGGCCCGCTCCGTTTCCGGTCAGGCCGCGGCCCGTGCCTTGCGGTAGATCACCGCGCCCGCGAGCAGCGCGCCCGCGCCGGCCGGCAGCGCCAGGCCGAGCGGCACCTCACTGCCCGTGTGGGCGAGCTGGGCGGTGGCCAGGGGTTCGGCGGAGCGGCCCGTCTGCGCCGTGACCTGGGACGTGCTGTGGCCCGTGGAGCCGCCCGTGCCGGGGTGGGCCGGCTTGCCGGAGTCGCCCGGGTGACCGGGGTTGCCCGGCTTGCCCGGGTGGCCCGGAGTCCCGGGGGTGCCCGGCTTGCCCGGCTGACCGGGGTGGCCCGGCTGACCCGGATGCCCGGGATGCCCCGGGTGACCGGGGTGGCCAGGGTGACCGGGGTGGCCAGGGTGTCCGGGGTGACCCGGCTTCCCGGGCGGGTTGCCGTATCCGCCCTCGTTGGCGCAGTCGTTCCCCGTCGTGGCGTTGCCCGCGCCGACGACGTCGACGCTGTTGCCGCACACGTTCACCGGGACGTCGATCGGCACCTGGACGGTGTTGCCGGAGCCGACGCCCGGCGAGCCGCCGGTGTGGCCGCCCGCGTGCGCGCCGCCGGAGCCGCTGTGCTGACCCCCCGAAGCGCCTCCCGAGGCGCTCCCCGAAGTGCCGCCGTGGTTGGCGCATTTGTTGCCCACCGACGGGTTGAGCAGCCCGACGACGTTCACGGTGTTGCCGCAGATGTTCACCGGTGCGTGCACCGGCGCCTGCACCGTGTTGCCGGACAGTACGCCGGGCGAACCCCCGGCGCTGCCCGCCGCGCCCGAGTCGGCGTGTGCGTAGCCGCCCGCGGCGGCGATCACGCCGGTCGCGGCGGCCATGGTCATCAGGCCCTTGCGCGTGCCCTGTCGCATGCTGAATTCCCCCCTGCCTTCCATCTCTTCGCTCGTGAAAGACCGGTCGGCCCCGGAACGCGTGGCGCGCGCTCCGAGGCCGACGGCTCGTAAGAAGACGCCCCTCAGGGAGCCGGCGTCACTTGTTGACGCAGGCGTTGCCGAAGGCGGGGTTCAGGAGCCCGATCACGTTGATCGTGTTGCCGCACACGTTCACCGGGACGTGCACGGGCACCTGGATGACGTTGCCGGACACCACGCCCGGGGAGTGCACGGCGGCACCCTGGGCACCGGAGTCGGCGACGGCGAGGCCCGCACCCGCGAGAACCAGCCCACCGGTGGCAGCCGCAGCAGCGACGACCTTCTTGATCATTCTTCCTCCTTGTTGGCAATGCGATCCCAAGGCGCGGGATCACATCAGCTGTAACGAGGAGGGACTGATGAAGCTACGAACCGATCGTCGCATTCACCCTTCTCAGTCGGTCTCGTACGACTGCCCGAATACCTGAGGGCAGAGCGTCACGACGCGTCGATGAACCGGTCGAGCACCCGCACGCCGAACTGCAGCCCGTCCACCGGGACCCGCTCGTCCACGCCGTGGAACATGCCGGCGAAGTCCAGCTCCGGCGGCAGCTTCAGCGGGGCGAAGCCGAAACCGCGGATGCCGAGGTCGTCGAAGGACTTGGCGTCGGTGCCGCCGGAGAGCATGTACGGGATCGCCTTGGCGGTCGGGTCCTCGGCGAGCAGCGCGGACTGCATGGCCTCGACCAGGGCGCCGTCGAAGCTGGTCTCCAGCGCCTTGTCGGAGTGCACGTCCTCGCGCCGGACGTTCGGCCCGAGGAGCCGGTCGAGGTCGGCGAGGAACTCCTCCTCGTGGCCGGGCAGGAACCGGCCGTCGATGTGGGCGGTGGCCTCGCCCGGGATGACGTTGACCTTGTAGCCGGCGTTCAGCTGGGTGGGGTTGGCGGTGTTGCTCAGGGTCGCGCCGATCAGCTTGGCGATACCGCCGAGCTTGGCGAGGGTGGACTCCATGTCCTCCGGGTCCAGCTCGGTGCCGAGCGCGTCGCCCAGTTCGTCGAGGAAGGCGCGGGTGGTCTTGGTGACCCGTACCGGGAACGTGTGGCGGCCGACCCGGGCGACGGCCTCGGACAGCTCGGTGATGGCGTTGTCGCGGTGGATCATCGAGCCGTGCCCGGCGGTGCCGGCCACGGTCAGCTTCATCCAGTGCATGCCCTTCTCGGCCGTCTGGATCAGGTAGAGCCGGCGCTGCTCGTTCACGGTGAAGGAGAAGCCGCCGACCTCGCTGATCGCCTCGGTGACGCCCTCGAACAGCTCGGGGTGGTGGTCGACCAGGTAGCGGGCGCCGTAGGTGCCGCCGGCCTCCTCGTCGGCGAGGAAGGCGACCACGATGTCCCGCGGGGGCCGGCGCCCGCTGCGCAGCCGGTCGCGGACGACCGCCAGCGTCATGGCGTCCATGTCCTTCATGTCGACGGCCCCGCGGCCCCACACGCAGCCGTCGGCGATCTCCCCGGAGAAGGGGTCGTGGGTCCAGTCGACCGCGTTGGCCGGTACGACGTCCAGGTGGCCGTGGATGAGCAGCGCGGGCCGGGACGGGTCCTCGCCCTCGATGCGGGCCACCGTGGAGGCGCGGCCGGGGTGCGACTCGTAGATCTTCGGCTCCAGCCCGACCTCGGCGAGCTTCTCGGCGACCCACTCGGCGGCCTTGCGCTCGCCCGGGCCGGAGTGGTCGCCGTAGTTGCTGGTGTCGAACCGGATCAGCTCGCGGCAGAGGTCCACGACCTCGTCCTCGCCGGTGACGCTCCTGGCCGTGTCCGTCTCGCTCACGTGCTTCCTCCCGCTGTCACTGCTGATGGTCCTGCCACTGCTGGTGGTCCTTCCTCCTCATCCTCTCTCCGGCCCCGCCCCGCGCCCAAGACCGGGCCCGGCCTGTGACACGCCGTTCACGCGCGGCCCGCTCCGGGACCGGGGGTGATCAGCCACCCCCGAAAGCCTGGTAATGTTTCCTTCGTCGCCGCGAGGGAAACCCCGCCGAAAGGGAAACCCCGCACGACAGACACCTTGTCCGGGTGGCGGAATGGCAGACGCGCTAGCTTGAGGTGCTAGTGCCCTTTATCGGGCGTGGGGGTTCAAGTCCCCCCTCGGACACCAGCAAGGCCCCTGCTTCGGCAGGGGCCTTTCGCGTGGCTGGGGCCGGCTTCCTAGACTTGAGGGGTGGCCCGGGCCAACGACGAGGTCGAGGCGATCCTGCGGGAGTACGCCGATCTCATCGCGATCACCGGAGGCGATGCCTTCAAGGCACGCGCCTACGAGAAGGCGGCGCGGGCGATCGGCGGGTATCCGGCGGACGTCTCGAAGCTGGACGCCGAGGGGCTGCGGGAGATCCCGAACGTGGGCCGGTCGATCGCCGACAAGGTGGCCGAGTACCTGCGCACCGGGAGGATGGCGGTCGTCGAGGAGCGCCGGGCGAAGATCCCCGCCGGGGTGCGCGAACTGATCACGATCCCGACCCTGGGCCCGAAGAAGGCGCTGCGGCTCTACGAGGACCTGCACATCTCGTCGGTGAGCGAGCTGGCCGCGGCCGTCGAGGCGGACGCGCTGGCCGATCTGAAGGGCTTCGGCGAGAAGACGCAGGAGAACATCCGGCACGGCATCGAGTTGCTCCAGCGGGCGGGCGCGCGGGTGCCGCTGTCGCTGGCGCTGGACACCGCCGAGGAGATCGTCGCGGAGCTGTCCGGCGTGGCGGGCTGCGCGCGCTGTGCGTACGCCGGTTCGCTGCGCCGGATGCGCGAGACCGTCGGCGACCTGGACGTGCTGGTCGCGGCGGAGCGGTCGGCGCCGTTCATGGACGCGCTGTGCGAGCTGCCGGTCACCGCGGAGGTGATCGCGCGGGGCACGAAGAAGACGTCGGTGCGGACCGGCAAGGGCCTCCAGGTGGATCTGCGGGTGGTGCCGCCGGAGTCGTGGGGCGCCGCGATGCAGTACTTCACCGGGTCCAAGGCGCACAACATCCGCACCCGGACCATCGCCGTGCACCAGGGGCTGAAGCTGTCCGAGTACGGCGTGTTCGACACCGGGAGCGGGGAGTCGGTCGCCTCCCGCAGCGAGGAGGAGGTGTACGCGCGGCTCGGGCTGCCGTGGATCCCGCCGACGCTGCGCGAGGACCGCGGGGAGATCGAGGCGGCGCTGGGGGACGGCCTGCCGGAGGTGGTCGGCGAGCGGGACATCCGGGGCGACCTGCACACGCACACCGATCTCACGGACGGTCTGGCATCGCTGGAGGCGATGGTGGAGGCGGCGGCCGGGCGCGGTTACGCGTACTACGCGGTCACCGACCACGCGCCCGACCTGTACATGCAGCGCATGACGGACGAGAAGATCCTCGCCCAGCGGGAGCGGCTGCGGGAGCTGGACGGCACCCGGCGCCGGATGCGGCTGCTGCACGGCACGGAGCTGAACATCGGTCCGGACGGGGAGGTGGACTGGCCGCAGGAGTTCCTGGCCGGGTTCGATCTGTGCGTGGCCTCGCTGCACTCGCACTTCGACCTGGGCCGCGAGGCGATGACGCGGCGGCTGGTGCGGGCCTGCGAGAACCCGTACGTCAACATCCTCGGGCATCCCACGACCCGGCTGATCGGCAAGCGGCCGGGGGTCGACGCGGACTGGGACGAGGTGTTCGCGGCGTGCGCGCGCACCGGTACCGCGCTGGAGGTCAACGCCCAGCCGGACCGGCTGGACCTGTGCGACGAGGACATCCTGAGGGCCCGGGAGCACGGGGTGAGGTTCGCGGTGAACACCGACGCGCACTCCGTGCCGCACCTCGCGCAGCTGCGCTACGGCGTGGGCACCGCGCAGCGCGGCTGGCTCACCGGGGAGGACGTGATCAACACCTGGCCGCTGACCCGACTGCGCCGGTTCCTGCGGAAGGGCGGACGGGCCTGAGGGTCCGGGCTCAGGCCGCGGGCCGTGCCGTGAGCGTGCCGTCGTCGGCGTGTACGACCCGGGTGCCGAGGGGGCGGGCGTAGGCGTCGAGGACGGTGCGCAGCCAGGCGGTGTCCTCGGCCGGGGCGTGTTCCAGGCGCAGCCGGCGTGCCTGGAGCGGCACCATGCGCAGACCGGTCAGCCGGCCGGTGCCGGGCTCGACCGACACGAGGTACAGCAGGCGCAGGTCGTCGCGGAAGCGCTCGTAGCCGCCGATGCCCTCGTAGTCGTCCACGAGATCGCCGCAGCCGTACAGGACGAGCCGGTCCCGGTAGATCTCCGGCGGGCGCGGATGGTGCGAGGAGTGCCCGTGGACGAGGTCGGCGCCCGCGTCGATCAGCGCGTGGGCGAAGCGGACCTCGGCGCGGGAGGGGGCATAGCCCCAGTTGGGGCCCCAGTGGACGGAGGCGACGACGAGGTCGCCGGGCTGCCGCTCGGTCTGCCGCAGGTGGTCGGCGAAGTCGGTGGCGGCGGCCGTGGTGGGCGCGGTGACGAGGGCGACGCCGGGCCGTTCGGCGGTGGCGGCCCAGCCGTGCGGGATGCCGCTGGAGGGCATCCCGAAGGCGAGGACGAGGACGCGTCCGTCCGGCCGCAGCGGGACGGTGGCCGGGCGCCACGCCTCCTGTGCGTCCCGGCCCGCGCCGGCGCTGCGCAGCCCGGCCGCGGCGAGGGAGTCCAGCGTCTCCTCGAGGCCGGCGGGGCCGAAGTCGAGCACGTGGTTGTTGGCGAGGACGCAGACGTCCGGGCGGGCCGCGGCGAGGCAGGGCAGGTTGTCGGGGTGCATCCGGTAGTGGACGCCCTTGCCGGGGGCGAAGGTGCCGTCCCGGGTGACGGCGGTCTCCAGGTTGATCACCCGTACGTCCGGTGCGGCCCGCTCCAGGACGGGCAGTGCCTCGCCCCAGGGCCAGGCGGGGTCCACGGGCCGGGGTACGGGTCCGTTCGCGGCCTCGGCCAGGGCGACGTACTCCCGGGCGTCGCGGACGTAGTCCTCCCGCAGGACCGGATCGCCGGGGTGCGGGAGGATCTGGTCGACGCCCCGGCCGAGCATGACGTCACCGGCGAGGCAGAGGGTGACGGCCTTCTCGCGCATGGCCGCGGGACTATACGTGCGCGGGTGCCATGTGGTCCGTGAACCAGTCACGTGCCAGTTCGGTCACCCGTTCCAGCGTGCCGGGCTCCTCGAAGAGGTGGGTGGCGCGGGGGACGATCTCCAGCCGGTTCTCGCACTGGAGTTGGGCCTGTGCCTCCCGGTTGAGTTCGAGGACCAGCGGGTCCGCGCCGCCGACGACGAACAGGGTGGGTGCCGTCACCTCGCCGAGCCGGGGTCCGGCGAGGTCGGGCCGGCCGCCGCGGGAGACGACCGCGGCGGGCCGCGCGTCGGGTTCGGCGGCGGCCCAGAGCGCGGCGGCCGCGCCGGTGCTGGCCCCGAAGTAGCCGATGGGGAGCCCTTCGGCGTCGGGTTCCTCGCGCAGCCAGCGGGTGGCGGCGTGCAGGCGGCCGGCCAGCAGCGCGATGTCGAAGACGTTGCCCCGGTCGGCCTCCTCGGCGTCGGTGAGCAGGTCGAACAGCAGGGTGCCGAGCCCGGCCCGGTGCAGCCCCTCGGCGACGAACCGGTTGCGTGGGCTGTGCCGGCTGCTGCCGCTGCCGTGCGCGAAGGCGACGACTCCGGTGGCGCCGTCGGGCAGGGTGAGCCGCCCGCCCAGCCGGGTGCCGCCGGCGGTCACGGTCACCTCGCGGTCGGTGGAGCGGGCGCCGGCGGTGTGCCGGTGGCGGCTCGCGGCCCGGCGCAGGCAGGTGGTGACCTCCTCGTCCTCGACCTGGGCGAAGTCGCCGTAGAACTGGCCGACGGCGGCGAAGTCCCACGGGTTCTCCAGGCAGACCATGTCGTCGGCGTCCCCGTGCAGGCGCCGGGCGAAGTCGCGCGGGGCCACGGGGACGGCCAGGACGATGCGGGCCGCGCCGCGGGCGCGGGCGATCCGGCAGGCGGCGCGTGCGGTGGAGCCGGTGGCGACGCCGTCGTCCACGACCACGGCGGTCCGCCCGGCGACGGGGACCGGGGGTGTCGCGCCCCGGTAGCGCGCCGCCCGGTCGTGCAGCACCTCGCGCTCGCGTTCCTCGACCAGGCGGAGGTCGTCCGGCGAGACGCCGGTCCCGCGCAGCACCTCCTGGTTGATGACGCGGACGCCGTCCTCGCCGATCGCGCCCATGCCCAGCTCGGGCTGGTAGGGCACGCCCAGTTTCCGTACCAGGCAGACGTCCAGCGGGGCGTCGAGCGCCTCGGCGACCTCGGCGGCGACCGGCACGCCTCCCCGGGGCAGCCCGAGCACCACCACGTCCTGGCCCCTGAGGTACTCCAGGCGTTCGCCCAGCCGCCGTCCCGCTTCGAGGCGGTTCCTGAACACGGTGGCCTCCTTCACTCCCGGGGCAGCCAGAGCGGCGCCGGGCCGTCCGTGTCGGCGGCTCCCGTCGCTTTCATGTCGCCGTCGGCGGCGCGCAGCAGCATGCGGCCCATGGCGATGAGGGCGCGTCCGGCGGCGAGTTCGTCGCCGATCTCCGGGATCGCCCGGTCGTAGGGGTTGCGGCGGGCCTCCGCGTGGCTCTCCAGGACGTTGTCCCCGGTGTCGAGGATGATCCGGGCGGTGGTGTCCGGATCGTGCTCGGACAGGTACAGGTTCAGCCGCCACTCCTTGACGGCGGGAGGACGGCTGCTCGCGGGTCCGGTCATCGTCCGGCTCACCTCCCGGGCTGCGCTGCGCTGCTCTTCCACTGTGCACCCGGCCCGGGGCGGACGCCTCCCCTGCTCCGGGCAGAATGTGGACCATGACCTCGCGCACCTGCCCTTGCGGACTCCCCCGGAGCTACGACGCCTGCTGCGGCCGTTTCCACGCGGGGGCCGCCGCCGCGCCGACCGCGGAGCTGCTGATGCGGTCGCGGTACAGCGCGTTCGTGAAGGGGGACGCGGGGTATCTGCTGCGCACCTGGCATCCGCGGACCCGGCCGGAGCGGCTGGACCTCGACCCGCGGATGCGGTGGACGGGCCTGGAGATCCTGGACACCACCGACGGGTCCGCCTTCCACAGCACGGGCACGGTGACGTTCCGCGCCTCCTACCGGGGCGGCTCGCTGCACGAGCGGAGCCGGTTCGAGCGGGTGGAGGGGGCGTGGGTGTACGTGGACGGGGAGTTCCTGGACGAGTAGCCCGCGGGCAGGGCGCCTAGGGCGCCAGGATGTCCAGTTCCTGGAGGGCGCCCACGGTGATCTGCCGGGTGAGTTCCTCGGCGCGGACCGCGTCGCCCTCGCGGACCGCCTCGGCCACCCGTACGTGCAGGGTGACGGCGGCCGGGTCGGGGTCCTCGAACATGACCTCGTGGTGGGTGCGGCCGGCCAGTACCTCGGCGACGACGTCGCCGAGCCGGGCGAACATCTCGTTGCCCGAGGCGGTGAGGATGACCCGGTGGAAGGCGATGTCGTGGACCAGGTACTCCTCCAGCTTGTGGCCGCGTGAGTTGGCGACCATGCCGAGCGCGCACTCGGTGAGTTGGGCGCACTGCGCGGCCGTGGCGTGCTGCGCGGCGAGGCCGGCCGCGACGGGTTCGACGGCGGAGCGCAGCACGGTGAGCGAGCGCAGCTGGTGCGGGCGGTCGGCGCCGGCCAGGCGCCAGCGGATGACCTGCGGGTCGTAGACGTTCCACTCGGCCTTGGGGCGCACGGTGACGCCCACGCGGCGGCGGGACTCGACCAGGTGCATGGATTCCAGGACGCGGACCGCCTCGCGCATCACGGAGCGGGACACCTCGAAGCGCTGTGCCAGCTCGTCGGTACGCAGGACGCTGCCCGGCGGGTACTCGCCCGCTGTGATCGCGGGGCCGAGGGTGTCCAGTACATGGCCGTGCAGCCCCCGGCCCGGTGTGCTCATGCACTCAGCGTACGGCGTGGATCACAGAGCCAAAAAGTCAGACTTATATGTCACAGACTCTTGAATTCGTCGTACCTAATGGGTTTCAGTGTGGCGACGCCGCAGTGGCGTCGATGTCGAGGAAGACAGCGAGGCAGTGATGCGAACCCCCCAGGTCGTCGTCGTGATGGGCGTCGCGGGGACGGGCAAGACCACGATCGGTCCTCTGCTCGCCGCGCGGCTGGGCGTCCCGTACGCCGAGGGCGACGACTTCCACCCGCAGGCCAACATCGACAAGATGTCGGCCGGGATCCCGCTCGACGACGCCGACCGGTGGCCGTGGCTCGATGCCATCGGGCACTGGGCGCACGGCCGGGCCGGACTGGGCGGGGTGGTCAGCAGCTCGGCGCTGAAGCGGTCGTACCGCGACCGGCTTCGGGCCGTGGCCCCCGGAATCGTGTTCCTGCACCTGACGGGCGACCGGCAGCTGATCGAGGAACGGATGCGGCAGCGGCAGGATCACTTCATGCCGACCGCTCTGCTGGACTCCCAGTTCGCCACGCTCCAGCCGCTCCAGCCGGACGAGGCGGGAGTCGCCGTGGACGTCAGCGGCAGCCCCCAGCAGATCGCCGAGCGCGCCGTTCAGGCCCTCGCCCTGCTTCCCGACACCGCGGGCAGCGCTCAGTAGCGCCCGTCAGTACACCCCCGTCACCGCAAGGGAACCCCCGTGACCAGACTCAGCGTCGAGATGCTGGCAGCGGACGCGCCTGCGCCGATCACCTCCGCCGGACACGCCCAGCTGGGCATCGCCGTGCTGGTGGGCATCGCCGTGATCGTCCTGCTCATCACCAAGTTCAAGCTCCATGCCTTCCTGGCCCTGACCATCGGCTCGCTGACCCTCGGGGCGGTCGCCGGGGCACCGCTCGACAAGGCCATCACCAGCTTCACCACCGGGCTCGGCTCCACCGTGGCCGGCGTCGGCGTCCTGATCGCGCTCGGGGCGGTCCTGGGCAAGCTGCTCGCCGACTCCGGCGGCGCCGACCAGATCGTGGACACGATCCTCGCCAAGGCCGGTGGCCGGGCGATGCCCTGGGCGATGGTGCTGATCGCCTCCGTGATCGGCCTGCCGCTGTTCTTCGAGGTCGGCATCGTGCTGCTGATCCCGGTCGTGCTGATGGTCGCCAAGCGCGGCAACTACTCGCTGATGCGCATCGGCATCCCGGCCCTCGCCGGCCTGTCCGTGATGCACGGCCTGATCCCGCCGCACCCCGGCCCGCTGGTCGCCATCGACGCGGTCAAGGCCAACCTGGGCGTGACCCTGGCGCTCGGCATCCTGGTCGCCATCCCGACGGTGATCATCGCCGGTCCGCTGTTCTCGAAGGTCGCGGCCCGCTGGGTCGACGTGCCGGCGCCCGACCGGATGCTGCCGCAGCGCGCCTCGGAGGAGCTTCAGCGCCGTCCGGGCTTCGGCGCGACGCTCGCCACCGTGCTGCTGCCGGTGGTGCTGATGCTGGCCAAGGCGCTGGTGGACATCGTCGTCGACGACCCCGCCGACACCACCCAGCGCGTCTTCGACGTCGTCGGCTCCCCGCTGGTCGCGCTGCTCGCCGCCGTGATCGTCGGCTTCTTCACGCTGGGCCGGCCCGCCGGCTTCACCAAGGACCGGCTCCAGCAGACCGTCGAGAAGGGCCTGATGCCCATCGCCGGCATCCTGCTGATCGTGGGCGCTGGCGGCGGCTTCAAGCAGACGCTGATCGACTCCGGTGTGGGCCAGATGATCCTGGACGTCTCCAAGGACTGGTCGATCCCGGCGCTGCTGCTGGCCTGGCTGATCGCGGTGGCGATCCGGCTGGCGACCGGCTCGGCGACGGTGGCGACGGTCTCGGCGGCCGGTCTCGTCGCGCCGCTCGCGGCCGACATGTCGACCACCCACGCGGCGCTCCTCGTCCTGGCCATCGGCGCGGGCTCCCTCTTCTTCAGCCACGTCAACGACGCCGGTTTCTGGCTGGTGAAGGAGTACTTCGGGCTGAGCGTCGGGCAGACCGTGAAGACCTGGTCGGTGATGGAGACGATCATCTCGGTGGTCGCCGGCGGCCTGGTCCTGCTCCTCTCCCTGATCATCTAGGGATACGGCGACGAGGGCTCACCCCTTCTTCGCGGCCGGGGGCGGTCGCGAAGAAGGGGTGCCGGCGTCCTGAGCCGCGGCTGAGGACGCCACAGCGGGTGCTCCCGCGCCGCCCACTCCTCGCTCACCGCCCCCGTCCGCAGCCCCCGTCTCGCCTCCGGGTCCCCCAGGGCCATGCCGATGTGGCCCGCCAGGACCACGCCGATCGTCAGGGCCAGCCAGTCGTGGACGAAGGTCGCCGAGGTGCGCCACATCAGCGGGGTGAGGTGGGTGAACCACATCATCAGGCCGGTGCCGAGCATGACCAGGGTCGCGCCGGCGATCCAGGCGGCGTAGATCTTCTGGCCGGCGTTGAACTTTCCGGCGGGCCGGGACCCGTGGCGTCGGTCGCGGCGCAGGGCGGCGCGCAGCCAGACCCGGTCGTGCGGGCCGAAGCGGTTGAGGAAGCGCAGGTCGGTGCGGAAGGCGCGAGAGGCCAGGCCCAGCAGGACCGGCACCGGCAGGGTGAGGCCCGCGTACTGGTGGATCCGGACGACCAGTTCGCGGCGGCCGACCAGGACCGCCAGCTGCGGGACGTAGAGGACGGCCGCGGTCAGCACGCACACGCCCATCAGCGCGGCCGTGCCGCGGTGCACCCAGCGTTCGGCCCGGCTGAAGCGGTGGACGCGCGCGCTCGGCGGGGCCGGGGTCTCAGCTCGTAGGGTCATCGGTCCGTCCGTTCGAGCGGCCGACCCAGGCGTCGACGTCGTAGCCGAGGTTCTCCCAGTAGCCGGGCCGTACCCGGTCGGTGACGGTGATGCCGGAGAGCCACTTGGCGGACTTGTAGAAGTACATGGGGGCGACGTAGAGGCGGGCCGGGCCGCCGTGGTCGTGGCCGATGTCCTTGTCCTGCATGCGCAGGGCGACCAGGACGTCCGGGCGGCGGGCCTGGTCGAGGGTGAGGCTCTCGGTGTAGGTGCCGTCGAAGCAGGTGAAGCGGAGGGCCTTGGCGGAGGGGCGGACGCCCGCCGCGTCCAGCAGGTGGGAGAGCCGTACGCCTTCGAAGGGGGTGCCGGGGACGCGCCAGCCGGTGACGCACTGGACGTCCCTGACCAGCCGGGTCTGCGGCAGGGCGCGGAGTTCGGCGAGGGTGTAGCGGCGCGGGCGGTCGACGAGGCCGTCGATGGTGAGGCGGTAGTCCGCGGCGGTCCGGTGCGGGACGGAGGCGGCGACGGAGTAGTAGCGGAAGCCGCCGCCGTTGGGCAGCAGACCGGTCAGGCCGGTGGGGTCCCGGTCGGCGACGCCGCCGAGGAAGCCTTCGAGGCCGCGTTGCAGCGCGGGCGCCGCGATCACGCCGAGGGCACCCAGGCCGAGGGTGCCGAGGAAGACACGGCGGCCGACGGGCCGGCCGTCCTGCTCGTTCTGCGGTTCCTCGGATTGTTCAGGGTTCACGTATTCATTCGAGCACTCGGGGCCGCGCGGGGCCAGATGATCGGGCCACTGGTCAGACTTCCGTCATCATTTCCTGCCCGGCGCGCGGGTGCGGGCCGCGTGGAAGGCGGCCAGCGGGTCCGGGTACGCGTACGCCCAGGGCGCCGGGGTGGCGTGGTCGCCGATGCGCTGGAACAGGGCCGCCGCCTCGGCCGGGCGGCCGGCGCAGGTGAGGGCGAAGGCGAGGTGGTTGAGGTCGATGTGGCGGCGGGGGTGTTCGTCGTGCTCCCACTCCAGCCACCAGTCGAAGCAGGCGCGCAGGATCCGCCGGGCACGCGGGCCGGACCAGTGGCCGGAGGCGGCGGGGTCGGCCGGGGCCAGGCCGGTGGCGGCGAGGACCCGGTAGCGCTCGGCGTAGGCGACGACCGGCAGGACGGCCAGCGGGGAGTCGGCGGGGGCCTCGGCGGCGGCCAGCTCGGCGAGGTCGTACACCTCGTGGGCCTCGGACCGGCCGCCCGCGGGCCGTTCGGCGAGGCGGGCGATCAGCAGGTGGTGGGCGTGGTGGTGCTCGGGGTGGCGGCGGCGCAGCTCGGTGAAGGCGGTGAGCACCTCCTGTTCGGGGCCGAGGGCGCGGGCGAGCAGCAGCCGGCCGAGCCAGGGGGTGGGGTCGGCGGGGGCGAGCGCGGCGGCCGTGTCGCAGGTCTCGCGGGCCCGGTCGGGTTCCTCCTTGCCGCGCAGGGCGCGGTGCACCAGGGCGAGGGCGAGGAGCGCGGTGGCGTCGGCGGAGCCGGGCTCGGCGGCCAGCCAGTCGGACGCCCAGGCGGCGGCGTAGGGGTCCTGGGCGAGCACGGTGAGGCGGTGGCCGCGGCGGTCCCAGTCGTCGCCGGTGTGCACCAGCAGGGAGCGGGCGGCCTGCCGTCGGCCCTGGGCCAACGCGGCACGGGCGGTGCGGAGTTCGGCGTCGTCGAGGGCCGCGTCGAAGGTCTCGGAGTCGAGCAGGGGCGGGAGAGGGGGCACCGCGGGGCTTCCTGTTTCTCGGGCTGCCATCGACCGATCACGCACAGCAAACCCTCAGCCAAGGGTCGCGTCAAGCGGAACAGCACTGTTGCGAGCTTCAACTTCCCTGGCCACAGGGGTACTTGAGCATTCCGGTGCAGGTGGGACGCGTCCTGAACGGGCCAGGCCGTGGAATTTTCCTGTGGCCTATGCCATCGCGTTCCGGGGCGTGCGCCCCGGCTTGTTGTGGCGTACGCCATGGCGCCGCGCCGCCCGGCCCCGGACCATGGCGAGTCAACCGCCCGGTTCCGGGTTCTTCCGGGGCCCCGCCGTCCCGGGGCGCTACAGTCGGCCACTGCACGCCCGTGGTCCGGCCGGATGATCGAGGTACACAGCGTGTCCGTACTGGTTCTCCTGTTCGCCGTGAGCGCGGCCTGCTGTCTGGGCTTCGGCTTCGTCCTCCAGCAGAACGCGGCGCAGCGGGCACCGCTCGGCGACTTCCTCTCCTTCCGGCTGCTGATCGACCTGATGCGGGTGCCGCGCTGGCTGGGCGGGCTCGGGCTGATGGTGGCCGGCATGGTGCTCGGCGCGGTCGCCCTCGGCAAGGGCGAGATCTCCCTGGTCGAGCCGCTGCTCGCGACCAACCTGCTGTTCGCCCTCGCGCTGTCGCGGCACCAGACCAAGCAGGCCCTGGGCCGCCAGGGCTGGGCCGGTCTGCTGCTGCTCGCGGGCGGGGTGAGCGCGTTCATCATGGCGGGCGAGCCGCGCGGCGGCTCGGCCGTCGCCGATCCGCTGCGGCACTGGCTGATCATCGGGGCGGTGGTGGGCGCGGCCCTGCTCCTCACGGCGTACGCCAAGCGCTCCCGGCTGAGCTGGGGCCCGGTACTGCTGGCCCTGGCGGCCGGACTGCTGTACGGCATCCAGGACGCGCTGACCCGGGTGAGCGGCACCCGCTTCTCCGACGGCGGCCTCACCGAGCTGTTCACCGGCTGGCAGCCGTACGGCGTGGTGGCGTGCGGGGTCACCGGTCTCGTCCTGGTGCAGAGCGCGTTCGAGACGGCCCCGCTGCGCATGTCGCTGCCCGCGCTCACGGCGGCCGAGCCGCTCGCCGGGATCCTGTGCGGGGTGGGCTTCATGGGCGACCGGCTGCGCACCGACACCGGGGCGCTGGCCTGGGAGTCGGCCGGGCTCGCGGCCGTGGTGGCGGGCATCGTGCTGCTCGGGCTGCATCCGGCGATGCCGTGCGGCACGGCGGAGCCGGAGCGCGCGGCCCGGGCCCTCCAGCACCGCTGAGCCGGCGGCCCTGCCGGGACACCGGTAGGGGCCGCCCTGCTTGGATACCGGCATGAACCCTGCCAACCCTGCTGACGAGATCCTCGACATCGTCGACGAGCACGACCGGGTCGTCGGCCAGTACCCGCGCGGCGAGGCCTACGCGCGCGGGCTGCGCCACCGCTGCGTGTTCATCCAGGCCCGGGACGCGGCCGGCCGGCTCTTCGTGCACCGGCGCACCGCGACCAAGCTGGTCTTCCCGTCCCTGTACGACATGTTCGTCGGCGGGGTCGTCGGCGCGGGCGAGTCGTACGACGAGGCGGCGCTGCGGGAGGCCGAGGAGGAACTGGGCGTGACGGGCCTGCCCCGGCCGACGTACCTCTTCAAGTTCCTGTACGACGACGGCGCCGGGAACAGCTGGTGGTCGGCGGTGTACGAGGTGCGCTGCGAGCTGCCCGTGCGCCCGCAGGCGGAGGAGGTCCAGTGGCACGCCTTCCTGCCCGACGAGGAGGTCGAGCGACGGCTCGGCGTGTGGGAGTGGGTGCCGGACGGGCTGGCGGCGTACGAGCGGCTGCGGGCGTTCCGGGCGGGCCGGTGACCGCCGGGTAGGGTCGGCCGCGTGAGCGAATTCGTACGGAACATCCGGCTGTGGTTCGCGCCGGAGCGGGTGCGGGACGAGGGCGGCACGCCCGACTACCGGTTCTCGCTGGCCAACGAGCGCACCTTTCTCGCCTGGCTGCGCACCGCGCTGGCACTGATCGGCGGCGGATTCGCGGTGGACCAGTTCCTGCCGGACCTGCGCTGGGCGTGGCGGGTCGGCCTCGCCCTCGCCCTGCTCGCGGCCGGTGTGCTCTGCTCCCTGCGCGCGGTGAACCACTGGGTGCGCTGCGAGCGGGCGATGCGACGCGGCGAGGACCTGCCCGCGTCCCGCTTCCCGGCACTGCTCAGCCTGGTCGTGGCGGTGGTGGCCGTCGCGATGGTCGTGGTGGTGCTGGTCGGGTGGGAGGGATGAGCCCCGGGGAGGTGAGCGCCGCGGAGGCGCGGGATCCGGGGCTCCAGCCGGAGCGCACCCGGCTGGCCTGGCGGCGTACGACCCTCTCGGCGACCGTGGCCGCCGTGCTCGCGGTGAAGACCGCGCTGCACGGCCGGGCACCGGCCGACGGGATCGTCGCCTGCGCGGTGTGCGGCGTGCTCTGGCTGGGCTTCCTGTGGGTGGCCCACCACCGCATCCGCACCCTGACAGCGGGCCCCCGCCCACCCGCGCTGGCACCCCGGCACGCGTCGGCGGCGGTGCTGTGCGCGGTGGCGCTGGCGGTGTGCGCGGCCGTCCTGGTGGTCTAGAAGGTGCCCTCCTGGCTCCTCGTGTAGAGGTCCCCTTCCTCGTCCCTGGCCCAGACGGAGCCCTCCTCCGGCTCCCCGCCCACCGTCACGACGATCTTCCCCCGGGTGCGGCCCTCCTGGTTCAGCCGGTGGGCGTCCGCCGTGCGCTCCAGCGGGAACGTCTGCTCGACGTGGACGGAGAGGACGCCCTGTTCGGCCAGCTCCGACAGGTGACGCAGGTCCTCGGCGTCCGGGCGGACGAAGCAGTACCGGCCGCCGTAGCCCAGCACCTCGGGGTCGACGATCGACGCCAGCCGGCCCTCCGGGGCGAGCAGGTTGGCCGAGGTCTTCAGGGTGTCGCCGCCGATGGTGTCGAAGACGGCCTCCACGCCCTCGGGCGCGATCCCGCGCACCCGTTCGGCCAGGCCCTCGCCGTAGGTCACGGGCTCGCCGCCGAGCGCGCGGACGTAGTCGTGGTTGCGTTCGCCGGCCGTGCCGATCACCCGGGCGCCGAGGTGGGCGGCGATCTGGACGGCGAGCGAGCCGACCCCGCCGGCCGCCGCGTGCACCAGGACGGTCTCGCCCCGCCTCACCTCCAGCGCCTTGACCAGCACCTGGTAGGCGGTGAGCCCGGCCAGCGGGAGCCCGGCGGCCTCCTCGAAGGACAGGGTGCGCGGCTTGCGGGCCAGGGTGCGCACGGGCGCGGCGACGTACTCGGCGAAGGTGCCCCGGGAGAGGAAGTCCTCGCGGACGTAGCCGATGACCTCGTCGCCGACGGCGAACTCGGGGACGGCGGCGCCGGGCTGGACGACCACGCCGCTGACGTCCCAGCCGGGGATCACCGGGAAGACGGCGTCGAGGACCGGGTCCAGGTGGCCCTCGCGGCACTTCCAGTCGACGGGGTTGACGGCCGCCGCGCGCACCTTGACCAGGACCTGGTCGGGGCCGACCTTGGGGTCGCGCAGCTCGCCGTACTCCAGCACCTCCGGTCCGCCGTAGCGGCGGTAGCTGATGCCCTTCATGCCCTCGACCCTCCGGGGTACTCGTACGCCACGCAACCGGGATGACCCGGTACGCGGCTTTCGCGTGGCAGTCTTCCGACGTCAGGCACCCCGTACCCCCGAAGGCGAGCACCATGACCACCCTCCACCAGGAACACGCCGAGCACGGGACGCACAGCCACGGGCCGGGCTGCGGGCACAGCGCCGTACCGCACGGCGACCACGTGGACTACGCGCACGACGGCCACCTGCACCGGGAGCACGGCGGCCACTGGGACGAGTGCGAACCGGCCGGGCACGCCGTGCACGAGGCCCATGAGCATGTGCACCACGACGAGTGCGGGCACGCGCAGGTGCCGCACGGCGACCACGTGGACTATCTGCACGACGGACACCGGCACGCCGAGCACGGGGACCACTGGGACGACCACTGATCCGCCGGAGACGAGGGCCGACGGCTCCCTGGCAGCGCGCCGGGGGGCCGTCGGCCTATCGTGGCTCCGGTCACGTTCCGCCTGATCTTCACCCCGCGCACTGGACGGCATACCGACCGGTCGGCATCATGAGTCCAGTCCTGTTCGCCCGTTCGTAGGAGTGATGTATGAGCGCCGACCACCCGCCCGGTCTCGACCTGGACCGGCTGCGCGCCCTGCTCGACCGCGAGCGCCCCGGTCTGGTGAACGGCCCGCTGACCGGACGGCTGATCGAGGGCGGACGGTCGAACCTCACCTACGCGCTCTCCGACGGCACGTCGAAGTGGGTCGTCCGCCGGCCGCCGCTCGGCCATGTGCTGGCCACCGCGCACGACATGAAGCGCGAGCACCGGGTCATCAGCGCGCTGCACCCGACGCAGGTGCCCGTCCCCCGCCCGCTGCTGCTGTGCGAGGACGAGGAGGTGCTCGGGGCGCCCTTCTACGTCATGGAGTTCGTGGAGGGCACGCCGTACCGCACCGCCGACCAGCTCGCGCCGCTCGGCGCGGAGCGCACCCGGAACGCGGTGCTGTCCCTGGTGGACACGCTGGTCGAGCTGCACGCGGTGGACCCCGCCGAGGTGGGCCTCGCCGACTTCGGCCGCCCGGAGGGCTTCCTGGACCGGCAGCTGCGCCGCTGGGGCAAGCAGCTGGACGCCTCCCGCAACCGCGACCTGGCGGGCATCGACGAGCTGCACGCGGCCCTCGGACGGCAGCTGCCCGTCTCCCCCGCCCCGGCCGTCGTCCACGGCGACTACCGCCTGGACAACGTGCTGATCGGGGACGACGACACGATCAAGGCGATCCTCGACTGGGAGATGTCCACGCTCGGCGACCCGCTGACCGACCTCGGCCTGCTGGTGATGTACAGCCGGCCGCTCGGCATGCCGGACTCCCCCGTCTCCACCACCGCCGAGGCCCCGGGCCACCCCGACCCGCGGGAGCTGATCGAGCGGTACGCCGAGCGTTCGGGCCGGGACGTCTCGGCCGTCTCCTGGTACACGGCGTTCGCGTGGTTCAAGCTCGCCGTGATCCTGGAGGGCATCCACTACCGGTACACGCTCGGCCAGACGGTCGGCCGCGGCTTCGACCGCATCGGCGACCTCGTGCCCGTCTTCATCGACCACGGACTGACCACTCTTCAGGAAGGCTGACCGGTATGGACTTCGCGTTCGACGCGCGCACCGAGGAGCTGCGCGCCAGGCTCCTCGCCTTCATGGACGAGCACGTCTACCCCGCCGAGGCGGTCGCCGAGGAGCAGCGGGCCGCCCTCGCCTCGCCCTGGGACACCCCGGCCGTGGTCGAGGAGCTGAAGGCCGAGGCGCGCAGGCAGGGCCTGTGGAACCTCTTCCTCCCGGACGACGGGTACGGCGCCGGGCTGACCAACCTCCAGTACGCGCCGCTCGCCGAGATCACCGGCCGCTCCCCGCACCTCGCGCCCACCGCGACCAACTGCGCCGCGCCCGACACCGGGAACATGGAGGTGCTGGCGCAGTTCGGCACCGAGGAGCAGAAGAAGCAGTGGCTGGAACCGCTGCTGGCCGGTGAGATCCGGTCGGCCTTCGCGATGACCGAGCCGGAGGTGGCCTCCTCGGACGCCACCAACATCACCACGCACATCGAGCGGGACGGTGACGAGTACGTCATCACCGGCCGCAAGTGGTACATCTCCGGGGCGATGAACCCGGACTGCAGGATCTTCATCGTCATGGGCAAGACGGACCCGGACAGCGCGGACATCCGCCGCCAGCAGTCCATGGTCCTGGTCCCGCGCGACACCCCGGGCGTCACCGTCAAGCGCGCCATGCAGGTCTTCGGCTACGAGGACCACTCCCACGGCGGCCACGCCGAGGTGGTCTTCGACCACGCGCGCGTGCCGGTGGCGAACCTCGTCGGCGAGGAGGGCGGCGGCTTCGCCATCGCCCAGGCCCGGCTCGGCCCCGGCCGGATCCACCACTGCATGCGGCTGATCGGCATGGCCGAGCGGGCGATCGAGCTGATGTGCCGCCGGGCCGTGAGCCGTACCGCGTTCGGCAAGGCGCTGGCCCAGCAGGGTGTCGTGCAGAACTGGATCGCCGACGCCCGGGTCACCGTCGAGCAGCTGCGGCTGCTGGTGCTGAAGACGGCCTGGCTGATGGACACCGTCGGCAACAAGGGCGCCCACACGGAGATCCAGGCCATCAAGATCGCCACCCCGCGCGCGGTGGTCGGCATCCTGGACCGGGCGATCCAGCTGCACGGCGCGGGCGGGGTGAGCCAGGACTTCCCGCTGGCCGAACTGTACGCGAGCGCGCGCACGCTGATGCTCGCCGACGGCCCGGACGAGGTGCACCAGCGGTCGCTGGCCCGCCGGGAGCTGAAGAAGTACCTCTGAGCCTTACGGCCGCAGGGCCCGCAGGAGGAGGTCGGCCAGGTGGTCGGCCACCTCCTGCGGGCCGAGCGGGCCGTCGGGCCGGTACCAGGTCGACAGGTGGTGGACGGAGCCGAAGTGGTAGTCCACCACCAGGTCGGCCGGGGTCGCCGTGGAGAAGACGCCCGCCTTCTGGCCCTCCTCCACCAGCGCCCGGAAGCGCTCGTGGTAGCGCCGGCGCTCGGCGCGGACCTGCTTGTTCTTCTCCGGGCTCAGGTGGTGCATGGACCGGAAGAAGATCATCGCGTCGTCGAGGTTCTCGATCGTCGTGACGACGACGTCCGCCGCCGCGTCCCTGAGCCGCTTCTCCACGGGCTCGTCGGCGTTCGCGAAGGTGTCCAGCCGCTCCTGCTGGAGGCGCAGCACGCGCGCGTACACCTCGTGCAGCAGGTCGTCCTTGGAGCCGAAGTAGTGGTACAGCGCCCCCTTGGTGACGCCGGCCGCCTCCACGATCTCCTGCACGGAGGTGCGGTCGTAGCCCTGCTCGGCGAAGAGCCGGGTGGCGGCGGCCAGCAGCCGCTGCGGGACGGGCGTACCGTCTCCGTCCGTCGTCCTGGGCACTGCCGCCACCTGCCTTTCCGTGATGTTCACTCGGTGTTCCGGGAACGCAGTTCCCGACGGAGGATCTTCCCACTGGCCGTCTTGGGCAAGTCGGGCAGGATCTCCACTTCACGCGGGTACTTGTAGGCGGCCAGTCTCTCCTTGCAGTACCCGGCGAGTTCGTCCGGGTCCGCCTCGGCCCCCGGACGGAGGCTGATATAGGCCTTGACGGTCTCGCCACGGTACCCGTCGGGGACGCCCACGACGGCCGCCTCGCGCACCGCCGGGTGCGTGTACAGGACGTCCTCGACCTCGCGCGGCCACACCTTGAAGCCGGACGCGTTGATCATGTCCTTCTTGCGGTCCACGACGTACAGCCAGCCCTGCTCGTCCATGAACCCGATGTCGCCGGTGCGCAGCTCGCCGTCCGGGAAGGTCTCGGCGGTGGCGTCCGGGCGCCGCCAGTAGCCGGGCACCACCTGCGGCCCGCGGACGACGATCTCGCCCTGCTCGCCGAAGGGCACCTCCGCGCCCTGCTCGTCCAGGATCCGCACGACGGTGTCGGCGCCGGGCAGACCGACGGAGAGCGTCCCGGAGACCGGGTCCACGGGCGCCTCCAGGTGGGGCGGGACGGAGGCGCAGGGGGCGGTGCACTCGGTGAGGCCGTAGCCGACCCGGATGTACGGCCCGAAACGCTCCCGGAAGGTCTCCACCAGTGCCGGCGGCACGGGGGCGCCGCCCGAGGACAGGTTGACGAAGGAGGCGAAGTGCTCGCGGGTGGCGTCCGGGTGGGCGGCGAGCGCCATGAAGGCGGTGGAGGGGCCGACGGTGTAGTGCGGGCGGTGCTCGGCGAAGGCCTCCAGGACGGCACCGGGCTCGAAGCGGTAGGTGAGCACCAGGGTGCCCGCGCTGCTCAGACAGGCGCCGAACTGGCAGACCATGCCGGTGATGTGGAACAGCGGCGCGAGCGCGTGGTAGACGGGCGCCTCGGGCAGACCGAGCCCGGTGGCCTGCCGCTCGGCGTTGTACATGATGTTGGCGTGGGTGTTCGTGGCGCCCTTGGGGGTGCCGCTGGTGCCCGAGGTGTAGCTGATCAGCGCGATGTCGTCCGGGCGCGGCAGGCGGCCCTCGGGGGCGCGGCCGCCCTGCCGGGCGACGGTCACCAGGTCGTCGGCGTCCGGGGCCTGGGGCAGCCGCTCGAAGGCGAGCACGCGCGGGTCGTTCCTGGTCTGGAAGTCCAGCTCGCACGCGGTGAGCACGATCCGTACCGGCGAGCCGGCGGCCGTCTCCCTCAGGTACGACTCCCAGGCCCGGTCGGAGCAGACCAGCGCGGCCACCTCGCCGTCCCGCAGGACGTGCGCCACCTCGCCCGACTTGTACATGGGGTTGACCGGGACGACGGTCGCCCCCGCCTTCCAGGCGCCGAGCACGGCGAGCACGAAGTGCGGGGAGTTCTGCAGCAGGACGGCCACCCGGTCGCCGCGCTCCAGGCCGCGCGCGGCGAGGTGGGCGGCGACGGAGTCGCTCAGCTCGTCGATCTCCCGGTAGCCGAGCCGGGCGTCGAAGTAGGCGAGGGCGGTGCGCTCGGGAGCCTCGGCGACGGCCTCGCGCAGGGCGTGCACGAGGGAGTCGGCGGGGTCGAGCGGGGCGCGCTGGGCCTCGTCCAGCAGGGCGAGCCAGGGGCGGGCGGCGTAGCGGGAGGCGGTCACCGGGCGGACTCCCACTTCTGCTGGATGTGGTTCATGGTGGCGAGCCAGCGGTCGGGCTCGCCGGCCCGCACCTGGTAGAAGCCGGCGACCTCGGGATGGGGAAGGATCAGGAAGCGGTCCTCCGCGATGCCCTCGAACAGGGCGTCGGCCACCGCCTCCGGTGCGATCGCGGTCGGCTGGAGCACCAGGTCGCCCGCGCTGCCGGTGGCGGCCAGCATGTCGGTGCGCACGCCCTGCGGGCAGATCGCGTGGACCTTGATCCCGCGGTGCCGGTACGTCAGCGACAGCCACTCGGCGAAGGCGTAGGCGCCGTGCTTGGTCACGCTGTAGGAGGGCGCGCCGATCATCGTCAGCAGCCCGGCTGCGGAGACGGTGGAGACGAACCGTCCGCTGCCCCGCTCCAGCCAGTCCGGCAGCAGCGCGTGGGCCGCGCGGACGTGGGCCATCAGGTTGACGTCCCAGGAGGTCGCCCAGGTCTTCTCGTCCAGGCTGCCGTCGAGGTCACCGTCCTCGAAGGCGACGCCCGCGTTGGCACAGTAGACGTCCACCGTGCCGCCGAGCGCGTCCCGGGCCTCGGCGACGATCGTGGAGGCGTCCCCGGGTACGGCGGTCCCGCCGATCTCCTCGGCCACCGCCTTCGCCCTTCCGGCATCCAGGTCGTTCACCACGACCCGGGCCCCCTCGGCGGCGAACCGCCGGGCCAGCGCGGCCCCGATCCCACCGCCCGCTCCGGTGACGACCACTCCCGCATCCTGCACGGCTTCCACCATCGGTCTCCTTCGACACGACTTTCGCGCGGCGCGCGTCGGCTCTGGTCGGCCCAGACTAACCGGTCGGTATGTGTGAAGGAAGGGGAACTGCTCCAACCTCAAGGGGCGTGCCCACTCATCGGAGGACCCCATGCATCTCTCCCGAAGAAACCTGCTCGCCTCGACGGCGCTGGCGGCAGCCCCGGCACCCCGACACCGCGAGCGCCTCCGCACCGGCTTCGAACGACTCTCGGCCGACGGTTACTCCGTACTGGACGGCCGGCGCGTCGGCGTCGTCACCAACCCCACCGGCATCACCCGGGCCGCCGAGCACATCGTCGACGTGATGCACGACGACTCCCGCGTCAGGCTGACGGCGGTCTTCGGGCCGGAGCACGGCTTCCGGGGCACCGCGCAGGCGGGCGGCTCCGAGGGCCGCTACGACGACCCCGCGACCGGCCTGCCGGTGTACGACACGTACCTGAAGAGCGGCCGGCCGCTCGCCGACATCTTCACCGCCTCCGGCGTCGACACCGTCGTCTTCGACATCCAGGACGTCGGCGCCCGCTTCTACACGTACATCTGGACCCTGTACGACTGCATGGAGGCGGCCCAGCTGGCCGGCAAGCGCTTCGTGGTGCTGGACCGCCCCAACCCGGTGACCGGACGCGACGCCCAGGGCCCGGTGCTGCACAGGGAGTTCGCCACCTTCGTCGGCCGGCAGCCGATCGCGCAGGCGCACGGGATGACCGTCGCGGAGCTGGCCCGCCTGTTCAACGGGGAGTTCCTGGCCACGCCGGTCCCGCTGGAGACCGTACGCATGACGGGCTGGAAACGCTCGGCGTTCTACGACGCCTCGGGCCTGCCCTGGGTGCCGCCGAGCCCCAACATGCCCACCCCGGACACCGCGCTGGTGTACTCCGGCACCTGCATGTTCGAGGGCACCAACCTCTCCGAGGGGCGCGGCACGACACGGCCCTTCGAACTCCTCGGCGCCGAGGGCCTGGACGGCCGCTGGGCCGCCGCCGTCAACGAACTCGGGCTGCCCGGGGTGCGGTTCCGGGAGGCGTACTTCACGCCCACGTTCTCCAAGTTCCAGGGCAGGACCGTCGGCGGGGTGCAGATCCACGTGACCGACCGGGCCGCCTACGACCCCGTACGCACCGGTGTCGCCCTGCTGGTGACGGCCCGGAAGGTGTGGAGCGGCTTCGCCTGGCGGTCCGACAACTGGATCGACAAGCTCACCGGTTCCGCCCGGGTGCGCACGATGGTCGACGCGGGTGCCGGCACGGACGAGGTGACGGGCGCCTGGCAGGAGGAGCTGGCCGCGTTCCGGCGGGTGCGGAAGGGGTATCTCCTGTACACATAGCGCACCTCCTCCGGGGCTTGGGGGCCTGGCATGGCGGATCCTGGGACGAGTGTGGCTCCGTACTGGGAGCTGACCTTCGACGCGGACGGGGACGTGGACCGCCCCGAACGCGACCGGCTGCTGGCGCAGGTCGCGGACCACGGTGTCCGTGACCTGATCGTCTTCTCGCACGGCTGGAACAACGACCGCTCGGGCGCGACCGCGCTGTACCGCCGTTTCTTCGCCCCGGTTCCGAAGCTGGCGCCGAAGGCCCGGCTCGGGTACGTCGGCGTGATCTGGCCGTCGATGCGGTTCAGCGACGAGCCGATCCCGGACTTCCCGAAGTCCGTGGCGGCCGTGGAGGCGGAGGCGGAGCCGCGCCCCGCCCTGGACAAGGACACCCGGCGCGCCCTGCTGGAGGCCTTCCCGGGCCGGACGACCGTGCTGGACCAGCTGGCCCGGATGCTGGACGAACGGCCGGACGGCACCGAGGGGCTGACCGAGTTCGGGCGGCTGGTGCGGCTGCTGCTGGACGCGGACGGCCGGCACGGCGTGGCCGACACGGACGAGGACGGCGAACCCGCCGTGTTCGGCGGCGACCCGGTGACCGTGTGCGGACAGTTCGCCGAGGCCCTGGCCGCGCTCGACTCGTCCGGCGCGGCACGGTTCGGCATCCCGAACCCGTGGGACGGCGCCAAGGAGCTGCTGCGGCAGGCGACGTACTACCAGATGAAACGGCGGGCCGGGACGGTCGGCGAGCGGGGACTCGGCCCGCAGCTGGGACGGTTGGCGAAGGCGGCGCCCGGAGTGCGGGTGCACCTCGTCGGGCACAGCTTCGGCGGCCGGCTGGTGGCGTTCGCGCTGCGCGGGCTGCCCGGGCAAGTGGACACCGTGAAGTCGGTGACCCTGCTCCAGGGCGCCTTCTCGCACTACGCGTTCGCGGCCCGGCTGCCGCACGCGCCCGACCGGTCGGGGGCGCTCAAGGACCGGCAGCGGCGCATCGACGGCCCGCTGGTGTGCTGCTACTCGCACTTCGACGCGGCCCTCGGCACGTTCTACCCGCTGGCCTCCCGGCTCGCCGGGGACGACCGCGCCTGCGCGGGCAACGAGATCGCGGCCGTGCTCGGGCCGCGCTGGGGGGCCATGGGGCACGACGGGGTGCAGGCGGTACGGGGCACGACCCGCCTGGACCTGGCGGCGGCGCTGGACGGCCGGCTGCCCGCGTCGGGGTGCGTGAACGTGGACGCGGCGGCCGTGGTGCGGCGCGGGGGCGCGCCGACCGGGGCGCACAGTGACATCGTGCACCCCGAACTGGCGCGGGTGGTGGTGGCGGCGGGCCGTATCGCGTGACCCGCCGCCCGCGTCACCTCAGCGGTGCGAGGTGTACTCCACGACCTGCTGGAAGGTCGGCCGGTTCTGCCAGCTGATCCTGCCGTGCTTGATGCCGCCCAGGGTGCGCTGGACGATCGAGTCGGCGCACCACTGGTCGCCCGCCGAGCACTGGTCGTCGCCGGGGTAGACCTGGGCGGCGGTCTTGCCCGCGGCCTCCTTCAGGGTGCTGATCAGGATGTCCCGGCAGGCGGTGAGGCTGCCGCCGCCGCAGTACTTCCGGGCGAGGCCGCCCTGCACGGACTCCCCGAGCACGGCCCGGAGGTCCTTGTCGACGTAGGACCACCAGCCGTACTGGAAGGCGCTGCCGGCGTGCGAACCGGTGGGTCCGTGTCCCGCGGACGGTGCCTCGTCGGTCGGCAGGCCGGCGGTGATCGCCGTGTACAGGTCGCTGCCGAGGCCGGGCTCGAACTCGGCCTTGACCAGCAGCGGCCACCAGGCGTCCAGGATGCGGATCGCGTCGGCGTCGGCGTACTTCTTGGAACCGGCCGACGTCTCGGTGCGCCTGGCGCCCGCGGTCACCCAGGCCTGGAGCTTGCTCACCGCCGCGGCGGCCGTGGAGTCGGTCACCGGCGAGGAGGTGACCACCTTGAGCAGCCTGGGCAGCACGTCCTCGGCGCGCAGGTCGGCGAGGCCCGCGTCCGCCATGGCCTGCACCAGCTGGGTACGGGTCACCCCGCCGGCCGCGACCAGCTTCTTCACCCGGTCGTCCAGCAGGTTGCCGCGGTGCACGGAGCCGTCACCCCAGGACGCGGTCGTGTAGTCCTTGGCCTGCTTGTTGTTCCAGGAGATGTAGTAGTCCTGGTCGACGGAGCGGGGGTGCGCGGAGGCGGGGGTGTAGTCGGCGGTGTTGGTGGCCGGGTCCCAGTTCCGCCACTCGTACGCCGGCTGTGCCCATACCGGGAACTCGGCGTCGACACCGCTCGCCCGGACCGGGTTGTCGCCGCTGTTGTAGTAGGCGGTGTGCTGGGAGTCGGCGTAGAACCAGTTGAAGGTGTAGTTGATGTGCTGCGCCGCGCTCTGGAAGTCCTGCGGGCCCTTGACGTAGTCGGGGTCGTTGAGCATCTGGAAGCCGATGATGGAGTCGGCCTCGTGCAGGTAGGAGGAGCGCAGGGTGGTGTAGGCGACCTTCTTGCCGCCGACGGTCGCCCGGTACTCGACGGGGCCGTACCTGGTCCGCCACACGCGCATGGTGTACGACCCCTCGGCCGTGCCGTCGGCCGTGGTCGGCTTCCAGGCGTTCTTCTGCTCGACCTTCTCCATGGCCGTGCAGGTGCCGTGGTACAGGTAGTGGTAGTCGTCCTGGCACAGCTCGACCGCGTAGCTGTCGATGATGTCCTGGCCGGAGGTGGTGGCGCTCCAGGAGTAGTCCTGGCCGCGGCCGAGTTCGACGTACATGCTCAGGCCCGCGAAGGAGGCGCCACGGGCGCTGAGGCCGGGGCCCTGGATCTCCTGGAGCATGAGCAGCTGCGGGGCGAAGTAGCCGGTCTGCGGCCCGAAGACGGCGATGGGGTGGCCGCTGGCGGTGTGTTTGCCGCTGACCACGAGGGCGTTGGACATACCGCGCTTCGCGGAGCCGAGGGCGGTCTTCGCGGCGGAGGCCGAGGTGCTCCGCGCGCTCGCCGTGGCGGCGCTGCCGGTGCGGTCGTGGACGAGCGGTTCCTGGATCACCGAACCGGCGTCGGGCAGGGCCTCGCCCTGGGGGTCGGCGGGCTCGGCACCGTAGGGGAAGCTCTCGCCGTCGTGGACGGTGAGGACGGCCTCGGGGTCGTTGCGTTCGCGGAAGGACTCCCAGACCCTGGTGCCCTCCTCGACGCCGTACTTGGCCTGGGCGGCGAGCAGGGAGAGCGCGTTGCCGACCTCGCCGCCACCGCCGGAGCCGAACAGGGAGCCGATCACGGAGGCCAGCGCCACCAGGTCGGTGACCTTGAAGTGTTCTATGGTGCCGGCGTTGGTGATGGAGTCCTTGTGGCCGGTCAGGACGTACTCGCCGGGGAAGTAACGGCCGCTGTCGGAGGCGTCGATGTAGGCGTTGACGCCGTCGATGTAGGCCTTGACGTCGGCGAGGGCCTGCCGGCCGCGGGCGCCGTTCTTCGCGACCGCGTTGTCGATCTGCGCCTGGAGGTCGGCTTCGGTGTACGGGGCGTTGCGGTAGAACTGCTGCTCCAGGCCCTGGTTGGCGGGGGCGCCGCCGGCGAAGGAGGTCAGCCGGCCGCGGCCCACGTGCCGGAAGACGTCCATCAGCCACAGCCGGTCCTCGGCCGCCGCGTATCCGGCGCCGAACTCGGTGCCGTACCGGGTGGTGCCCGTGATGTGCGGCACACCGGTCTTCTTGTCGCGGACGATCGTCACGTCGCCGCGGCCGGCCGGCTTCTCGGTGGAGGCGACCTGGTCGGCGGGGACGCCGAAGGAGGCGTCGTTGAAGAAGGTGTTGACCGTGGCGTCGGTCAGGCCCTTGTAGCCGGTGGCCAGGTTGGCGTAGGGGCCGAGCTGGTCCTCGGCGTGCGCGGGCTGGGTGCCGAAGGCCTGGTTGAGCAGGATCTGGGCGAGGGTCGCGTTGCCGTTCTCGCCGGGCGGCAGGATGTCCGAACACCGGCCGCCGCAGTAGTCGTTGGCGGCCGTCGCGTCGGCCGCCGCCACCGCGGTCCGTGTGAGGGGAGAGAGAAGACCGGCGACGAGGACGCATACGGACGCGGTCTTCAGGAACCCGGGGAGTCGGCGGGACGTTCTCAGTCTGTCGAGCGTGGTACGTGGGGTTCGCCGTGGCATGGCAGCTCCTAGCGACAGGGGTGGCCGAACGTTACCGCCGGTATCCCCCCGTTCAAAGATGAACATGCGTCACTTTCTGGAGTGCGCAAGGAGAACCCGAGAAGAGATGGAGCCGAATCGCCTGTCGATACGTCTATTCGGCGACGTCCGTGCGACGACGCCGAAGTGACCGAAGTACAGGTGCAGGTGTGACGGAGGTGCAGGGCGATGGCCGGTTTCCGGAGTCTGGCGAGACAGGTACGCGACCCGGGCTGTGATCTGGCGCTACGGCGGTACTCGCTGCGCAAGTGCCTGGAGAAGTTCGCCCCTTACGGGCATCGGGCGACCTGGGACCATCTGTGCTCCCGGGCGGGTTTCGGTCCCGAGGACCGCTCCCCCGATCCGGCGCGGCTCGTGGCCGCGCTGGAGGAGCTGGAGGAGGCTCGTGACGTCTGGCTCGCCTACGAGACCGACTTCACCGAGCGACGGAGGAAGGAGAAGCACGACGGGCTGCGCCGGCCGGGCAGCGTGGACGACTGGCACCGGCTGACCTGGGGCGGGTTCGGGGTCGCCTGGTGCGACGACCCGCGGGTGCACCCCGACGAGCCGCTGGCGGTGGTGCTGCGCCGGCTGATCGCGGCGCTGGAGCGGGAACCGGGCTCGTCCTGCCCGGTGTGCGGCGGAGAGCGCCTGGTCTGGAGGTACGGCCTGGACCACGAACCGTCGTCCGGCCCGGTCTGCACCGGCTGCGGGATCCTGGTGCCGCGGCCCGTCCTCAGCCCGCGGGCCCTTGAACACGCCCGACGGGGACGCCTGCTGATGTCGGCCTGAGCGGTGGCCGGCACTGGTGCCCGGGGTGCGCAGGGGATGCCGCACCCCGTTGTCAGGGTGTCTCCGCGCCCCGCCGCTCCGCCATGAGGCGCGACCCGGTCAAGCGGTCGCCGAACACGTCGTCCGGGTTGGACAGCACACACGTCTCCAAGGACAGGCACCCGCACCCGATGCAGTCGGTGAGATGGTCCCGCAGACGGTTCAGCTGCTGGATCCGCTCTTCCAGTTCCGAGCGCCACTTCTGAGACAGCCGCGCCCAGTCCTCCCTCGTCGGCGTGCGCTCCTCGGGCAGTTCGGCCAGGGCCTCACGGATCGTGGCGAGCGGGATACCGACCCGCTGGGCCGCCCGGACGAAGGCCACCCGGCGCAGGGTGTCACGGCTGTACCGGCGCTGGTTGCCGGGGGTGCGCCGGCTGGAGATCAGGCCTTTGGACTCGTAGAAGTGCAGGGCGGACACCGCGGCTCCGCTGCGCGCGGACAACTGGCCGACGGTCAGCTCATGGATCTTCTCGGGAATCTGTGGCACCTCTCAGAGATTACCCACCCGGCCGGTCCGGCCTCCGTTGACATCGACCCCTCACCCGACCATGCTAAGCAGTTGCTTAGAGACGCGAGCGAGAGGCCGGGAACATGGCAGAACCGAGGACCTTCACCTCCCCCGACGAGCTGAAGGCGGCCGTGGGTGAGCAGCTGGGCTACACGGACTGGCTGGAGATCGACCAGAAGCGGATCGACCTGTTCGCCGAGGCGACCGGGGACCACCAGTGGATCCACGTGGACCCGGAGAAGGCCGCCGCCGGGCCGTTCGGGACCACCATCGCGCACGGCTACCTCACGCTGTCCCTGCTCCCGCTCTTCGGGCCGCAGCTCATCCGGGTCGAGGGCGTGAAGATGGGCGTCAACTACGGGACGAACAAGGTCCGTTTCCCCTCCCCCGTCCCCGTCGGCTCCCGGCTGCGCGCCACCGCGAGGATCGCCGGCGTCGAGGACGTCACCGGCGGTGTGCAGGTGACGGTCGCCTTCACCGTGGAGCGCGAGGGCGGCGACAAGCCGGTGTGCGTCGCGGAGTCGGTGGCCCGGTACTACCTGTAGGCCCGCAGGCCTAGCGGGCCCCGACCATGCGCAGCACGAGGTCGGCGTAGAGCGCGCCGACCTCCTCGGGGGTGCGCGGGCCGTTCACGTCGAACCAGCGGGCGACGTCGATGCACAGCGACAGCACGGCGAGCGTGGTGCCCTTGACGTCCAGCACGTCGAACTCGCCCGAGGCCACGCCGTCCTCGATGATCCCGCGCACCTCGGCGTCCACCTGCCGGCGCAGCGCGACGATCTCGGCGCGGGCCTCGGGGCCGAGGGCGTCGAGTTCGTACTGCACGACCCGCGCGGTGGTGCGCCGCCCCGCGTGCCAGCGGACGAAGGAGCTGACGGCGTCGGCCAGCCGCTCCCTGGCGCTGCCCTCGCGGCGGGCCGCCGTGCGCAGGATGTCCAGGGCCCGGTCGTGGCCGATCCGGCTGATCCGGTGGAGCAGCTCTTCCTTGGTCTTGTAGTGGATGTAGAGCGCGGCCGGGCTCATGCCGGCGCGGCCGGCGATGTCGCGGGTCGTCGTCGCGTGGTAGCCACGCTCGGCGAAGGCCTCCACGGCGGCGACGAGCAGCCGCCGGGCCGCGTCAGGGGTGACCTCTTCCCACGGCTCCACTTCGCCGCCGGTCGTCTCCTCCGCCGTACTCATCGTTCGCTCGCCCCTCTCGGTGACAGGAGCACCACCATACCGCCGACGGTGAGCGAGCGCTTAGCGTAGCCGCTCAGGGCTTTTCGCGGGGATCGTACTCGGCCGGCAGCTGCTCCAGGCGGGCCTGGTCGACGCGACCGACGATCCGCCCGGCCTCCTGCCGGTCCCCGATGACTTTGGCGAGGGTGAAGGCGGACGTGGCCCGCGCCGCATCCGCCGACCTACTCAGCCGGGTACTCAGAACGCCGAGACCCCGGTCAGCGAACGCCCGATGAGCAGCTTCTGGATCTGGCTGGTGCCCTCGTAGAGGGTCATCACGCGGGCGTCGCGCAGCAGCTTGCCCACGGGGTACTCGTCGATGTAGCCGTAGCCGCCGAAGACCTGGAGGGCGTTGTTGGCGGCGCGGACGGCGGCCTCGGAGGCGAACAGCTTGGCCTTGGAGGACTCGACGGCGAAGGGTTCGCCGCGGTCGACGAGGTCGGCGACCCGCCAGGTCAGCAGCCGCGCCGCGTCCACGTCGACGGCGATGTCGCTGATCAGCTCCTGCACCAGCTGGTGACGGGCGATGGGCTTGCCGAACTGCTCCCGTTCACCGGCGTACCTCACGGCCGCGTCCAGTGCGGCCTGGGCTATGCCGACACAGCCGGCGGCCACCGACATCCGCCCCTTGGCGAGCGCGGACATGGCGACGGAGAAGCCCTTGCCCTCCTCGCCGAGCATCGCCGCGGCGGGCACGCGCACGTCCTCCAGGACGAGTTCGGCGGTGGCCTGGCCGCGCAGGCCGAGCTTGCCGTGGATGGTGCGGCGGGTCAGGCCGGGGGTGTCGGTGGGGATCAGGAAGGCGGACACGCCCTTGTGGCCGGGGGCGTCGGTGGAGCGGGCGAAGAGCAGGACGACGTCGGCCCAGGTGCCGTTGGTGATGAACATCTTGGTGCCGTTCACGACGTAGTCGTCACCGTCGCGCACCGCCCGGGTGGTGAGGTTGCCCGCGTCGGAGCCGGTGCCGGGCTCGGTGAGGCCGAAGCAGCCGACGTACTCGCCGGAGGTGAGCCCCGGCAGCCAGCGCCGCTTCTGCTCCTCGCCGCCCCAGGCGGCGATGGTCTTGGCGACGAGCCCGAGGGAGACGGAGACGATGCCGCGGACCGAGGAGTCCCCGCGCCCCAGCTCCTCGGTGACCAGGCAGTACGAGAGGTGGTCGCCGCCGGAGCCGCCGTACTCCTCGGGGACGGTCAGCCCGAGGAAGCCGACCTCGCCGAGCTTCTTCACGATGCCCCGGTCGACGTCCTCGGCACGGTCCCAGGCGACCACGTGCGGGGCGATCTCGCGCTCCACGAAGTCCCGGGCGAGCTGCCGTACGGCCGTCTGCTCCTCGCTGAGCCCCAGGTTCACCACGAGATCACCCCATAACAGATGGTTCTTGAAAGCCGTACATTTAAATTAGCACTGCTAGTTTCCGGCCGCAGCCCTACTATGTGCGCCATGGCCCGACCGCGCAAGCCCCTCCTCAGCACCGACCGGATCGTCGCCACGGCCCGGGACCTCGTGGACCGGGAGGGCCTGGCGGCGGTCTCCACCCGCCGGCTCGCCGCGGAGCTGGGCGTGAGCGGACCCTCGCTGTACAACCACTTCCGCACCAAGGACGAGATCCTGGAGGCGGTCGCGGACTCGGTGAGCGCGCTGGTCGACCTGTCGATGTTCGAGGACGGCCGGGACTGGCGGACCGCGCTGCACGACTGGGCCGTCTCCTACCGGGCCGCCCTGCGCGACCACCCGAACATCGTCCCGGTCCTCGCCCGCGGCCCCGGCCGCCGCCCCGCCGCGCTGCGCCTCGCCGACGCGGTCTACGGCGCGATGGTCGAGGCGGGCTGGCCGCCGGCGCAGGCCACCTCCATCGGCGCGCTGATGCGGTACTTCATCATGGGCTCGGCGCTCGGTTCGTTCGCCGGCGGCTTCGTGGACGACGCGAGCGCGTACGACCCCGCCGACTATCCCCACCTCGGGCAGGCCCATCTGCTCGCCGAGCAGCAGGAGAAGATCGACGAGCGGGCCTTCGAGACGGGGCTGACCGCGCTGCTGGACGGGCTGGCACAGCAGTACGAGCAGGTACAGGTGTGAGGACACTTCGGCCACCGCCGAACCGACGGTGCCGCATGCTGGGGGCATGAGTACCGAGGACCCCCGGGCCGCGGGCCTGGCCGCGCTGGCCGGGCTGATCGCCGACCGGACCCGGGCCGCGTGTCTGCTGGCACTGCTGGACGGGCGGGCGTGGACGGCCGGCGAACTGGCCCGGCACGCCGGCGTCGCGGCGTCGACGCTGAGCGAGCACCTGGGCAAGCTGGTGGCCGGCGGCCTGCTCACGGAGGAACGGCAGGGCCGGCACCGGTACGTCCGGCTGGCCGACGCGCGAGTGGCGCAGCTGGTCGAGGATCTCGCCGCGCAGGTGTCTCCGACGGCGGCACGGCAGGCTCCGCGAACCCTGCGGGAGTCGAGTGCCGGGGCCGCGATGGCCCGGGGCCGCACCTGTTACGACCATCTCGCCGGGCGGCTGGGCATCGCGCTCACGGACGCGTTGACCCACCGGGGGCTTCTCCGGCAGGACACGGGCTTTGCGCTCACGGACGCCGGGGTGGAGTGGTTCGGTGCGGCGGGCATCTCCCTCGGCCTCTCCAGCCGGCGTCCCCTGGCGCGTGCGTGCCTCGACTGGACCGAGCGGCGGCCTCATCTCGCGGGCGCTGCGGGGGCGGCGCTTTGCCGGCACGCGCTGGACGCGGGGTGGTGTGTGCGGGTGGGGTCGGCGCGGGCCGTGAAGGTGACTCCGTCGGGGGAGCGGGCGCTGTCGTCCTTGCTGGGCATTCCGTCCGATTCGTTGCGGTGAGGTTCCCTGCGGGGCGCCCCGGCCCCCCCCCGTCCGATTTCCGCCGGCCCGTGCCAAGCCCTTTTACCTAGCCTCGGGAGCATGATGAGCACCGCCAGGAACCGTCCGCGCATACTCGCCACCGGCGCCGCAGTCGTCACCGTCGTGCTGTGGGCCTCCGCCTTCGTGTCGATCCGGAGTGCGGGCGACGCGTACTCCCCCGGTGCCCTGGCCCTCGGCCGGCTGGTGTCGGGGGCCGTCGCCCTCGGGGTGATCTGGGCCGTACGGCGGGAAGGTCTGCCGCCGCGGGAGGCGTGGCGCGGGATCCTGCTGTCCGGTCTGCTGTGGTTCGGCTTGTACATGGTCGTGCTGAACTGGGGCGAGCAGCAGGTGGACGCGGGCACGGCGGCGCTGGTCGTGAACGTCGGCCCGCTGCTGATCGCCCTGCTGGGCAGCCGGCTGCTCGGTGATCCCATGCCGCCGCGGCTGCTGGCCGGGATGGCGGTGTCCTTCGCGGGCGCGGTGACCGTGGGCCTGTCGATGTCGGGCGGAGGCGGCTCCTCCGTGCTCGGCGTGGCCCTGTGTCTGCTCGCGGCCGTGGCGTACGCCTTCGGGGTCGTCGCCCAGAAGCCCGCGCTGGGGCGGGCGAGCGCGTTGCAGGTGACGACGTTCGGGTGTCTGGTCGGCGCCGTGGCCTGTCTGCCGTTCGCCGGGCAGCTGGTGCGCGAGGCCGCCCACGCGCCCGCGGCGGCCACCCTGAACATGGTCTACCTGGGCGTCTTTCCGACCGCGCTGGCCTTCACCACCTGGGCGTACGCGCTCGCCCGGACCACCGCCGGCCGGATGGGGGCGACCACGTACGCCGTGCCCGCGCTGGTGGTGCTGATGTCGTGGCTGGCGCTCGGCGAGGTGCCCGGGGTGCTGACGCTGGTGGGCGGCGTGCTGTGTCTGGCGGGTGTGGCGGTGTCGCGGTCCCGGGCGCGCGGCGGCCGGACGACCCGGGTCGCGGCAGGGGAGCCGCGCCCCGGGGAGAGGGTGCGCTGAGGGTCAGAAGACGACCAGTGCCCGGCCGCCCTTGCCCGCCAGCATGTTCTCGAAGGCCGCCGGGATGCCTTCCAGGCCGATCCGTTCCGTGACCAGGACGGACAGGTCCAGGCGTCCCTCCCTGACGTGCTCGGCGAGCACGGGCACGTCCCGGGCCGGGTCGCTGTTGCCGTAGACGCAGCCGGAGAGGGTGCGGCCCCAGTGGAAGATCTCCAGGGCGTTGAAGGTGACCTGCTCCTCCTTGCCGCCGATGCCGACGACCGTCGTACGGCCGCCCCGGCGGGTGGACTCCCAGGCCGCGCGGATGGAGACCGCGCGGCCCACGCACTCCACGGAGACGTCGACCCCCTGCCTGCCGGTGAGGGCACGGATCTCGCGGGGGGTGTTCTCGGAGGCGAGGACGTAGTCCGTGGCGCCGGCCGCGCGGGCCAGCTCCTCCTTCCCGGGGGAGACGTCGACCGCGATGACGCGGGACGCGCCCGCGATACGGGCCGACTGGAGGGTGGCCAGGCCGACTCCGCCGACGCCGAAGACGGCCACGGTCTCGCCGGGGCGGACCCCCGCCGAGTGGTGGACGGCGCCGTACCCGGTGAGCACCGCGCAGCCCAGCAGGGCGGCGTCCACCAGCGGCACGCCTTCGGGCAGCGGCAGCACACAGGACGCGGCGACCACCGTCTCCTCGGCGAACGCGGCCACGTTCAGCCCGGGGTGCAGTGCGGTGCCGTCGGCGGTGCGGGCGTGGACGTCGGCGGCGCCGTTCATGGCGTTGGCGCACAGCCAGACCTCGCCGAGCGTGCAGGCGTGGCACGTGCCGCAGGAGGGCGCCCAGTTGAGGACGACGGCGGAGCCGGGCGCGACGTGGGTGACGCCCTCGCCGACGGCGACGACCGTGCCGGCGCCCTCGTGGCCGAGGACGGCCGGGACCGGCACCCGCATGGTGCCGTTGGACAGGGACAGGTCGGAGTGGCAGACGCCGGCGGCGGCGAGGCGGACCCGGACCTGCCCGGGGCCCGGGTCGGGCAGCTCGATGCCGGTGATCTCCAGCGGGGCGCCGATGGCGGGCAGGACGGCGGCTCGTACGGCCATGAGTGGCGGGCTCCTCAGAACTGCAGGGACTTGGTCTGGAGGTACTCGGCGAGTCCGTGCGCGCCGAGTTCCCGGCCGACTCCGGACTGCTTGTAACCGCCGAAGGGCGCGAGGGGATTGAACCGGCCGCCGTTGATGTCGACCTGGCCGGTGTCCATGCGGCGGGCGAAAGCCACCGCCTCGGCCTGGTCGGCGGCCCAGACGGCGCCCGCGAGGCCGTACACCGTGCCGTTGGCGATGCGCAGGGCGTCCTCCTCGTCCTCGTACCTCAGGATCGACAGGACCGGGCCGAAGATCTCCTCCTGGGCGATGGTCATGTCGGGGGTGACGTCCGCGAAGACCGTGGGGCTGACGAAGTAGCCGCGCTCGCGGGGGGATTCGGGGCCGCCGGCGACGAGGCGGGCGCCTTCGGCGATGCCCTTCTCGATGTACCCGCGCACCCGGGCCTGCTGCTTGGCGCTGACCAGCGGGCCGATGCGGTCGCCGTACTTGGCGGCGGCGGCCCGGGCCAGTTCGACGGCCTCGGCGTACCGGTCGCGGTGGACCAGCATCCGGGTCCAGGCGCTGCACGTCTGGCCGGAGTTGGACATGACGTTGGCGACGCCGACGTTCACGGCCTTGGCGAGGTCGGCGCCGGGCAGGATGACGTTGGCGGACTTGCCGCCCAGTTCGAGGGCGACCTTCTTCACGGCCGCGCCGGCCACCGCGCCGATCTGCCGGCCGACCGCCGTGGACCCGGTGAAGGAGACCAGGTCCACGCCCGGGTGCTCGGCGAGGGCCTGACCGGCGACCGGGCCGAGGCCGGTGACCAGGTTGAACACGCCCGGGGGCAGGCCCGCCTCGTGCACCGCCTCGGCGAAGAGCTGGGCGGTGAGCGGGGTGTCCTCGGCGGGCTTGAGGACGATCGTGCAGCCGGCGGCGAGGGCCGGGGCGACCTTGGCGACGATCTGGTGGAGCGGGTAGTTCCAGGGGGTGATCGCGCCGACCACGCCGATCGGCTCGTGCAGGACCGTGGAGTTGCCGACCTTCTCCTCGAAGGTGTGGGTGGCGGCCAGCTCGGCGTAGGAGCCGGCGACCGCGATCGGCACGGCAGCGTGCACGGCCTGGGAGAACGCGAGGGGCGAGCCCAGTTCCGCGGTGACCGTCTCGGCGATCTCGTCCTTGCGGGCCACGAGGGCGTCCCGGAGGGCGGTCAGGCGCGCGGCGCGTTCGGCCGGGGGCGTGGCGGCCCAGCCGGGCAGGGCGGCGCGGGCGGCCCGTACGGCGGTGTCGACGTCCAGCGCGCCGCCCGCCGGGACGCGGCCGATGACCTGCTCGTCGGCGGGGTTGACGACCTCGATCACGTCCCTGCTCTCGGCGGGGCGCCAGGCGCCGTCGATGTACAGGGCGTCGTGTGCCTTCATGCTGTGTCCTCCCGGCGGGTCCGCGTCGTCCGGCACACAAACTAGCGATGATAGTTTTCCGGCGCCAGACATTCCTGTGGTCGCGGACGTTCCAGGGACATCATCGCGAACGGCCCGGGGGGGGGGGGGGGGGGGGGGGGGGGGGGGGGGGGGGGGGGGGGGTGGGGCGGGGGGGGGGGGGGCCACCCGACCGCCAACGCACGGAGCGGCAGAACCAAAGCAAAGAGAAAGACCCGACCCTAGAGAGTGAACCCCACACTCCACCTC
>NZ_JBVHVI010000014.1:172329-273728 GCF_055564915.1 Streptomyces sp. NPDC028928
CCTTGTCTGCTTTTCTGCTCCTCGTCATCCCCTTCTCCCCCCCCCCCCCCCCTCCCCCCCCCCCCCCCCCCCCCCCCCCCCCCCCCCCCCCCCCCCCCCCCCCCCCCCCCGCCACCGGTCACTTCGTCGCGGTCAGATGGGCGAACACCACCACATTGCTGGTGTATCCGGTCCGCCGGCTGAAGAGGCCGCCGCAGGTGATCACCCGCAGCTCCGGGCGGCCGGTCGGGCCGTAGACCTCCTTGTCGGGGAAGCCGGCCTTGTCGAAGACCTTCACCCCGTCCACGGAGTAGACGGCGGTACGGCCGTCCGCCCGCCGGACCTCGATGGGTTTGCCGGCCTTGACCTGGGCGAGTCCGGCGAACACGGCCGGTCCGGTCCGGGTGTCGCGGTGTCCCACGGCGACCGCGGTGCCGGCCTCGCCGGGCGTGGGACCGCCCTCGTACCAGCCGACCAGCCTGGGTGCGTCGACGGGAGGTGTCTCCAGTTCGCGGTTCCGGTCGAGGCGGAGCGGGGTGATCGGGGCGTCGATCCCCAGGGAGGGCACGCGGAAGGACGTCGGCCGGGACCGGGGCAGCGGGCGGGGCGGCGGGGTCGGAGTGGCGGGGGGCGGGGGGTCGTCCGGGTCGGCGTCCCCTCCGCCGGACCGGGAGTCCGCGCCGAAAGCCGCCGCGGAACCCCGGCCGGTCCCGGCCGCTCCGCCGTCCGGCCCGCACCGGGCCACCACCGTCACCAGGACGACCGCCAGCAGGGCCGTCCTGACGAGACGGTAGGCGCGGGTCCGGTACCAGGGCCTGCGTCGGTACCTACGCGGCACCATGGGGCCGCCGGCGGATCAGCCGGACGTACACGACACCGCAGACGGCGACCAGACCCACGGCGGCCGCGGCGGCCACCGGGGAGTACGCGGCGGCCGTGTCGATGAGACCGCCGCCGCCCGCGTGCACACCGCCCTTGGGGCCGTCGTGGTCGTTCTTGCCCCAGCCCCCGTTGTTGTTCTGCTGGTCGTCGGAGATCTGCCCGCCCGGACCGTGCTCCCCCTGCTCTCCCTCGTGGCGCCCGTCCTTGCAGTTGACGCGGAAGACCTTCTCCTTCACGGCCGCGGGGGTCCCCACGATCCAGCTGATCTTGTACTGCCCGTCCGCCAGGCCCAGCGGGTCGGTGTGCCCGGCTCCCCCGGCGAGCTGGATGACCCCGGAGACGGTGGCGGCGGTGGGCAGCGGGGGCTGCGGGGTGATGGTGTACGCGATGCTGGTCAGGGTGTCGAAGTTGACCGCTTCGAGATAGAACCTGCAGACCACCGGATCGTCCTTGGCCGACCCCACGAGCGACGTTCCGTGGAGGTGGCGCTCGTCGTGGATCCGGATGTCGCCGTTCTCCCCCTGGGCCACCGCGCTCGGCGCCGCCACCCATGACGCGCCCGCCGCGGCGAGGGCGGTGAGGACGACTGTGGCGCCCGCGCGGGAGCCGACGGCACGTGGGAGTGTCAGGGTGGGCATGCGCAATCCTCCGAGTTCAGACGATTTTCATACAAATCGCTCTTTCGCCTGGACTCTCCGTCATGGGCCGCGCGGCCCCGGGCACCGACGCCCGACGCGCCGTCAGAGATCGCTCGTGCGGCGCAATCCCGGGCGCTTCGGCCCTTTCCCGCTCACCCGTCCGGACGGCCCCTCGGACCGGCCCGGCGAGCGCAGCGCCACCCCCGACGACAGCAGCAGCAACACCCCCAGCATCACGAACGGCGCCGCCACCCCGGCCACACCGGCGACCAGACCCGCGGCGGCGGGCGCGGCGACCTGACCGAGCCGGTTGCCGGTCAGCCGCAGGGCGAGCGCGGTGGAGCGGGCCTGGTCGGGCGCGGCCTGCACCACCGTCGTCATCGACAGCGGCTGGCCCACACCCAGGCAGAAGCCGAGGACCGCGAGCATCGCGCCGAGCGCCCACACCGGCACCGGCAGCGCCACCCCCGCGCACAGCAGGGCGGCCAGCAGGCAGGTCACGGTGAGCAGCGCGGGCCGGCCGAGCAGCCGCAGCAGCGGGGTGAGGACGAGCCGGCAGGCGATGGTGGCGCCGGCCCGGAGGCTGAGCAGGACACCGATCACCGAGGGGGCGATGCCCCGGTGCTCGCCGACCACCGGAAGGTAGGCGGTGAGGATGTCGGTCGCGGACAGCACCGACAGGCTGATCAGCATGCCCGCGGGCACGCCCCGGGCGCGCAGGATCCCGGTGACCGGCACGCGTTCGCCCTGCCGCGGACGGGAGCCGACCACCGTACGGTCCTCGATGCGCCACAGCGAACTGAACGCCACGGCCGCGCCCGTCCCCGCCACGACGAGGGCGAGCGCGCTGCTGTGGGCCATGTCCGGGCCGCCGATGAGGGCGCCCGCGGCGACGGGGCCGATGAGCTGGCCGAGGGAGGCGCCGATGGTGAAGTGGCCGAAGTTGCGGTCCTGTTCGTGCGGCGCGGACTGGCGGGCCACCAGCGACTGGGCGCCGATCACGAAGCAGAGGTGGCCGAGGCCCATCACCCCGCTCCACAGGGCCATCGCCCACAGGGAGCCGGCGAGCCCGCTGAGCGCGCAGCCGCCCGCGATGAGGAGCACGCCCACCGGCAGCAGGGGCGCACAGCGCCCGTGGTCGGTGCGGCGGCCGAGCGGTACGGCGGCGAACAGCGGCAGCAGCGCGTACACACCGGCGATGACACCGACCGCGCGTTCGTCGGCGCCCAGCGCGAGGGCCCGGTAGGAGACGGCGGGCCGGGCCATCGACACCGCCCCCTGCGCGAAGGAGAAGGCGATGACGAGGCGGAGCAGCCAGCCGCGGTTCCCACCGGGCGCCATGGACACGACCTCCGTGCAGTGAGTCAGATGATGCCGAACAGGATTCCCGCGCCGAGCACCACCAGGGAGGTGAGCGCGGCCCACTTGACGACGAACCGGGTGTGGTCGCCGAACTCGACCTTGGCCATGCCGACCAGGACGTACACGGCCGGGACGAGCGGGCTGGACATGTGCAGGGGCTGGCCGACGATCGAGGCGCGGGCGATCTCCACCGCGGAGACGCCGTGCGCCTGGCCGGCCTCGGCGAGCACCGGCAGGACGCCGAAGTAGAAGCCGTCGTTGGACATGAAGTACGTGAGCGGGATGCTCAGCACGCCGGTGACGAAGGCCATGTGCGGGCCCATGCCGGCGGGGATGTTGTCCACCAGCCACTTCGCCATGTGGTCGACCATGCCGGTGCCCTGCAGGACGCCGGTGAACACGGCGGCGGCGAAGACCATGCCGGAGACGTTGAGGACGTTCTCCGCGTGGGCGGCGATCCGGGCCTTCTGGTCCGGCATGTGCGGGAAGTTGACGGTCAGGGCGAGGGCCGCGCCGAGCAGGAACAGCACCGGGATCGGCAGCCACTCCATGATCATGGCGGTGAGCAGGGCGACCGTGAGCAGCGCGTTGAACCAGTAGAGCTTGGGGCGCAGGGTGGCGCGGTCCGGGTCGAGGACCTGGAGGCTCGCGTCCTCGGGCTCGTCGGGCAGGTCCACGCCCGGGCCGGGGCCGCCGGGCTTCTTCGTGTCGTTGCCGGCACCGGCGCCGACCAGCACCGTCTCGGTCTCCTCCACCAGCACCTCGTCCAGCGTCAGCACGCCGAGACGCTTGCGTTCCCGGCGGCCGAGGACGTAGGCGAGGGCGAAGACGAACAGCAGGCCCATGGCGAGGGCCGGGATCATCGGCACGAAGATGTCGCCGGCGTCGACCTTCAGCGCGGTGGCGGCACGGGCGGTCGGGCCGCCCCACGGCAGCGTGTTCATCACGCCGTTGGCCATGGCGGCGACACCGGTCATCACGACCAGGGACATCTTCAGGCGCTTGTACAGCGGGTACATCGCCGAGACGGTGATCATGAAGGTGGTGGAGCCGTCGCCGTCCAGGGAGACGATCGCGGCGAGGACGGCCGTACCGACCACGATCCGCAGCGGGTCGGCCTTGCAGAACTTCAGGATGCCCCGCACGACGGGGTCGAAGAGGCCGACGTCGATCATCACACCGAAGTAGACGATCGCGAACATGAGCATCGCCGCGGTGGGGGCGAGGCCGGTGATGCCGTCGATGACGTAGTCGCCGAGCTTGGCGCCCTTGCCCACGAACACGCAGAAGAGCGCGGGTATGAGCACGAGCGCCGCGATCGGCGACATCTTCTTCAGCATGATCAGGACCAGGAAGGTCGCGATCATGGCGAAGCCGAGGATGGTCAGCATGAGTGGATACCTAACGTTCGCCCTTGAACATCCCACCTGGGGGTCGGCGGTGCGATGACGTTAGGTCCGTTCAAACGGCGTTAACAAGACGTTGACGTGCGAGCAATACGCGCAAAAGTCCAGGTCACAGCAGTGCAACGACCTCGACGGGTACGCCGTTGAGCACCGCGTTGCCCGACAGCGGGTCGAGCAGGCTGCCGTCGAGCAGCTGGTTGACGTTGACACCGGGGTCGCCGGCGGCGTGGCTGAGCCGGGTGCCGGGCCGGTCGTGGCCCCAGCCGTGCGGCAGGCTCACCACACCGGGCCGGACGCCGTCGGTGACCTCGGCGGGGGCCGTCACCGCACCCCCGGCGCCCTTGACGCGGACGTCCGCGCCGTCCCGGACGCCGAGCCGGGCGGCGTCCTCGGGATGGATGTGCAGGGTGCAGCGGTTGCTGCCGCCGGTGAGGGCGGGCACGTTGTGCATCCAGCTGTTGTTGGAGCGCAGATGGCGGCGGCCGACGAGGACGAGTCCCGCCGGCCGCTCGTCCAGCGCCCGGCGCAGCCGCGGGAGGTCGGCGGCGATCGGCTCGGGCAGCAGCTCGACCTTGCCGCTGCGGGTCTTCAGCGGCTGCGGCAGGCGCGGGCGCAGCGGACCGAGGTCGATGCCGTGCGGGTGGGCGAGCAGCTTCTCCAGGGTCAGCCCGTCGGGGCGGGCGCCGAAGCCGTCGCCGTACGGGCCGAGGCGCAGCATCAGGTCGAGCCGCCGCTCGGGGCCGTTGTCGCCGGTGAGCCGGGCGGCGAGGTCGCGCGGGTCGCGGCCGTACACCGGTGCGTGCTCGTCCTGGACGGCCTTGCCGAGCGTCTGGTCGATGACCATCGCGTCGACGGCGGCCGGGTCGGTGCCGTGCATGCCGGTGGCGGCCAGGATCAGCCGGGCGAGGATCTCGCTCTCGGCCATGCGGCCGGGCTCCAGCGGGACCGCGGGGCGGGTGTAGCGGACCTGGTTGCGTACGGCGAGGGTGTTGAAGGCGAAGTCGTGGTGCGGGCTCTGGGAGGGCGGGGGCGGGGGCAGCACGACGTGGGCGTGGCGCGAGGTCTCGTTCAGGTACGGGTCGACGCTGACCATGAAGTCCAGGGACGCGAGGGCCTTGTCGAGCCGGTCGCCGTCGGGCGCGGAGAGCACGGGGTTGGCGGCGATCGCGATCAGCGCGCGGACCGGGGTGCCCTCGTCGGTCGCGGTGTCGATCTCCTCGGCGAGCGCGGAGAGCGGCAACTCGCCCTTCGCCTCCGGGTGTTTGCTCACCCGGGAGTGCCAGCGGCCGAGCTGGAAGCCGCGGCCGGGGCCCGCCGGGCGGGGCGTCCGGTCGGTGGCGGCCTGCGGGAAGAGGGCGCCGCCGGGGCGGTCCAGGTTGCCGGTGAGGATGTTGAGGACGTCGACCAGCCAGCTCGCCAGGGTGCCGTGCGGGACGGTGCAGCTGCCGATGCGGGCGTACACGGCGGCGGTGTCGGCCGCGGCGAGGTCCCGGGCCAGGGCGCGGATCTCGCCGGCGTCCAGGTCGCAGGCGGGAGCCACGGCCTCGGGCGTGAAGTCGCCGAGGGCGTCCCGGAGTTCGGCGAGACCCTGGACGTGCGGGGCGAGGTGCCCGAGTTCGACCAGGTCCTCGGCGAAGAGGGTCTGCGCCATCGCGGCGAGCAGCAGGGCGTCGGTGCCGGGGCGGATGGCCAGGTGGCGGTCGGCCAGCCTGGCGGTGCGGGTGCGGCGCGGGTCCACCACGGTGAGCCGGCCGCCGCGGGCCTTGAGCGCCTTGAGCCGGCCGGGGAAGTCGGGGGCGGTGCACAGACTGCCGTTGGACTCCAGCGGGTTGGCGCCGATGAGCAGCAGATGGCCGGTGTGGTCGAGGTCGGGCACCGGGATCGCGTGGGCATCGCCGAACAGCAGCCCGCTGGAGACGTGCTTGGGCATCTGGTCGACGGTGGAGGCGGTGAACAGGCTGCGGGTGCGCAGGGCGCCGACCAGGACCGGCGGGTAGAGACCGCCGGCCACGGTGTGCACGTTGGGGTTGCCGAGGACCACGCCGACGGCGTCGGGGCCGTACCGCTCCACGACCGGGCGCAGGCCGGCGGCGACCGCGTCGAAAGCCTCCTCCCAGGTCGCCTCGCGCAGGGTGCCGTCCTTGCGGACGAGCGGGGTGCGCAGCCGGTCGGGGTCGCCGTCGACGGCCCCGAAGGCGGCGCCCTTGGGGCAGATGAAGCCCTTGCTGAAGACGTCGTCCCGGTCGCCGCGGGCGCCGGTGACGCGGGTGCCCTCGAGGGTGAGGGTCAGCCCGCAGGTGGCCTCGCACAGGGGGCAGATTCGCAGGGCGGTGCGGGACACGGGTCCTCCCGTAAGGGTCGGCGGCGGTGCCGTGCAGGCGGGCCGGGGCCGGGGCAGGCAGGTCGGAGCGAGCATACCGACCGGTAGGCATGGAGGGGAGCCTTCTTTCCGGAGGCTTCTTCACGGCACGGTGCGCGCTTCGGGGCGCGCGGCGCCCCGGCTCAGTCGAGCACGCGCCCCAGGTATGCCCGGAGCAGCTCCCGCGTCTCCTGGATGATCGCCTCGTCCCCCTGGGAGTCGACCCGGAAGGCCAGCTGGACCAGGGTGTCCGCGGTCTCCACGGCGACCAGGAAGACGCGGCGCAGGTCCGCGTCCGGGGTGCGGCCGAGATAGCCGGAGAGCAGGTGGATGAGCCGGTCGGCGACCCGGGTGTTGGGCTCGGCCTGCCGGACGCCGACCGGGATCTGGTTGCCGAAGTCGACCAGGGAGAAGCCGGGTGCGGTGCGCTTCATGCCGAGGTACTCGTCCAGGACCGCGTCCATCGCGGCCCGCCAGTCCCCCTTGCGGCCCTCCTTCAGCCGCTCGGTGACGCGCTCGACGTACCGCTCCAGGTTGCGCTGGGCGAGCGCGTCGGCCATCTGCCGCTTGTTGCCGAAGAAGCGGTAGACCGAGCCGATGGGGACTTCGGCGCGCTCGGCGACCGCGCGCGTGCTCAGGGCGTCGTAGCCGACCTCGTCGAGGAGTTCGGCGCAGGCGTCCAGGATCCTGGTCAGCCGTTCGGCGCTGCGCCGCTGGACGGGCGCACGGCGGAGCGATGTCGCATGGGGCACGGGCTTCATGATGCCTTTCCGCCGGGGTCCGGTGAACCTCCCCCCACAGTACGGAGACAGGTGGCCGGTGCACTCATGTGCGGGCGGGGTTCATGCGCCGGCGGCGGGCGACCCGGTTCCGGCCGGTGCTCCTCCCGTGCCCGTCTCCGCGTCGGACACCGTTATGTCGGCGCCGCTCTCGACCGGCTTGCCGTGGACGGCCCACACCGTGCCGTCGTCGGCGTAGAGGCGCGCGGTGATCTGGTGGGTGCCCTGCGGGACGGCGCCGGCGCCCAGGTGGTACGTGGGGCTGTGCAGCACGGCGACCCGGTGGCCGTCCACGAAGAGGCGGGCGAATCCGCGGCCGGTGACCGCCACCGGCCGCGCGTCCGGCGCGGAGCAGCGGAAGTGCCGGAAGGCCAGCCGGACGTCCCAGCCGCCGGACGGGTCCGGGGTGACCTCGACGGCGACCTCGGGGGCGTTCTCCTTGGGCACCTCCCGCAGGTTCCGGCCGGTGTCGTCGGTCTCGTCCAGGACCTTGCCCACGGGTGAGGACGAGACCGCGCCCTCATGCGCCTCGCTGGTGGTGCAGGCCACCGCTGCGAGCGGCAGCAGGGCGCACACCGCGAGCGCGGCGAGCCGTCCACGCTTCCCCTTCGTCCACGACATGACCGGGAGCGTAGAACAGCGGCCCGTTCCCCCGGATCCCCCTCAAGTCGGGTTCCGGCCCTACCTCTGAGGGAGGACCCGGCGCCCTCTTGCGCGGGGCCCCGCTCATTCCTACGGTGTTGCATAGGAATCGGAGCGCGAGGAGCGAGCATGAGCGGGGACGCACGGAAGACCGCCGAGGGGCTGTCGTATCTGACCGGGTTCGGCAACGAACACGCCTCGGAGGCGGTGCCGGGCGCCCTGCCCGAGGGCCGCAACTCGCCGCAGCGCGCCCCGCTCGGCCTGTACGCGGAGCAGCTGAGCGGTACGGCCTTCACCGAGCCGCGGGCGCACAACCGGCGCTCCTGGCTGTACCGCGTCCGCCCCTCGGCCGCGCACCCGGCGTTCACCCGCACCGGCAACGGCGCGATCCGCACGGCCCCCTTCACCGAGACGGTGCCTGACCCCAACCGGCTGCGCTGGAACCCGCTGCCGGAGCCCCCGGCCGGCACCGACTTCCTCGCGGGCCTCTGGACGCTGGGCGGCAACGGCGACGCGACCCAGCGCTCCGGCATGGCCGTGCACCTGTACCACGCCAACGCCTCGATGGAGCGGGTCTTCTCCGACGCCGATGGCGAGCTGCTGATCGTGCCCGAGCGGGGCGGGCTGTTGCTGCACACCGAATTCGGCCGGCTTCATGTGGAGCCTGCCCATGTTGCGCTGATCCCGCGTGGGGTGCGCTTCCGTGTGGAGCTGCTCGATGAGTCGGCCCGAGGTTATGTGTGCGAGAACTATGGGGCGCCGTTCCAGCTCCCCGATCTCGGTCCGATCGGTGCCAACGGGCTCGCCAATCCGCGGGACTTCCGGGCGCCCGTCGCCGCGTACGAGGACGTCGAGGGCCCGGTGGAGGTGGTGAACAAGTTCTGCGGCAACCTCTGGACGGCCACCTACGACCACAGCCCGCTGGATGTGGTCGCCTGGCACGGCAACCATGTGCCGTACGTCTATGACCTGCGCCGGTTCAATGTGATCGGCACCATCTCCTACGACCACCCCGACCCGTCCATCTTCACGGTCCTGACCTCCCCGTCGGACACCCCGGGCCTGGCCGGCGTGGACTTCGTGGTCTTCGCGCCGCGCTGGCTGGTGGGCGAGGACACCTTCCGGCCGCCGTACTTCCACCGGAACGTGATGAGCGAGTACATGGGCCTGATCGAGGGGGCGTACGACGCCAAGGCGGAGGGCTTCGTGCCGGGCGGCGGCTCGCTGCACAACATGATGTCGGCGCACGGCCCGGACCGGGAGACCTTCGACCGGGCGAGCGCGGCCGAGCTGCGGCCGCAGAAGATCGACGACGGGCTGGCGTTCATGTTCGAGACCCGCTGGCCGGTGACCCTCACGCCGCAGGCGGCGGGCGCCGAACACCTCCAGCAGCGCTACGACGACGTGTGGCAGGGGCTGGAGCGGCACTTCCGGGGGTGACCGCCACCGTTGCGCCGAACGTTCTCCGCCAGGTACGGATAGCCGCGTGACCTCCTTCGCTCCGGATTCGATCGTCCTGAACCGCAAGCTGCCGCTGTGGTACCAGGTGTCGCAGTCGCTGCGCGCCTCGATACTGGGCCGCTCGCCCGAGGACCCGCTGCGCCTGCCCACCGAGGAGCAGCTGGCGGAGCACTACGGCGTGAGCGTGCTGACCATGCGGCAGGCGCTGAAGGAGCTGGAGGACGAGGGCCTGATCAGCAGGCACCGGCGGCGCGGCACGTTCATCGAGCCCGACGTCCGGCGCGGGGCCCCGGTCCGGCTGCTGGGCTCGGTGGACGCGATCGTGGCCCAGCAGTCCGGGATGACGACCGAGCTGCTCGGCCACGGGCGGGTGCCGGTGCCGGCCGGGCTCGCCGAGTACTTCCCGGACTGCGCGGAGGTGGCGTCGTACCACCGGCTGCGCTGTGACGAGAAGACCGGCGAACCGACCAACCACGCCGTCAACCACATCCGTCCCGAACTGGCCGAGCGCATCGACGTGGACGACCTGGTCCGCTGGCCGATGACCAAGGTGCTGCGGGACGTGGTGAAGGCGGACATCAGCCGGATCACGGACACCGTGGAGGCCCGGCTCGCCGACCCGGAGACGGCCCGTCTGCTCGAAGTCCCGCTGCTCAGCCCGATCCTGCACTACACGGGCGTGACGTACGACAGCGAGGGGCGGGTGCTGGACGTGGCCGTCATCCACTACCGGGGGGACAGGTTCTCGTTCACCGTGACGCTGGACGCCACCTGATCCCGGGGGCGGGTGAGGCCGTACCATGCCCAGCGTGACGCACGACGACGCTCCGCTGCTGGCGGACCTCATGCCGTGGTCCGTCGCACCGCTGCGGCCGGGCCGTGCCTGGCCGGCGGCGCCCGATCCGGCCTCGCTGAGGGCCCGCTGGGACGCCCTGCTGAAGGCCGAGGGCCCCGACCGGGAGGCCCTGTTCGAACCGAGCCGCGCCCGTACGCTGCAGTCGGCGGTGGGCCAGCTGCCCGGCCAGTCCACCGGCACGGAGCGGCTCGTGCGCGCCGGGGGACCCTGCGCGGAGCCGGTGCGGGTCCTGGCGGCCCCCTTCGACGAGCAGTGGCTGATCCCGGACCACCGGCTGCTCGACACGGCCCGCCCGGAGCTGTGGCGGGTGGCGGACGAGCAGCAGGTGTTCACCGTCGAGACGGGCGACGCGGACACCCCGCTGCTGGCGACCTCGCACCTGCCGGTCCTGCGCACCGGCCGCGTCCGCCCGCTGTACCGCCGCCCCGGCGGCACGGAACCGAACCTGGCCCCCGGCCTGCTGGACCATCTGTCGGCCCGGCTGGGCGCCCGCCCCTGTGCGCCGGACGTGCTGGCGTGGATCCTGGCGACGGTCCGCCCCGACCTCACCGTCCCGCTCACCGAGGACCCCGGCGTCTGGGCGTCCGGCGTGGACGTGGGCCGCCGGACGCTGTGGCTGATGCGGCGCGACGGCGAGCGCCCCAAGCTGCCGGGCGGGCGCCGCCCGTACGTCCGTGCGCCCCTGCCGGCCCGGCCGCTCGGTCTCCGCTACGACCGTGACGAGGAGACCCTGCACCTGGACGAGGGCCGCATCTCCCCCGTCCCGCCCGAGGCCTGGGACTACGAGGTGGCCGGAGCACGGGTCCTGGAGACCTGGTTCACGGTCCGTACCGCACCGGCCGAGCCGGGTACCCTCACCGCGATCCGTCCGACGACCTGGCCGCAGACCTGGACGTCGGAACTGCTGGAGCTGGTCACGGTCCTCGCCCTGCTGGCGGAAGTGCGGGCGGCACGGGCCGAGTTGAAGGTGACGTCACCGGTCACGGCGGCGGAGCTGCGCCAGGCGGGCGTCCTGCCCGTGCCGGCGCCCGCCCGCCGTCCCGCCTCGGTCCTCGACCACCACGAGGAGGGCCCGGACGGACAGTTCGCGCTGCTCTGACCGCCGGCCCGCCCGCGCAGGGCGGTCTCCAGCCGGGCGATGTCCTCGGCGTCCTTGGCCCGGCGGGGCCGGGAGGGGTCCCAGACGGGCATCATGCGCTTGATCTCGATCTGCACGCGCGGGTCGACGATCGGCGCCTCCAGCGCGCCGATCCGGCCGGGTACGGCACCGAGCAGCCCGTCCGGCCAGGGAGTCCCGGCTCAGGGGCCGCCGGCGACGGTCACCCGGCCCCCGGCGTCCCGGTCGACCAGCGTGAAGCTGCTCTCCAGGCCGTCCTTGACGAAGTCGAGCTGGAGACCGGCGGGCGGCCCCGGCACCGGCGTGTGGCCGAGCCGGGTCAGCGTGCGGGCGAGGGGCGCCGCGTCCTTCGCCCGGGCGAACCAGTCGATGTCCCCGTGCTCCCGGGTGACCTCCCCGAGAAAGAAGTCCATGGCACGCGAGGAAGGCCGGCGCATGCCCACGCAACCCGGCTGCTGACAAAACGGTCGGCCCGGGGAGATCATCCACCCCATGGATCATCTCCCGCTGCCCCTGGAGGGCATCACCGTCGTCGCCGTCGAGCAGGCCGTGTCCGCGCCCTTCGCGACCCGGCAGCTCGCCGACCTGGGCGCCAGGGTCATCAAGGTGGAGCGGATCGACGGCGGTGACTTCGCGCGCGGCTACGACACCGCGGCCCGCGGCCTCGCCTCGCACTTCGTGTGGTGCAACCGCGGCAAGGAGTCGATCGCGCTGGACCTGAAGGACCCGCGCGGTCTGGACGTCGTACGACGCCTGGTCGCGGACGCGGACGTGTTCGTGCAGAACCTCGCGCACGGGGCCGCCGCCCGGCTCGGCCTGGACGCGGCCACGCTGTGCGCCGCGCACCCCCGGCTGGTCGCCGTGGACATCTCGGGCTACGGCGGCTCGGGGCCGTACGCGGACAAGCGGGCGTACGACATGCTCGTGCAGTGCGAGGCGGGGCTGGTGTCGGTGACCGGGACGCCGGAGCAGCCGGTGAAGGCGGGCATCCCGGCGGCGGACATCGCGGCGGCCATGTACGCGTTCTCCGGTGTGCTGGCCGCGCTCGTGCGGCGCGGCACGACCGGGCGGGGCGGGCCGGTGGAGGTGTCCATGCTGGAGGCGCTCGCCGAGTGGATGGGTCATCCGCTGCACCATGCGATGCACGGGGGTGAGCCGCCGGCGCGCACGGGACTCGCGCACGCCGTGATCGCGCCGTACGACGCCTATCCGACGGCGGACGGCGGGCGGGTGCTGCTGTCGGTGCAGAACGACCGGGAGTGGCGGCGGCTGGCCGACCAGGTCATAGGCCGCCCGGAACTGGGCACGGACCCGGCGTACGCGACGAACGCCGCGCGGGTGGCGCACCGGGAGCGGACCGATGCCCTGGTCGCGGGGGCGCTGGCGGTGCTGGACGCCGAGGAGGCGCTGGCGCGGCTGGAGGGGGCGGGTATCGCCTGTGCCCGGCTGCGGGATCTGCACGAGCTGGCGGAGCATCCGCAGCTCGCGGCCCGGGAGCGGTGGCGTCAGGTGGGTTCGCCGGCCGGACCGCTGAAGGCACTGCTGCCTCCCATCACGCTGCCGGGCGGGGACGAGGCACAGATGGGTGACGTGCCCGCACTCGGGCAGCACACCGGAGCGCTGCTGCGTGCCGTGGGGATGACGGACGACGAGATCGCAGCGCTGCGCCGGGACGGTGTGGCAGCCTGAGCGCGGGCACCCCTGCTCGGGGTCAGGGGCCCTGCGGTGCGGTCAGTGACCGCCGAACAGCGAACGGCGCAGTCGGCGCAGCGGCGCGAAGAGGGAGACGCGGCTGACCCGCGCGCCCCGGTCACTGCGCCGGTGCGTGGTGTCACGCGCCGTCAGTTCGCGCATCAGCGAGGTCGCCTCGACCGTCTCCCGCTGCGGTATGGCGGGACCCGCCAGCACCGAGAGATGGCGGTCGAGGCGCGAACTGGTCGCGCTGCTCCCGCAGGTGATCGCAGGGACCCTGGCCCTGCTGCGCACTGTTATCTGTTCCATGTCACTCCCCACCCGTACGAGTCCACCCGGCCCGGGCAGGGTAACCCTATCGCCCCGGTGGGGCACGCGTGTATCTCGGCCACAGGATTCACCTTCCCTGTAAGGGGGTTGACCATCCCTCTTTGACTACTCTCCGAATCCGACCGATTTCAGGGTGAGTTGGACAAGCGGCTGGCTGGTGGGCTGTGCTGATCCGCCATCAGGCTCGACGGTTACGGCGAGTGACGTCGAGGAGGGGTCGAGGCCCTTCGTGACCAAGGGCGTGTCGCCCGCGAGGAGCCCCAGGGAGCGCGGTTGTGCACGGGGGCGCATGAGCCAGAGCTGGTGGACGCGTCCGCCGGGCGGGGCGCCGTATCCGCTGAGGGTGACGACGGCCTCCCGCTCGGAGGCGGAAGCGATCACTCCGATACTGCGGCCCCGTGCGTCCTCGCTGCTCGCCGCTCGGGCGTCGGGAGCGGCCAGAACGTGGGCGATCTCACGTGCCCGGGCCTGCTCCGCGTCCAGCCGGTCCTCGGTGCGGTGCGCCTGGACGGCGAAGAGGGAGGCGACGACGAGGGCCGCGGCGGCGGTGGCCGTGGCGAGCGGGGCGAACAGGGGGCGCCCGCGGGGGGCGCGGGTGCGGGCCGGCGGGGGCTGGGTGCCCCAGACGTGCGGCGGCAACTGGGGCGTGCGCTCCCGGGACGGCGCCCGGTCCCGCGCGCCCGCGTGGTTGCGCGCCGGCTCCTGCGGGGTGCTGCGGACGGCGGCCAGCACCCGGTCGCGCAGGGCGGCGGGCGCGGGGGCCGCCGTGGACCAGGCCAGCCGGACCGCGTCCTCGGCCAGGTCCCGCACCTCGGCGGCGCAGCGGTCGCAGCCCGCCAGGTGTTTCTCGAAGCGGCGCCGCTCGCCCGGTTCGAGGGCGTCGAGCGCGTAGGGCGCGGCGAGGGAGTGCAGGTCCTCTCGGCGCAGCAGCTTGCCGAGGATGCTCATGCGGCGCCTCCCAGGCACTCGCGCAGCCGGGTGAGTCCGTCGCGCATCCGCGTCTTGACCGTGCCGAGCGGCAGCTTCAGCCGCTCGGCCACCTCACGGTAGGTGTACCCGTCGTAGTAGGCGAGGGTCACCGACTGGCGTTGCAGGGCCGTGAGCCGGTGCAGACAGCGGCGCACCCACTCGCGTTCCAGGCCGGCCTCGACCTCCTCGGCGACCTGGTCGAACGCCGGTTCCCCGGCGCGCAGGGCCTCGCGCTGCTCGCGTTCCCCGGCCGCGCGGGCGCTGCGCACCCGGTCGACGGCGCGGCGGTGGGCGAGGGTGAGGACCCAGGACAGGGCGCTGCCCCGGCCGGGGTCGAAGCGGGCGGCGGAGCGCCACAGTTCGAGCAGCACCTCCTGGGCGACCTCCTCGGACTGGGCGGGGTCGCGCACCACGCGTCGTACCAGTCCGTACACCGGCCCGGACACCAGTGCGTACAGCTCCTCGAACGCCCTCTGATCGCCTCCGGCCACGAGCACCAGCAGCTCGTCCGCCTGCATGCGGGCCCCCTCTCCGTGGCCGCAGCCGGCTCTTCCCCGCGCACCGCGCATCCGCACCGAGACACACCTCCCCGAGGGTTTACGGATGAGCGGGCCGAAAACGCGGGTCCTGAAGCGGGAAAAAGTTTTTCGCCGTCCGACCAAACCGAACGGCGGGTCCGCTCCGTATACCCGTCCGTCAAAGGCAAGTCGGCACTGAGGACGGACGGCATGACACCTCTCTTCTCCAGGGACGGTTCGGGACGCAAGGGCCTGGCCACGCTCATCTGCGGCGCGCTGGCCGCCGGAGGGCTCGCAGCCGCCGGCGTCGCCACGCTGGCACCCGGGGCGGCCTCCGCCTCCTCCCACCGGGAGGCCCCGCTGATCTCGGGCACCCCGCAGTACGACAACACCGACCTGTACGCGTTCGTCAGCCCGGACAAGCCCGACACGACGACGATCGTGGCGAACTGGATCCCGTTCGAGGAACCGGCCGGCGGACCGAACTTCTACACGTTCGCCGACGACGCCCAGTACGACCTCCACATCGACAACAACGGCGACGCACAGGGCGAGCTGGTCTTCCGCTACACCTTCAAGACGCGTACGAAGAACGGGGACACGTTCCTCTACAACACCGGTCCGGTCACCAGCCTGGACGACCCCGACCTCAACATCACCCAGACGTACGACATCGACCTCATCAAGCTCAGCAACGGGCACGAGATGTCGAAGACCAAGCTGGCCGACGACGTGCCGGTGGCGCCGTCGAACGTCGGCAAGGCGTCCATGCCGGACTACGGCAAGCTGCGGGCGCAGGCGGTGTACAAGACGGCGGGCGGCGCCGCGACCTTCGCCGGGCAGGCGGACGACCCGTTCTTCCTGGACCTGCGCGTCTTCGACCTGCTGTACGGCGGGAACCTCACCGAGGTCGGCCGGGACACCCTCAAGGGCTACAACGTCAACACCATCGCCCTCCAGGTGCCGAACGACATGATCCGCGAGTCCGCCCACCAGCCCGTCGTCGGCATCTGGTCCACCACCCAGCGCCGTAACGCCCAGGGCTACTACAGCCAGGTCTCGCGCCTCGGCAACCCGCTGGTCAACGAGGTCGTCAACCCGCAGAAGGACAAGGACAGGTTCAACGCGTCCCAGCCCGCGTACGACGCCCAGTTCCTGAAGAACGTCACCAACCCCGAGCTGCCGAAGCTCATCGAGTCCATCTACAAGATCAAGGCACCCGCGGAGCCGCGCAACGACCTGGTCGACGTGTTCCTCAAGGGCGTCAAGGGCCTCAACCAGCCGCCGCACGTGAAGCCTTCGGAGGAGCTGCGGCTGAACACCTCCATCAAGCCGAGCATGCACCCGAAGCGGCTGGGCGTGCTGGACGGCGACAACGCGGGCTTCCCGAACGGGCGTCGGCTCAGCGACGACGTGATCGACGCGGCACTGCAGGTCGTGGAGGGCGAACTGGTCGGCTCCAAGAACGACTTGGGTGACGCGGTCGACAAGAACGACAAGAAGTTCGAGAACTACTTCCCCTACGTCGCCCAGCCCACGGCCGGTTCGCGCGGCGCGCTCGCCAAGGGCACGACGGCGGGGACGGACGTGCGCAGCCAGCTCGGGGACGCCCTCCAGCCGGCCGGGTCCTCCTCCACCGGATCCGGCAACACCATGCTGATCGCCGCGTCGGCGGCCTCCGGCGCGGCCGGGATCCTGCTGCTCGGCACCGCCTTCGCCTGGTGGCGCCGGCGCATGCAGCGCGCGTACTGACCCCCGCACCCACCGAGACCGGCGCGGCCCGTACCCCCCCTCCCCCACGGCGGGCCGCGCCTCCCACACGACCGACGGAGGAAAAGGCATGGTCCCGCGCGGGCAGGACGAGGAGAAGGACGGGCCGAGGGCGGGCGTCAGCGGCGACACCGTGCCGAACCCGGCCACACCGGCACTCTCGGCGTCGGGACCGGCGGCCTCCGGCCCCGACACGGGCGCCGAGAGCGGAAGCGGGAGCGCCGGGCAACGCGCCTGTGCCGACGGCGAGAGCGGCACGCGACGAGCCGCCGGCGTCGAGGACGCGAGCGCCCGTCAAGGGGCCGCCGGTGGCGCAGGCACGAGCGCGGGAGAGCACACGGCCCCCGGCGCGGACGAAGGCACCGGTCACGATGAGCGTGTCGCCGCCGTGCGGCGGGTCGGGGCCGTCGGGCGGCGGTGGCGGTCTCTGCAGCTCGCCTGCTCCGCCGCGCTGTTGGCGGTGGCCATGACCGGCGGGGCCATCGCGCTCGGCGCCGACCGGGCGCCGCGGTCCGTGCCGGTCGCCGCCGGGGCCGTGGATCCGGGAGTGCTGGGCGGCGGGGACCTGGACGCGAGCATCACCGCGCTCCAGGGGCAGTTGCGGGCGCAGCCGAAGGATCACGGCGGCTGGGCCACCCTCGGACTGGCCTACGTCGAGCAGGCGCGGACCAAGGGGGACCCGTCCCGGTACCCGCAGGCCGAGCGGGCGCTGCGGCGGTCCCTGTCGCTGGCGCCGGGCGACGACCGGGCCCTGGCCGGCCGCGCCGCCCTCGCCGCGGCCCGGCACGACTTCGCGAACGCCCTCGCCTGCGCGGACGCGGCCCTGCGCCGGAACCCGTACAGCGAGCGCGCGCTGTCCTCGCGGATCGACGCCCTGGTGGAACTCGGCCGGTACGCCGACGCGGAGCGGGCCGCGCGGACCGCCGACGCCCGCCGGCCGGGCGTGCCGGTGTTCACCCGGTACGCCTACGTACACGAACTGCGCGGGGACGTCGGCACCGCACGCCGGGTCCTCCAGCAGGCGCTGTCCGCGGCCACTTCGCCGGGCGACACGGCGTACGTCGCCACCCAGCTCGGCCAACTCGCCTGGAACCAGGGCGACTACAAGACCGCCCTCACCTCCTACGCCCGCGCCCTCGCCGCCGACGACGGCTACCTCCCGGCGCTGGAGGGCCGGGCCCGCGCCCGGGCCGCGAGCGGTGACCGGGCCGCGGCGATCAAGGACATGGAGGCCGTGGTGGCACGCTCCCCGCTGCCCGGGCCGCTGGTCGCACTGGGCGAGCTGTACGAGGCCCGGGGCGCGGCCGGCGACCGGGCGCGGGCCCGGCAGCAGTACGCACTGGTCGACGCCTGGACCGCGCTGGCCCGCGCCAACGGAGTCAACGCCGACCTGGACACCGCGCTGGCCGCCGCCGACCACGGCGACAAGGCCTCCGCCCTGCGCGCGGCCCGCGCCGAGTGGGCCCGCCGGCACACCGTGCACACCGCCGACGCGCTCGCCTGGGCCCTGCACGTCAACGGCCATGACGAGGAGGCCCTGCCCTACGCCCGCCGGGCCACCGCCACCGGCTACCGCAACGCCGCCTTCCTCTACCACCGCGGCGTGATCGAACTGGCCACGGGCCACGAGCGGGACGGTCGCGCCTCCCTGAGGGCGGCCCTGAAGCTGAACCCCGGCTTCTCCCCGCTGGGCGCCGCCGAGGCCCGCACGGCACTGGAGGCCGCGAAGTGAAGCTGCGTCTGCCGTTCGTCCTCGTCGCCGCCGGCGCCCTCGCGCTCCTCCCGGCCGGCACCGCGAGCGCGCACCCGCTCGGCAACTTCACCGTCAACCGCTACGACGGTCTCGTCGCCGCCCCGGGTCAGCTCCGCGTCGACCACGTGGAGGACCTCGCCGAGATCCCGGCGACCCAGGCCGAGCCCGACATCCAGCGGCTGGGCCTCACCGCGTGGGCCGAGCGGCGGTGCACCGAGGCGGCGCGGGGCAGCAGGCTCACCGTCGAGGGACGCACCGCTCCGCTGACCCCCGGTTCCGCCCGTGCCGAGCCGCGGCCCGGGCAGGCCGGGCTGAACACGTTGCGGGTGGAGTGCCGGTTCACCGCGCCGCTTCCCCGGGGGAAGTCCGTCACCCTCGGCTTCCACAGCGCGGGGGCCGCCGGCGGGCCCGGCTGGCGGGAGATCACCGCGCGCGGCGACCGTACGACGCTCACCTCGACGGACGTACCGAAGACATCCGTCTCACGCGAACTCACCACCTACCCCGCGGACTTGCTGTCCTCTCCGGCCGACACCGCCGCCGCCTCCGTGCGCGTGCGCCCCGGTGGGCCGGCCCTCGCCGAAGAGCGGCAGGACGCCCCGGGCGCCGCGGTGCTGCCCCGGGGCGCCGACCGCTGGACCCGCGCCCTGGACGACCTCGTGGCCCGCCACGACCTCACGCTCGGCTTCGCCGCCCTGGCCCTGCTCATCGCCGTCGTCCTCGGCGCGATGCACGCCCTGGCGCCGGGTCACGGCAAGACCCTGATGGCCGCGACGGCGGCGGCGCGCGGGGGCCGGGCCCGGCCGCGGGACGTGCTGCCGCTGGCCGCCTCAGTCACCGTGACCCACACCCTCGGCGTAGTCGCCCTGGGCCTCCTCGTCACGGCCGGCTCCGCCGCCGCGCCCGCGGTGATCTCCTGGCTGGGCATCGCCAGCGGCGCCCTGGTGCTCGGGGCGGGCGTCACCCTCGTACGCCGGGCCTGGCACGGCCGTGCGCGGACCACCGCCGCTCTCCACGAAGAGACGGAGCAGCGCGAGTTGGCGGTGGTGGGCGTCGGCCACAGTGCCGGTCACCACCCTCACCACCATCACAGTGGTGAGCACACCCATGGGGGCCACACCCACACGCACGCCCACACACACGGGGACCACACACACGGGGACCACACGCACGCCCACACAGACGGAGGCCACACACACGCAGGTCACACCCACACTCACGGCGGTCACACCCATACCCACCCCGTCGCCCCCACCCTCCGCGGCACGATCCTGCTCGGATTCGCCGGAGGGCTCGTGCCCAGTCCGTCCGCCGTGGTCGTACTCGTCGGCGCCGCAGCGCTCGGCAAAGCCTGGTTCGGGCTGCTGCTCGTCGTGGCGTACGGGGCGGGTCTCGCGCTGACGCTCACCGCCGCCGGCTTCGCCGTCGTACGGCTGGGCGCGGGGGCGGGCCGGGTGCTGGAGCGGCGCCCGCGCTGGACCGCGCACCCGCTGACCGCCCTGGTGCGCCGGACCCTGCCGCTCGTGTCGGCGCTGGTCGTGCTGGCGCTGGGCATGGGATTGGTGCTCAAGGGGGCCGCATCCGCTTTCGGCTGAGCTACTTTTGTGGAGAATTCGCGCGAGATGCCTTGGGGGGCGCCCGTGTCCGAGGAGCCGGGGCCGGAACGTGTGATCGCGGACCGCTACCGTCTGCTGTCCCCGCTGGGCGAGGGCGGCATGGGGACCGTGTGGCGCGCCCGGGACGAGGTGCTGCACCGCGAGGTGGCCGTCAAGGAGGTGCGGGCGCCGGCCGGGCTGCCCGGCCCGGAGGTGGAGCGGTTGTACGCGCGCCTGGAGCGGGAGGCGTGGGCGGCGGCCCGGGTCGCGCACCGCAACGTGGTCACGGTGTACGACGTGGCCATGGAGCGCGGCCGGCCGTGGATCGTGATGGAGCTGGTGCGCGGGCTGTCCCTCGCCGACCAGCTGGAGGCGGAGGGTCCGCTGCCGCCGCAGCGGGCCGCGCACATCGGTGCCGAGGTGCTGTCCGCGCTGCGCGCCGCGCACGCCGCCGGGGTGCTGCACCGGGACGTGAAGCCGGCCAACGTGCTGCTGGCGGGCGACGGCCGGGTGGTGTTGACGGACTTCGGGATCGCCTCGGTGGAAGGCAGTTCGGCGCTGACCATGACCGGCGAGGTGATCGGCTCGCCCGAGTTCCTCGCGCCGGAGCGGGCGCTGGGGCGCACGCCGGGTCCCGAGTCGGATCTGTGGTCGCTGGGCGTGCTGCTGTACGCGGCCGTCGAGGGGATCTCCCCGTTCCGGCAGGACACCCCGCTCAGCACGCTGCGGGCCGTGGTGGACGAGGAGTTGCCGCCGCCGCGGTGGGCCGGGCCGCTCGCGCCCGTGATCCGTGGGCTGCTGCGCAAGGAGCCCGCCGAACGGCTGCCGGCGGAGCAGGCGGAACGGGAGCTGCGGCTGGTCGCGGCGGGCAGGACGCTGGGGGCGGACGGCGGGCAGGCGGTGTCCGCGTACCCGCCGTCGGCGGCGGACCGGCGGCCTCGGGAGTCGTACCGCACCCCGCCGGTGCCGTATCCCGCCCCGCCGATGCCGTTGCCCGGCGGCCGTCCGGAGCCGACGGCCACGGCCGCCGAGCGGGGTCCGCGGCCGCAGCGCGATCGCCGCGCCGCCGTGGCGCTGGTCGCGGGTGTGCTCGCGGTGCTGTGCGCGCTGGCGGGACTGACGTACGCCCTGCTGAACCGCGACGACCGGGGCGGGCAGGGAAACGACACCGCGAGCGGCACCGCCGTCCGCTCCCCCAAGCCGAGCAACGGCACCGACACGCACACCGGAGCGCCCGCGCCCGCTCCCACGCCCACGCGCGGCAGCGCCTCGGCGAGCAGCCCGCCCGCGCAGTCGGTGCGCGTCACCCTGACCGGCGCGCACACGGCGTACTCGGGGGCGTGTCCGCCGCCGGCCGCACAGGCGCCCGCGTTCACGGCCGCCTTCACGGTGGGGCGTGTACCCGCGCGGGTGGAGTACCGGTGGGTGCTCGCGCACGGGTCGGTGTCGGACCCCGGGTGGCAGACGCTGCCGTTCCCGGCGGGCGGCACGCGGACGCGGCAGCGGCAGGTGACCGTGACGACGTACGCGGAGGGCGGGACGATCGAGAACGGGATCAGCGTCGAGGTGCGCGGTCCGGTGCGGACCACCTCGGACTCGGTGCCGTTCTCGGTCACGTGTACGACGGCGACGGAGACCCCGTCGGGCGGGGCCTCCCCTTCGCCGTCGGGCTCGCCCTGAGCAGGTTCACCCGGAAGGGCGAGCCCGTACGGGTCGAGCGGGGTGTCAGGCCGCGTTCTTGAAGACCGGCAGGTAGCCGCCGGACTGGCCGGACGCGGTCGGGTGGTACGACTCGCCGATGTTGAGCCAGTTGACGCTGTGCAGCCAGGAGCTGCCGGAGCAGATCTCGTGGCCGGAGAACGTGGTGCGGACGTCGCCGAAGACGAAGTTGTGGGCGGTGGCGCGGGCCTTGATGGCGGCGTCGAGGTAGTCGGCGGCGTCGTTGATCGCGGACCGCTTGGTCTCCGAGAGGCCGAGGCACGACTGGCCGAGCAGGTAGAAGCGGGGATAGCCGATGACGACCACCCGGGCGGACGGGGCTTTGGCGCTGATCGCGTTGTAGACGGTGTCCAGCTTGCCGGGGAGCGTGTTGGCGACGTACGCCCTGGCGGTGTCGATGCGGGCCAGGCAGGTGCTGTCGGAGCTGGTCACACAGGTGGTCATGACGTCGGCGAAGCCGGCGTCGTTGCCGCCGACGGTGAGGGACACCAGTGAGGTGGAGGAGTTCAGCGAGCCGAGCTGGCCCGCGAGTACGTCGTCCGTCGTGGCGCCGGAGCAGGCGTTGAAGGCGAACGAGGACGGGCTGTTGGCGGCGTTCCACAGGTACGGGTACGCCTTCGTGCTGCGGTTGCAGCTGCCGCTGGAGCTGATGTAGCTGCCGGCGCCCACTCCGGAGGAGTAGGAGTCGCCGAGCGCCACGTAGCCGCCGGCCGCGGCTGTCGAGGAAGCCTGCGCCGAAGCGGCCCCGGTGAGACCGAGGCCTGCGGCGAGGAGGAGCGAGGTCACGAATCCGGTAAGTCGGGAACGTCTCATGGAACCTCCCTTTAGCAGGATCTCTGCCTCAACTTTCGTAGCAGCTACGCGTGTTGACAGGAAGTGTTCATGCCAAAACTTTTGTCATCTCAACGAGATCAACCCGAAATATTCACCGCTCATGTATGGCGCGTGTACGCCAGGTCTGTTGACGACCGGTCAACTCCGGCGCACGCCCCGGGCCTGCGCGAACACCTGTGCCCCGGGGGTTGTCGTCTTGACGACCCGCCCGCCCTGCGCCACATTGAAGCCCGGCATCCGGCGCGTCGGGGGGCAAAGTCGCCAATGCAGACCTTAGGCATGAAGACACCTTCACCAGACGGCGCCGCGGACGACGCCGACGGGAAGCGGCCAGGGCCGGGGAGGGACCTGTCGCCGCTGCTCGCCGGGGCCGCTGCCGCCGTCGCGGCGGCCGGTGCACTGCTCGCGTTCATCGACTCCGGGACACCACTGCGCGGCCCGTGCACGCTGTTCTTCGTGCTCACGGCGCCGGCCGCGGCCATCGCCGCGGCGCTGCGCGGGCTGCCGCCGTTCGGCCGGGCGGTCGCCGCGCTCGCGGGCGCGGTCGTCGTCGACATGCTGGTCGCCCAGGGCATGCTGGCCGTGCACCGCTGGTCGGCCCGCGGCGGGGTGGCCGCGGTGGCCGGTCTGAGCGTGCTGCTCCTGCTGGCGACCCTGCTCCAAGCGCGGATTTCCGGAAAACGCCCGCAAGACTGAGCAAAATGGGCCAACGTTGTGTACCGGCCAAACCATGGCAAAAGTGAGACAGTCGCCCAAGCCTGCCTTTAAGGTTCCATCGTCAATACCGTCGTACATCTCACCCGTACCGGAGCGTCGCACACGGCCCCAGGGGAGGGTTCAGGGGCCGCGGCGATTCCGGCGCGGGGCGCGGTAGGGGGGTGCCGTGCTCGGTGACCGCACGTGTGACCGAGCCGGGCCGCGCGACCGGCCGCCGTCTTTCTCCGGCGGACCGGCCAGCTTTGCCGACTCGTCAGCGGAAACGGAGAGCGTCGCGGACCCCGGTCCGGCGACAAGTCCGCCGTGCCGAAGACGAGAACCCCCCTTTCGAACCGGACACGAAGCCGGGCCGCCCAGGGGCGGGCGGCCCACCGGACGAGAGGGAAAACCACTCATGAGTTCCGTCGTGCGTCCGCCGAGTTCGGGGCAGGATCCCTTCCTCGCCGCCGGCTTCCGGCCCATCTCCTCTCACCTGGCGATCACTCCGCCGGTGAGCGTGGTGATTCCCGCCATGAACGAGGCGGAGAACCTGCCCTACGTCTTCAAGACCCTGCCGGACTGGATACACGAAGTGGTCCTGGTCGACGGCAACTCCACGGACGGCACCGTCGGTGTGGCGCGTGCCCTGCGGCCGGACGTCAAGGTCGTCGAACAGCGGGGCAAGGGCAAGGGGGATGCCCTGATCACCGGGTTCGAGGCGTGCACCGGCGACATCATCGTGATGGTCGACGCGGACGGCTCGGCCGACGGCGGCGAGATCGTGTCGTACGTCTCCGCCCTGGTCTCCGGCGCCGACTTCGCCAAGGGCTCCCGGTTCGCCAACGGCGGCGGCACCGACGACATGACCTTCGTCCGCAAACTCGGCAACTGGGCGCTGTGCACCGTCGTCAACCGCAAGTTCGGCGCCCGCTACACCGACCTGTGCTACGGGTACAACGCCTTCTGGCGGCACTGCCTGGACAAGATCGACCTCGACTGCACCGGGTTCGAGGTCGAGACGCTGATGAACATCAGAGTGGTCAAGGCGGGCCTGAAGGTGCAGGAGATACCGAGCCACGAGTACCTCCGCATCCACGGCACCAGCAACCTGCGCGCCGTCCGGGACGGGCTGCGGGTGCTGAAGGTGATCCTGAAGGAGCGGTCCAACCGGCGTGACCTGCGCCGCCGCACGCACCACTCCCCGCTGCCGCGGACCGGGCAGGGAGAGGTCTCTTGACGGATCCCGGCATCTCCGTCGTGATCTGCGTGTACACCGAGGACCGCTGGGAGGACATCCTCGCGGCGGTCTCCTCGGTCCGCGCGCAGTCGTACCCGGCGCTGGAGACGCTCCTGGTCGTGGACCACAACCCGGCCCTGCAGGACCGGCTGGCCCGCGCGTACAAGGAGACCGAGGGCGTCCGCGTCCTGGCCAACGCGGGCCCGCGCGGGCTGTCCGCCGGCCGCAACACCGGCATCGCCGCCTCCCACGGCGAGGTCATCGCCTTCCTGGACGACGACGCCGTGGCCGAACGGGACTGGCTGCGCCACTTCGCCGCGGGGTACGCCGACCCGCGCGTGCTCGCGGTCGGCGGCCGTACGGTGCCCGGCTGGGCGTCGGGCCGGCGGCCGGCCTGGTTCCCGGAAGAGTTCGACTGGGTGGTGGGCTGCACCTACAAGGGGCTGCCGCCCGGCCGGGTCCGGGTCCGCAACGTCCTCGGCGGCAACGCCTCCTTCCGGCGTACGGCGTTCGAGGCGGCGGGCGGCTTCGCCACCGGCATCGGCCGCGACGGCGACCGCCGCCCGCTGGGCTGCGAGGAGACGGAACTGTGCATCCGCCTCACCCGCGCCCGCCCCGACGCCCTCCTCCTCATCGACGACCGCGCGGTGATCCATCACCGGGTGCCCGGGCCCCGCGAGCGCTTCGCCTACTTCCGCACCCGCACCTACGCCGAGGGCCTGTCCAAGGCCCTGGTGGCGCGCAGCGTCGGCGCGGGCAGGGGCCTGGAGACCGAACGCCGGTACACCACCCGGGTGCTGCCGGCCGGTGTCGCCCGGGGCCTGCGCGACGCGCTGCTCCTCCGCCCGGGCGGCGCGGGCCGCGCGGGCGCGATCGTCGCCGGTGTCCTGAGCGCCGCCGCCGGCTACGCGGTGGGCACCCTGCGGGCGCGGCGGGGCGGTACGACGTTCACCGCGACGCGGATCCGCCCCGCGGCGCCGGCCCGGACGTCCGGTCCAGACGCCCGCCCCTACGCCCGTGCAGGCGCCGGTCCGGCAGCCGGCGCGGATGCCCGACCGGACCTCAGCCGGGGCCGCGGCACGGGCACCGCTCCGAGCGCCGGCCCGGACAGCGGGTCCGGCCTCCTCCCCGGCGCTCACCCAGGCGCGCCGGACACAGGGGGCACCCATGAGTGAGGCACCCGTACCGATCCTCATGTACCACTCGGTCGCGAGCACGCCGAACGACGCGACCCGGGCCCTGTCGGTCGCACCGGAGGTCTTCGCGGAGCAGATGGCGCTCGTCGGCGAGCTGGGGCTGACCCCGGTCACCACCGCCGATCTCGCCGGCCACTGGCGCGCCGGGCGTCCGCTGCCCGCCCGGCCGGTGCTGATCACGTTCGACGACGGCTACGAGGGGGTCCACCGGCACGCGCTGCCCGTGCTCGCGCGGCACGGATTCCCGGCCACGCTGTTCGTCTCCACCGGCTGGCTCAGGGGCGCCCACGACACCGGGGGCGGCCTGGACACCATGCTCGACTGGCACCAGGTGCGCGAACTGGCCGCCGCCGGCGTCGAGATCGGCGGGCACAGCCACACCCACCCGCAGCTCGACCAGCTCGGCGACGACGCACTGCGCACCGAGCTGACCCGCTGCACGGAGATCGTCACGGCCGAACTGGGCGCCCGCCCGGTGTCGTTCGCCTACCCGTACGGCTACTCCAGCCGCCGGGTCCGCCAGGCCGTGCGCGCGGCCGGGTACGCCCAGGCGCTCGCCGTCGGCAACGCCCTCGCCCGGCGCCGCCAGGGCCCGTACGCCCTGGAGCGGGTCACGGTCCGCCGCACCACCGGCGCCGAGGAGTTCGAGCGGCTGCTCCTCGGCCGTGCCGTCGCCCGCGCCTTCGCCGGGGACCGCGCCCTCACCAAGGGCCACGCCCTCGTCCGCAGAGCCCGCCAGGTCCGCCGGAAGGCCATGAGATCCCGTGTCTGACACGACCACCACGACCGAGACCGAGACCGAGACCCCGGACGCCGGCGCGGCCGACAAGCCGGGGCGCCGGCTGCGGCTGCGGCTGCCCGGCACGGGCCGGTCCGCCGACGGCAGCCCGCTGTTCCGCAACGCCTACGCGCTGATGCTCAACACCGGCATCTCCGCCGTACTCGGGCTCGGCTTCTGGCTGGCCGCGGCACGCTACTACTCCGAGTCGGCGGTCGGCCAGGGCTCGGCGGCCATCGCCGCGATGAAGTTCCTCGCCGGGCTCACCGCGGTGACCCTGACCGGCGCCCTGGCCCGCTTCATCCCGGTCTCCGGTGACCGCACCGGCCGGCTCGTCCTCCGTACCTACGCGGGCAGTTCGCTGATCGTGGCGCTGGCCGCCGGCGTCTTCCTGCTGACGCTGGACGTGTGGGGGCCGTCGTACCGCTTCCTGCACGGGACGCTCAACGGGCTCGGTTTCATCGCGGCCGTCGCCGCCTGGAACCTGCTCACCCTGCAGGACGGTGTGCTGACCGGGCTGCGCAGCGCGCCCTGGGTGCCGGTCGGCAACACCGTGTTCTCGGCGGTGAAGCTGGCCCTGCTCGCCGCGTTCGCCGTGGCCCTGCCGACCACCGGTGTCTTCGTGTCCTGGGTGGCCGCCATCGCCACCTCGGTGGTCCCGCTGGGCTGGCTGGTGTTCCGGCGGCTGGTGCCCCGGCACGCGAAGGCGTCCGAGGGCCACGCCGACCCGCCGGCGCCGAGGGAGATCGGCAGGTTCCTGGCCGGGGACTACACCGGCTCACTGTTCTCCCTCGCCGTGGTCTACCTCGTCCCGGTGATCATCGCCGCGCAGGTCGCCTCCGAGGAGAACGCCTACTTCTACATCACCACCACCATCGGCGGTACGACCAACCTGCTCGCCATCAACATGGGCGCCTCCCTGACCGTCGAGGGCTCCCACGACCCGGCCCGGCTGGCCGCCAACACCCGGGCCGCGCTGAGGCGGATGGCCCGGATCATGCTGCCGATCGCCGGGCTGCTGTTCGTCGGCGCGCCCTGGATCCTGGGCGTGTTCGGCGCGGGCTACGCGGACGCGGCGACCCCGCTGCTGCGCTGGTTCGCGGTCGGCGCGGTGCTGCGGACCGTGATGGAGATCCACTTCGCGGTGCTGCGCGCGCAGAGCCGCACCGCCGGACTCGCCTGGCTGCAGGGGCTGTTGTGCGTGCTGGTGCTGGGTCTGACGCTGCTGCTCCTGCCGCGGATGGGGCTGACGGGGGCGGGTGTCGCCGAGATCTCCAGCCTCGCGGTGATCGTGGCGATCGCCGCGCCGAGGCTGTGGCGGACGCTGCGGTCCGTGCCCGCCGCCCTGCCCGAGGCGGTGGCCCCGGACGGGGACCTCGCCGACCTGGGCACGCCCGGCGGGAGCCGCGCCGCCTCGACCCGCCGGTCCGGTCCCGCGTGGGCGCCGGACGCCGACACCCTGGCCCTCGGCACCGCCGCACCCCTGCCGGGCGAGCGCCCGGCACCGGAGCCCGAGGACGCCGTACCGGAGGACGCCGTACCGGCCGGGCCCCCGCGCCGGGTGCCCACCCGGGCCGGGGTGCTCCTCGGCTGTCTGCTGATCGCCGCGCTGGTGCTGTACTGGGTGCCGGCGCTGCGGCTCGGCGAGGCCGACCTGGACCGGATGGGCGGGCTCGGCCTGGTGTCGGTGCTGCCGCTGCCGACGCTGGCCGGGGCGGCCCTGCTGATCACCGTCTTCGCCGTACTGCTGTGGCTGCGCCGCGAGCACCGGGCGCTGCTGCTGGTCACGCTGGTGGCGACCGTGGTGTCCCTGCACGCGCTGCCCGCGGTGATCGAGCCCGAGCCACGGTTCCCGACGGCCTGGCAGCACCTCGGCTTCCTCGACCACATCGAGCGCACCGGCTCGGCCGTGCCGGACCTGGACGCCCGCTGGAGCTGGCCGGGCTTCTTCGCGGTGGCCGCGTTCGCCGGGCGGGCGTGCGGGGTCACCGACTTCACCGAGGTGATCCGCTGGTGGCCGACGGCGATCCAACTCGCCTATCTGGCGCCGCTGTTCCTGCTCACGCGCGCGCTGCGGGCGAGCTGGCGGGCGAAGTGGACCGGCGTCTGGCTGTTCGTGTTGAGCGGCTGGGTCGGCCAGGACTACTTCTCCCCGCAGGGCTTCACCTATCTGCTGTACCTGGTGTTCGTGGCGGTCCTCCTGGTCTGGTTCCGCCCGCCCCGGGTGATCTGGACGAGGCTGCGTCCCGGCGAGGCCGAGGTGGAGCCGGCCGGCCGGCGGCAGCGGGCCGTGCTGCTCCTGCTGCTGATCGGCCTGTACGCGGCGACCGTGCCCGCGCACCAGCTCACCCCGTTCGTGATGCTGGGCGTGCTCACGGCCCTCGTCCTGCTCGGCCGCTCGGAGCTGCGCGGTCTGCCGCTGCTCTGCGCGGTGCTGGTCGCGGTCTGGGTCGGCTTCATGGCCGAGCCGTACTGGTCCGGGCACTTCGACGAGCTGTTCGGCGGGGTCGGCGGGGTCGGCAGCAATGTCTCCACCTCGGTCTCCGGCCGTATCCAGGGCGGGAGTGCGACCCACAAACTGGTGCTGTACACCCGGGTGCTGCTGGCCGGTTCGGTGCTGGCCCTGGCCTGCTGGGGCTGGTGGCGGCGGCGCCGGAAGGGCCTGCGCGAACGGTCCCTGCTCATCCTCACGTTCGTCCCGTTCCTGGGCTTCGGCATGCAGTCGTACGGCGGCGAGATGGCGCTGCGGGTCTTCATGTTCGCGGTGCCGGGCGCGGCCCTGCTCGGCGGGCTCGCGTTCTTCCCGCGCGCCGGCGTCGGCGCGGGGCGGCGCCGGCGGTGGCCGGCCCCGGTGGCCGCGCTGCTCGCCGGGCTGCTGCTGATGGGCGGCTTCCTGGTGGCCCGCTGGGGCAACGAGCCGTTCGAGCGGATCCGGCCCGGTGAGGTCGCGGCGATGGACTGGGTGTACGCCCACGACCGGCCGACGGTACGGCTGCTGTGGCTGAGCCAGGACCCGGTCGACGATGTGACACCGGCGCTGCCGTGGGGCGCGCGGGACATGGAGCGCGTGGACTATGTGCCGACGCGGGCGCCGGCCGATCCGGCGCTGGTGGCCGACCTGGTCGAGGCGCTGGGGGACGCCGGCCCGAACGCGTACCTGATGGTCAACCGGAGCCAGGTGACGTACCTGGAGCTGGACGCGGGCTTCCCGGCGGCCTGGGCGTCCGGGCTGACCGGGCATCTGGACGGGCGGCGGGAGCTGACGAAGGTCCTGGTCAACGAGGACGTCACGGTGTACGCGCTGCGCACGCGGCCGGCCGGGCCGGTGCCGAAGCCGGATCCGGGGCCGATCGGGCCGCAGGTGACCTGGACGCCGTGGTCGGTGGTGGGTGCGCTGGCGGCCGTGGTCCTGGTGGTGCTGCTCGCCGCCCGGGAGCTGGTGCGGGTCGCGGTCCGGCCCGGTGTGCGCCGACTGCGGGTGGTCCAGGGCGGTTTCTGGTTCGCGCTGCCGCTGCTGGCGGTGGTGCTGGCCTCGCTCGTGCAGCGGTTCCTGACCATGAAGTGACGGGGCGGGGGTGGCTCAGCGGTCGAGCCACCTCACCTCGTACGCGCCCATCCCGAACCGCTTGCCGTCGATCCGCGCGCTGATCGGCCGGTCGAGGGTGTTGACGACGAGGACGGTCTTCGCGGTGGCCAGGACGCGGACGTTGGGCACGTCGTCCGGGGCCACGGACACCGTCTCGTACCGGGTGCCCGGCCCGAACGCCTTGCCGAACCGGGACACCAGGCCGTACATGGGCAGTTCCCGGCCCCCGCCCGCGGTGTCCGTCGGGGACCACAGGCAGCCCGGGCAGCGGCCGGTCCGCTCCTGGGGGTTCCAGTAGAAGCCGGAGTCGGCGCCGCCCCTGACCATGGCGATCAGTCCGGCGGCGTGCACGGCGCGGCGGCGGGCCTCGGACCAGCCGTCGCGTTCGCCCTTGCCGTCGGCGGGTTCGACGTAGTACTCCGCCCACCACAGGGGGAGGTCACGGGTCTGCCGCCGGAGCCACTCACCCACCGCGGTGAACTTGTCGGTGGCCGCGAACTCGTCCGGCAGCAGCTCGTCGTCGTTGGTGTAGCTGGAGCCGTCGACCACCACGAAGTCGGCCCCCGCCTTCTTCCGGTTCCAGTACCCGAAGGCGTCCAGGACCCGCTGGTCCATGGCGCCCCACGGGCCCTTCAGCGCGTCGGAGGCGTTCGCGTCGCGCGGGTCGAGGCTGTCCATGCCCAGATAGGGGCCGCCGACCATGATGTCCGGGTCGACCCTCTTCAGCGCCTTGTAGACGAGGTTGTACATCCTCGTGTAGCCCTCGTGGTCCCAGCGGCCCCGGGCGTTGTTCCAGAAGCCCTTGAACTCGTTCCAGACGACGAAGTGGCGTACGTCGGGGTAGCGCCGGGCGACGGTCGCGGCCAGGTCGGCGAAGTCCTGGTAGTGGTCGGGGGTGGGCGCGGTCTCCAGGGCGGCCCGGCTCCAGTCGGTGTCGCCGGCGCCGGACCTGCCGCCCTTCATCCAGTCCGGCGCGCAGCACAGCGTGATCACGGGCGTGCCGCCGGAGGTGCGGATGAAGTCGATACGGCGGTCCAGCGCGGCGAAGTCGTAACGCCCCTTCACCGGCTCGGGGTTGCCGGCGCCCCAGCCCATGATCGCCTGGTCCTGCGGCAGCCCGCCGCCCCGCGCCAGCAGCCGTTCGACCCGCCCGACGGCCGGGCCGCTGCCCTCGTCGGCGCTGTACTGGGTGTGGGTGAAGCCCCAGCCCACGTACGGCTGCGGGTGCTCGGGCCCGGCCGCGGGGGTGCCGTGCACCGTGGCACCGTCACGCGAGGTACCGGCGGTGCTGCCGCCGCCCCCGGGGGGCGTGCCGGCCAGGGTCACCACTAGGGCCAGAGCGGCCACGCCCCCACCGAGCAGGGCGGCGAACCGCCATCGCCGGACCCCCGTGAACCACTCATGACGTCCCATCGAGGACAACAGTAGTGGCGCGGACCGCGGGCCGGGCGGGTATGGGAACACCCGGGACAAGGGACGGAAATGCCATGCGCGAACCCCACCGGTGACGGATCATGGCGGCATGTCTGCCAACCCACACGACGCTCTGCCGATCCGGCTCCACGTCGACGACTCCGACTCGCCGTCCGACGTCGTCGACGCGCTGTTCCTCGGCCGCTTCGCGACGGGCGAGCAGCCGTACTCGCACGCGGCGAACATCGACCGGGTGCGCTCGGGCGCGACCCTGCTGCCGGAGGGCGCCCGCGTCCTGCGGATGGCCCGCGACGACGACCGCAGCGCGACCCTCGCCGAGGGGGACGGCTGGACCCTGCTGGTCTCCCGCTGGAACCGGGGCGCGGACGTCACGGTCACCGCGACCAGCGCCGAACTGGCCGAGCGGGTCCTCGGCCAGGCCACGGACGGCGCGGCCGACGAGCCGGAACCGCAGCCGGAGAACGTGACGATGGGGTTCTGGTACGTCTCCCCGCGGCGCGGCCCGCACCGCACGACCCGCCAGATCTCCGCGGGCACCTGGGAGGAGGTCCGGCCCAACTACACGGCTCCGGTGGCGGAGGCCATGGACCGGCTGATGAAGACGACCCCGGAGGACATCGCGGGCCGGCTGCTCCTCCTCCACGGTCCGCCGGGCACCGGCAAGACCTCCGCCCTGCGCACCCTCGCCCGCTCCTGGCGGGACTGGTGCCAGGTCGACTGCGTCCTGGACCCGGAGCGGCTCTTCTCCGACGTCGGCTATCTGATGGACATCGCGATCGGCGAGGACGACGGCGCGGGCAAGGGCCGCTGGCGGCTGCTGCTGCTGGAGGACTGCGACGAGCTGATCCGCGGGGAGGCCCGGCACACGGCGGGCCAGGCGCTGTCCCGGCTGCTGAACCTCACCGACGGCCTGCTCGGCCAGGGCCGCAACGTCCTGGTCGGTGTCACCACCAACGAGGACCTGGAGCGCCTGCACCCGGCCGTGGTCCGGCCCGGCCGCTGTCTGGCCCGCATCGAGGTGGGCCCGTTGACCCGCACGGAGGCGGTGAACTGGCTCGGCACCGAGGAGGGCGTCGGCCGCGAGGGGGCGACCCTGGCCGAGCTGTACGCGCTGCGCCGGGGCACCGCGCCGACCTCGGTGCCGGGTGCCCGGGAGGGTGCGGACGCGGGCCTGTACCTGTAGTGCTTTCATGAGGGTATGACCCTGTTCGTCGGCACGTCGGGGTGGCAGTACAAGGACTGGCGGGACCTCGTCTACCCGGCCGGGGTGCCGACGCGGCTGTGGCTGGAGGAGTACACCCGGCTGTTCGCGACCGTGGAGATCAACAACGCGTTCTACCGGCTGCCGTCGTACGACACCTTCGCCGCCTGGCGCGAGCGGGTGCCGCCGGAGTTCGTGGTCGCGGTCAAGGCCAGCCGGTACCTCACCCACATCAAGCGGCTCAAGGAACCCGAGGAGCCGGTGCACCGCCTGATGTCGCACGCGGCGGGCCTGGGCGACCGGCTGGGCCCGGTCCTCCTCCAGCTCCCGCCCACCCTGCGCGCCGACCCGCCGCTGCTGGACGCCTGCCTGGCCTGCTTCCCGCCCGGTACGCGGGTCGCGGTCGAACCCCGCCACGACTCCTGGTGGACGCCGGAGGTACGGCAGGTCCTGGAATCCCGTGGCGCCGCCGTGTGCTGGGCGGACGTCCTGGCCCGCCCGGTCACCCCGCTGTGGCGCACCACCGGCTGGGGCTACGTCCGCTTCCACCAGGGCCGCGCCCGGCCCTGGCCGCGCTACGGCCGCCGCTCCCTGGACACCTGGGTGGACCGCATCGCGACGACCTGGTCCGACGGGGAGGACGTCTACGCGTACTTCAACAACGACCCCGGGGGCGCGGCGGTGCAGGACGCGGTGACGTTCGGCAGGGCGGCGAGGAGGGCGGGCCTGACGGTGACGAGGACACCGGAGCCGGCGAAACACGGACAGCAGCCTCCCGCCGCCGCGAAGCCGCAGCTCAGCTGATTCCTTTCCGGCCGCGACGGCGCTCAGCCCCGACGGCGCGGTCCGGCGGTGCCGAACTCCCCTCAGCCCTCCCCGTAAGCCGCACGCAGCGCGTCCCGCACGGCACCCAACGCCTCGTCCTCACCGAGCCCGAGCCGCCGCACACGCTCGGCGTAGGCCTGCGCGGCCAGGGAAGCCTCACGCTCCGCGGCCGAGCCGGCGGCAGCCACGAACGTGCCGTTGCGCCCCCGCGTCTCGATCACCCCGTCGCTCTCCAGCGCCCGGTACGCCTTGGCCACCGTGTTCACCGCGAGCCCCAGGGACTCGGCCAGCCCCCGCACGGTCGGCAGCCGGTACCCGACCGGGAGCGTCCCGGACCGCGCCTGCTCGGAGATCTGCGCCCGCACCTGCTCGTACGGGGGCGCGCTGTCATCGATGCGGATCTTCAGGCTCACACGGGCGATTGTCCCGCACCCGCCGGAAAATGGGAGGCAGTCCCGCCTTCCCGCCCCGTACGGTGCCTCCTCATGACCGTGCTCGTGCGTGCCCTGCGCCCCGACGTGCCGGCCGACGCCGAGGGCTTCGCCCTCGTCCGCCGGCTCGCTCTGCCGTACATCCTGTTCACCGCGGACTCGGTCCGGCACACGGCCGCCCACGTCCACCCGGACGCCCGCTTCCGGCCGCTGGTCGCGGAGGAGGACGGCGAGATCATCGGCACCGCACAGGTCCATCTGATCCACGACAGCCCCGACCCGGGCCAGGGCGCGCTGAACGTGTACGTCCGTCCGGACCGGACCCACCGCGGCGCCGGCCGGCTGCTGGTCCGGGCCGCCGAGGAGTACCTGGCGGACCTGGGCGCGACCAGACTGCTGGCCTGGGCCCTGGACGAGCCGGCCAACCGGGCGTTCGCCGAGCGGCGCGGCTACCGGCGGGGCCGTACCGCCCACTTCCTCCGGCTCGACCTGGCGCACGGCACCCTGCCGCCGCTCCCGGAGATCCCTGCGGGCGTGCAGCTGCGGTCGGCCGCCGACTTCGCGGACGATCCCCGGCCGCTGTTCGAGCTGGACGCGGAGACGGTGCGCGACGAACCGAGCGATGTGGACCACGAGTTCACGGACTACGACGCCTGGCTCGCGGAGACCTGGAACCATCCGCTGCTGAACCGGGAGCTGACGACGGCCGCCTGTGTCGACGGCCGGCCGGTCGCCTTCACCGTGGCCTACACCGACGATGACTCCCGTTACTCCTCGGCGATGACCGGCACGGCACGCGCCCACCGCGGCCGTGGTCTGGCCAGGCTCGCCAAGACCCATTCCCTGCACCGGGCCCGCGCCGCCGGTGTCACCGAGGCCTTCACGGGCAACGACACCGGCAACGATCCGATGATCGCGATCAACAAGTGGCTCGGGTACGAGATCTGCGCGACGGAGGTGCGCTATGTCCGCGAACTCGGCTGAACCGACGGCCCGGTTGGAGGTCGTCCTGGTCAAGGCGGGCCGTACGAAGATCCGTTACCCGGCGGAGCTGCTGCGGGACGACGGCGACCGGATCGCCGTACGCGCCCCGTGGGCGGGCTCCGGGGTCCGCGACTTCGGGTTCGTGCGGTTCGAGCCCGGGGACGTGTTCACCGAGTACTACTGGCGGGACCGGTGGTACTCGGTGAAGGAGGTGCGGGCCGCGGACGGTTCCGTCAAGGGCTGGTACTGCGACATCACACGGCCCGCGGTGCTCTCCGGCTCCGACCTCGTCGTGGAGGACCTCGACCTGGACCTGTGGCGCTCCGCGGACGGCCGGGACGTGCGGCGCCTGGACGAGGACGAGTTCGCCGAGAGCGGGCTCACGGAGACGGACCCGGCGGCCGCGTCCGCCGCGGTGGCCGCCCTCGACACGCTGGAGGCGCTGGCGTCCCGCGCCGACGGCTTCGAGGAGTTGCTGTCCTGACCCGCCCCGGTGCCCCGGTGTCACACTCCGGCCAGCACCGCGTACCGCTCGTCGTCCACCTCCTTGCCCCACAACACCGCGTGTCCGGACAGGTGCTCCACGCGCACGTCCCGGGCGAGCGGCTCCAGCAGGGCGGTGAGCCGCGCGGCCGGTATGCCGACCGGGCCGGTCGTCCCCCAGACGCCCTCGACCAGCACGAACCGGCCTCCGGGCCGCAGCAGGCCCCGCCAGTGCCGGAGCACCCCGGCGGGGTCGGGCAGGGCCCACAGCACATGCCGTACGAGCACCACGTCGAAGCGGCGGCCGGCCACCGGCGGGGCCGCGGCGTCCCCGCGGAGGATCTGCGCGGGATGCCCGGCGAGCTTGGCCCGGGCGCGCTCGGCCATCGCCGGGGACCGGTCGACACCGGTCACGCGGTGCCCCTGCTCGACGGCGAGGAGTGACAGGCTGCCGGTCCCGCAGCCGAGGTCGAGGACGTCGGCGGGGTGCTCGGGCAGCCAGGCGCGGAGCCGGTCCGCCCAGGCCGCGCGGACGGCGGGGTCGCGCAGGCCGTGGTCGGGTTCGTCGTCGAAGGCGGCGGCCTGTGCATCCCAGTCCGTTTCCCGGGCAACCGCAACCGCGTGCGTGTTCTCGCTCGTCATGCCCAGAGAGTGACACACGCCACTGACAGTGCGGACGTGACAGCCGCCACTGACAACCCGGCACCGATGAGGAACTCTCCCCGAAAGCGTCTACCTCCGTGACAACGCGGAACTCGGGTAGGCACTGAAGGAGGCAGCAGCCATGCGCCGTGCAACCGTGCAGAAGCCCCTGAAGAGGACGGACAGCCGCCGGCTCCGCGAAGAGGCGGAGGAACGCCCGGCGGGCCGCCCGGAGGTCCGCAAGGACATCGCCCGGACCTGGTGGCCGGACGGCTGACGCGGCGCGGCTCAGCCCAGCAGCTTGCGGTAGTGGACGCGGTCGTACGGACCGTCGACGCGACGTGCCGTGACCTCGTAGCCGTACCGCGGGTAGATCTTCTGGTTCTCCCACATCATCGCGTTCGTGTAGAGCCTGATCTCGCCGAGCCCGAGTTCCCGCGCGCGTGCGTCGACGAAGTGCAGCAGCCGGCGTCCGACGCCCGTGCCGTGGGCGCTCGGGTGGACGGCGATGCTGTCCAGGAAGAGATGGCCGGCGAACGCCTCGATCACCACCAGCCCGACGACGGGCTCCCCCGTGACGAACACCCGGCCCGCGGCCACGTCGGCCGCGTGGTCCGCCTCCATGGGCTGGGGCACCACACCGATGCGCGCGAGGTAGGGGTGGTAGGCCGCGTCCGTGACCGCTTTGACGGCCGGTACGTCCTCGGGGCGGGCGGGCCGGACCGGTTCGGTGTCGTTGAGCATGCCCGCACGCTACCTACCTGAGCGCAGTCTGAGCGCTCCCTTAAGGGCACCATAAAGATCTCCTCCCACCGCTCCCAGCAGTGGATTTCGCGGTTTCCTGGGGCTGGCTCCTGATCAACCCCACCGGAGGATTCCCCCATGCCAGCACGCCGCAAGGCCGCCACCGCCGCCGCTCTCGGCCTCAGCGCGCTCGCGCTGTGTGCCGCGCCCGCGTCCGCGCACGGCTCCCTGGGTGACCCGGTCAGCCGGATCTCGCAGTGCTACGCGGAGGGGCCGGAGAGCCCGGAGTCGGCCGCGTGCAAGGCGGCCGTGGCGGCCGGCGGCACCCAGGCCCTGTACGACTGGAACGGCGTCCGGATCGGCGACGCGGCCGGGCGGCACCGGCAGCTGATCCCGGACGGCAGGCTGTGCAGCGCGAACAACGAGGAGTTCAAGGGGCTCGACCTGGCCCGCGCCGACTGGCCGGCGACGAGCGTGCACGGAGGGTCGTACACGTTCCGGTACCGCGTGACCGCCCCGCACAAGGGCACCTTCACGGTCTATCTCACCAAGCCCGGTTACGACCCGGCGAAGCCGCCGGCCTGGTCCGACCTGGATCTGGAGCACCCGGTGGCGACGGCCACCGACCCGGCTCCGTCGGGCGGTTTCTACGCGTTCTCCGGCACCCTGCCCGAGCGGTCCGGCCGGCACCTGCTGTACGCGGTCTGGCAGCGCTCGGACAGCCCGGAGGCGTTCTACTCCTGCTCGGACGTCGACTTCGGCGGCGGCGGAAACGGCGGTACGACCCCCGCGCCGAGCGCCTCCGCACCCTCGGACGAGCAGATCGCGGACGGTGCCGGCAAGTCGACGGTCGAGCACCACGGGCACGGCGACGACGACGCGAGCACCTCGGCGGAGCCGTCCGTGACGACCCCGGCCAACCGGCCGAAGGCGGCCGGGGCTTCGGCGGGCCTCGCCGAGACGGGCGCGTCCACCGGCACCTCGTACCTCGCGGTCGGCGGCGCGGCGGCGCTGGCGCTCGGCTCGGCGGCGCTGTTCCTGTCGGTGCGGCGGCGCGCATCGGGTGGCGGTCACCGCCGGTGAGGGCTTCCGGGGCCTGTCCGGCGGCTCAGGCCGGACAGGCCCCGGCGGTACGTCAGCTGAAGGCGGAGGCGCAGCTGGTGGCGGTGGCGTGGGCCGGGTCGAGGGCGTTGGCCACCTCGTGGAAGGCGATCCGGTCGAACAGGCCGATCGCGAGGTGCTCGGAGAGGTCGAGCGGGCACAGGTCCTGGAGCAGGACGTTGCGGACGTCGGCACCGCTCAGGTACTGGGTGCGCCAGGGGGTGACCACCTCGTCGTACCGGGTGGCGATGACCGTGTAGCGCACGCCGGGGACGGTGTCGCCGCCCGCGTTGAGCTTGGTGAGGAAGGCGGACCCGGTGATCTGGTCGGCGAGGCCGGGGGTGGTGGCCTTGAGCAGGTCCTCGGCGCCGGGGAAGTACGGCAGCAGGTGGGTGAGGCCGTCCAGGTCGGTGCCGTGGTTGTCGGGGGCGATGCCGACGAGGGCGTTCACCTTGGCGGCTCCGCCGAGGAACTTCAGGTAGTAGCGGGGCATCATGCCGCCCTGGGAGTGTCCGACCAGGTCGGCCTCGGCGGCTCCGGTGGCGGCGAGCACCTTGTCGACGAAGGCGGACAGCTGTTCGGCCGACTTGTCGATGGGGCCGAGGCCGTGGAAGAGGGGGACGCCGGGCAGTTGGCCGTAGTCGAGGGAGTAGGCGCAGTATCCGCGGCTCTTCAGATAAGGGGCCAGGCCGAGCCAGTTGTCGACCGAGTTGCCCAGGGTTCCGTGGACGAGGACGACGGGGCGGGGGTGGGCCGCGGAGGGCTTGCACGAGTAGTCGTTCCAGCCACTGCTGGGCGCAGCGCTGTCCGAAGCACTGGCGGTGGCGGCGGGTACGACGGCGACGGCGACGGTGAGGAGCAGCGCGGCGAGGGGTCTGAGGGCGCGCTTCCAGGGCAGCATCGTGTGATCTCCTTGCGGCTCAAGGGAGGTGCACGGCCAACCCTGTGATCCGGATCACGGGATGCTGTTCACTCGTCAAGTTACGAGCGAGTAGTGCAAGTGTGAAGTTACGCGGCAGTAAAAACTTCCAGTGATAACCGGAGCCGCGCGGGACATCGGCGACGCGTCACCACGCCGGACGGATCGGACCCCGGGGAGCGATCCGCGCCAAGTGCTCCCGCAGACCGCGCAGCTCCCCCTCGCCCAGCAGCTCGGCCCACCCCCCGACCACCTCGGCGGCCGCCTCCTCCGCCGCCCGGGTGCAGGCCCACCCGCGCTCGGTCAGCACGACCAGCCGGGCCCGGGCGTCCCCGGGGTGCGGCCTGCGCTCGGCGTATCCCTTGCGTACGATCTCGTCCACCAGCTGACTCGCGGCCTGCTTGGTCACCCCGAGGTGCGCGGCCAGGTCGGTGGCGGTGGCGCCGTCCGGGGCGAGCCGTGCGAAGGCGAAGCCGTGGGCGGGCCGGATGTCCGCGAAGCCACGGGCGACCACCCCGTCATGGATGCGCTGGGTGAGGTCGCCCGCCACGGCGAGCAGGACGGCGGACAGGGCCAGGGCGTCGGAGTTCTGCACGGAGGCATTGAAACACCCTTGACGACTTGGTCAAGCAGGTTGACTATATAGTCAAGTCGCTTGACCATCATCCCGGACGGAGTCCACCGCCATGCCCATAGTCCGCTCCTCGGCAGCCGTCACCCACGAGATCCACGGCGCCCGCTTCGTCTCGTACGCCACCCCGCGCACCGGCAGCACGGAGCTGTGCGCCTGGCGCGGTGAGATCCCGGCCGGTGTCAAGGCGCCCGCCCACACCGTCAGCCGGGAGGAGATCTTCCATCTCCTCGTCGGGGAACTCCTGATCACCCTCGACGGACAGACCGAGCGGATCTCCGCGGGCGACACGGTGATCGTCACGCCCGGTGCGACCCTGGCCGTCGAGAATCCCACCGGGCACACCGCGCTCTCCTGGGTCACCACCTCCGTCGGCCTCACGGCGGAACTGGCCGACGGCACCCGCATCACTCCGCCCTGGGCCAACTGACGCGGCCCGGAGCGGAGTCATGCCGCGAGGCTGCCCGGCATCACCGCCTTCGGCCCGAACTTCGCCCGGGCGCGGTCCGCGACCTCCTCGATGCGGCGGACCTTCTCGTCCACGGGGTCGAAGGTGAGCTGGTGGGAGGCCTGCTCTGCGGGGGTCAGGCCCTCGGCGCGCAGGGTGAGCGCACGGACCCGGGCGCGCTGCAGGCCGAGCGCCTCGTACATGCCGTAGGCCGCCTTGGTCAGGGCCGTAGAGTGCGCGGTCGGCTCCTTCAGGGTGCGGCTGCGGGTGGTGGAGGAGCGGTCGGCGTAGCGCACGGTGAGGGTCAGGGTGCGGCAGACCTTCTCCACCGCGCGCAGCCGGGCGCCGATCTCCTCGGCGGCCGACAGCAGTGCCCTGCGGTGCCGGGCGGGGTCCAACTCGTCCACCTCGAAGGCCCGTTCCGTCATCAGCGACCGCGCCACGGCGTTCGGGACGACCCGGCCGCGGTCGACACCGGCCGCCTTCTCCCGCAGCTCCCGGCCCGCCTTCGCGCCGATCAGCCGCTGGAGCGTGGAGAGCGGCGCGGCGGCGACCCGGCCCAGGGTGTCCAGACCGTACTCGTCCAGGGTGCGGGCGGTCGCCGCGCCGACGCCGGGCAGCGCGGCGACGGGTTTGCCGGCGAGGAACTCGGCGACGGCGTCCTCGGGGACCGCGCAGGTCACCCCGGGCCGGGCGTCGCGCAGCGCCACGCGGGCCAGCATCGGGCCCGGCCCGGCGCCGATCACACAGTCGACGCCGTACCGCGCGAGGGCCCGCACCCGGATCACCGAGGCCAGCTCCACCGCGCTGCGCCCGAAGTACCGCTCGGCGCCGCGCAGATCGGCCAGCGCCCCGTCCGGCGGCAGCGCCTCCACGACCGGGGTGAACTCCTCCAGCAGTCCGAGCAGGCCCGGCAGGGCCGCCTCGTACATCGGCGGCAGCTGGAAACGTACGCAGAGGATGGTCATCCCGCACTCCCCGGACTCTGGTGCCACAACTTCCGTATCGCCGCGGGCCCTTGTGCGGCCCCCTGACCCGCGGGCCGCAGGTCGGCCCAGGGGTGCATCGCGTATCCGGTGGGCAGCTGGATCCGCCGCCCGCCGGTCGGATCGCCGCCCGCGCCCTCGGTCACGGGCTCCGCGAGCCGCGCGGCCACCTCGTCCAGGCCGCCCTCGGCACGCAGTTCGACCAGCTCGGCGAGGTTCCAGGCGGCGGAGCCGACCACGCTCAGGCTGCGCGGGCCGCGCCGCTGCACCACTCCGCGCACCAGCAGCAGCCACGAGTGGAAGACGGTGTGGGCGCACGCGTCGTGCGAGTCGTCGAAGAACGCCAGGTCGACCAGGCCCGTGCCGTCGTCCAGCGTGGAGAAGATGACCCGCTTGCCGGAGCGGATCGGCGGGGTCTGGGTGGCCGCCTTGGCACCCGCGACCAGCACGGTCTCACCGTGCCGGGCCTCGCGCAGCCGGCGTGCGGAGACCACGCCCAGCTCCGTGAGGAACTCCCGGTGGTCGTCCATCAGATTGCGCGAGGCGTCCATGGACAGCACGCCCAGCTCGGCGCTGAGCCTCTCCGCCGAGGTCAGGTCCGGCAGCCCGGCCGACGCGGTCTTCCGCCCGCCCGCCAGCGGGAGTTGGCCTCCGCCGCCGCTCCGGGCGCCGCGGTGCAGCTCGGTCAGGTGCAGTTGCAGATCCCGCCGGTTGGCGCCGAAGGCGTCCAGCGCCCCTACCTGCGCGAGCCTCTGGGCGAGCGGCCGGCTCGGCCGGGCCCGCTCCCAGAAGTCCACCAGCGAGGAGTACGGCTGCCCGTCCGAGATCCGCTTCGCCTCGGCCTCGCTGATGCCGTGGACGTCGGAGAGGGCGAGCCGCAGCCCCCACACCGCCGGCGATTCAGACACCAGTTCGATCCTGTGTGCGACCCCGGAGGCGTTCACGTCCAACGGCAGGATCGGCACCCCTCGCCGCCGGGCGTCCGCCAGCAGCAGCCGCTTCGGATACATCCCGGGGTCGTGTGTGAGCAGCCCGGCGTAGAAGGCGGCCGGGTGGTGCGCCTTCAGCCACGCCGACTGGTAGGTGGGCACGGCGAAGGCGACGGCGTGCGCCTTGCAGAAGCCGTACGACCCGAAGGCCTCCACGATCTCCCAGGTCCGCTGGATCGTCTCCGCGCCGTACCCCCGGGCCGCCGCCTGCTGGGCGAACCACACCCGGATCCGCCCCTGCGACTGGGGGTCGGACAGCCCGCGCCGCACCCGGTCGGCCTCACCCCGTCCGCAACCGGTCATGATGGCCACGATGTCGATGACCTGCTCGTGGAAGACGACGACCCCGTACGTCCCCTTCAGCGGTTCCTCCAGGTCCGGGTGCGGATAGCGCACCGGCGCCCGCCCGTGCCGCGCCTCGATGAACGGCCGCACCATGTCGGCGGCGACGGGACCGGGCCGGAAGAGGGAGATGTCCACGACCAGGTCGTGGAAGGTGCTCGGCTGGAGCCGCCCCACCAGGTCCCGCTGGCCGGGCGACTCGATCTGGAAGCAGCCCAGCGTCTCGGTGGACCGGATCAGCCGGTACGTCTCCGGGTCCCCCGGCTCCACCGCGTCCAGGTCGATCCGCTCCCCGCTCACCCGCTCCACCTCGGCGACCGCGTGCGCCATCGCCGACTGCATCCGCACGCCCAGCACATCCAGCTTGAGCAGCCCGAGGTCCTCCACGTCCTCCTTGTCGAACTGCGACATGGGCAGCCCCTCACCGCTGGTCGGCACCACCGGCGTACGGGCGAGCAGGGAGGCGTCCGAGAGCAGCACCCCGCACGGGTGCATGGCGACCCCGCGCGGCAGGGCGTCGAGCGCCTCGACCAGCTCCCAGAGCCTGCCGTACCGCTCCTTCTCCTCCGCGAGCCGCTTCAGCTCGGGCAGCTCCTCCAGCGCCGCACGGGCGTCGCGCGCCCGGATGTGCGGGAAGGACTTGGCGATCCGGTCGATCTCGGCCGGGTCCATGGACAGCGCGGCGCCCACGTCCCGGATCGCATGCCGGACCCGGTAGGTCTCCGGCATGGAGACGGTGGCGACCCGCTCGCTGCCGAACCGCCCGATGATCGCCCGGTAGACCTCCAGCCGCCGGGCGGACTCCACATCGATGTCGATGTCGGGCAGCACGACGCGCTCCTTGGACAGGAAGCGCTCCATCAGCAGCCCGTGCTCGACGGGATCGGCGTGCGCGATCCCGAGCAGATGGTTGACGAGCGACCCGGCACCGGAGCCCCGGGCGGCCACCCGGATCCCCATGTCCCGTACGTCGTCCACCACCTGGGCGACCGTCAGGAAGTAGGAGGCGAAGCCGTGGTGGGCGATGATGTCCAGCTCGTCGTGCATCCGCTCCCAGTACGCGCGCCGGCCGCCGTACCCGAGCCGCAGCATGCCCGCCACCGCCCGTGAGGCGAGCGCCCGCTGCGCGGTGCGCCGCCCGGCGCCGACGAGGTGCGCCTCGGGAAAGTACACGCCCCCCATGCCCAGATCACCCTCGGGGTCGACCCGGCACTCGGCGGCCGTGTCCCGGGTCTGCTCCAGCAGCCGCCGGGCGGTGTCCCGCCGGTACCCGGCCGCCTCCACGATCCGCTCGGCCACGTCCAGCATGGCCGGCGCGTCCTTCAGCCAGGCCTCACCGGAGTCCAGCTCGCCCCGGGGGTCGATCGGCACCAGACGCCGTGCGGCATCCAGCACATCGGCGACCGGCCCCTGCCCGGGATCGGCGTACCGCACGGCGTTGCTGAGCACCGGCCGCACCCCCTGCTCGGCGGCGAACCCGACGGTACGGGCCGCCAGCCGCAGGGAGCCGTCCCCCGTGCCCGTACGCCCGTGCCAGACGGCCTCCAGCCGCAGCGCGTCACCGTAGGCCTCGCGCCACGGGGCCAGCAGTGCCGCCGCCCGGTCGGGCCGCCCGGCGGCGAGCGCCCGCCCCACGTCCGACCCCGGCCCGAGCAGCACCACCAGGCCCGCACCCCGGTGCGCGGCCCAGGGAAGCAGCACAGTGCCCTCGCCCGCGTGCGCCGCCGTGACGAGCCGGCACAGCTCGGCCCAGCCCCGGGCGCCGTCCCGGGCGAGGAAGGTCACCCGGGGGGCCGACTCGTCCACGAAGGCGCCACCGCGCACCGGCGTCCGCCGCCGGTCACGCCGTACGGCCTCCCTCGCCTCCACCGCCAGGTCCACCCCGAACAGCGGACGGACGCCCACCCCGGCACATGCCTTGGCGAAGCGCACGGCACCGGCGAGGGTGTCGCGGTCGGTCAGGGCCAGGGCGTCCATGCCCCGCTCCGAGGCGCGCTCCGCCAGCCGCTCCGGATGGGACGCCCCGTACCTCAGGGAGAACCCGGAGACGGTGTGCAGATGCGCGAAGCCCGGCACACACACCTCCCGCACTCGTGAGCCCCGAACAGCTCTCGAACATCAGTTCCCAAATCCAACCTCCACCATACCCCCATTCCCGAACATGTGTACGACACCCGCTCGCCCGCCCCCGGCCCGCCCCCCACCTGCGCAAACGCCTTCCCGCACCCCTCGGCGACCGGCCTGCGACGGCGTCGGCCCTGGCCGAGAACAGCCCCTCGGACACCCCGCACAGCGAAGCCCCCGCACACCCAGGGCGTGCGGGGGCCGGACTGCCGGAGAAGGGGGCGCTCAGTAGACGTGCACCCCGTAGGCGCTCAGCGCCTCGGTGACCGGCTGGAAGAACGTCGTACCGCCGGAGCTGCAGTTGCCGCTGCCGCCCGAGGTCAGACCGTAGGCCGTCGTGCCGCCGTACAGCGGGCCGCCGGAGTCGCCGGGCTCGGCGCAGACGGTGGTCTGGATCAGGCCGGAGACGATGTCGCCGCCGCCGTAGTTGACCGTGGCGTTGAGCGCGGTGACCCGGCCGCTGTGCGTACCGGTCGTGGACCCGCGACGGTAGACGGTCGTGCCCACGGAGGGGGTGGCCGCGCTGGTGATGTCCTGGCTGCCCACGGCACCGGACTTGGTCACCGAGCTGTTGGTGTAGCGCACGATGCCGTAGTCGTTGCCGGGGAAGCTGGAGCCGGCCGTGGTGCCGAGCGTGGTGGAGTGGGACGAGTTCGACCACCAGGTGCCCGCGCCGTCGGTGCAGTGCCCGGCGGTCAGGAAGTAGTAGTTGCCGCTGGAGTCCTGGACGTTGAAGCCCAGCGAGCAGCGCCAGCTGCTGGCGTAGATGGCGTCGCCGCCGGAGATCAGCTTGTTGAACTTGCCCGGCGTGTGCTTGATGACCAGGGCGTCCGCGGTGGCGCCGGCCTGCTTCTTGATCTTGGCGATCTCGGCCTGGGACACCGTGCTGTCGACGGTGACGACGACGCGGTGCGTCTTGCCGTCCACCGCCCAGGCCGTGCCGGGGATGTCGGCCTTCAGGACGGAGTCGCTCGCCTTGGTGAGCTGGGTGGCGCTGAACGTGTGGGCATCACTGGCGTTCGCGGTGGGGGCGGCGAACGCGGCTGCGGCCAGGAAACCGGTGGCCACGGCGGTCAGCCGGGTCCGTCTCGCCGTGCCGGCGCGGGGAGTGGTGCGCTTGATCCTCACGTTTCGTTCCCTCCAAGGGAAGTCGGGGGCCCGCGTGGGGTCGGGGCCCGTGAGGCGCAGCCAGGGACCGACCGGATTCGAATATGCATGCCCCTGACAAGCGCTGGGGGGAGTATTCGGCCGAACGGCCGGTCGGCACAAGGGTGCCTTTCGGCCGTCGGTCCGTCACCGCGGGGGAACTGAGGGGAACTGAGGTCAGCTCAGGCGCCGCTCCCCCGCCTCGACCGCCACGTCCAGCGTGTTGCCGGGGGCCGGGACGGGGCAGATGAAGTGGTCGGCGAAGGCGCACGGCGGGAGTTGGGTGCGGTTGAAGTCGACGGTCGTGCGCCCCTCGGCGTCCGGGGCCGGCGGGAAGAGGAAGCGGAACCGGAAGCTCGTGTCACCGCTGGTGGCGTCGGCGAACACCGCCCACAGCCGCCCGTCCCCCTGCCGCGCGACCTTCAGGGTCCGCTCCTGTCCGGCCAGGGCGAACGTGAGTTCCCCGGCGAGATCGAACCCGCGCTCACGGCCGTCGGCGTTGCCGAGCCGGACGGTGCGCGTGCCCTCGTACGGCGTGAACCGCCCCGGCACCGACCAGCGGGGATCGTAGGGGCCGGCCTCGATGCCGCGGAAGGCCAGCCGGGCGGCGGAGCAGGGGTCGTACACCCGCACCCCCAGACGCCCTCGCGCACCAGCACGACCAGCCGTTTCCCGCCCAGCGCGACGCGCGATCCGGCCACCGGACCGCGGTCGGCGGACAGCCGTACCTCGCCCGTGAAGGGCCGGTCGTCCACGGTCAGGCCGTCGGTCTCGGCGGCCGTCAGCACCACCCCGGCCTCATCCGCCACCCAGTTCCCGGGAATGTCCGGAAGTCGACCCTCCGGATAGTCCTCGACCCAGTGCGTCGCGGTCAGCGCGAGCGGCCCGTAAGGGTCCGCGACCCCCTCCACGCGCTGCTCGTGCCACTGCTTCCAGGCGTCGGACGCATCCGTCGTCATGTCGTCGGTTCCTCTCCTCCGGGTCCCCACGGGACCTTGGTGTGTTCTCACAGGACCTTCGCCAGAAAACCCCGGGTCCGTTCCTCGCGCGGAGCGCCCAGCACCTCCTCCGGCGGCCCCTGCTCCACGATCCGCCCGTCGGCCATGAACACCACCGTGTCGGCGACCTCCCGGGCGAAGGCGATCTCGTGCGTGACGACGATCATCGTCGTCCCCTGCGCCGCCAAGTCCCGGATGACGTCCAGGACTTCCCCCACCAGCTCGGGATCGAGCGCCGACGTCGGCTCGTCGAACAGCAGCAGCTTCGGCTCCAGGGCGAGCGCCCGTGCGATGGCGACCCGCTGCTGCTGTCCGCCGGACAGCTGCCGCGGATAGGCGCCGGCCTTGTCCGCGAGCCCGACCCGCTCCAGCAGCCGGTGCGCGCGCTCCACCACGGCCTTCCGGGGCCGCTTCAGCGCGGACACCGGCGCCTCGACGATGTTCTCCAGGACGGTGAGGTGCGGGAAGAGACCGAAGTTCTGGAAGACGAACCCGATCCGGGTCCGCTGCCGGAGCACCTCGCGCTCGGGCAGCTCGTACAGCTTGTCCCCGGCCCGCCGGTACCCCATCAGCGCGCCGTCCACGCTGATCTCGCCCCGGTCCACCTTCTCCAGATGGTTGACGGTGCGCAGCAGCGTGGACTTGCCGGAGCCGGACGGGCCGAGCACGACGGTGACCTCACCGGCGCGCACCTGGAGGTCGATGCCCCTGAGCACGTCCAGCGAGCCGAAGCTCTTGTGCACCGACCGGATGTCGACCATGACACTCATCGCACGAGTTCCTTCGTGAGGGAGCCGCTCAGAAAGGCCAGCACCGCCCGGGCGGTGGCGTCGTTCTGGCGGAAGGCGGGGCCGCCGGTGCGGGGGCGGGTGAACGCGCCGGCGGTACGGGTTTCGGTGTGCGGGCCGAGCGCGAACCGCCGGGGGTGCGGGCGGCCGGCGCGGTCGAGGATCCGTCCGTCGCCGGGGTCGACCCGGAGCAGTCCGTCGGGGGTCTCGCCGGCGCCGTCGGCGTACAGTCCGCGCAGCAGGCTGTCGCGGGCGCGTCCGACGGTGGGTCCGGGCAGCCGGGCCTCCACCAGCGCCCGGGCCTCGACGGAGAAGCCCGGCACGGTGGGGCTGGCGGCCCGGAACACGCCGTCCTCGGCGGTGACGGTCATGCCGGCGCCGACGAACCGGAGCAGTCCGGCCCGGGACAGCGCGAGCATCTGCCGCAGCCGGGGTCCGGGCGGCCCGGACGCCAGACAGCTGAAGAACCCGTGCCACCAGGACCCGATGTCCCCGAGCCGCACCAGTTGCCCGTAGACGGAGAGCAGCCCGAAGAAGACGCTCAGGTCCTGGCTGTGGGCGGGGTCGTGCCGGCGTGCGAGGTCGGCCTCGACGTAGTGTCTGAGCCCTTCCTGGAAGTCGTCGTGCGAGGCGTACCGCACCCCGTCCAGCGGGTGGTCGAGCGCGGCGAGGTCGAGCCGGTCGGCCGGGTCGGGTACGGCGGCGGCGACCAGCGCCCGGATCTCGGCGGGGTCGCCGGCCGCCGCGTACTTCTCCTCGAAGTCGGCCCAGGCCATCTCCGTACGCCCGGGGTGGGCGGTGAACAGCCGGTGGTAGTGGGCGAAGCCCAGCTCCTTCTCGACCAGCGGCCATACATCGCGCCGGAAGTCGAAGCCTCCCGGCCGGGCCAGGAGTGCGTCCACCTCGGCGGGGCCGAGGAAGCGGGGCAGCGGGGGCCGGTCACCGGTCCAGTCGTAGCCGATCTTCGAGTGGTACGGCACTCCGCGCCGCGAGCCGACGTACAGCACCGGCTCCCGCCCCGAGGGCACGTACACCTCCCCGTCGCGGCCTCCCGCCACGTACCGTCCGCCGCGTCCCTCGGTGAGCAGCACCATCAGGTCGACGAAGGCCAGCCCGAAGCCGCGGACGAGGACGGGTTCGCCGGGCTTCAGCGGGGAGAGGTCGCTGTCGGCGGTGAAGTCGGGCGGCAGGTGCACCAGGCCGTGCCTGCGGGCGTACTCGGCCAACTCGGCCTGTTCTGCGTCGAGTTCGGCGTCCTGATGGCCGGTGGCGAGGATCACCAGGTCGGCCGGGAGCGGGCGCGGGCGGCCCTCCAGCCAGACCTGCTGGCGGCCCTCGCGCGGTCCGCCGACCCTGAGCGCGCGGTGCGGGTGGTGGTGGACGGTGACGTTGGCGGGGAGGTCGGCGCAGGCCTGTTCGTAGACCCAGCGCAGGTACCGGCCCTGGAGCCGCCGGTCGGGGAAGGTACGGCCGTCCAGCCCGGCCCACTCGTGCAGGGTGGGACCCTCGCGCACCGGTCCGGCCATGGTCACCGTGTCGTCGGTGAACATGGTGACGTCCTCGGCCTGCGAGTTCATCCAGAGCAGCGGCGACTGCGCCTGCCGCCAGATGCGTCCGCCGCCCGGCGGATGGGGGTCGACCAGATGGATGTCGAGGCCCGGACCGGCGTACAGCTCGGGCGCGTTGGCGGCGAGGCGTTCGAGGATGCCGGTCCCCCGCGGCCCGGCTCCGACGATCACCAGCTGCTGCCTCATCGGGCGGCCTCCGTGCCGCGCGCGTAGTACTTCTCCACGTAGTACTGGCCGATGCCGAGCAGCGAGGTGACCACGGCGTACCAGAGGGTGGCGACCATCAGCAGCGGGATCACCTGGTAGGTGCGGTGGTAGACCAACTGGGCGGAGAACAGCAGGTCGTTGACGGCGATGACGCTGACGATCGAGGTGCCCTTGAGGGTGCCGATCAGCATGTTGCCGGCGGGCGGCACGATGGCGCGCATCGCCTGCGGCAGCACGATCCGCCACCAGCGCCGCCAGGGGCTCAGGCCGAGCGCCTGGGCGGCCTCGATCTGGCCGCGGTCGACGGAGAGGATGCCGCCGCGGACGACCTCGGCGGCGTAGGCGGCCTCGTGCAGGGTCAGGCCGACGATCGCGACGGCGACCGGGCTGAGCAGGTCGACGGTCTTCACGCCGAGCACCTGCGGGTACAGCGCCCCGATGTTGAACCACAGCAGCAGCTGCACCAGGATCGGTATGGACCGGAACAGCCACACGTAGCCCCAACCGACCGCGCGCAGCACGGGGTTGGCGGACAGCCGGAACGCGGCGAGCAGGGCGCCGAGGGCGAAGCCGAGGACCATCACCACCGCGGTCAGCCACAGCGTGAGCCACAGCCCGCGCAGGATGGAGTCCGAGGTGAAGTAGTCGGCGACGACGCCCCATTGGAACGCCTTGTTGCGCAGGACGGAGTTGACGGCGAACCCGAGCAGCGCGAGGACGGCGACGGCTGCCGTCCACTGGCCGTACCGGCGCTGCGGGACGATCCGCGGGGCGTCCGCGGGCTGGGGTGTCCCCGATGCGGTGGGGACTTTGGCGAGGGTGTCGGATGACATGCGAAGGCTCCGTGACGCGGTGGTCGAACACGGGTGGTGCCTTCACACGGACGCGCCCAGGCGGCGCGCTACGGCCGAGCCCCTCAGCAGGGCCGTGCGTCGAGAGTACGCGGGCGTTTCGGTCCGCTGTCAAGGCTGTCCGGAGTGTGAGCCGTACGTCTCACGTCAGTTGACGCGGAACCGGATGCCTGTTCCACTTGGCCCATGCATCCACAGCAGTGGCTGGTCACCCGCTCCCACATCGACTTCGGTCGCGTGTGGTCCTCGTCCTGTTGAGCTGACCCCCTGCGCAGGCCTGCCCTCCGGGCGGGCGCATTCGCGTTCTCCCTCTTTTCCCTCGCCTTCACACGCGCACCCCTCCCCTCGCGCCCTGCACGCCTTCTGCTGCCAGGAGACCGCTACCCCATGCGTACGCACCTTTTGATCCCTTTTGTTGCCATTACCTCGGCTACTCTGCTCCTCACCGCCTGCGGCTCCGGCGACACGGACACCACCTCGGTGGCGGCCAAGTCCGTGAAGGTGCCCACCACGGACGTCGTCTCCGCCGTGCGCAAGGACGACGCCGTGGCGAAGCTGCTGCCCGCCGGCACCACCCGGCTCACCGTCGCGGTGAGCGTCGGCGGCACCCCGCCCGGCACCACCTACCTCGCCGACGGCAAGACCCTGACCGGCCAGGACGTCGACTTCACCAAGGCGGTCGCGCGGGTCCTCGGCATCGAGCTGAAGGTGGAGCAGGCCGGCTTCGAGGCGATCCTGCCCGCCCTGGACAGCGGCAAGTACGACTTCGGCGCGAGCAACTTCGGCGTCACGGACGAGCGGCGCAGGACGATCGACTTCGTCACCTACATCAACGACGGCCAGGGCTTCGCCACCCGCGAGGACAGCGAACTCGGGAAGATCACCGACCTGAAGCAGCTGTGCGGCCTGAACGTCGCGACCGGCGCCGGCACCACGTTCGAGGCCACACTGGAGGAGAACAAGCACCTGTGCGCCGACGCGGGCAAGAAGGCGTACCGGGTGCAGACGTACGCCGAGCAGAGCGCGATCTGGTCCTCGCTGCAGCAGGGCCGCAGCGACGTCGTGATGTCCACGATCAACGGCCTGCGCTATGCCGTCGCCCACCAGGAGGGCCTGAAGTTCCTCAACGAATACCACCGCCTTGACGTCGGTTTCGCCTTCAAGAAGGGCACGAAACTGGCGCCGGCCTTCCAGGCGGCGGTGAACAAACTGCTTTCCGACGGTACCTACGACCGGATTCTGAAGAAGTGGGGCACCACGGGTTCGGCGATCAAGCAGTCGCGGATCAGCCCGCCGGAACTGAAGAACTGAATCAGCAGCCGTCGCAGGGGCAGCAGCAGTCGCAGCCGTCGCAGCCACCGGGGCAGGAGCAGTCGCACCACTGGCAGCAGCCGCTGCGCTTCTTGCGGGACCACGGACCCTCGTATTCCTCGGCGCAGCACATCCTGCAGGTGCAGAACAGCGCGAAGAACATCCCGCAGCCCGCCCAGAAACCGCGTCGGCCCTTGGCGGCGGGCTCGGGCGGCGGTCCGAAACCACCGCCCCCGAAACCACCGCCTCCGCCATGGCCACCGCCCCCGCCATAACCGCCGGTTCCGCCGGTTCCGCCGGTTCCGCCGGGAAAGCCGCCGCCGGCATACGGATTGCCCGGAGCGGGAGCACCGGCGCCCTGCGGCATCCCGCCGCCGTACGGCCCCTGCGGCATCCCGCCGCCGTACGGCCCCTGCGGCATCCCGCCGCCGTAGGGCCCCTGCGGCGCTCCGGCACCGTACGGTCCGTGCTGATGGGCCGCGCACACCGGTGCCGTGCCGAAGGCGCGGTCCACCGAGCGGCGCAGCTCGTGGACGAGGAGGAGGTGGACGAGCCCGCCGTCGCGGAACTCGGCCTCCTTCAGGGCGAGCCGGATGCCGTGCAGGGCGTCGTCGGCGAGCCGGCGGGCCTCGGTGAGGGGCGTGCCGGTGGCGGTGAGGGGGTTCCAGGCACCCGACAGGGCGTCGGCCCGCTGGTCCTCCACGGCGTCCAGCAGGTGGGCGAGCCGGCCGAAGAGCCGGCCCGCCTCCGCCAGGGGCGCTGCGTTGCCGGGCCGCCCGGCCAGCACCGCTGTGTGCGCGAAGGCCGCGGCGGTCGCGGTCTCGGTCGGCTCGGTGACCGTGAGGATCGGGGTGCCGGGCCCGGCCAGGGTCTCGACGCCGAGCTGCCGGTCGACGGCGTCGACCAGGACGCCGGTGTCGAAGCCGACCGCCGCCCCGCTGTGCTCCCCCGCCCGGCCCCAGCTCGCGGCGACCCGGCGCGCGGCGGCGGCGACCGGTCTGCGGGCCAGCAGTCCGTCCCGGTCGGCGACGTGGTCGCGCACCTTGGCGGCGGCGAGCACCAGGGAGACGGCGGCGGCGAGCCGCGCGCCCTCGCCCTGGGCGACGGACGCCGTCCGCATGCCACGCAGCGCACATGGCCCGGCGGTACGTCGGCCACCGCTCACCGGACCGGTCTGAGCCTCTGTCAGAACTGATATGAGAAGACCGTCATAATTCGTCACGACCCGCGCGAACTGACCGTGGTCGCGGCGCAGGGCGAGACAGAGCCCGCACAAGTGCGCCATCCACTCGGCCTTGAGGCCCTCCCCGAGCCGGTGAGAGCAAGGCCTGACGATTCCGAACACGACATCCCCCGTACTGTGATACGACGTTGGCGTTCACCCGTACGCACCGCGCATCACCCGTCCGCCGCAGACAATCATATTTCACTCTCAGTCAGCGCCCGTATGAGTCGCGACCCTTGGGGCACAAGGACTCTCGACGGATCGGCTGTGCACCAGTACCGTCACAAACCCCCCGCGCGGCGTCTATCCACTTGGCGCACCGTCCGCATCATGGATGACCATAGGGATGCGGAAATCAAGAAAGACCGCTGTGAGAGGAGGCGTCCATGGGATCGGTACGCAAGGCGAGTGCGTGGCTCGGCCTCGTCGACGACAACGATGACGAGCGCTACTACGACGACGACTACTCCGAGGGCACCGAGTCCGGGGACGCCTGGGTCACCGACCCGCGGGTGAAGGTGGCCACGGACACGGCCGAGGAGAAGGGCCGCCGGATCGGCACGGTCACCCCGGACAGCTTCCGGGACGCCCGCGCCATCGGCGAGCTGTTCCGGGACGGGGTCCCGGTCATCATGAACCTCACCAACATGGAGCCCGGCGACGCCAAGCGCGTCGTGGACTTCGCGGCCGGGCTCATCTTCGGTCTGCGCGGCTCGATCGACCGGGTCTCGAACCGTGTGTTCCTGCTCACCCCGGCCGACACGGAGATCATCAGCGGCGAGGCGTCCGCCCACCGCTCGGACGGCTTCTTCAACCAGAGCTGAGGCAGGGCCGCCGCACCGGCCCCGCCTCCCGCCCGGCTCACCGGAAGGCGTCGAGCCCGGTGAGCGCCTTGCCCAGCACCAGCTGGTGCATCTCGACGGTGCCCTCGTAGGTGAGCACCGATTCCAGGTTGGTCGCGTGCCGCATCACCGGGTACTCCAGGGAGATCCCGTTGGCACCGAGGATCGTCCGCGCCGTACGGCAGATCTCGATGGCCTCGCGGACGTTGTTGAGCTTGCCGAAGCTGACCTGCTCGGGGCGCAGGCGGCCGGCGTCCATCCGCCGCCCCAGATGGTGGGCGAGCAGGATCCCCTTGTGCAGTTCCACCGCCATGTCGGCGAGCTTGGCCTGGGTGAGCTGGAAGCCGCCGATGGGCCGCCCGAACTGCTCCCGTGACTTCGCGTAGTCGAGGGCCGCCTCGAAGCTGCTGCGCGCGGCGCCCATCGCGCCCCAGACGATGCCGTAGCGGGCGTGCGAGAGACAGCTGAGCGGTCCGCGCAGCCCGGTGACCTCGGGGAGGACGGCGTCTGCCGGGAGCCTTACGTCGTCCATCACCAGTTCGCTGGTGACGGAGGCGCGCAGGGACCACTTGTGCTTGATCTCCGGCGCCGAGAAACCGGGGCTGTCGGTGGGGACGACGAAGCCGCGGATGCCCTCCTCGGTCTGCGCCCAGACGACGGCCACCCCGGCGACCGAGCCGTTGGTGATCCACATCTTGCGGCCGCTCAGGACCCAGTCGTCGCCGTCGCGCTTGGCGTGGGTGCGCATGGCGGCGGGGTCGGAGCCGTGGTCGGGCTCGGTCAGCCCGAAGCAGCCGATCACCTCGCCGGCGGCCATGCGCGGCAGCCACCGCTGCTTCTGCTCCTCGCTGCCGAACCGGTGGATGGCGTACATCGCGAGGGAGCCCTGCACGGAGACCAGCGACCGGATGCCCGAGTCGGCCGCCTCCAGTTCCAGGCAGGCCAGGCCGTACTGCACGGCGCTGGCGCCCGCGCAGCCGTAGCCCGTGAGCGACATGCCGAGCGCGCCGATCGACCCCAGTTCGCGGGCGAGGTCCCGGATCCCGGGCAGCTCCCCCTTCTCGTACCAGTCGGCGACGTACGGCAGCACACGGTCGGCCGCCCAGGTGCGGACGGTGTCCCGGACGGCCCGGTCCTCCGGCTCCAGCAGGTCGTCGATCCCGAGCGGGTCGGCGGCATCGAACGGGGGCAGCTTCGCGGACGCGGACATGGAACACCCTCCGGACACGGGACGTCGGCAAAACTAGCAGCGCTAGTTACGGCTCTCGGGCCGACGTTACGGTGCAGTGTCCCGCACGTCCAGAGGGGGTCAGGCGGTGACCCGCGGCTTCCCGGCCGCCGCCTCCGCCTCCCGCGGCGCCGGCAGCCCCACCTCGGCACCGGCCCGCTCCTCCGCGTCGGCCCGCTCCTCGGCACCGGCCTGCTCGTCGCCGCACTGCATGATCCACGGCAGCCTGAGCGCCATCACCGCGCCCAGCAGCAACAGGCCCGCGCTCACCAGCAGGGTCACATGCAGCCCGTGCACGAAGGAGTCCCGCGCCGCCCGGCGCAGCGCCGCCCCGGCGGTGCCGCCGAGCCGGCCGGCGACCTCGTAGGCCTCGCCGAGCGAGTGGCCCGCCGCGTCCGACGCGCGCCGCGGCACGCCCGGCACCGCGCGCAGCCCCGGCGCGTAGGCCGCGTTCATCACGCTACCCAGCAGCGCGATGCCGATGCCGGCGCCGAGCTGGTACGACGTCTCGCCGATCGCCGCCGCGCCGCCGGCCTGGTCGGCCGGGGCCTCGCTGAGCATCGACTCGTACGCCCCGAAGAGCGTGGTCTCCAGACCGAAGCCCAGCAGCACGAAACCGGCCAGCAGCAGCGTCGGGTTGTCGGTACCGCCCATCGCCGTCAGCGTCAGCACCGCCGCGGCCGTCAGGCAGAAGCCGAAGCACACCATCCGGCGCGGCCCGAAGCGGCGCAGCATGCGCGCGCCCGCCAGGCCCGCCGCCATGGCCGCCACGGTCAGGGGCAGCAGCCTGAGGCCGGTCTCCAGCGGGGACAGACCGAGGACCAGCTGAAGGTACTGGGCGGCGATCAGCTCCAGGCCGACCAGCGCGAGCATGGCCAGCACGATGCAGCCCACCGAGGTGCTGAACGCGGGCCGCCGGAACATCCGCAGGTCCACCAGCGGATGCGGGAGCCGGCGCTGGCGCCGTACGAAGAGGAAGAGGAGGGCCGCGCCGATCAGCAGCGGCAGCACGGTGAAGGGGCTCGCCGCCGCCTCCCCGCCGCCGAGCCGCTTCACGCCGAGGACCACGCCGAAGAGCCCGGCCGCCGCCATCAGCGCGCCGGTCACGTCCCAGGGCCCCTCGCGCTCGCCCCGGGACTCGGGCAGCAGGGCCCGGCCCACGGGGAGGCTGACCAGCATCAGCGGAATGTTGACCAGGAAGACCGCGCCCCACCAGAAGTGCTCCAGCAGGAAGCCGCCGAGCAGCGGACCGACCGCCGCACCGACCGCGGCGACCGCGCTCCAGATGCCGATGGCGAGGGCGCGCTCACGCCGGTCGGGGAAGACCTGGCGCAGGAGCGACAGGGTCGCGGGCATGATCATCGCGCCGCCGACGCCGAGCAGCGCGCGGGCCAGGATGAGCATCTCGGCGGTCTGCGCGAACGCCGCCACGGCGGAGGCGACGCCGAAGAGGCCGTAGCCGAGCAGCAGGACGCGTCTGCGGCCCACCCGGTCGCCGAGGGTGCCGAAGAGGATCAGCAGCGAGGCGCAGACCAGCGGATAGACGTCGACGATCCAGAGCAGCTCGATGGCGCCGGGCTTGAGGTCCTCGGTGACGGCGGGGACCGCCACGTGCAGCACGGTCGCGTCGAGCGCGACGAGCAGCAGGCTGACGCAGAGCACGACGAGGACGACCCAGCGGTTGGCACCGGCCCCGGGCGTCCGACGGCGCGGCCGTACGGCAGCCGTGGTCGTCCCGGACATGTACGTACCTCCCAGATGATCCCTCGCGTGGGGCGGACCGACGGGGTGGGGACTCCCTGTCGTACGGCCGGAGAGGAGCGGTGTCTCCGGCCCGCGCGAACCCTCGCGGGTGACTCGTCAGCGTACGCGAGTTCGCCGCGGGGGCACGTGGCGGACCTCTCACACGCACGACGGAACCCGTGTGGCGTACGCCACGTCACCCCCTCTTGACCGGGACCCGGCGACCGGTCCGGTGGGGTGCCCGGTCGATAATCGAGCCCGTGACCGATCTTGCAACGCGCGTGGCCCGGCCCCACGCCCCTCTTCTGCGCCGGGCGGCCCCGGCCCTGCTGGGCTATGCGGCGGTCCGCGCCCTGGGGCTGGTGGTGCTGGCGGTGTGGAGCGCCGCGCGCGGCAAGAGCGCGTACACGGTGCTCACCGCGCGCTGGGACTCGCTGTGGTACACGCGGGTCGCCGAGCTGGGCTACGGCTACGAGGTGCGGCTGCCGAACGGGGACGTCCACTCCAACCTGGCGTTCTTCCCGCTGCTGCCGTGGCTGGAGCGGCTGCTGCACGCGGTCGGTCCGCTGTCGTACGCGGACGCCGGGTTCGTGGTGAGCCTGCTGGCCTCGCTCGCCGCCGCGGCCGGGATCTTCGCGGTCGCGGACCGGGTGTACGGGCCCCGGGTCGGGGTCTGTGCCGTGCTGCTGTGGGCGGTGCTGCCGGTCGGGGTGGTGCAGTCGATGGCGTACAGCGAGTCGCTGTTCACGGCGCTGGCGGCCTGGTCGCTGTACGCGGTGCTGACCGGGCGGTGGCTGAGCGCGGGCACGCTGGCGGCGCTGGCGGGGCTGACCCGGCCGGTGGGGGTGGCGGTGGTCGCGGCGGTGTGGACAGCTGGCGTGGTCTCGTTCGTGCGAGAGCGCGGCACGCGGCACACGCCGGGCGCGCACCACGACGAACACACCCCCCGCGCACACTCCGATGCCCACGCCCCCGCGCCCGGCGCACTCACCGAGCCGACCCCCGGCGCGCTCACCGCCCCGCAAGCTCCCGCGCCCACCCCCAGCGCGTCCGCCGTTCCGCGCGCCTCCGTCCGGCGGCGTGCCCTCGGCATGCTGATCGCTCCGCTCGGCGCCGCCGGGTACGTCCTCTGGGTCGGCCACCGCACCGGCAAGGGCCCGCTCGGATATCTGGACGTCCAGGCCGGATGGCGCAACGGCTTCGACGGCGGCTACGCCTTCGCCCGCTTCGTGGCCGACAAGTTCACGTCATTTCCGTCCGCCCTCGCCGGCCTGGGCCTGATCCTCGGGGTCGCCCTGCTGATCTGGCTGTACGTCACCGGTGTCCGCGGACGCCAGCCGGTCGCCCTGCTGGTGTACACGGGCGTCGTGCTCGCCCTCGCCCTGTGCGCGTCCAGCTACTTCGGTTCCAAGCCGCGGCTGCTGATGCCCGCCTTCCCGGTGCTGCTGCCGCTCGCCGGCGCCCTGGCCCGGCTGCGCGTCCCCCGGTCGGCCCTGGTCGTCGCCGGGTTGGCGGTCGCGGCGTCGGTCTACGGGGCCTTCTGGCTGAACGGCTCCGGTCCGCCATGATCCACCAGTCCGCCCGATGACGCCCCGGAAAATTCCGTACCAGGACCGGGTTAACGCATTCATAAGCGCGATATAAACAACACCCGGAACGATCAAAGGAATTGGCCCGAACGGTCTCATCGGATTGCGGAATCCTCGGAATTGGGGCCGCCCTTGAGACGTTTCCCACATCACATCGTCATCACAAAGCCCCTGTTTCGACCGGGAACACCGCTCACTCGCTGTAACGTCGATTGGGTGCGTACCGAACGAAACCTCACCCGGCGTCTGGACCGGGTGTTCGCCAGGCTGGACCGTGAGCCGGAACGACCGGCCCACATCGATGTGCCGAGGATGAGCCGGCACAGGGTCGTTCTGTTCTCGGCGACCCTGGCTTTCTACCTGGCGATCGTGTGGGCCGTGGTGACCACCTCGTGGCTGGTCCGGCTGGACTGGCAGGTCATGTTCTTCCGGCCGTACCAGCAGTGGCCCGAGATCCACGCGTTCCTCGACTACTACGTGGTGCTGGGCCAGCGCGGCCCCACCGCCGTGATGGTCGCGGCCTGGCTCGGCTGGCGCTCCTGGCGGCAGCACACCGTCCGGCCGCTGCTCACCCTGGCCACCTCGCTGCTGCTGCTGAACATCACGGTCGGCGCCGCCAAGATCGGCATGGGACGGCTCGGTCCGCACTACGCCACCGTGATCGGCTCGAACGAGATGGGCATGGGCGGCGATATATTCCCCAGCGGCCACACCGCCAACGCGGTGGTGACCTGGGGAATCCTGGCGTATCTGGCCTCCACCCCGAGAGCGCGCCGCTGGCTGTCGGCCCTCTCCGCGGTCACCTCGCTCGGCGTCGGCCTCACCACCGTCTACCTCGGTACGCACTGGCTGAGCGACGTGCTGCTGGGCTGGGCCGCGGGCCTGCTGATCCTGCTCGCCCTGCCCTGGTTCGAGCCGCTGATCGCCAGGGCGGAACTGGTCCTCTTCGACCTGCGCGACCGCTGGCGCGCGCGCCGCGGCCGGCCCGCGACCGAGCCGGCCGTCCCGGTCACGCCGGTCGTGCTCACCGCGCGCGGCGCGCCGGCCGAACCGCAGGCGATGGCCGAGCAGCCGGCGATGGCCGAGCAACCGGCACCGGCCGAACCGCCGACGCCGGCCCGCGAGCCGGTCTCCGCCACCCGGACCTCCCGTGGCCTGGCGCATCTGGCGCCCGGACCGCACACGGCCCGTTCGGAGCGCACCCCGGTCACCCCGGCGGGCAGCCGTCGCCCGCCGCACGCCGACCGGCTCCCGCACACCGAGCGGCTCCCGCGCGGCACCTCCCAGCCGGCCCGCCCCCTGACCGGCGGCTGACGGCGGGAAACGGCAGCGGGGTTCCGGTACGCACCACCACCCCCGCGCCAGACGGAAGGCCCCGCTCCGGGAAAGAGGAGCGGGGCCTTCGTCGTCCGCGTGCCCGGACCGGCCGGCGGTCAGCCTTTCCAGCAGCGGGACACCCGGCCGTCCCGCACCTCGAAGTTGAGCCGCCCGGCCCGGTACTCCATGGTGATGATCGCGCCCGGCGGCAGCGACCGTACCGTCGACCAGCCGCGCTCCCGAGCGAGCCGCTCGGCGTGCACGGCGTCGAGACCGACGTAGCCGTCCGGACTGTCCTGGGGCTCCGCTGGCGGAGTGGGAATCGGTGCCATGCGGCCACGCTAGTCCCGCACGTCCGGGTAAGAGAAGCGTCCGCCCCCCGTCACACTTCTGTCACAGCCTGCGGACCCGCGTTTTACTCGAACTCCGTCACACGTACGGGGGTTTCCGTTCGGCCTACCGGGGTAATCGAACAGAATTCACGCGTGTCGGATAGCCACTCCGAATTCCCCGGCGGAAAGTGCCGCAGTGGGGATCGGGGCGGGCCCGGGACGCGATTCCCCGCGCAATCCGCCGGGGCGCCACGGCAGCTGACGCCACATAGGAATTTCACGGATTCAGCACACAACCGCCGGACGCCCCCTGCCGGAGCGCACGCCCGGCGGGCATCAGGACGGCGGCCCGCGGGTACGCGTGCCGCGGGCGGCGGCGGGCCCGGGCGCGACGATGCGAAGGGGCGAGCGAGCGATGGGGACCGAGACCGTCGGGACGGCGGCACGACCGGGGTGGCGCGACCGGGGCGGCCGGCTGGTGGTGGACTGGCTCACCACCACCGACCACAAGAAGATCGGCCACCTCTACCTGATCACGGCGTTCGGATTCTTCCTCGCGGGCGGCGTCATGGCGCTGCTGATGCGCGCGGAACTCGCCCGGCCGGGACTCCAGCTGCTGGACAACAACCAGTTCAACCAGATGTTCACGCTGCACGGCACGATCATGCTGCTGCTGTTCGCGACGCCGAGCTTCGCGGGCTTCGCCAACGAGCTGATGCCCTTGCAGATCGGCTCCCCCGACGTCGCGTTCCCCCGGCTGAACATGCTGTCGTACTGGCTGTTCGCGTTCGGCGGGCTGATCGTGCTGGGCTCGCTGATGGTGCCCGACGGGGCGGCCGCCTTCGGCTGGTTCGCCTACGCGCCGCTCAACGACCTCAGGCACTCCCCCAGCGTCGGCGCCGACCTGTGGATCATGGGGCTGGCGCTGGCCGGCTTCGGGACGATCCTCGGCGCGGTCAACTTCGTCGCCACCATCGTCGGGATGCGCGCGCCGGGCATGACGATGTTCCGGCTGCCGATCTTCACCTGGAACACCCTGTTCACGTCGATCATGATCCTGATGGCGTTCCCGGTGCTGGCGGCGGCGCTGCTGGCGCTGGAGTCGGACCGGCGGTTCGGCTCGCACGTGTTCCAGGCGGCGAACGGCGGGGCGCTGCTGTGGCAGCACCTGTTCTGGTTCTTCGGGCACCCCGAGGTCTACATCATCGCGCTGCCGTTCTTCGGGATCATCACGGAGATCATCCCGGTGTTCAGCCGGAAGCCGATCTTCGGCTATCTGACGCTGGTCGGCGCCACGATGGCGATCACCGGGCTGTCGATGGTGGTGTGGGCGCACCACATGTTCGCCACCGGCGCGGTGCTGCTGCCGTTCTTCTCCTTCATGTCGTTCCTGATCGCGGTGCCGACGGGCGTGAAGTTCTTCAACTGGACCGGCACGATGATCAAGGGCTCGCTGTCCTTCGAGACCCCGATGCTGTGGGCGATGGGCTTCCTGGTGACGTTCCTGCTCGGCGGTCTGACCGGGGTGATCCTGGCGTCCCCGCCCATGGACTTCCACGTCACGGACTCGTACTTCGTGGTCGCCCACTTCCACTACGTGGTCTTCGGCACCGTGGTGTTCGCGGTCTTCGGCGGCTTCTCCTTCTGGTGGCCGAAGTTCACCGGCCGGATGCTGGACGAGCGGCTCGGGAAGATCCAGTTCTGGACGCTGTTCACGGGCTTCCACACGACCTTCCTGGTGCAGCACTGGCTGGGCGCCGAGGGCATGCCCCGCCGGTACGCCGACTATCTGGCGGCCGACGGCTTCACCACGCTCAACACGGTCTCCACGATCGGCTCGTTCCTGCTCGGCCTGTCCACGCTGCCGTTCCTGTACAACGTCTGGAAGACCGCCATGTACGGCGAGAAGGTCGAGACCGACGACCCCTGGGGCTACGGCCGCTCCCTGGAGTGGGCGACCTCCTGCCCGCCGCCCCGGCACAACTTCGTCACCCTCCCCCGGATCCGCTCGGAGTCCCCGGCGTTCGACCTGCACCACCCGGAGTACGCGGCCCAGACCCCGCAGCCCGAGCCGAAGCGGCACCAGGCCGGTCCCGAATCCTCCTGACGGCGCGTGCGCCGGGAACACGCCGGGGACAGGGAGGGACACGGACAGCCGCCGCCCTCGTCGGGGCGGCGGCTGTGCGCTGTGGTGTGCCGGACTCAGAGCGCGAGGCGCTGGCCGGGCACGATCAGGTTCGGGTCGTCGCCGATGACGGCCTTGTTGGCGGCGTAGATCCGCTGCCAGGTGGTCCCGTGCCGGGCGGCGATGGTGCTCAGGGTGTCGCCCTCGCGGACGGTGTAGTCACCGTGGGAGGCGCCGCGGTGCGTGGTGGCCGCCGGACGCTCCGGCGCCTTCGCCGGGGCGGACTTCGCCGGGGCGGACTTCGTCGTCGCGCCGCCGCGGGAGGCCGCCGTACCGGAGGACCCGGTGTGGGCCGCGGCCGGAGCGGCTCCGGAGGCTCCGGCCCGGGCCGAGCAGACCGGCCAGGCGCCCCAGCCCTGGGACTGCTGGACCTTGGTGGCGACGGCGATCTGCGCGCTCCTGGAGGCCTGGTCGGCCGTCGGGGCGTAGGCGGAGCCGCCGTACGCGCGCCAGGTCGAGGCGGAGAACTGGAGTCCGCCGTAGTAGCCGTTGCCGGTGTTGATGTGCCAGTTGCCGCCGCTCTCGCACTGGGCGATGCGGTCCCACACTCCGTTGTCCGCCGCGGCGGCGTTGCCGGTCGCGGCCAGCAGTCCCAGCGGGGCCAGCAGGGCGGCTCCGGCGAGTGCGGCCGTCGTACGGCCCTTGCGGGATCCGTCGGGACGGGCGCTCGCGGGACGGGCGGTGTTGCGGGTGGTATCGGCACACTCGGACATGTAGTTCCCTCTCCACGAACCCGGGCTCCCCCAAGGCGGAGCGCGCCTCACCGCGTAGGACCGCGGTTCCTCGCGCCCGCCCCGCCCGCCGTGACCGGAGTCGGCGATGCAGCTCTGCCTGTGCCGGCCGGCGGACGTACCCGAGCGGTGCTCGTTGCACACGGCGGAGGAATGTATGGAGGACGAGCGGCCCGAATCAACCAACTCGTCGTCGCTCCAGGCCAGTTGGGCGTTACCGCAGGTAGCGGCAATTTTCGGTCACCCACTACATGCTCTGATTTCCTGATTTTTCTACCACCCGTCGAGGCGATCTGTGACCCACTTCACCTGCCCAAGTTCCTTGACCGCGCGCGTAATTGACGGTGAGTGGCCGATTCCGCACCCAAGGTGACCGCGTGCGGTGGCCGGTCCGAACCGGTCCGCGTCGGGGCGTGACTCCCACCACAGGACGCCCGTTGTCTTCTTCATGAGCCCGGAACCCCGGGGCTCATCGGCCGGGAGCCACCCGGCCGACCCCAGCACCGCATCCCGAGGGAGCCACCCGTGCCGCGCATGCTCGACGTCAGCGACGACGTACGCGCCGAGATCGGCGACGAAGAAGCCGACCGGCTGCTCGCCGGAGAGAACGCCCCGGGCAGTTACGACTGCACGTCCTGTCGCACCCCGGGCGACTCCGAGCAGGAGCGCACCAGCACCGTTCTGTTCGTCGGCGACGAGACCGCCGTCCTCGCCTTCGCCCACGCCAGCTGTCTGCCCTCGCAGGTCGTCCAGGTGACGGAGGAGCAGTTGCAGGGCGCCGTCCGGTCCATCGGCGCCGTCGGCGGCGACCCGACCCGGGGCGAGCCGCAGAAGGCCGTGCCCGAGCAGGCGGTGCTCGGCGTGACCAGCGGACTCGTCCTGCTCGACGGCGAGTTGCACCCCGCGCTCGTCGTCGAGCCGACCTCGCCGATCGTCCGTCCGGGCACCACCGGGTCCGGCGACGACTTCCTGCCGCTCCTCATCGAGCAGGGCTTCATGCCGGTGACCGAGCTGGCGTCCGTCCCGCCGGTGCTGCACGGCTGGTCCGTCCTGCTGGCCATGGGCCAGCTGCACGCGGTGCTGCAGCCTTCCGCCGCCGGGGGGCAGCCGGTCGCCTGGTGGCAGGCGCACCAGCCGCTGCAGGTGACGGACAGCTGGCGGGCCGCGGCGAACAAGCACCAGCAGGTGCTGCTGTTCGCGGCGCCGGTGGGGTCCATCGGGCGTCAGCCGCGGGAGGACCTGCTGCGGGAGGCGCTGGACAAGGCCGCGGCGGGCGGCAAGCTGGTCGCCGCCGCGCTGCCCCTCGCGGGCACCTGAGCCCCGGTGAGTCCGCCGACCGCATCTCTTTGAAGGCCCGGTCGTTTGGACATACGTGCACGCATACGACACTTCTCCCCGCCGGTCCTTCTCGTCCGTGCCGTCCGCCCGGACGGCGCACGAGCCCTCCGGCGGGCCGTCGGCCACGCCGATCTACGACTCGCTCTACGCGGAGTGGGTCAAGACCTTCCGCACGCTGCCGGGTGACCGCAGCGGCGAGGAGGAGCTGAGGTTCAGCGCCTTCGGGGACCTCCCGGACGGCGCGGGCACGTACGGCGGCCACCGGCCGGGGTCGTTCAGCAGCTCGTACAGCGCCTACAGCGCGGGGGCCTACAGCGCCCGGCAGCAGTCGCAGTGGCAGCGCGTCGGCACCATCGCGGCCGCCCTGCCCCCGGGACAGCGCCGGGGCGCGTGACACGGACGGCAAGGGCGGCCCTGGAGAACCAGGGCCGCCCTGACGCGTCGTACCGCCGTCACTTCTTCTTCGCGCCGCGCTTCTCGCGCACCCGCACCGAGATATGGATCGGGGTGCCCTCGAAGCCGAACTCCTCACGCAGCCGGCGCTCGATGAAGCGCCGGTAGCCGGCCTCGATGAAGCCGGAGGCGAAGAGCACGAACCGCGGGGGCTTGGTGCCGGCCTGGGTGCCGAACAGGATGCGTGGCTGCTTGCCGCCCCGGATCGGGTGCGGGTGGGCCGAGACCAGCTCGCCGAGGAAGGCGTTCAGGCGGCCGGTGGGGACGCGCGTCTCCCAGCCCGCCAGCGCCGTCTCGATCGCCGGGACCAGCTTCTCCATGTGCCGGCCGGTACGCGCCGAGACGTTGACCCGGGGCGCCCAGGCGACCTGGCCCAGCTCGGTCTCGATCTCCCGCTCCAGGTAGTAGCGGCGCTCCTCGTCGAGGGTGTCCCACTTGTTGAAGGCGATGACCATCGCGCGGCCCGCCTCGACCGCCATGCTGATGATCCGCTGGTCCTGCACGGAGATGGACTCGGAGGCGTCGATCAGGACGACCGCGACCTCGGCCTTCTCCACCGCGGCGGCGGTGCGCAGCGAGGCGTAGTAGTCGGCGCCCTGCTGGAGGTGGACCCGCTTGCGGATGCCGGCGGTGTCCACGAACTTCCAGGTCTTGCCGCCGAGTTCGATGATCTCGTCCACCGGGTCGCGGGTGGTGCCCGCCAGCTCGTTGACGACGACGCGCTCCTCGCCGGCCACCTTGTTCAGCAGCGAGGACTTGCCGACGTTCGGGCGGCCGATGAGGGCGATGCGGCGGGGGCCGCCGATCGCGGTGCCGAAGGACTGCTCCGGGGCGCTCGGCAGGACCTCCAGGACGGCGTCGAGCATGTCGCCGGTGCCGCGGCCGTGCAGGGCCGAGACCGGGTGGGGCTCGCCGAGGCCCAGGTTCCACAGGTAGGCCGCGTCGGCCTCGCCGCTCGGGCCGTCGACCTTGTTGGCGCAGAGCACGACCGGCTTGCCGGCCTTGCGCAGCAGCCGGACGACCGCCTCGTCGGTGTCGGTCGCGCCGACCTTGGCGTCGACGACGAAGACGACCGCGTCGGCGGCCTCGATCGCGTACTCGGCCTGCGCGGCCACGGAGGCGTCGATACCGAGGACGTCCTGCTCCCAGCCGCCGGTGTCGACGACCTTGAAGCGGCGGCCGGCCCACTCGGCCTCGTAGGTGACGCGGTCGCGGGTGACGCCCGGCCGGTCCTCCACGACCGCCTCACGGCGGCCGATCATCCGGTTCACCAGGGTCGACTTGCCGACATTGGGGCGGCCGACGACGGCGAGCACGGGCAGCGGACCGTGGCCCGCCGCCTCGATGGCGCCCTCGACGTCCTCGATGTCGAAGCCCTCTTCCGCCGCGAGCTCCATGAACTCCGCGTACTCGGCGTCGCCGAGAGCCCCGTGCTCGTACTCGTGCGCGTTGTCGTACACGTCCGAGCCGTCGGGCTGGATGTCGTCGTTCATGAAGTCCGTACCTCGTTCGTTCGTGGTGATCGGTGGACCGCCGTACAGCGGCTGATCCACTACTCAAGTGTCGCCTAGCGCCCGGTCAGGCGCCTGGCGTTTTCCAGGTGGCTGGTGAGCTGCTTCTGGATGCGCTCGGTCGCCTCGTCCAGCGCCCTGCGCGTACGCCGCCCGCTGCCGTCGCCCGCCTCGAACGGGTCGCCGAAGACGACGTCGACGCGGGAGCGCAGCGGGGGCAGCGCCTTTATCAACCGTCCGGGCCGCTCGGCGCTTCCCAGGACGGCCACGGGGACGATCGGCGCCCCGCTGCGGACCGCGAAGTAGGCGAGCCCGGCGCGCAGCGAGGCGAAGTCGCCCTCGCCCCGGGTGCCCTCCGGGAAGATGCCCAGCACTCCCCCGGCCGCCAGCACGTCGAGAGCCTGGCCGATCGCGGTGCGGTCGGCGGCGGCGCGGTCCACCTTCAGCTGGCCGATGCCGGTCAGGAAGGGGTCCAGCGGGCCGATGAAGGCTTCCTTCTTGATCAGGAAGTGCGTCGGCCTGGGTGCCACGCCCATGACCATCGGGCCGTCGATGTTGTGGGAGTGGTTCACGGCGAGGATCACGGGGCCGGTGGCCGGCACCTTCCAGGCGCCGAGCACGCGCGGCCGCCACAGGCCGTACATCAGGCCGACGCCGATGCGCCGCCCGACCTCGGCGCCCCGCTCGGACGCGACCGGCGTACGGCTCACTTCCCGGCCCGCTTCTCCTCGACCAGGGTGACGACGCACTCGATGACCTGGGCGAGGGTGAGCTCGGTGGTGTCCACCTCGACCGCGTCGTCCGCCTTGGCGAGCGGCGAGGTCTTGCGGCTGGAGTCGGCCGCGTCCCGCTTGATCAGGGCCTCGCGGGTGGCGTGGACGTCGGCGCCCTTCAGCTCACCGCTGCGGCGGGCCGCACGGGCCTCCGGGGAAGCGGTGAGGAAGATCTTCAGGTCGGCGTCCGGCAGGACGGTCGTACCGATGTCCCGGCCCTCGACCACGATGCCGTGCTCCGCGGCGGCGGCCAGCGAGCGCTGCAGCTCGGTGATCCGGGCGCGCACCTCGGGCACCGCGCTGACCGCGCTGACCTTGGAGGTGACCTCCTGGGTGCGGATCGGGGCGGCGACGTCGACGCCGTCGACCGTGATGGTCGGGGCGGCCGGGTCCGTGCCGGAGACGATCTCCGGCTTGCCCGCGACGGCGGCGATGGCGGTCGGGTCCTCCAGGTCGATGCCGTTGGTCACCATCCACCAGGTGATGGCCCGGTACTGGGCACCGGTGTCCAGGTAGCTCAGGCCGAGCTGCGCGGCCACGGCCTTCGACGTGCTCGACTTGCCCGTGCCGGAGGGACCGTCGATCGCGACGATCACGGGCTTGGCGGTCGGGGCGGCGCCGTTTTCCACGGGAGGGCACCTTCCTGGTGAAGGGTGGTGGGCGGGGTCCGGGGCGCGAGGGCGCCCCGGACAAGGTTACTGGCTCGCGGGAGCCGCCCTCACCGGGTGTTACTGGCGCAGTGCCCAGCCCCGCTCGCGCAGCGCCTCCTTCAGGGCCGCGGCGGCCTTCGGTTCGACCATGAGCTGCACCAGACCGGCCTGCTGTCCGGTCGCGTGCTCGATCCGGACGTCCTCGATGTTGACCCCGGCCCGGCCCGCGTCCGCGAAGATGCGCGCCAGCTGCCCGGGCTGGTCGTCGATGAGGACGACGACGGTCTCGTACACGCGCGGGGCGCTGCCGTGCTTGCCGGGTACCCGCACCTGGCCGGCGTTGCCGCGGCGCAGCACGTCCTCGATGCCGGCGGTGCCCTCGGTCCGCTTCTCCTCGTCGGAGGACTGCAGGGCGCGCAGCGCGCGGACCGTCTCCTCCAGGTCGGCGGCGACGTCGGAGAGCAGGTCGGCGACCGGGCCGGGGTTCGCGGACAGGATGTCGATCCACATGCGCGGGTCGGAGGCGGCGATCCGGGTCACGTCCCGGATGCCCTGCCCGCACAGCCGTACGGCGGCCTCCTCGGCGTGCTCCAGGCGCGCGGCGACCATGCTGGACACCAGGTGGGGCATGTGGGAGACGAGGGCCACGGCGCGGTCGTGGGCGTCGGCGTCCATGACGACCGGGACGGCCCGGCAGTGCGAGACCAGCTCCAGGGCGAGGTTGAGCACCTCGGTGTCGGTGTCCCGGGTCGGGGTGAGCACCCAGGGGCGGCCCTCGAAGAGGTCGCCGGTGGCGGCCAGCGGGCCGGACTTCTCCCGGCCGGACATGGGGTGGCTGCCGATGTACGCGGTGAGGTCCAGGCCGAGCGCCTCCAGCTCGCGGCGGGGGCCGCCCTTGACGCTGGCGACGTCCAGGTAGCCGCGGGCCACGCCCCGGCGCATCGCGTCGGCGAGCAGCCGGGCCACATGGGCGGGCGGGGCGGCCACGATCGCCAGGTCGACCGGGCCCTCCGGGGCCTCGTCGGTGCCGGCGCCGAGCGCGGCGGCCGTGCGGGCCTGCTCGGGGTCGTGGTCGGCGAGGTGGACGGTGACGCCGCGCTGGGCGAGGGCCAGGGCGGCGGAGGTGCCGATGAGGCCGGTTCCGATGACGAGTGCGGTTCTCACTGGGCGATGTCCTTGCGCAGGGCCGCGGCGGCGCCGAGGTAGACGTGGTTGATGGCGGCGCGGGGCTTGTCCGACTCGATGTGCGCGAGGATCCGCACCACCCGGGGCATGGCGCCCTCGATGTCCAGTTCCTGGGCGCAGATGAGGGGGACGTCCACGATGCCGAGCTTGCGGGCGGCGACGGCCGGGAAGTCGCTGTGCAGGTCGGGGGTGGCCGTGAACCAGATGCTGATCAGGTCGTCGGCGGTCAGTCCGTTCCGCTCCAGGACGGCGGTGAGCAGGGCTCCCACCTGCTCCTCCATGTGTCCGGCCTCGTCCCGCTCCAGTTGGACGGCCCCCCGGACCGCTCGTACCGCCACGGCGCTGCTCCTCGCTGACGTGCGTGTTCCGTTGTTGGTCCGTCCAGCCTAGTCAGCCCGCGCGGGACGGGCGTGCGCCGCTCGCTCGCTGAGACGATGCGGAAGTTCCGGTATCCACCGATATGCACTTCTGTACGGAGGTCTGACATGCCCCAGCCAGCGACACGGCGAACAGTCCTCGCCACGGGCGCCGGTGCGCTCGCCCTGGGATGCGTGGGGTGCGGCGGCGAGGACGGCGGTGCGGCCGCGACGGCGTCGAGGTCGGCGTCGTCGGTGCCCCCCGCCGCCGAAGAGGCGTCCCCCGCCGCGAGGGAGGCGTCCCCCGCCGCGAAGGCGCTGGCGCGGACCAGCGACATCCCTCAGGGCGGCGGCAAGGTGTTCACGAAGGAGAAGGTGGTGGTCACCCAGCCGAAGAAGGGTGACTTCAAGGCCTTCTCGGCGGTCTGCACCCACCAGGGCTGCACGGTGAGCGAGGTGGCGGACGGCACCATCGACTGCCCCTGCCACGGCAGCAGGTTCCGGATCGCCGACGGTTCGGTGGCCCACGGCCCCGCGACCAGGCCGCTGGAGAAGCGGTCGGTCACGGTGGACGGAAACTCGATCCACGTGGACTGAGGCGGCCGCGTACGCTCCGGGGATGCAGCCGCACGACCTCGTACGCGACCACACGGTCTACGCCTGTGTCATGGGCTCCCGCGCCTTCGGTCTGGCGACGGACGCCAGCGACACCGACCGGCGCGGGGTGTTCCTCGCCCCGACCCCGTTGTTCTGGCGGTTCGAGAAGCCGCCGACGCATGCCGAGGGACCGGGCGAAGAGCAGTTCTCCTGGGAGCTGGAACGCTTCTGCGAGCTGGCGCTGCGCGGCAACCCGAACATCCTGGAGTGCCTCCACTCCCCGCTGGTGGAGCACATGGACGACACCGGCCGTGAGCTGCTGTCCCTGCGCGGCGCTTTCCTGTCCCGGCAGGCCTACGACACCTTCACGCGCTACGCCCTCGGCCAGCGCAAGAAGCTCGACGCCGACGTCCGCGCCACGGGCGCCCCGCGCTGGAAGCACGCGATGCATCTGCTGCGCCTGCTGATGAGCGCCCGGGACCTGCTGCGCACCGGCGAGCTGGTGATCGACGTCGGTGAGCAGCGCGAGCCCCTGCTGGCGGTCAAGCGCGGCGAGCTGCCGTGGGCCGAGGTCGAGGCGTGGATGGTCCGGCTGGCGGCCGAGGCCGAGGAGGCCCTGCCGGGCAGCCCGCTGCCGCCGGAGCCGGACCACGCGCGCGTGGCCGGCTTCCTGTACCGGGTGCGCCGGGCCTCAGCCCTCCAGCCGGAGCCGGACCACCAGGTCGTGCAGGGCGTCGTGGGCGCCGGCCGCGTCGGGCAGGGCTGAGCCGGCCTGCGCCTCGTCGAGCACGTCGTGCAGCCGCTCCACGTCGGCCTCGACGCGCTCGCGGTCGACGTCGGCCGTGCCGTGTTCCCGCTCCCGCTTGGCGGCTATCAGCTCGGGCAGGTAGCCGGGCCCGCCGACCTCGTCCAGGAGGGTGGGCAGGTGGGCCTGGACCTCGCCGCTGCGCATGAGGTGGATGCCGGTGAGCAGGACCCGGAAGGTGTAGAGCAGCGGCTTGAGTTCGCCGGTCTTCTCGAACAGCCGCCACTGGGTCACCGCGAACCCGCGGTAGTGGTGGGCGTGGTGGCTGGTGAGGACGCCGGGGGCCAGGGCGGCCAGCTCCCGGTGGGCGTCGGTGGTGTGCACGACCAGGGGCGAGAGCAACTGCTCCAGCACATAGCCGTTGCGGCGGAGCATCAGCCGTACGAATTTGCGCAGGTCGTGGGTGACGAGGTCCAGCTCGACGCCGTACCGGACCCAGGCCCGCGAGCGGGTCTCCTCGGGCTCGCGCAGTCCGACGAGGTCGGCGGCGGGGAGCAGATGGACGCCCCGCAGGTCCACGTCGGAGTCCTGCGAGGGGAAGCCGTACAGGTGGGCTCCCGAGACGGTGGCGAACAGCAGCGGGTCGGGCTGTTCCGCGACCACCGGGGCCAGGTCGATGTCGAGGTCGTCGATCATGGACTAAGCGTCCCAGAGCGCTCCGAGGGCCAACAGGTCGCCTCGGTACTCGATCCGGCCGGCCCAGTCGGCGGGCCAGGCGTCGGCGCCCAGCCAGGCGCCCGCGAAGGCGCCGGTGAGGCAGGCGATGGAGTCGGAGTCGCCGGCGGTGCAGGCGGCCCGGCGCAGCGCGGTGAGGGGTTCGTCGGGGAAGAGCAGGAAGCACAGCAGCCCGGTGGCGAGTGCCTCCTCGGCGATCCAGCCCTCGCCGGTGGCCAGGCAGGGGTCGGTCTCCGGGGACACGGTCCGTACGGCCTCCTGGAGCCGGCCGAGGATCTCCAGGCACTCGTCCCAGCCGCGCGCGATGAAGTGCTCGGGGCCGGGGTCCTGGGACCGGGTCCACAGGTCGCCGAGCCAGGTGTGGTCGTAGCGGGTGCGGTTCCGCAGGGCGTACGAGCGCAGGCGTCCGACCAGTCCGGCCGGGTCGGTGCCCCGGGCGAGCAGGTGGACGGCGTGGGCGGTGAGGTCGGAGGCGGCCAGCGCGGTGGGGTGGCCGTGGGTGAGCGCGGCCTGCAACTGGGCGGCGCCGGCGCGCTGTTCGTCGCTCAGACCGGGGGCGAGGCCGATCGGGGCGACCCTCATGTTGGCGCCGCAGCCCTTGGAGCCGAGCTGGCTGGCGTCCTGCCAGGCGCGGCCCTCCGCCTTCAGCAGCTCGCAGGCCCGCAGACAGGTGTTGCCGGGGGCGCGGTTGTTCTCCGGCGACTGGTACCAGTCCACGAACTCCTCGCGCAGGGGCCGCTCCAGCCGCTCGGGGGCGAGGTGTCCGCGTTCCATGGCCGTGCGCAGGGCTCGCCCGAGGGCGAGGGTCATCTGGGTGTCGTCGGAGACGAGCGCGCGCTCCGACAGCTCCAGCTTCCGCCAGGGCCCGAACACCGACTCGATCAACGGCACGGTCTTGAACTCGGTCGGGTAGCCGAGGGCGTCCCCGAGGGCGAGGCCGAGAAGCGCTCCGGTCGCCGGCTGCTTGGGCATATGCACCATCCCCCTTTATCGTCATCGTGACAATAAAGGGGGATGGTGATCACCGCAAGGCGCTTTAGAGGTCGACTTCCTTCATCAGCATGCCGACCTCGGTGTTCGACAGGCGGCGCAGCCAGCCCGACTTCTGGTCGCCCAGGGTGATCGGGCCGAAGGAGGTGCGCACCAGCTTCTCGACGGGGAAGCCCGCCTCCGCCAGCATCCGGCGCACGATGTGCTTGCGGCCCTCGTGCAGGGTCACCTCGACCAGGTAGTTCTTGCCGGTCTGCTCGACCACCCGGAAGTGGTCCGCGCGCGCGTAGCCGTCCTCCAGCTGGATGCCGTCCTTCAGGCGCTTGCCCAGGTCACGCGGGATCGGTCCGACGATCGCGGCGAGATAGGTCTTCTTCACGCCGTACTTCGGGTGGGTGAGGCGGTGCGCCAGCTCGCCGTGGTTGGTGAGCAGGATGACGCCCTCGGTCTCGGTGTCGAGCCGGCCGACGTGGAAGAGCCGGGTCTCGCGGTTGGTGACGTAGTCACCGAGGCACTGCCGGCCCTCCGGGTCCTCCATGGTGGACACCACGCCCGCGGGCTTGTTCAGCGAGAAGAACTGGTACGACTGGGTCGCGACCGTCAGACCGTCGACCTTGACCTCGTCCTTCTCCGGGTCGACCCGCTTGCCCTGCTCGGTGACGATCTCGCCGTTCACCTCGACCCGGGCCTGGTCGATCAGCTCCTCGCAGGCCCGCCGGGAGCCGTAGCCGGCGCGCGCGAGGACCTTCTGCAGCCGCTCGCCCTCCTGCTCGGCGCCGGGGAAGGTCTTGGGCAGCTTGATGTCCTTCTTGCCCGCGTACCGCTCCCGGTTGCGCTCCTCGACCCGCGTCTCGTACTCGCGCGAGCGCGCCGGGGCCGTACGGCCGCCCTGCTGGGGCCGCTTCGGGCCGCCCTTGGCACCGCCGCGGGCCGCCCCGCCACGTCCGGCCTTGGGGCCGTCCTTGGTGGCCCCGGGGCCCACGTCGTAGCGGCGCTCCTCGGGGCGGGGCTTGCGGGGACGACCCTGCCCCTGCTTCTGGTCCCTGTCGTTGCCGGCACCGCGGTAGTTACCGCGCCCGCCGCTCTTGCCGCTGCCGCTGCTTCGCATCAAGGTTTCCGTCTTAGTCGTCTGCGTCCTGACCGCCGGGCGCGTCGGGCGCGTCCGGGTCGAACGACGGGACCCCCTCCTGGGTCTCGGCCTCGATCGCCTCCGCCTCGGGGAGGAAGGGCGCGAGCTCCGGAAGCTCGTCCAGGCCGCGCAGGCCCATCCGCTCCAGGAAGTAGTTCGTCGTCCTGTACAGGATCGCACCTGTTTCGGGTTCCGCGCCCGCCTCCTCGACCAGACCGCGTTGCAGGAGGGTGCGCATCACACCGTCGCAGTTCACCCCGCGCACGGCGGAGACGCGGCTGCGGCTGACCGGCTGGCGGTAGGCGACGACCGCGAGGGTCTCCAGCGCGGCCTGGGTGAGCCGGGCGGTCTGGCCGTCCAGGACCAGCCGCTCGACGGCCGGCGCGTAGGCGGCGCGGGTGTAGAAGCGCCAGCCGCCGGCGACGAACCGCAGCTCGAAGCCGCGGCCCTGCACGGTGTACTCGTCGGCCAGCTCGCGCAGCGCGTCCGCGATCTGCCGCGTGGGCCGCTCCAGGATCTTCGCCAGGTGCTCCTCGGTCGCGGGCTCGTCCACGACCATGAGCATCGCCTCCAGGGCGGGCTTGAGGTCGAGGTCGGCGGGCTCGCTCATGCCTTCTTCTCCTCCTCGGGCGCCTGTGGCGGCCGGTCGAACTCGTCCGTGACCCTCGGCGTCTCGTCCCCGTCCCCGCCGGTCCAGCGCACCAGCAGCTCGCCGAGGGCGGTCTCCTGGTCGAGGGCGACGGCCTTCTCCCGGTACAGCTCCAGCAGCGCCAGGAACCTCGCCACGACGGTGAGGGTGTCGTCGGTGTCCTCCACCAGCGCCCGGAAACTGACCTCGCCCAGCTCCCGCAGCCGCGCCACCACGATGCCGGCCTGCTCCTGCACGCTGACCAGCGGGGCGTGGATGTGGTCGACGTAGACCTGCGGCTTGGGCCTGGGCTGCATCGCCTTGACCGCGAGTTTCGCGAACCCCTCGGGGCCGATGCTGATGACGACCTCGGGCAGCAGCTCGGCGTGCTCGGGTTCGAGGCCGACGGTACGGGGATACCGCCGGGCCTCCTCGTCGAGCCGCTGGTTGAAGATGTCGGCGATCTGTTTGTACGCGCGGTACTGGAGCAGCCGCGCGAACAGCAGGTCCCGGGCCTCCAGCAGCGCGAGGTCGGCCTCGTCCTCCACCTCGGCGGCGGGCAGCAGCCGGGCGGCCTTGAGGTCCAGCAGGGTGGCCGCGACGACGAGGAACTCGGTCGTCTGGTCCAGGTCCCAGTCGGGTCCCATGGCCCGGATGTGCGCCATGAACTCGTCGGTGACCTTCGACAGGGCGACCTCGGTGACGTCCAGCTTGTGCTTGGAGATCAGCTGGAGGAGCAGGTCGAAGGGGCCCTCGAAGTTCGAGAGGCGGACCTTGAAGACACCGTCGGAGGATTCCTGCGGCGGTGCGGATCCCGGCTCACGTCCGGGAGCCTGCGGCTCGGGTCCGGGCCGCTCCGGTTCGGGCGCCTCGGCGGGTACGGCGACCGGCTCGTCCGGCGCGGCCCCCGGCCCTCGCCCCAGCGCACGCCGACGACCGGCGGATGCGCCGGGGACAGGGGCTCCGTTCGAGGTCATAGCCCCCGCAGGCTACCGTTACCGCCCGCGCAGCCGTCGTACGAGGATGCTCGCGTCCCCGCGGGACTCCAGGTCGGCCAGGACCACGGCCACCGCCTCGCGGACGATCCGCCCGCGGTCCACCGCGAGCCCGTGCTCGCCGCGGAGCACCAGACGCGCGTGCTCCAGGTCCATCAGCTCCTCGGCCGAGACGTAGACGGTGATCTTCTCGTCGTGCCGCTCGCGCCCGCTGGGCCGCCGGGTCGCCGCCCGACCGCGCTTGCGCGGTTGCGCGGCAGCGGCCGCGGCAGAACCTTCCTGCGCCGCCTGACGCCGGGCCGGCCGGGTGCGGGACTCGCCGGCCTCGGCCGGCTCGGCCTCCGCCGCCGCATGCTCCGCGCCCTCTCCGTCACCGCTCTGGACGGGCACCGACTGCGGTGCGTCCTCGGCCGCGGCCACCTCGTCGCTCTCTCCCGCGGGAGCCGGCACCCGGGCCTCGCCGTTGGCCGCGCGGCGGGGCGTGGACGGCTGGAGCGCCATCCCCCCGGTCGTGCGGAACAGTTCGTCGGCCCCGGGCAGACTCACTCGGCGTGACACCGGGCGAGCACCTCCCTGGCGAGCTGGCGGTAGGCGGCGGCACCGACGGAGTTGGAGGCGTACGTGGTGATCGGCTCACCGGCGACCGTGGTCTCCGGGAAGCGGACCGTGCGGCCGATGACCGTGTGGTAGACGTGGTCGTCGAACGCCTCGACCACGCGGGCCAGCACCTCGCGGCTGTGGACCGTGCGCGAGTCGTACATCGTGGCGAGGATGCCGTCCAGCTCCAGCTCGGGGTTGAGCCGCTCCTGGACCTTCTCGATGGTCTCGGTCAGCAGGGCCACGCCGCGCAGGGCGAAGAACTCGCACTCCAGCGGCACGATCACCTTGTGAGCGGCCGTCAGGGCGTTGACGGTGAGCAGACCGAGCGAGGGCTGACAGTCGATCACGATGTAGTCGTAGTCGGGCAGCAGGGGCTTCAGCGCCCGCTGGAGCGTCGACTCGCGCGCGACCTCGGAGACCAGCTGGACCTCGGCGGCCGACAGGTCGATGTTGGAGGGCAGCAGGTCCATGTTGGGGACCGCCGTCTTCAGCAGGACCTCGTCCGCGGACATGCCCCGCTCCATGAGCAGGTTGTAGACGGTGAGGTCCAGCTCCATCGGGTTGACGCCGAGACCGACCGACAGCGCGCCCTGCGGGTCGAAGTCCACGAGCAGCACGCGCCGGCCGTACTCCGCGAGCGCGGCACCCAGGTTGATGGTCGACGTCGTCTTGCCGACGCCGCCCTTCTGGTTGCACATCGCGATGATCGTCGCGGGGCCGTGGTCGGTCAGCGGGCCCGGGATCGGGAAGTACGGCAGCGGGCGTCCGGTCGGGCCGATGCGCTCACGGCGCTGGCGGGCCGCGTCGGGCGCGAGCGTGGCCGCGTACTCGGGATCGGGCTCGTACTCGGCGTCGGGGTCGTAGAAGTGCCCCTCGGGCAGTTCGTCGTAGTCGGCGAATTGGTTGTGGGGCGCGCCACTTCCGTCGCCGGCCATGGCGTTCACGTGATGGCCATCCATGCTCTGGTGTGCTGTCCCGGCCGCCTGCGGACCGGAACTCTGGTGGGCTGCGAAGGTGCGCACAGCTACGGAGCCGACAGCCTCGAATCCCGCGGGGCCCTGGCCCCGTGCAGGCATTCCTGGTTGACCACCCCCGGGAGAAAATGTCGACTCATTCACAAGTCGTCTTACCTCCTTGGTGACCAGGAAACTTCTAGACAAGGTCAGCGTGGCACCATGCCGACGGTTGGCGACTCTATGGCGTGTCGGCGGTCCGCAGCAACACAATCCGCCGGACCCGGCAGGATGTGTCGGCAATGAAACATCTCGCTGTCAAGGGCGTACGGCCGTCGCACAGCAGGTTTCACCGGTGTGCGAATCGGTCGAAGGGTTACGTTCGAGGCGAGTTGACCGAGAGTCGCAAAGTGACCATACACACATCCGGCCGGACCTTGTCGGGCAAGGTCCGGCCGGGTGCGCGGGGTTGACGAGACGTGTTGACGAATCGCCTTTTACCTGTGGGCGACTTAACGACTCACCAGGTCACAGGGGTCAGCCGAGCAGGGACTCCAGCTCGACGTGGTCCAGGCCGTGCGCCTGGGCGACCTCCTTGTAAACGACCTTGCCGTCATGGGTGTTGAGACCCTTGGCGAGCGCGGCGTCGCGGCGCAGCGCCTCCACCCAGCCGTTGTTGGCCAGCGAGACGATGTACGGCAGCGTGGCGTTGGTGAGGGCGTTGGTGGAGGTGTTGGGCACCGCGCCCGGCATGTTGGCGACGCAGTAGAAGACCGAGTTGTGGACCTGGAAGGTCGGCTCGGCGTGCGTGGTGGGGCGGGAGTCCTCGAAGCAGCCGCCCTGGTCGATCGCGATGTCGACAAGAACACTTCCCGGCTTCATGCGGGACACCAGCTCATTGGTGACCAGCTTCGGGGCCTTGGCGCCCGGGATGAGGACCGCGCCGATGACGAGGTCGGCGTCGAGGACGGCCTTCTCCAGCTCGAAGGAGTTGGACATGATCGCCTTGACCTTCGTACCGAAGATCCGGTCGGCCTCGCGCAGCTTGTTGATGTCGCGGTCGAGCAGGGTCACGTCGAAGCCCATGCCGACGGCGATCTGGGTGGCGTTCCAGCCGGAGACACCGCCGCCGATGACGACGCACTTGGCCGGGGTCACGCCCGGGACGCCGCCCGGCAGGACGCCACGGCCGCCGGCCGCGCGCATCAGGTGGTAGGCGCCGACCTGCGGGGCCAGCCGGCCCGCGACCTCGGACATCGGGGCGAGCAGCGGCAGGGCGCGGTTCGGCAGCTCGACGGTCTCGTAGGCGATGGCCGTGGTGCCGGACTCCAGCAGCGCGTCCGTGCACTCCTTGGAGGCGGCCAGGTGCAGGTAGGTGAAGAGGGTCTGGTCCTTGCGGAGGCGGTGGTACTCCTCCGCGATCGGCTCCTTGACCTTCAGCAGCAGATCGGCGGTGGCCCAGACCTCGTCCGCGGTGTCCAGGATGGCGGCACCGGCGGAGACGTACTCCTCGTCCGTGATCGAGGAGCCGAGGCCGGCACCCCGCTCGATGACGACCTGGTGGCCGTTGCGCACCAGCTCGTGCACACCGGCGGGGGTGATGGCCACCCGGAACTCGTTGTTCTTGACCTCGCGGGGGATGCCGACCTTCACGTCGATCACGGTCCTTGGCTCAGAGGGTATGGGGGTGCAATAAAGACGTACCCAGACATGCGGGGGCATACCGGGAGACACCGCAGGAGAACGTGCGGCAGAGCCAGTCTAATGAAGGTGTTCCCGCTGTCTAGCCTTTCATTGCATCAATCTTCGCTGGATGCAGTACGGATTTCGCAGGCGTTAGGGGCTTGTTCCGGCCTTGCGTCCTCCTCCTGCGGCTCCTCACCCAGCATGCGCTCCGCCGCCGCGCGGTGCAGGCGGGCCGCCGCCGGGTCGCCGAGCCGGTCCAGGGTGTCGGCGAGCCGCAGCTGGAGTGCGGCCTGCAACCGGCGGTCCTCGGCCCGCCGCGCCCACTCCACGGCCTCCTGGCAGGTGCGCAGCGACTCCTCGGGCCGCCCCGCGTACTCCTGCACCCGGGCGATCTCGCTCAACGCCCGTGCGCTGGCGGCGACATCACCGCTCCTGCGGTAGCCGGCCAGGGCGGCCCGCCAGTTCCTGAGCGCCTCGCCGTAGCGCCCGGCGTAGGTGTGCGCGGTGCCGATACGGCCGTACAGCCGGGCGGCCTCCGGGTGCTCCCCCCGGGCCAGCCGCTCGGCCAGCGCCCGGCCGAACCAGTCGGCGGCCCGGTCGTGATCCCCCAGCTCCTGGTAGGCGCCGCCTACGGATTCCATCGCGCGGCCGGTCGCGTACGGGTCGTTCGCCTCGCGTCCGGCGTCCAGAGCGGCCCGGTAGCGGACCAGCGCCTCCCGGGTGCGGCCGGTCTGGGCGTCCAGATCGCCCAGGTTCAGCAGGGCCGCGGCCTTCTCCCGGGGCAGCCCGCGCCGCTCGGCGACGTCCAGGACGAGGCCGTGGACGCCGTACAGGTCCGGGGCGGCGGCCTGCGTGCCGACATGCGCCGCCAGGGCCTTGACCAGCTGGGACATCAGCCGGCGGGCGAGGGTGTCCAGCTCGCCGTCGGCCACCGCGAGGCGCGCGGACGCCAGCAGGGCGGGCCGCCGGATGCGCAGCCAGTCGGCGGCGGCCCGCGGGGTCGGGAAGCGCAGCGCGGGCGGCATGCCGTTCAGCTTCTCGCGGGCCTGCGGGCTGTCCGTCTCGGTGATCGCCCGGCAGGACTGGAGCAGCCGTACCGTCCGCTCCAGCATCCGGGCCCGGGCCAGCTGCAGCTCCGCGGGCCGCTCCTGGCTCTCGGCCAGGGCGCGCAGCAAGGGGTGCAGACAGCCGGGGACCTCGTACTGGGGCAGGGGTGAGTCCACCGTGCGGAGCAGACCGAGGGCGACGAGGTCGTCCAGGGTGGCACGGGCGGCGTCGACCGAGCAGCCGGCCAGCGCCGAGGCGGTGTGCGGGTCGGCCAGGCCGGCCGGGGCCAGGCAGAGCAGTCGCAGTATCCGGGCGGCCGGTGCGGGCAGCTGCTCGTACACGAGCCGGAAGACACGGGACAACGGGGTGCCGTCAGTGCCGTCCGCGCCGCCCTCGGTGTACGCGTGCATCCGCTTGGCGAGGTCGGAGACGGCGGCCTGCGGGCGGGCGGCGAGCCAGCCGCCGGCCAGCACCAGCGCGGCCGGGTGGCCTTGGCAGGCCTCCACCAGGCTCTCCGCCGAGCGCGGGTCGACGGTGATGCGGACCGAGCCGGTGTGCCCGGTGAGCAGTTCCAGCGCGGACTTGGTGTCGAGGCCGCCCAGCGTGCAGGGGCGGACGTCCGCGATGCCGGTGAGCGGGCCCTGGGACACCGCCACGGCCAGGCAGTCCGGGGCGTCCGGGAGCAGCGCGTCGACCTGCTCGGCGCCGGCCGCGTCGTCCAGCAGGAGCAGCATCCGCCGGCCGGCGAGGGCCGCGCGCAGGGCCGCGGCCAGATCGTCCTCGGCGGCTCCGGCGGGGGCGGGCACCCCCAGCGCGGCCAGCAGGTCACGGGCGGCCTGCTCGACGGGCACCGGAGTGCCGCCGGGCTCGCTGAGCCGGGCCCGCAGCACCCCGTCGGGGTAACGCTCGGCGACCTGCCGGACGAGTTCCTCGGCGAGGCGGGTACGGCCGGAACCGGGGCGGCCGGCGATCAGGAGCACACGCGCGCGGGGGGCCTTGCGGCCGGAGAGGGTGTCCAGGCCCGCGCGCTCGATGTCGGCGCGCAGCTCCTTCAACTCCCGGGTACGGCCCAGGAATCGGTTCTCCGAGGCCGGGTGCGCGGACAGTTCCGCACCGTCTGGGTCCACCGCCTGATCCGTCACGGGCCACACTCCCGTCCCACCGCACGCGCAAGCCCGCCGGTGTCTTCCGGTACGGGCGTTGAAGAGCCTAGTTCACGCTCTGCGACGTTCCCGGAGGAGCGCGGCGGACGGGTCGCTCGATCGGATCAGGCGATCGTCACACGAGTGCCCGGACGGGTCGGGCCCACACCACGCTCAGGACTCGAAGGGGCGCGCCGGCCAGGGCGCGTCCGCCGGGCGCAGCGCGTCCAGACCGTCCCCGCCGCGGGCGGCGACCAGGGAGAGCACGCCGACCACGAGGCAGTTGTTGTGCACGTCACCGGCCAGGACACCGCGCACCAGCTCCTCGACCGGCACGCGCGCGTGCTGCATGTCGGTCTCCTCGTGCTCCGCCGCGAAGCGCTCGCCCTCCACGTCGGACAGGCCGCGGGCCAGGAAGATCCGTACGGCCTCGTCGCAGCCGCCGGGGGTGGTGTACACGTCGCTCAGCACCCGCCAGTCCTCGGCCTTGACGTGCGCCTCCTCGTACAGCTCCCGCTGGGCGGCGTGCAGCGGGTTCTCGCCGGGCACGTCCAGCAGGCCGGCCGGGATCTCCCACAGCTTGTGCCGCACCGGGTGCCGGTACTGGTTGATCAGCAGCACCCGGTCCTCCTCGTCCAGGGCGAGGACCGCCACGGACCCGGGGTGGACCTGGTAGTCACGGCGGGCCACCGAGCCGTCGGGCATGACCACGTCGTCCGTCCGGACGGAGGTCTTGTTGCCCACGAAGGGGGTGTCCGTGGCCCGGATCTCCCACTCCTCGGGGGTGTCCTTGATCGTCATGCCCTGTCCCTCCACACGCCGTGCCGAAGTCCGGTCACACAGAAGACCGGGGTGCCCACCTTTGAAGGTATGCACCCCGGCCACCGTACAACTGGTGTGTTACTTGGAATTCTTCCGCTCGACCGCGGCCTTCACCAGGCCGGCGAAGAGCGGGTTCGCACGGGTCGGCCGCGAGCGCAGCTCCGGGTGCGCCTGCGTGGCGACCAGGTAGGGGTGGACGTCACGCGGGTACTCCACGTACTCCACGAGCTTGCCGTCGGGGGAGGTGCCGGAGAAGACGATGCCGGCCTTCTTCTCCAGTTCCGCGCGGTAGGCGTTGTTGACCTCGTAGCGGTGCCGGTGGCGCTCCTCGACGTACTCCTTGCCGTCGTAGACCTCGCGGACGATGGAGCCCTCGGCCAGCTTGGCCGGGTACATGCCCAGGCGCATCGTTCCGCCCATGTCGCCCTCGCCGGCCACGATGTCGAGCTGCTCGGCCATGGTGGAGATCACCGGGTGGGCGGTGGCCGGGTCGAACTCGGTGGAGTTGGCGTCGGGGATGTCGGCCAGGTTGCGGGCGGCCTCGATCACGATGCACTGCAGGCCCAGGCACAGGCCCAGCAGCGGGATCTTGTTCTCCCGCGCGTACTTGATCGCGCCGACCTTGCCCAGCACCCCGCGGTCACCGAACCCGCCCGGGATGCAGATGCCGTCCACGTCCGCGAGCTGGGCCTTGGCACCGGCCGGGGTCTTGCAGTCGTCGGAGGTCACCCACTTGATCTTCACGCGGGCGCGGTTGGCGAAGCCGCCGGCGCGCAGCGCCTCGGTGACCGACAGGTAGGCGTCGGGCAGGTCGATGTACTTGCCGACCAGCGCCAGGGTGACCTCGTGGTCGGGGTTGTGCACCCGGTCCAGCAGGTCGTCCCAGGTCGTCCAGTCCACGTCGCGGAAGGGCAGGTCGAGCTTGCGCACCACGTAGGCGTCCAGGCCCTCGGCGTGCACGACCTTGGGGATGTCGTAGATGGAGCGGGCGTCGGGGCAGGCCACCACGGCGGCCTCGTCGACGTCGCACATCAGGGAGATCTTCCGCTTGATCGCGGTGGGGACCTCCCGGTCGCAGCGCAGCACGATCGCGTCCGGCTGGATACCGATGTTGCGCAGCGCGGCCACCGAGTGCTGGGTGGGCTTGGTCTTCAGCTCACCGGACGGGCCGATGTAGGGCAGCAGGGAGATGTGCACCACGAAGACGTTGTCCCGGCCCACCTCGTGCCGGACCTGGCGCACGGTCTCCAGGAACGGCAGGGACTCGATGTCGCCGACCGTGCCGCCGACCTCGGTGATGACCACGTCGACCTCGTCGGTGGCCATCCGCCGGATGCGGTGCTTGATCTCGTTGGTGATGTGCGGGATGACCTGCACGGTGTCACCCAGGTACTCCCCGCGCCGCTCCTTGGCGATCACGGTGGAGTAGACCTGGCCGGTGGTCACGTTGGCGGTGCCGTCCAGGTCGCGGTCGAGGAACCGCTCGTAGTGGCCGATGTCCAGGTCGGTCTCGGCGCCGTCGTTGGTGACGAACACCTCACCGTGCTGGAAGGGGTTCATCGTGCCCGGGTCGACGTTCAGGTACGGGTCGAGCTTCTGCATCACGACACGCAGGCCACGGGCCTTGAGCAGCATGCCCAGGCTGGAGGCGGTCAGACCCTTGCCGAGCGAGGAGGCGACACCCCCGGTGACGAAGATGTGCTTGGTCGTCGTGGTTTTGGGCGGCATGGCCAAGAGGGGGCTCCCGTGGTCGCGGTCTGGGGGTGCGGTACGGCGTCCCTCCCGGGCGTTTCCGGGGGTGCCGTCGCTGCGGTTCGGGGGTTTTTTCCCACCGGTCCACGGGCTACCAGCGTATCAGCGCCTGGCCCGGATGGCTTCCGGCCACGCTTCGCGCACGCCCGGACACGGGCTGCCCGCCACATACGTCACGCGTGTAATCCACGAGCGCACTGGACACACGGCTATCACCCGCTGCTCACTCGTTCGGCCCACACGGGTTGCCCGGAGCGGCACGCAGATCATCTACGTGCGTCGTATCCTGCTCGGACATTCGCTGCCGAGCCCGGCCGGAACGACGGCACACCCCCGCCAACATCACCCGGAACAACGAGAGCGCGGCAGTTCGTTGAGCAAAGACTGTCGTATTGCCTCAGGGCTCGGCGGGCTGCTTTGCTTCACCGCTCAACGACGCACAACAACGACCCCTTGACCGCACTAGCGACAGCCCCCTGCGCGGGGGTGTGACGTGGCCGTTCGACTGGAGTTGCACGTGGCCGGGCGCATCGAAGACTACGCACTCATCGGAGACATGCAGACCGCGGCGCTGGTCTGCCGGGATGGCACGGTGGACTGGCTGTGCCTGCCCCGCTTCGACTCGCATGCCATCTTCGCCGGCCTGCTGGGCACCGAGGAGCACGGCTTCTGGCGGCTCGGCCCGGCGCACGCCGCCGACGCCAAGCCGCCCACGGCCGCCCGGCGCAGCTACCGCGGTGACTCGCTGATCCTGGAATCGGAGTGGGACACCCCGCGCGGCACCGTCCGTGTGACCGATTTCATGCCCCCGCGTGACGGCGCCCCGCAGCTGATCCGGATCGTGGAGGGGGTCACCGGCCGGGTGCCGATGCGCTCGGCCCTCAGGATGCGGTTCTCCTACGGCCGGGTGGTGCCCTGGGTGCACAAGCACGAGGGCCGCACGGTCGCGGTGGCCGGGCCGGACTCCGTGTGGTTCGACACGGAGGCCGAGACCTACGGCAAGGCGCTCACCACGTACGCCGACTTCACGGTCGCCCCCGGTGACCGGATCACCTTCACGATCTCCTGGCAGCCCTCGCACAAGCAGCCGCCGCCGCTGCCGGAGCCGGAGGCCTCGCTGGAGGCGACGGAGGACTTCTGGCGCGAGTGGGTCGAGCACTGCACGTACCACGGGCCGTACCGCGAGGCGGTGATCCGCTCGCTGATCACCCTGAAGGCGCTGACGTACGCCCCGACCGGCGGCATCGTCGCCGCCCCCACCACCTCCCTGCCGGAGGACATCGGGGGCGTGCGCAACTGGGACTACCGCTACACCTGGCTGCGGGACGCGGCGATCACCCTGTCCTCGCTGCTGCGCACGGGCTACCGCGAGGAGGCCCGCGCCTGGCGCGAGTGGCTGCTGCGCGCGGTCGCCGGCGACCCCGAGAACCTGCAGATCATGTACGGCATCGCCGGCGAGCGCGAGCTGGGCGAGGCCGAGCTGGACTGGCTGCCCGGCTACGAGAACTCGGCCCCGGTCCGGGTCGGCAACGGCGCCGCGCACCAGCTCCAGCTGGACGTGTACGGCGAGGTCACCGAGGCCCTGCACCTGGGCCACATGACCGGCCTGGCCCGCAACGACTACGCCTCGCTGCTCCAGCTGAAGCTGATCCGCTACCTGGAGGACCACTGGCAGGAGCCGGACGAGGGCATCTGGGAGGTGCGCGGCCCGCGCCGGCACTTCGTGCACTCCAAGGTGATGGCCTGGGTCGCCGTCGACCGCACGATCAAACTGATCGAGTCCGGGGACGCGGACGGCCCGCTGGAGCGCTGGCGCGAGCTGCGCGACGACATCCACCGGGACGTGTGCGAGAAGGGCTACGACAAGGAGCGCAACACCTTCACCCAGTCCTACGGCTCGCAGGAGCTGGACGCCTCCCTGCTGCTGATCCCGCAGATGGGCTTCCTGCCGCCGGACGACAAGCGGGTGATCGGCACGATCGAGGCGATCCAGCGCGAGCTGTCCACCCCGGACGGGTTCATCCTGCGCTACCCGACGGAGGGCGCGGACGCGGGCGTCGACGGCCTGCCGGGCGACGAGGGCGCCTTCCTGGCCTGCTCGTTCTGGATGGCGGACGACCTGGCGATGATCGGCCGCGTCGACGAGGCCCGCAAGCTGTTCGAGAAGCTCCTCGCGCTGCGCAACGACCTCGGTCTGCTCGCCGAGGAGTGGGACCCGCGCCTGAAGCGCCAGGTGGGCAACTTCCCGCAGGCGTTCAGCCACGTGCCCCTGATCGACACGGCCCTGCGCCTGACGGCCTCGGGGGCGTACGGCGGCTAGGGCCGCCCCGGCCTACGCTGGAAGCCGGACCCCGCTCCAAGGCGCTCCAAGGGGGCGGCCATGGCTTCCAAGGCGCACACCGCCCTCGCGGCGCTCCGTGCGGAACTGGCCGGCGAGGTGTTCGCGCCGGGAGATCCGGGGTACGACGACGCGCGGGCGGTCCCCAACGCCAGGACCGACCGGCGTCCGGCCGTGATCGCCCGCTGCGCGCACGCCACGGATGTGGTCCGGGCCGTGCGCTTCGCGCGGGACCTGGATCTGCACATCGCGGTGCGCGGCGGCGGGCTGGGCCTTGCGGGCACCCTGGTGGACGGCGCGCTGGAGGTGGACCTGCGCCGGATGCGGGAGGTCACCGTCGACCCGGCGGCCGAGGCGGCCCGGGTCGGCGGCGGGACCACGGTGGGTCGCCTGGACCTGGCCACGCGGCCGTACGGCCTCGCGGCGACCGTCGGCCGGGCCCCGGGCATCGGGGTCGCCGGCTGTGTCCTGGGCGGCGGCACCGGCCGGCTGGACCGCGCCGTCGGCCCCGCCGCTGACCATCTCATCGGTGTGGAGCTGGTGACCGCCGACGCCGAGCGGGTGCACGCCAACCCCGACGACAACCCGGAGCTGTTCTGGGCGCTGCACGGCGGAGGCGGCAACTTCGGCATCGCGACCGCGCTGACCCTGACGCTGCACGAGCTGCCCCGGCTCGCCGCCCTCATGGTGCTCTACCGGCCGGAATCCGGCCCGGCCGCGGTACGCGCCTTCCGCGAGGTCGTCGGCACCGGCCCGGACGAGGTGGGCGGGACGGCGCTGTACCTGTCCGGACGGCCGGCGCCGATGTGCGCCGCCCTGCTGACGTACGCGGGCACCGAGGAGGAGCTGCGCGCCCTGGCCGAGCCGCTGACGGCGCTCCCGCACGAGACGGAGGTGTGCGGTGCCCGGGCGCTGGGGCTGCTGTACCCGGCCGGGGGGATGCGCGCCCACTGGTCGGCACAGTGCCTGACCGGTCTGCCCGACGCGGCCGTGGACGCCTTCTGCGCCCTCGCGGCGGGCCTGCCGGCGCCGGACTCCCGGCTCATGCTCCTGCCGCTCGGCGGAGCGGTCGCCGCCCAAGGCGCCGGTCATCCGCTGCCGTACCGGCGGGCGGCCTGGATCGCGCACCCCTTCGCCTGCTGGGCGGACCCGGCCGACGACGAGCGGGCCCTCGCCTGGGTGCGGGACGCGTGCGCCGGCGTACGCCGCTGGAGCACGGACGCCGTCCCCCTCACCCTCGTCGGCGACGAGGGCCCCGAACGGGTCCGCGCGGGCCTGGGCGCGGGGAACCTGCTGCGCCTGGAGAAGGTCAAGCGGCGGTACGACCCCGACAACGTGTTCCGCTTCAACCACAACATCCGGCCGCTCTAGGCGGGAGCTGTCCTGAGGGCGTTGTCGCAGGTAGCGTCCGCTGCATGGACAGCCGTACGGACCACCGACTCGACACCCAGGGCGCCGGCATCACCGTGCAGCGGGCGCTGGAACTGCCCGGCCTGCGCAGCGGGCTGCCGGAGGTCCTGGCGGGCGCCGACCGGCTCGGCCGCACCGTGCGCTGGGTGCACGCGGGCGAGGTCCCGAACATCGCCTCGCTGCTCAAGGGCGGCGAGCTGCTGCTCACCACCGGCTACGGCCTCGGTACCCGGCCGGCCGAGCAGCGGGCGTTCGTCCGGACGCTCGCCGAGCGCGGGATCGCCGCCCTGGTGGTGGAGCTGGGCCCGCGTTTCGCCCGGCTGCCGGCGGCCCTGGTGGACACGGCCCGGGCAGCCGGGCTGCCGCTGGTCCAGCTGCACCGCGAGGTGCCGTTCGTGACGGTGACCGAGGAGATCCACACCGAGATCGTCAACGGCCACTACGCGCTGCTCCAGCGCGCGGAGGAGGTGCACCGGCGCTGCACCGAGGCCCTGCTGGGCGGTGGCGGGGTGCCGCAGGTGCTGGGCATCCTGGCCGACTTCAGCGACAACCCGGTGTTCCTGGAGACCGCCGACGCCCGGCTGCTGTACGCCGCCGGGGCCGGGCCCGAGGGCGCGGACCCCTTGCAGGTGTGGGAGGGGCTGCGCGGCCCGCACAAGGAGGCCCCGCCGCCGGCCGGTTCGGTGCTGGTGGACGTGCCCGGGGGCGGGCCCGGGGCGGCCGGTTCCGTGCGCGCCCGGCTGGTGCTGCTGCCGGTGCGGTCCCCGCTGGCCCCGGTGCACCGGATCGCCGCCGAGCGGGCCGCGGGCATCCTGGCCGTGGTGCTGATGCAGGCCCGGCAGGAGGAGGAGCTGGCGGCGCGCGGGCGCGGTGACTTCCTCACCGATCTGGCCGAGGGCCGGATCGCGGCGGAGGACGCCCCGGCGCAGGCCCGGGTGCTCGGCTTCAAGCCTGGGGGCAGCCCGCTGCTGCCCGTGGTGATGCGGATCGGGGACACCCTCTCCCCCGGCGGGGGCTGGGCGGTGCTGGCCCGGGCGGTCTCCGAGGAGCTGGCCGCGGTGGGGGTGCCGGTGCTGCTGGGGGTGCGGCCGGTGGAGGGCCGGGTGCTGGTGCTGCTGGGGCTGCGCTCGGAGTCGGAGCGGGCGGCGGTCGCGGACCGGGTGGCGGCCGCGCTGCGGGCGGGGGTGGAGCGGGCCGGGATGCGCCGGCCGGGCTCGCCGCCGCCGGTGGTGGTCGTCGGGGTGGCGGGCGGCTGGGCGGCGGCCTCGGCGGGGCTGCGGCACGCGGCGGAGACGGCGACGGCGGCCCAGGGCCTGACCGACCGGCCCTGGTACGACGCCCGGCGCCTGGACATCGACCTGCTGCTGTGGCGGCTGCGCGACCACCCGGACCTGGCGGCCTTCGTGGACCGCGCGATCGGCCCGCTGCGGGACCACGACCACCGCTCCAAGCCGCCGCTGCTGCCGACCCTGGAGACCTATCTGGCGCACGCCGGCCGCAAGGCGGAGACGGCCCGCGAGCTGCATCTGAACCGGCAGACGCTGTACAACCGGCTGGCCCGGATCGGGGAGTTGCTGGGCACCGACCTGGACGACCCGCAGACGGTACTGGCCTTGAGCCTGGCCCTGCGGGCGCGCCGGCACGTGCCCTGAGGCCGTCAGGCCAGTGGCCTCGGCTGGGTCAACTCGTCGTAGACGCTGAGGACTTGGGCGACGGTCTCGTCCTCGGTCGGCCAGGTGGCGGCCTGCCGGGTGCCGCGCTCGCGCAGCAGTTCGCGGCGCCCGGGGTCGGCGAGCAGCCGTACGACGGTGTCGGCGAGGGCTCCCGGGTCGCCGTACGGGACGAGTGCGGCCGCGTCGCCGACGAGGTCGGGGATGCCGCCGACCCGGGTGGCGACGAGCGGTACCCGCGCGTGCAGGGCCTCCTGGGCGAGGACGGAGCGTGACTCCCAACTGCTGGTCAGCAGCGCCAGATCGGCGGCGCAGAGCAGTTCGGGCACGTCCTCGCGGTGGCCGATGAGCCGCACCGGCAGCTCCTCGTCCTCGATGCGCCGTTGCAGCACCGGCCGCAGCGGACCCTCCCCCGCGACGACCACCAGCGGTACCGGGTCAAGGTCGCGCCAGGCGCGGGCGGCGTCGAGCAGGACGTCGTAGCCGCGCTGCCGGTCCAGGGAGCCGACCGCGATGAGCAACGGGCGGCCGGTGGAGCCGAGTTCGGCCCGGATCTTGGGCCGCAGCCGGTCGGGGTCGTCCGGGTCCACGAGGTCTGCGGGCCGGCGCCGGCCCGGCAGGGCGACGGCGGCGAGCCGGGCGTCCCGCGCGCCGCTGCGCCGGGCCAGGTCGACCAGGTCGGAGCTGGTGCCGAGGACCACGGCCGCGGTCTTCACCACCCGCCGCTCCAGCAGCCGCAGCAGATGCGCCCGCGGGCCCTCCGCGTGGGCCCGGTTGTGCCAGGTGACCACCAGCGGGGTGGTGCGCCCGCTGAGCGCGAGCACGGCCCGGAAGGAGGCGTGCAGACCGTGTGCGTGCACCAGGTCGGCGTTCGCGCAGGCGGTGCGGAGCGCGGCCACGGAGACGGGGTCGCTGCTGCGGGGTACGTGCACGTGTTCGGCGCCGGCTCCGGTGAAGTCGTAGGCGCGGTCGGCCTCGAGGGGGGCGCACACCGTGACGCGCACGCCCCTCGCCACGAGCCCCTCGGCCAGGGAGCGCACATGCGCACTGCTGCCGGCGTTGCCTCCGCCGAGCACCTGCACGGTGCGCAGCGGCGACTGGCCGTGCGGTGCGTTGCTGCTCAGGGGGCTCACGGGGCCGGGGCTCCTGGTTCACGGGGGCGGTCACGAAAGAACGTACAGAAGGTAGCGGGCTCCGGGGGGCGGAAGGACGCACCCCGCGCGCCTCCCGCACGGACCGTCCGGACCCCCTGCCCGCCCCGCGTTCCCTGCCAAGCATGCCAGGCCGTACGGCCGTTCAGGGACATCCGAGAGGGCGCACTGTGCGGCGGGCCGGGGCAATGCGCCGGAGCACATCACCCACACGGGTGAGAGAGCCCCCGCCGCGGCCGGGCCGGGTGCCCGGGCATACGGCGAGGTCAGCCGCTCACGGCATCCGCGCCCACGCCCTCACCCGGTCCCCGTACCGGGCCGTGCCGACCAGAGCGACGGCGTGCGCGAGCAGCCCGCACGCCGGTTCCCCGCCACGACGGCCGCCCCCAGTGCGGCACCGGGGCGCCTCCCCCTGCCGCTACAGGTCCGCCCTGGCCGTGGCCAGCAGTTCCTCCGCGTGCGCGCGGGCCGTCTCGGAGTCCTCCTGGCCGGCGAGCATGCGGGACAGCTCGCGGACGCGCTCCTCGCCCTCCAGGACCTTCACTCCGGAGCGGGTGACGGAGCCGTCGTTGGTCTTCTCCACCAGCAGCTGGCGGTCGGCGAACGCGGCGACCTGGGGCAGGTGGGTGACCACGACGACCTGCGCGGTCCTGGCGAGCTTCGCCAGGCGCCGCCCGATCTCGACGGCCGCCTTGCCGCCGACACCGGCGTCGACCTCGTCGAAGAGGTACGTCGGCACCGGGTCGGTGCCCGCGAAGACCACCTCCACGGCCAGCATCACGCGGGACAGCTCACCGCCGGACGCGCCCTTGGCGATGGGCCGCGGCGGGGCGCCCGGGTGCGGGGCGAGCAGCAGCTCGACCTCGTCCACGCCGGAGGGGCCGTAGGCGACCGTCCGCCCGCCGACCTCGACACCCTCGGGGTCCTCGGTCTGCCGGATGTCGAAGGACACGCGCGCGTGGGGCATCGCCAGCGAGGCCAGCTCGGCGGTCACCGCGGCGGCGAACCGCTCGGCGGCCTCCGTCCGCGCGTCCGTCAGGGCCTGTGCGAGCCCGCCCAGTTCGGTGCGCAGCGCGTCCCGCTCGGCGGTCAGCTCCTCGATCCGCTCGTCGTCGCCGTCCAGCTCGGTGAGCCGGGCCGCGCTCCGCTCGGCCCAGGCCAGGACGGCGGCGACGTCGTCCCCGTACTTGCGGGTCAGGGTGTTCAGGGCGGCCCGGCGCTCCTCCACCGCGGCCAGCCGCAGCGGGTCGGCGTCGAGATCGTCGGCGTACCCCGCCAGCTCGCCGGCCACGTCACCGAGCAGGATGCCGATCTCCCCGATCCGGTCGGCGAGCGCGGCCAGCGCCGGATCGTGCGCGCGCACGGCCTCCAGCGCCCGGTGGGCGCCCGCGACGAGCGTCGAGGCGTCGATGCCCTCGGGGTCCTCCGGATTGCCCGCGAGAGCGGCGTGCGCGGCCGTCGCGGCGGACGCCAGCGCCTCGGCGTGCCCCAGCCGCTCGGCCTCCTCGGCCAGCTCCACGTCCTCACCGGGCCGGGGCTCCACGGCGGCGATCTCGTCCAGGCCGTACCGCAGCATGTCGGCTTCCTGCGCCCGCTCACGCGCGCGCGTGGTGATCTCCTCCAGCTCGGCGGAGACGGCCCGCAGCCGCTTGTAGGCCTCGGTGTACTTGGCGAGCGGCACGGCGACGGCGTCCCCCGCGTACCGGTCGAGCGCCTGCCGCTGCCGGGACAGCTTCAGCAGCCCCTGCTGGTCGGTCTGCCCGTGCACGGCCACCAGGTCGTCGGCCAGCTCGGCGAGCAGCCCGACGGGCACGCTGCGCCCGCCCAGGTGCGCCCGGGAGCGGCCCTCGGCGGACACGGTGCGGCTGATCAGCAGGGCGCCGTCGTCCAGCTCGGCCCCGGCCTCCTCGGCGCGTACGACGGCGGCGGCGCCGGCGGGTACGGCGACCCGCCCCTCCACGACCGCCTTCTCCGCGCCGATCCGCACGAGCGCCGGGTCCGCCCGGCCACCGAGCAGCAGCCCCAGGCTGGTGACCACCATGGTCTTGCCCGCACCCGTCTCACCGGTGACGGCGGTGAACCCCGGCGACAGCTCGACGACGGCATCGTCGATGACCCCGAGTGACCGTATCCGCATCTCCTCCAACACGGAACAGACCATACGAGGTCCGGGGCGGGGAGTGCACACAGGCCGCTCTTTCCGGTGAGGCTAGTGAGGCGCCCCGCGCCAGCCGGTGGTCGGCAGCGCGAACTTCGCCACCAACCGGTCCGTGAAGGAGGAGTGGTGCAGTCTGGCCAGCCGCACCGGCACGGCCCCCCGCCGCACCTCCACCCGCGCCCCGGGCGGCAGCTCCACGGTCCGCCGCCCGTCACACCACAGCACACCCGGCGGAATGTGCGGCAGCACCTCCACCGCCAGCACGGAGTCCGGCGAGGTCACCAGCGGCTTCGCGAACAGCGCGTGCGCGCTGATCGGCACCATCAGCAGCGCCTCCACCTCGGGCCACACCACAGGCCCGCCCGCGGAGAACGCGTACGCGGTGGATCCGGTGGGGGTCGACAGGACGACCCCGTCGCACCCGAACCCGGTCACCGGCCGGCCGTCGATCTCCAGGACGACCTCCAGCAGCTTCTCCGCGCCGGCCTTCTGCACGGCCGCCTCGTTCAGCGCCCAGTCGGTGTGCACGATGTCCCCGTTGCGGTGCACCACGACATCGACGGTCATCCGCTCCTCGACCTCGTACGACCGCGCCACCACCCGGTCCACCACCCGGTCGAGGTCGTCCCGCTCGGCCTCCGCGAGGAACCCGACGCGCCCGAGGTTGACGCCGAGCATCGGCACCCCGGAGGCCCGGGCGAACTCGGCACCGCGCAGCAGCGTGCCGTCACCGCCCAGCACGATCAGCAGCTCGCACCCGTCCAGGCACTGCGGGGTCGCCTCCTTGACGAGGACCACCTCGTCCGGCAGCGGCAGGTCGCGCGCCTCCTCCTCCAGCACCCGCACCCCGATGCCATGCCGCAGCAGGCCCTTGACGACGAGTTCCGCACTGCGGATCGCCGCGGGCCGCCCGGTGTGGGCGAGCAGGAAAACAGTACGCGCCAGGTTCTGTGTCAACGCGGCCCCTCCGCCACTGCACGGTCGACGTCGGCCGGGTCCACCTGGGGTGCGCCCGCCCGCAGCCAGAGAAAGTACTCGACGTTCCCCGAGGGGCCGGGCAGCGGACTCGCGGTGACCCCCCGCACCCCGAGCCCCAGCTCCCAGGCCTTCTCGGCCACTCCCCGCACGGCCTCCGCCCGCAGCTGCGGACTCCGTACGACACCCCCGCTGCCGAGCCGCTCCTTCCCGACCTCGAACTGCGGCTTGACCATCATCACCAGGTCGGCGTCCGGCGTCACGCACCGCTTCAGGGCGGGCAGCACCAGCCCGAGCGGGATGAAGGACAGATCACCCACGACAAGATCCACAGGTTCCCCATCGATCGCCTCAAGCGTCAACTCGCGTACGTTCGTACGGTCCTTGACGGTGACGCGTTCATCGTTCCGGAGAGACCAGGCGAGCTGTCCGTAGCCGACGTCCACCGCGACGACATGGGCGGCGCCCGCGCGCAGCAGGACGTCGGTGAAGCCACCGGTGGACGCGCCGGCGTCCAGCGCGCGCCGGCCCTCGACCACGAGCCCCTGCGGCACGAAGGCCTCCAGCGCGCCGGCGAGCTTGTGGCCGCCCCGGGAGACGTAGTCGGGGTCGCTGTCGTCGGACCGGACCACGATCGCGGCGGCGGTCTCCACCTGGGTGGCCGGCTTGGTCGCCACGGTCTTGCCGACGGTGACCCGGCCGGCGGCGATCAGCTGGCTGGCGTGCTCGCGCGAGCGGGCGAGCTTCCGGCGGACCAGCTCCGCGTCGAGACGGCGGCGTGCGACTCCTGCCACGTTCGGTTCAGCTCCTGCTCTGGTGGTACGAGGGAGGGGGCGCCGGAGGTCCCGGGCGGGCGTCGAGCGCGGTCAGCGCGTCGCGCAGCCCCCGGTGTACATCCTCGTACACCTCCAGGTGTCCGTCGGTGGCGAGGTGGTCGGCGTCGGCCAGCCGGTCCAGCTGGGCGTCGACCTCGGCGTTGCCGGTGGGCGTGCGGGGGACGTTCACAGGGGCCGGGGCCGCGGGGGCGTACTCGGGCTCGGCCTCCGCCACGGCTTCCGCGGGGGCCTCGGACACGGACTCGCTCATGCCCAGACGCTACCCCGAACCGCTGGGGTACCGTCGTGGGCGATGGCCACGATCGAGGAGTGCCGCGCCGCACTGGGGAAGCTTTCGGACAACATGCAGGGGGCCGAGGGCGACGTCCGCGCGGCCGCCGCGCTGGACCGCTCGGTGAGCTGCCACATCACCGACCTGGACGTCACCTTCGCCGGCCGGCTGACCGGCGGCCGGATCGAGGTGGACGACACTCTTGCCGGTCCGCCCCGCGAGCGGGCGCAGATCAGGCTCGCCATGGCCGGGGACGACCTGGTGGCCCTGGTGGGCGGCGAGCTGAACTTCGCGACCGCCTGGGGCTCGGGCCGGGTACGGCTGGAGGCGAGCCTGCTGGACCTGTTCCGGCTCAGGAAGCTGCTGTAACCCAGTTCCGGCTCAGGAAGCCGCTGTGACCCGCTCGGCGCGCGCCTTGCGGGCCGCCGGCACCACCAACGGGGTCCCGGTCTCCGGGTCCTCGATGACCTGGCAGCGCAGCCCGAAGACCTCCTCGACCAGCTCGGCCGTGACGATGTCGTTCGGGGCGCCCTCGGCGATCACCGTGCCGCCGCGCAGGGCGATGAGGTGGGTGGCGTAGCGGGCCGCGTGGTTGAGGTCGTGCAGCACCGCCACCAGCGTCCGGCCCTGCTCCTCGTGCAGTTCGGCGCACAGGTCGAGGACGTCGATCTGGTGCTGGATGTCCAGGTAGGTGGTCGGCTCGTCCAGGAGCAGCAGCGGGGTCTGCTGGGCGAGCGCCATGGCGATCCACACGCGCTGCCGCTGGCCGCCGGACAGCTCGTCCACGTACCGCTCGGCCAGCTCGGCGACGCCGGTCTGCCGCATCGATTCCCGAACGACCCGTTCGTCCTCCGCCGACCACTGGCGCAGCAGGCCCTGGTGCGGGTAGCGGCCCCGGCCCACGAGGTCGGCGACCGTGATGCCGTCGGGCGCGACGGACGACTGCGGCAGCAGGCCGAGGGTCCGCGCGACCTTCTTCGCGGGCATCGACTGGATGGCCTGCCCGTCCAGCAGGACCCGGCCCTGACTGGGCTTGAGCATCCGCGACAGCGCCCGCAGCAGCGTCGACTTGCCGCACGCGTTCGGGCCGACGATCACCGTGAAGGAGTTGTCGGGGATCTCCACCGACAGCTGCTCGGCGATGACCCGCTGGTCGTAGGCGAGGGTGACGCTCTCGGCGGACAGGCGGTTCACAGTGCTCCTTGGATTGTTCGTCGCGCCGGCGGGGGTCATATCCGGCCCGCCCGGCGCTCGGTGACCAGCAGCCACAGCAGGTAGGCGCCGCCGAGGACGCCGGTGACCACGCCGACGGGCAGCTGGTCGGCGCCGAAGGCGCGCTGGGAGGCCCAGTCGGCGGCGACCAGCAGGGTCGCTCCCATGCAGAGGGAGGGCACCAGGTTCGGTCCCGGCGAGCGGGTGAGGCGGCGGGCGAGTTGCGGCGCGGTCAGCGCGACGAAACTGACGGGGCCGGCGGCGGCCGTGGCGGCGGCGGTGAGCAGGACGGCGGAGGCCATCAGCAGCAGCCGGACGCGCTGCACGCGCACGCCGAGCGCGTTCGAGATGTCGTCACCCATCTCCATCATCCGCAGGCCGCGCGCGTGGGCGAGGACCAGCGGGAAGAGGACGGCGCACAGCCCGAGCAGCGGCCGGACCTGCTCCCAGTCACGGCCGCTCAGCGAGCCGGTCATCCACACCACCGCGCGGGTCGCGTCGACCAGGTCGGCCTTGGTGAGCAGATAGCCGTTGACCGCGGTCATGACGGCGTTGACGCCGATGCCGACCAGCACCAGCCGGTAGCCGTGCACGCCCTGCTTCCAGGCGAGCGCGTAGAGGGCGAAGCCGGTCACCAGGCCGCCGACCAGCGCGCCCAGGGTGACCTGGGCGGCGCTGCCGGACAGCACCACGATCACGACCAGCGCGCCGGCCGTCGAGGCCTGTGACAGGCCGAGCAGGTCCGGGCTGCCGAGCGGGTTGCGGGAGACGGACTGGAACAGTGCGCCGCCGAGGCCCAGCGAAGCCCCGACCAGCAGGCCGACGAGGACCCGCGGCAGCCGCAGCTGGTTGACGATGAAGTCCTGGTAGGCGGTGCCGTTCCCGGCGAGCGTCCGCAGCACGTCGGCCGCCGGGATCTTCGCCTCGCCGGTCCCGATCAGGGCGACACCCGCGGCGCAGGCGGCGGCCAGCAGCAGGACGACGACGATCAGGGCACGCGGCTCCAGGCGCAGGGAGAGCCCGCCGGGAGTGCGTACGGCACGGCTCCTGGAGTGTGTCTTCACAGCTGGGCCGTCCTCCGCCGTCGTACGAGAAAGATGAAGACCGGGCCGCCGATGACGGCGGTGACGATGCCGACCTGGAGTTCGGCGGGGCGGGCCACGATCCGGCCGATGACATCGGCGCCGAGCAGCAGCACGGGCGCCAGGACCGTGGCGTACGGCAGGATCCAGCGCAGGTCGGGGCCGGTGAAGGAGCGCACGGCGTGCGGGACCATCAGGCCGACGAAGACGATCGGGCCGCAGGCGGCGGTCGCGGCGCCGCACAGCAGCACGGCGGCCAGCATGGCCAGCGCACGGGTGCGGCCCAGATGGGCGCCGAGGGCGCGGGCGGTGTCGTCGCCCATCTCCACGGCGTTCAGCGGGCGGGCCAGCACGAGCGCGAGGACCGTGCCGACCGCGAGGAACGGCAGCACCTGCGTGATGGTCGAGGAGCCGGCCGACGCCAGGGAACCCACCGTCCAGAACCGCATCTTGGCCAGGGCCGCGCCGTCCATGATCATCACGGCCTGGAGGTAGCCGTACAGAGCGGCGCTGACCGCCGTACCGGCGAGCGCCAGGCGTACCGGTGTGGCGCCCCGGCTGCCGCCGAGGAACCACACCAGCGCGCCGACCGCCGAGGCGCCCAGGAACGCGAACCACACATAGCCGGTGAGGCTGGTGACGCCGGCGTAGGTGATGGCCGTGACGACGGCGGCGGAGGCCCCCGCGTTGATGCCGAGCAGCCCGGGGTCGGCCAGCGGATTGCGGGTCAGCGCCTGGAGCACCGCGCCGGACAGACCGAGCGCGGCACCGACCAGCAGGCCGAGGACCGTACGCCAGAGCCGCTCGTCCACGACCACGTCGCCGTACGTCCCCGTGTCGTGGAACAGGCCGTGCCAGACCTGGTCCGGCGACAGCGCTTTCGCCCCGATCGCGATGCTCGCCAGAGCGACGAGCGCCAGGAGCAGGACCGAGAGCAGGAGCCCAAGGGCCCTCGCCGCCCGGCGGGTTGGGGGCGCGGGGGCGGTCTCCGCGCGCTGTTCCGGAGGACTGTCGACCAACACGAGGTTAGGTTAGCCTACCCTCGCATTCGATCTCGATCCCCGGTGTCCTGCGCAGTGCGCTGGGGGAGCGTCAGAGTCCCAGCCGGGCCAGCGCCTTCTCCGCCTCCAGCGTGCAGGAGCCGTCCCCCGCCGCCGTCCAGGCCGCCGCGCACAGCGCCCGCAGCCCGTCCAGCGCCTCGCCGTCGCCGGTCAGCTCCAGCCGGTCGGTCCCGGCCGTCGCCGTCCACCCGCCGCAGCGGAAACCGTCACTCTCCTGGGCGATCTCCGGCTGGCCGGTGAGCAGCCCCCGCAGATCGGCGTCCACATACGTCGGCCGGTGCCGCGGCGGCGCGGCGAGCAGCTGTGCCCCGTCGGTGACCCCGGTCAGCACCAGCAGCGAGTCCACCCCGCCGTTGAAGGCGCCCTCGATGTCCGTGTCCAGCCGGTCCCCGACCACCAGCGGCCGCTCGGCACCCGTCCGGATGACCGTCTCCCGGTGCATCGGGGGCAGCGGCTTGCCCGCGACCTGCGGCTCGGCACCCGTCGCGATCCGGACGACCTCCACGGCCGCCCCGTTGCCCGGCGCGATCCCCCGCCCGCTCGGAATCGTCAGATCGGTGTTGGACGCGAACCACGGCACACCGCGCCGGATCGCGTACGACGCCTCCGCGAACCGCCCCCAGGGCAGATCCGGCCCGCCGTACCCCTGCACGACCGCCGCCGGATCGTCGTCCGCCGACTCCACCGGCACCAGGCCCCGCTCGCGCAGCGCCACCCGCAGCCCCTCACCGCCGACCACCAGCACCCGCGCCCCGGCCGGCACCTGCTCGCTGATCAGCCGCGCGACGGCCTGCGCCGAGGTGATGACGTCGTCCGCCTCCGTGGGTATGCCCAGCTCCGTCAGGTGCCCGGCCACCGCGTCCGGGGTGCGCAGCGCGTTGTTGGTGACGTACGCCAGGTGCATCCCGCCCGCCCGGGCCACCGCCAGCGAGTCGACCGCGTGCGCGATCGCGCTGCCGCCCGCGTACACCACCCCGTCCAGATCGAGCAGCGCCGTGTCGTACGCCTCGCTCAGGGGCTGCGCACTGCCCTCGGGCCTGGTCCTGACGTCCTGGCTCATGTCCGCATCGCTCCTCGTTCACTCGCTTTCCCCCGATCATCCCGCACGCCACTGACACACGTACGATGCCGGGATGAACACAGCAGGTCACTCGGAGGCAACGGCGCGTCGCGGCCTGGAACTCACCCCGTTCCGAGGCCTTCGGTACGACCCCGACCGGGTCGGCAGCCTCGCCTCCGTCACCTCCCCGCCCTACGACGTCGTCGTACGCCCCGACGGCCTGCACCACCTACAGTCGTCCGACCCGTACAACATCGTCCGGCTGATCCTGCCCGAGGCCGGCACGCCCAGCGCCCGCACCGAGCAGGCCGCCGACACACTGCGCCGCTGGCTGGACGAGGGCATCCTCACCGCCGACCCGGAGCCGGGCCTGTACGTGTACGAGCAGAGCGACGGCGACGGCATGCTCCAGCGCGGCATCATCGGCGCCCTGCGGGTGACGGAGCCCGCCGAGGGCGTGGTACTGCCGCACGAGGACGTCATGCCGCCCGTGGTCGCCGACCGCGCGGCCCTGATGCGCGCCACCCGCGCGAACCTGGAACCGCTGCTGCTGACCTACCGTGGCGACGGAGCGGCGGCCGAGGTCGTCGAGCGTACGGCGGACCGCCCGCCCCTGCTGGCCACGACCACCGAGGACGGCTTCCACCACCGCCTGTGGTCCGTGACCGACCCCGAGGAACTGGCCCGCATCCAGACCGACCTCGCCGGCCGCCAGGCCCTGATCGCCGACGGCCACCACCGCTGGGCCACCTACCGGCGCCTGCGCACCGAACACACCTCCCCCAGCCCCTGGGACTACGGCCTGGTCCTGCTGGTCGACACCGTGCGCTACCCGCTGCGCGTCCGCGCCATCCACCGGCTGCTGCACGGCCTCCGGGTCACCGACGCACTGGCGGCGGTGGAGGGCCTGTTCCGGGTACGACGGCTCGACGTGCCCCTGCCGGAGGCGCTGGAGACCCTCGCGGACGCGTCCTGCGCGGGCAACTCCTTCCTGCTGGCCGGCGACGGCACCTTCCACCTGCTCGACCGCCCCGACCCGGACCTGCTGGCCCGGACGATCCCGGCGGACCGCCCGGCCGCCTGGCGCTCCCTGGACGCCACGGTCCTGCACGCCACGCTGCTGGACCACGTCTGGCGCATCCCCGAGGACTCCCCCGCCCACATCGCCTACATCCACGACGCGGCCGCGACGGTGGAGAAGGCGGAACGCGACGGCAGCACGGCCGTCCTGATGCACCCGGTCCGCGAGGAGGTCGTCCGCGACCTGGCCCGGCAAGGGGTGCGGATGCCCCGGAAGTCCACCTCGTTCGGCCCGAAGCCGGCCTCGGGTCTGGTGCTGCGGGCACTGGAGATCTGAACCGGCGCCACGCACCGGCATCACACGAAAGAGGGCAGACCCCGCGGGGGTCTGCCCTCTTCTCAGTGACGGACGTCAGTCCTCGTCGTCAGTCCTTGTCGCCGTCCTCGCCGTTCTTGCCGTCCTCGCCGTCCTCGCCCTCCTCCGTGGAGGCGTCGGCGGGCTCAGCGGACTCGGCGGACCCGCCGGACTCCTCGGCGTCGTCCTCGGCCAGGGCGTCGACGAACTCCACGCCGTCCAGCTCGGCGAGCCGGTCGGAGGCGTCCGTGCTGCCGTCCCGGTCGGCCTCGACGGCCTTCGCGAACCACTCCCGTGCCTCGCGCTCCCGGCCGACGGCCAGCAGGGCGTCGGCGTACGCGTAGCGCAGGCGGGCGGTCCACGGCTGCACCGAGTTGGAGGCCAGCTCCGGGCTCTGCAGGGTCACGATGGCCGCGTCCAGCTGGCCCATGTCACGCCGGGCACCGGCGGCGACGAGCCGCATCTCGACCTGACCGGCCTTGTCCAGCTTGTGCACCTCCGGGGCGCCGGCCATCTCCAGTGCCTTCTCCGGCCGGCTGAGCCCGCGCTCGCAGTCGGCCATCACCGGCCACAGGTCCACGGTGCCGGTCATCCGCCGGGCGGCCCGGAACTCGGCGAGGGCCTCGCTGTACTTCTGGTTCGCGTACGCGGCGAAGCCGGCGGCCTCGCGTACGGCGGCCACGCGGGACGCCAGGCGCAGGGCCACCTTGGAGTAGCCGTAGGCGCCCTCGGGGTCCTCGTCGATGAGCCGGGCGACCATCACCAGGTTCTTGGCGACGTCCTCCGCGAGCGTCTTGGGCAGGCTCTGCAGCTCCTGCCGGACGTCCTTGTCGATCTCCTCGCCGGTGACGTCCTCCGGGATCGGCAGCCGCTTGATCGGCTCACGATCACGGTCACGGTCCCGGTCCCGGTCCTCGCGGAACCGGCCACCGCCACGGCGGTCGTCCCGCCCGTCGCGGCCCCGGAAACCACCGGACCGCCCACCGCGGTCCCCACGGTCGTCCCTACGGGGCCCCCGGCCCCCACGGTCGTCCCGCCCTCGGAAGCCACCGCGGTCGCCCCGGCTGTCGTCCCGCCGGAAGCCACCTCGGTCGTCACGCCGGTCGTCACGGCGGTCGTCACGGCGGTCGTCACGGCGGAAGCCACCGCGGTCGTCGTCACGGCGGAAGCCACCGCGGTCGTCGTCACGGCGGAAGCCACCTCGGTCGTCGTCACGGCGGTCGTCGCGGCGGCCGTAGCCGCCACGGTTGTCGTCGCGGCGGCCGTAGCCGGCGCGGTCGTCGTCACGGCGGTAGGAGGGACGGTCGCCGCCACGGTCGCCCCGGTCGTCGCGACGGAACCCGCGGTCACCACGGTCATCGCGGCGGTCGTCCCGGCGATCGTCCCGGCGATCGTCCCGACGGAACGCCGGGCGCGCACCACGGTCGCCCTCGCGACGGAAGTCGCCACCACGGCGGTCGTCGCGGCGGTCGTCCCGACGGTCGTCACGCCGGTCGGAGTCCCGGCGGAAGCCGCCGCGCTCACCACGGTCACGGTCGTCACGGCGATCATCTCGCCGGTCGTCGCGGCGGCCGTAGCCGCCACGGTTGTCGTCGCGGCGGCCGTAGCCGGCGCGGTCGTCGTCGCGCCGGTAGGAGGGACGGTCGCCGCCACGGTCGCCCCGGTCGTCGCGGCGGAACCCGCGGTCACCACGGTCATCGCGGCGGTCGTCCCGACGGTCGTCACGCCGGTCGTGGTCACGGCGGAACCCGCCACGGTCACCACGGTCACGGTCGTCCCGCTGGAATCCCGGACGCGTACCGCGCTCCCCCTCGCGACGGAAACCGCCACCACGGCGGTCATCCCGACGGTCGTCACGCCGGTCGTCACGGCGATCATCGCGGCGGCCGTAGCTGCCACGGTCGCCACCACGCCGGTCGTTGTCACGACGGTCGTTGTCACGGCGGAAGCCGCCACGGTCACCGCGGTCACCACTGTCCCGTCGCCGCTGGTCGCGCTCCGGTCGGTCGTCGGGAGAGTTGGTGGACATGGTGACTCCTGTCTTCGGTACCACAAGCATTGTAAAAACAAAAGGACCCCTGGTCCCAGCTGAACGCTGGTGACCAGGGGTCCTCCAAAGATTGTTCGGCGGCGTCCTACTCTCCCACAGGGTCCCCCCTGCAGTACCATCGGCGCTGTGAGGCTTAGCTTCCGGGTTCGGAATGTAACCGGGCG
>NZ_JBVHVI010000015.1:0-16948 GCF_055564915.1 Streptomyces sp. NPDC028928
ACCCCGATCGGAGTCTTCCGCTCCGTCGAACGACCCGTCTACGACACCCAGATGGCCGAACAACTCGACACCGCGATCGAACAACGCGGCAAGGGTGACCTGGCCGCACTGCTCGCCGGCGGGGACACCTGGACCGTCCGGACACCGGCATGAACCGGCACGAGGGAACACCGGTCCTCGAGGACCGTGCAACTTTGGACGGATGGGCCCGCTTCGGGGCTCGACATACAGTTCGGCACGTGACCGTCCTCGAATCTCCACGCCTTTCACCCGTCGCGTCCCTCTTCTCCGTCGTCCGCCACTGCGTCGCCGAGGCCCGGCCCGTAGTGCAACTCGTGTTCCTCACACGGTTCTTACTCGGTGCGCTGTGCGCCTCGGCCGGCGGCCGCGACGGGTCGGTGCGCGGTGTGGTGCTCGGAGCGGTGTCGCTGTGCTGCGCGGTGATGGCCACGTACCTGCTCAACGGCGTCATGGACGTCACCGAGGACCGGATCAACGGCTCGCAGCGGCCGATCGCTCGCGGTGACCTGTCGACCCGGACGGGCGGCCGAGTGGTGGTCGGGTGCGCCGTGGCCGCGCTCCTGGTGGGCTCCCTCGTCCCGGGGATGGCCTGGCTCGTCGCCCTCCTGCTGCTGCTGGGCTGCGCCTACTCGGTGCCACCCGTGGCCGCGAAGCGGCGGACCGACACCAGCGCGGCCGTGGTGATCGCCGCCGGACTCGTCACCTACGTGGCGGGGGCGGTGGCCGGCGGCGGCGGCATCGCGACCGGGCCCCTCGTCTTCTGCGGCGTACTCGCGCTGTGGATGGGGGCCGTCGGCGCCGTCTCCAAGGACCTGAGCGACATCCGCGGGGACGCGGCGGCCGGTCGCTCCACCTTCGCCGTGGTGCACGGCGAGCGGGCCACCCGGCTGCTCGTGGCGGTTTCCGCTCCCGCCCTGGCGGCGGCCGGACTCGCTGTCGCCCTGCTGGGCGACCCGGTGGTGCTGGCGGGTGCGGTGCCGCTGGCGGTGGGCGCGGGATGCGTGACCCTGTGCTGCCTGCGCCCGTCCCCGTCCCGCGCCCGCGCCCCCTACCAGGCGTTCATGGTCACGCAGTACGCCGCCAACCTCGGCCTCGCCGTCGGCCTGCTGGCCCTGGGGGGTCGCTGATGGGGACCCCCAGGGCCAGCGTCCGGCCCGGTCCGGTCAGCGGCCGATCAGACGGGCGGCCAGGGCCTTGTTGACCGCGTCGAGCCGGGTGGTGGCGTCCAGCTTGGCGAAGATGTTGCACAGGTGGCGTTTGACCGTTCCCTCGGTGATGCCGAGCCGTCGGCCGATCTGCCGGTTGCTCATGGCCTGGGCCACGCATTCGAGCACTTCGCGTTCGCGTGAGGTGAGCGTGGTCGCCGGCTCCGGGCCGTGACCCGCGCGGAGCCGGCCGACGGGCCGGGGAGTGAACACCGTGCTGCCCCCCGCCACCGTGCTGTGGATGGCGGAGAGCAGCATCTCGCGGCTGGCCGACTTGTGGAGGTAGCTGAACGCGCCGTCGGCGAGCAAGGACTGCACCAGATCGTCGTCGTCGTGCATGGTGAGCACCACGACACGGGTCCCGGGGGCGACAGCCCTGATCTGCCGCAGGGTCGCCAGCGGGCCGGGGCCCGGCATCTCCAGGTCGAGCAGGATGACATCGGGCTGGAGGGCCGCGGCCAGTTCCACCGTCGCCGGGCCGTCCGCGGCCTGGCCGACGACCTCCATGCCGGCCTCCTTGCCCAGCAGGGTGCACAGGGCGCTGCGGAGCAGGGTGTGGTCGTCGGCGGCGAGGATGCGGATGGGTGCGGTGTCGCTCATGCGCTGATCCCGACCGCGCCCTCGGCGTATTGGAGCGGAACGCGGAACTGCACGGACGTTCCCTGGCCGCCCGGGCTCGTGATCGTCAGGGTTCCGCCCAGAGCCGCGATCCGCTCGCGCATGGAGGCCAGACCGTTCCCCCGGAGCGGGGCCGCTTTCCGGACGCCGATGCCCTTGCCGTTGTCGGTGACCCGGGCCTCCAGGACGTGCGGGGCGACGGTGACCCGTACGCATACGTGGGAGGCGCCGGAGTGCGCGAAGGCGTTGCGCAGACACTCCCGGGTGACCAGGAAGATCTCGTCGAGGTGCAGGGGCGGCAGCCGGTCGGCCTCGCCCCGTACCTGGATGTCCACCTCGGTTCCGGCCGGGCGGGACACCGCCGCGTAGGCCGCCAGCTGCTCCTGCAGGCCGGCGCCCGTCCGTGGCAGTCGCAGGCCGCTGACGAGTTCGCGGACGAAGCCGAAGGTGTCCAGCAGGGCGGCCTTGGCGGACTCCACCCGGTCGGGCGCGTTCTCCGGCCGGCCCTGTTCCAGCTCGTGAAGCTCCAGATAACGCAGAGCGAGTCCGAGATTGCTGCCGATCCGGTCGTGGATCTCCAGGGCCACCCGGGAGCTCTTGGCGGCGGTGATGCGGTTGACGCCGCGCATCAGGAAGGCGTCGTAGCCTATTTCGGCCGCCTCCACCCGGGCGTCGAGCGCCCGGTGAAGAGCGGTGATCCCCGCGTGCATACGGGGCAGTGCCTGTTCGGCGCTCATATCGGCCAGCATCCCCGGCAACGCGTCGAGAATGACGTTCCTCAGCACACGGGCGGCCTTGAGCGACTCCCTCGCCGGGATGTGCTGGATGGCGCGCCGCGCGCCCAGCTCCATCGAGGCGAATTCGGCGTCGAGTTGCTGCGGGGGGAGTTCCGAACAATTGTCGTGGACGGCGTGCTGGCACTCCGCCAGGATGTTCCGTGCCTGCTGCTCGCATTCGAACCACACGGCCTCGTCCAGGGTGAGGATGCTCCCCTCGGCGCGAAGTGCGTCGGCGTAGGCGGAAATCACTGCGTCTGTGACCTCTGGTGAGCAGATTTTGCATCCCGGTGCGGTCATGGCTGTTTTCCCCCGTTTGTGTGATCCGCGACCCCCGATAGGTGGGTGAAGGGCTCGCGGCCCTACGACGTCTCTTGATCATCATACGTGCGCATGTGTCAGCTACCTGGATGATTTTGTGATCGTAGGGTTACACACCGCCTTCCTTCGGGAAGCGCGAGAGTCGCGGCCCACAGCCTTTCCCCGGTCCGGCGGCGACGCTGCCGTCCAGGCCGGGGGACGATATCCGGTCGAAGTCGTCGTGATGGGCCCCGGGGCGCCGTTGCCTCCGGGGCTCTTTGTGACCCTGGAATTCGCCAGTGAGGGAAGGCGTCACCGCCCCGCCGTGACAGGCTCCCAGCGGTTTCTGGAACCGTCGGTGACGACCTGTCCGAAGACGACGTCGGCGAAGTGACCGCCGAATCCCAGTGTGTCGGGCCGCGCCAGTTCCTTCAGGATCCGCAGCCGCGTCTCCACGGCGACCTGCCGGCCGGAGTCGACCAGCACCCGCCACTCCGGGTGCTCGACCTGGGCGGCACTGTGCATGGCGTCGCCGATGACGACCAGCCGCCGGCCGCCCGAGGTGATGATGTACGAGGTGTGGCCCTCCGTGTGCCCGGGCGTGGCCCAGGCGGTGACGCCGGGGAACACCTCCTCGCCGTCCGTCACGCCGACGGCCCGGTCCTGGAGGAGCCGGGCGAGAGAGGGTGAGAACGTGCCGCGCCAGTGCGTCCACTCGTGCGCCGAGGTGACGTACCGCGCGTCGGGGAAGAAGAGTCCGGTGCCGTCGGCGGCAGGCGCGAAGGCCCAGCCCACATGGTCCTCGTGCAGGTGGGTGAAGGCGATCGTGTCGATCGCCTGCGGGCTCACGCCGCACTCGGAGAGCCCCGCGGGCAGCCGGCCCCCTTCCTCGGCGCCGAGGAAGGGGTAGCTGTCGGCGGCCTCGGTCCGGCGCCGCCCGTAACCGGTGTCGATGAGCAGGGTCCGGCCGCGGTACTCCACCAGCAGCCCCCCGACCGACGCCACCAGGCAGCCGTCGTCGTCGAGGTGACCGGAATGGCGCGCCCAGGTCCCCTCGGTGGTGGCCGGAAACCACGCTCGGGGGATGAGCTGGACGAAACCGTCCGCGAGGTAGGTCAGACGGTGCTCACCCAAGGTAAGCGAACGGACCGGTGAGAACCGGCGGAACCGCTCGCCGTGCTCGGCGCGGTGGTTGCTCGGGGCGTCGGCCGGCCGCTGCGGGGGAGGTGTGTCTAAAACCACGTCAACGACGGTAGATCGCTGCACGCGCATATATCAATATGCCGTTCACCACAGCCGACCCGATCCCTGCCGGACGGGCGAGGGGGCCCGGTGTCAGACGAACAGCGGTACCGGGTTCAGGTCCTCGTACGCCGTGGGTTCCGCGAGGCGGCCGAGGGCCACCGGTACGTCGAACAGGCGGCCCGGCGCGAAGCGGGACCAGAAGTGGCGCAGGCCCGGGACGATCACCTTCACCACCGGCAGCTCCAGGTCGGGGCGGCGCTGGTCGAGGACCAGGAGCTCCAGGCCCTTGGCGCGGACCAGGTCGGTGACCGCGCGGACGTCGTCCAGGAGGTCGGGGCGGTGCGGGGTGTGCCAGTGCCCGGGGGCGCGCGGTGCCGTCCGGGGATCGGGGGCCAGATAGGGCTGGTTGGCGAGCGTGGCGTGCTGCCACCAGTGGCGTGGTTCGGGGTCGTGGATCCGGTAGCCGGAGCCGTCGGGCCGTACGTCGCAGACCGCGGGCAGCAGCTGGCCCATCTCGGTGAGGGCGCGGCGCAGCGCGATCCGTGGGTCGAAGTGGGCGCCGAAGCCGAAGACGACGTCCTGGGCCGGCTTGTCGCGGCGGCGGGAGAGCGCCGCCATGACGGGGATGCCGAAGTCCGAGGTCAGGTCGAGGACCCAGAGGTCCCGGTGGACGCGCCGGTACCCGTCGCGCAGCCGCTCCACGTACGGCTCCGCGAACGCGTCCAGGTCGACCGCGGGCTGGCGGGTGCGGTTGTACCACCACAGGGCGACCGCGTCCCGCTCGACCAGTTCGAGGAAGCCCTGCAGGAGCGCGTCCTCGGGGCTGCTGCCGGCGGCGTTGCCGTTGGAGTCGGCCCACAGGCCGTCGCCGTGCTCCGGTGCCGTCCCGGCGCCCCCGAAGTAGAGCAGGGACGTGGGCAGCAGACGCCGGGTGTTGTGGGTCAGGGACCAGACGGGGGTCCAGTCGGTGGGCCGCTTCTCGTCGAAGGGGGCACTGACGTGCTGGAACCGGGAGTGCGTCGCGTTCCAGCGCTCCCGCTCGGCGAACTGGCGGTGCGCGTACAGCTGGCAGTCGTTCGGGTGCACGGCCACCGGGCCGAGATCGCGGTAGGAGGCCCGTATCACCGGCTCGTCGCCGTGCCGGGTCCCGCTGTAGCGTTCGACCGCCTCGCACAGGGCGCTGGTGCGGGCCTCCGTCTCGGTCAGGCCCTTGCCGCCGCTGAGCGCGCGCAGTCCGGAGCGCAGTCCGGCGAGCGTCGCGGACCCCATGGCGAGGTTGTGGCCGGAGACGTAGGAGGTCACGAAGTCGGGGCAGCCGCCCGCCGGTCTGATCTCCTTGACGACGCCGGTCACCGGGTTCACCAGACGGCCGTACCGGCTGAGCATCTGCTCTGCCGTCAGCGCCCGGTGGCCGCTGCCGTCGGTGACCGCCTTGGGGCGTGAGACGGGCCGGAACGGGGCGCGCACCTGCCGGGCGACCAGGCCGGGGTCCCCGCACTCGGGGCACTGCGGACGCCGGACCACCGGATGCGAGGCGGTGTGCAGCCGGACGGTGTCGAGGGTGCGGATGTGGCCCTGCTCCGGATCGCGCACCCCGGCCAGCCACTTCGCCGTCTCCAGGACGGCGATGCCGGCGGCCAGGGTGCGCCCGGCGGCCAGGGACGCGACGGGGCGGGGGAGCGGCCCGTCGAGCCCGAGGGCCCGCTGCACCGGCACCTCGGACCGGCGGTGCCCGCGCAGACGTACGGAAAGACAGTGCCAGCAGGGGCTCTCGGTGTCCGCGGGCCGGAACACCGGGCCGACCCAGGGCTCCGCGCCGCACAGTGCGGCCAGCAGCCAGGGCCGTCCGGAGGCGCGGTGCGCGGCGTCCACCGCGGCGAGCTGCGGTGCCAGGTAGTCGTCGCACAGGACGAGGGACAGGTCGGCGTCGCCTCGGGGCGGGGCGATGGTGATGCCCTCGGCGCGGCAGGCCGAGACCACGGCGGCCGAGGAGACTCCGGGCAGCGCCTCGACCGCGACGGTGGCGCCCGCGAGGGCGGTCGTGGCGCGGCCGCCGTCCAGGCCGATCAGGTCCCAGTACGCCTCGGCCGCCGGGTCCGTGTGCTGATGCCCGGGGGCGCTCCAGCGCAGGAGGCCCGCGCCGTCCAGGGCCCGCAGCGCCGCCTCCGCGTCCTCGTCGCCGAGGATCGGGGCGGCCTCGCTGAGCACGGCCCGCGGGCTGCGCGAGCCGTCGAGGAGCGGTACGAGGACCTCGGCCTGGGGGCCGTGCAGTGCCGTCACGCCGCGGCGCGACACCAGGTACGTGGCGTCGTCCGGCAGGGTCGTGGGGCGCAGATGGCTCTTGAAACCCACCAGGACACCGTCCCCCGCGTCGAGCACGGGGGACCGGTGCGTCCGTCCTGACCGGTCCGTCCGTCCTTCGGGAGGCGTCATGCGTCGAGCCGTCCCGCTCTCCGCGCGACGGCCGGGACGGCGGCCTCGGCCTGGATGCAGAACGTGGAGAGCGCGACCGTGTCCGCCACCGAGTCCAGCTCCTCGATCACGAGGGCGGCCCGGGCGGGGCGGGGGGAAACGCTGCCGTCGGCGCCGACGGCCTTCAGCTGGATGCCGGAGGAAAGCATGTTCATGACAGATATGTCCCTGTTGGTAGGCGGCGGTGTGTTGCCGTTCCTCGGATGTGCTGTGTGGTGTTCCTGGGAACGATTCTGCGAAGTCCGCGCAACTGCGCCCAGTGCCGGTGTCATCACTGCGAGATGAAGAATTCATGCGGCCGGGGAGCCGGGCGGCCTCAGGTGGCCCTTTAAGGCACCGCTTGATCACGGTGATCCGGAGGTGACCCCGTGGTTACGCTCCCGGGACCCCCCGACCCGCCCTGTCCGCGCGAGGAAGAAGGCCCCCGTGAATGCCGTGACCACAGCCCCGCCCTACGGCCAAGTGCTCCGGCTCGAAGAGCTGTTGAGCGCCGCCCGCGTCCACGACGACGACGTGGACCACGTCCTCTTCATGGCCACGCACCAGTCCTGCGAGATCCTCTTCGCCGTCGTCACCCGTCACCTGGAGGAGATCCGCGCGGCGCTCGACGCGGGCGACGCGGACCTGGCCGTACGCCGGGCCGTCCCGCTGCCCCGGATCATGTCCGTGCTGACCGGTCACTTCGATGTGCTGGCGGCCCTGACCCCGGCCGCGTTCGAGGACATCAGGACCGCCCTCGGCGACGCCAGCGGATTCCAGTCCGCGCAGTGGCGTGAGATCGAGTTCCTCTGCGGCCTGCGCGACACCCGCTACCTGACCACGGCCGGGTTCACCGAGCAGGACCGGGCCCGGCTGCTGCGCCGGCTGGAGGAGCGCTCGGTCGCCGCGGCCTACCGGGAGTTCGCCGACACCTGCGCGGACCGCGCCGCCGTCGAGCGGGTGCGCCTCGCCCTCCTGGAGTTCGACGAGGCCACGGCGGTCTGGCGGGCCCGGCACGGCGCACTCGCCGAGCGCTTCCTCGGCACCGCCGCCGGCACCGCCGGGTCCGAAGGCGCCGCCTACCTGTGGCGCGCCGCCCTGCGCAGGGCCCTGCCCGAGGTCTGGACCCCCCTGTCGTGACCGCCGGCACCGCCCGCACGGACCTCGACCGCGCCTACTCGCCCAGCTCGCGCGTCACCGACCTCGACGTCCACCTCACGCGGTACGCCACCGACAGCGCCCGGGCCCGCGCCGAGCTGCCCGTCCACCTGGACGTGCCCTGCGGCCCCCGGCCCGGCGAGCGGCTCGACCTGTTTCCGGCGGCCGACCCGGGCGCCCCGCTCTTCGTCTTCGTGCACGGCGGCTACTGGCAGGAGCTGAGCAAGTCCGAAGCCGCCTTCGCCGCCCGGGACTTCGTGGCCGCGGGCATCTCCTTCGCCGCGCTCGGGTACGGCCTCGCACCGCGTCACCGCATGCGCGACATCACCGCCGCCGTCAGCGACGCGCTGCACCGCATCGCCACCGGACGCGCCCGACTCCCCATCGAGCCCAGGGCCGTTCACCTCGGCGGCCACTCCGCCGGCGCCCACCTCGTCGCGAGCGCACTGCTCGACGCGCACGGCCGGCAGGCGCCCGGGACGTTCGCCTCCGCGACGCTGCTCAGCGGCATCTACGACCTGGAGCCCCTGCGGCACACCTACGTCAACGACGCCCTCGGCATGGACGCCGGCGAAGCCCGCGACTGCGGCCCGCTGCACCGCATGCCCGCCTGCCTGCCCCCGCTCGTCGTCGCCCTCGCGGAGAACGACACCGACGCGTTCGCCGCACAGCACCACCGCTTCGTGGCCGCGGCCCGTGCGGGCGGCACCGAGGTGACCGATCTCGTCGTCCCCGGACGCCACCACTTCGACCTCCCCTTCGATCTCGCCGATCCCGGCACGGTGCTGGGCGCCGCGGTGCTGCGGATCCGGTGATCCGGATGCGCCGGCCGCTGATCCAAGGGCTGCTGCCGCCGTACGCCGTCGGGGCCGAGACCCGCGCCGACGCCCCGGACGAGGTGCTGCACCCCGAGGAGCGGGCCGCGGTCGCGGGGGTGAGCGAGGGGCGGCGCCGGGAGTTCACCACGGTCCGCGGGTGTGCCCGGCACGCCCTGGCCACGCTCGGGCACGCCCCCGTACCCCTGGTCCCCGACCCGCGGGGCGTACCGTGCTGGCCGGACGGGGTCGTGGGCAGCATGACGCACTGCCGTGGGTACCGGGCCGCCGTGGTGGGGTGGCGGCGCGATGTGCGGGCCCTGGGCGTGGACGCCGAGCCGTCACGCCCGCTGCGCGAGGGGGTGCTGCGCACGGTCTCGCGGCCCGGGGAACGCGAGCGGATCGCCCTGTTGCAGGCGCAGCACCCGCAACTGGCCTGCTGGGACCGGCTGTTGTTCTGCGCCAAGGAAGCCGTGTTCAAGGCGTGGTTTCCGGACACCCGGCGCGAACTGGCCTTCCAGGACGTGGCGGTCACGTTCGGGGTGGCCGGACGGACCTTCCACGCCGCCGTGGTGGCCCCGGGAGGCCACCGCACCGGCCGCGACTTCGACGGCCGCTGGCTCGCCCAGGACGGGCTTCTCCTCGCGGTCGCCTTCGCCGGCGCGACTGACCGGTGAGTTTCGGCGGGGGCTTAAGGGCGTGGTGAGGGCGGCACCGCGATTTCTACGCTGGCGTCGCCCGGAAGTCCGCGCCGGTTCTCTCGTCCCGTTCGTCCCGTTGCCGTCTCAGGAGCAGCCATGGCCCACGTCCCGCACCCCAGCTCTGTGTCCGGCGCGGTGCGCCCCGTCGCGGAGGCGTCCGTCGTCCACATGATCCTCCGGCACGCGCGGACCCGGCCCGACGCCGTCGCGGTGCGTTCGGCCCGACGGCAGCTCACGTACCGGGAGTTGTGGCGCAGAGCCCTCGTCGTGGCGGCGGCCCTGGGCGAGGCCGGGGTCGGCGCGGGAGACCGGGTGGCGCTCCTCGCCGGCCGCAGCCCGGACACCGTGGTGGGCGCCCTCGCCGTGATGGCGCTCGGCGCGGCGTACGTGCCCATCGACCCCGAGCACCCGGGCGACCGTACCGCCGCCGTGCTCGCGGGCGCGGCCCCCGCCGCGCTGCTGCACTCCGGCCCGGACGCGACCGAGGACCTGTCCACGCCGGCGTCCCTGCCGTACGTCGACATCGCCGCCCTGCCGGACGCCGACGCGCCCGGTCGCAGCGGCACCCTGCCGGGCCCGGAGGACATCGCGTACGTCGTGTTCACCTCCGGCTCGACCGGCACGCCCAAGGGCGTCCAGGTGCCGCACGCCTCCCTCGCCAACTACGTCTCCTGGTGCGGCGACCTGGTCGGCTCCGCGGGCATGGGCAGCCCGCTGTTCGGCAGCCTCGGCTTCGACCTGGCGATGACCTCGCTGTGGGTGCCGCTCGCCCAGGGGCGCACCGTCGTGACCGTCGCCGGGCTGTGGGACCAGCAGACGCTGTTCGGCGAGCGCCCGGACGACCCGTACACCTTCGTGAAGATGACGCCCTCGCACGCGCGCTTCTTCGACGTCCTCGCCGAGCCGCCCCGTTACGACCGGGTGACACGGCTGCTCATGTTCGGGGGCGAGGGGCTCGACCCCGCGCTCGTCGCCTCCCTCGGCGACCGCCTCGACGGGGTCCGCCTCGTCAACCACTACGGCCCGACCGAGACCACCATCGGCTGCTGCGCGTTCCGCTTCGACCGTACGACGGTGCCCGCGACGCCCACCGTGCCGATCGGCCGGCCCGCCTGGAACACCCGGGCGTACGTCGTGGACGAGCAACTGCGTCCGGTACCGGCCGGCAGCCCCGGCGAACTGGTGATCGCCGGACGGGCGGTCGCCGCGGGCTATCTCGACCCGAAGCGGTCGAGGAACCGTTTCATCGACGAGGCCGAGCTGGGCGGGCCGGCCGGGCGCGCCTACCGCACGGGCGACATGGCGGAACTCCGCCCCGACGGCACCCTGCTCCACCTGGGCCGCGGTGACGACCAGTTGAAGGTCAACGGCCACCGGATCGAACTCGGCGAACTCCGCCACCACGTGCTGTCCGTGCCGGGCGTCGCCGACGCCGCCTTCGACATCGTGCGGGGCCCCATCGACACCCTGGAACTGTTCGTACGGCCCGTCGCGGCGGGCGCCGCCGGCGACCTGGCCGGCACGGTCCGCACCGCGCTCGCCTCGGTGCTGCCCTCGGCCCTGGTGCCCGAGGCCGTGTACACGGTGCCGGAGATCGTCGTGAACACCAACGGCAAGTGCGATGTGGCGGCGACGCGCTCGCTCGTGCTCGGGTAGGTCCGCTCCGGCGGCGTCAGTGAGTGGTCAGTGATTCGTCAGCGCGGGTCGAGATCCTGAAGATGCCCGGACGACACGAACGGGCGATCGAATCGGACACGACCTGGAGCGTGCGACGTGGCGAACCCCTTTGACGACCCGGACGGAACCTTCCTGGTGCTGGTCAACGACGAGGGCCAGCACTCCCTGTGGCCGGCCTTCGCGGAGCGCCCCGCCGGCTGGACGGTGGCCCTGGACGAGACCTCCCGCGACAAGGCGCTCGCGTATGTCGAGGAGCACTGGACCGACCTGCGCCCGCGCAGTCTGCGCGGCCCGTCCGCCGACGCCCCGGCCGCCTGACGGGTCCGGCCGGGTCGGGGCGAGGGAGCTGCGGTGACAGCGGTGGAATGGGCGATCGAGGCCGAGGGCCTGTACAAGCGGTACGACCGGCGGCAAGCGTGCGGCGGAGTCGATCTGGCGGTGGCCCCGGGCACCGTGCTCGGCCTGCTCGGCCCCAACGGGGCGGGCAAGACGACCACCGTCAGGATGCTCTCGACGCTGCTCGCACCCGACGGCGGCCGGGCCCGGGTGGCCGGGTACGACGTGGTGCGCGAGCCGGCCGAGGTGCGGCGGCGTATCGGGCTGGCCGGGCAGTACGCCGCGGTGGACGACATGCTCACCGGGCGGGAGAACCTGGCCCTCATCGGCACCCTGAGCCATCTGGGGCGCCGTGCCGCGCGCGCCCGGGCGGCCGAGTTGCTCGACCGGTTCGAGCTGACCGCCGCCGCCGACCGCCCGGCGCGCACGTACTCGGGCGGCATGCGACGCCGCCTCGACCTGGCCGCCTGTCTGGTGGCCACCCCGGCGGTCCTCTTCCTGGACGAGCCGACCACGGGTCTCGACCCGGTCAGCCGATCCCAACTCTGGGACGCGGTACGGGAGTTGGTCGCCGACGGCGTGACCGTGCTGCTGACCACCCAGTACCTGGAAGAGGCCGACGTCCTCGCCGACCGGATCGCGGTCATCGACACCGGCCGCGTCATCGCCGAGGGCACCCCCGAGGAGCTGAAGCGCACGGCGGGCGAGGAGCGGCTGGAGGTGTCCCTCACCCGGCCGGACAGCGTGGCCCGGGCCGCCGAGGCACTGCGCCGCGTCGCCCCCGGTGAGCCCTCGGTGGACACCGAGGACGGCACCGTGTCGATCGTGCTGAGCGACGGCATGGAGAGCATCGAGGCCGCCGCGGCCGCGCTGCGGCAGGCGGACGTCACCGTCGCCGACTTCGCCCTGCGCAGGCCCACTCTGGACGACGTGTTCGTCTCTGTCACCGGCAAGTCGGTCTAGACGTACGGCAACCGACGCCAGCAGCACATCCACGGGGGCTTTCCCATGCAACGCATCCACTTCACCCCTGCCGATTTCGCCCGGGTCCGGCTGCGCGCGACCGCCGGCCCGCTCGTGGAGAGCGCCTTCGCGCACGGGCTGCTCGGGCGCGGCGTCAGCGCGCCGTTCGCCCGCTGGCGCAGCCAGGTCGGGGAGCGGCTGACCCAGTGGCCGCTGCCGCTGACCGGCGGCAGCGCCGCGCCCGGCCTCGACGGACTGCTCGACCTCATCGAGCGCAGCGCCCGCAGCGTCAGCACCGAGGCATCCGCCGCCGGTACGGCACCCGGGCCGCTCTTCCATCCCGCGGCCGGCGACCTGTCCCTGGTGTGGCGGACCGCCGTGGCCCCTTACTGGGAGCACCTGCTGCACTACCTGGAGGCCGAGTGCGAGGCCCGTGGCCGCGTACTGATGGCCGGCGGGGTCGAACTGCTCCTGGCCACCCTCCACTCGAAGATCACCTGGCGGGCTCCGGTGCTGGAGGTCGCGGACGGCCCGGACGAGGACGTCAGCCTCGACGGCCGCGGCCTGGTCCTCACACCGTCCGTGTTCCTGGCCCACCGGCCGGGCCGGATCACCCGCCGGCGCGCCGAGAACGGCCCGGTCGTGCTCGCGTTCGCCGCGCCGCCCGACAGCCACCAGGCCGCCGGGCTGTGGGACGAACCCGACGACAGCGGGCAGTCGCTCGGCGCGCTGGTCGGACAGACCCGGGCGGCCGCGCTGCACGCCCTGCGCAGCAGCTGTACGACCAGTCAGCTGGCGGACCGGCTCGGCATCTCGGCGGCGGGCGCCAGCCAGCACACCGCGGTGCTGCGCCGTGCCGGCCTCATCACGACCCGCCGCATCCGCAACATGGTGCTGCACACCCTGACCCCGCTCGGCGTGGCCCTCCTCAAGGGCATGTCCCCGCGCCCGGCGACCCCCACCGCCGTACGCACCCCGGCTCGCCGCCGTCCGGCGGCTGCGGTGGTACGGCACCGGGACCCGCGCCCGGTGGTCGACCTGACGGCACGCACGACTCCGGCGGCCTGAGGGACCCGGCCCGCCAAAGGGTCCCGCCAAAGGCCCCGCCAAAGGGCCCCGCCAAAAAGCTTCCGCCAAAAGGTGGCGCCCGGCACGGATGTCCGTGCCGGGCGCCACTGTCGTGCGCAGGGGAGCCTCGTCACTCCTTGATGCCCGCCATGTCCCCGGGCCGTCCCCGCAGCACCGCCCCCGCCGCCAGCAGGGTCGTCGTCAGGGTCAGCGCCACCGCCCCGGCCAGCACCAGGACGAGGATCCAGGGAGAGCCACCGGGCAGCGCGGTGCCGAGGACACTCATGCTCAGCGGCACCAGCGTGGCCACGGCGACCAGGAGGCCGAGGACGATGCCGGCCAGCGCCACCAGGGACGCCTCCACCGTCATCATGTGCAGGACCTGCCGGCGCGTGGCCCCGACGAGCCGCTGCAGCATGAACTCCTTGCGCCGCTCGGTCGTCGCGAGGACCTGCGTGTTGATCAGGGCGAGCGTCGCGTAGCCGACGACGACACCGAGGACCAGGTACGCCATCCACGCCTGCGTGTCGTCCGCCTGGGCCCGCGCCTCGGTCAGCACCTCCGTCCCGCTCACCTGCAGGCCGGGCTGCTGCGCGGCCAGCTTCGACAGGTTCTCGGTCAGCTGGGCCGCCGTCGTGCCGGCGGCGGCGCTCACCATGATCTGCGGGACGAGCCCGCCGTCGGTGTGCCCGAGGAGCACCGACGCCGGGACCAGCGCGGTCTCGTACCCACGCCGCCCGTCGACGGTGGCGACCAGCTTCAGCTTGACCTGCGTACCGTCACCGAGACGCAGGGGCACCATGTCGCCGAGCTTCCGTTCCTCGGCGTACCGGGTGGGAAGAGCGACGGAGTCCCCGTTCAGCGCGGTGAGGCTGCCGCTCTCGGCGCGGTACGCCGTCGTACGGTCCAGGCCCTGGGGCGTGACGCCCTGCAGCGACAGCTCGGTGGGCTGCGGACCCTTGTCCGCACCGTCGGCCGGCCGCATCGGCTGGTCCGGCTCGATGTACCCGGTCGTGGGGATCTGCGCGGACGCCGCCGCCACGCCCGGCTGCTTCCGGACGGTGTCGACCAGGTCGAGCGGCAGCCCGCCGGAGGCCGACGTCACGACGACGTCCGCGCGCAGGTTCTCGTCGAACGCCTTCTCGGCGCCCTGGGACTGTGTCGTCTGCATGTAGATCAGACCGATGGCCAGACCGCTCGCCAGCATGACCGGCATCACGGCGGAGGCGAGCCGGGCGGTGCGTGCCCGCGCGTTGTGCGCGGCCAGCTCACCGGCGAGCCCCGACAGCTTGCCGACGGGACGGCGCAGCACGGCCACCATGGCGCGTACGACGACGGGACCGAGCAGCCCGAACGCCGCCGCCCACACCATCGCCGCCGGAGTGGCGACGCCGGCCGCGTCGGGCCCCGCCGAACCCGCGGTGCCCCAGGCGAGAGCGGCGCCCCCGACCAGGCACAACAGCCCGACGACCAGCCGGAACGCGCTGAACCACCGGCGCTGCAGCGTGGCCTCGGCCAGCGCTTCGGTCGGCCGGGTCCGCGCCGCGGACTGCGCCGCGATGTACGCCGAGCCGATCGCGGTGAGCAGGGCCGTACCGACACCGGCGATCACCGGGACGGATCCGGCCCGGTACGCGATCGAGTCGGGTACGACGCCCGCGTCCGCGAACGCGTCCAGGAGCCAGTGCCCGAACCGGGGTCCGGGGATGATCGCGAGCCCGGTGGCGACGACGGCCAGGACGAGGGTCTCGCCGAGGATGAGCCGGCGCAGCTGCCCCGGCGTGGAACCGATCGTGCGCAGCAGGGCCATCTCGCGCTGCCGCTGCTGGATGGAGAGACCGAGCGTGCTCGCCACCACGAAGATCGTGACCATCGCCGACAGACCGCCGAAGGCGGCGGCGAGCGGGATCAGGTCGCTGCCGTCGGACACCACGTCCGGGTTCTCGGCGCGGCCGCGGTCGTCCCCGGTCAGCACGGTGACCGGGGCGTCCCCGACGACCTCGCGGACGGCGGAGGCCACCTGCTGCGGGTCCGCGCCGGACGCCGGGAAGACGCCGATGTTGTCGGTCTTTCCGACGAGGTCCGCGACCGTGGCGGCCTCGGCGTCCTCGAGGAAGACGTCACCGCCGGCGTCGGGGCCGGTGGCCAGGCCCGAGATCCGGTAGCTGTGCTCGGTGCCGTGGACGAGGAGCCGGATCCGCTCGCCGGTCCTCAGGCCCGTACGGTCGGCGAGGGCCTTGCCCAGGACGATCTGGCCGTCCGCGGTGGGTGCCGCCCCGTCGGTGAGCTTGTAGGGGGAGAGCCTGGCGGAGGACCAGCCGTGGCCGGTGACCTTGCCGCCCTTGGCCAGCGCGGCCGGGAACGACACGTCCTGGACCGCCGACCCGACGCCGGGGACCTTCGCGATCCTGTCCGTCAGCGCGGCGTCCATGCGCAGCCGCTCGGGGAAGACCAGCTCCTCCCGCGTGTACGTGTAGTTCTGGTCGCCGGTGACGACGATCGGCGCGGCGGCCAGCCGGTGCGGCGGCGCCGCGTTGTGGATGCCGGTCTCCAGGAGCCCGCCGGACCCGATGACGATGACGGCACCGGCGAACAGGGCCAGGAACGAGGCGATGAACCCGCCCTTGTGGAAGCGGAGGGTGCGCAGCGCGATCCTGATCATCGGCCCACCTCGTGTCCGGCCTGCCGGATCGCGAACGGGTCGCCCCACGTGCCCAGCTTCTGCATCTGCTCCGTGATCTGCTCCACGGTCGGCCGGTCCAGCGCACCGATGAGCCGGCCGTCGGCGAGGAAGACGACCCGGTCCGCGTACGCGGCGGCCACCGGATCGTGCGTGACCATCACGATGGTCTGGCCCACGACGTCCACCGACTGCCGCAGCAGGGCGAGGACCTCGGCGGCGGTACGGGTGTCCAGCGCGCCCGTCGGCTCGTCACCGAAGATCACCGCGGGGTTCGTGACCAGCGCCCGCGCGAGGGCGACGCGCTGCTGCTGACCACCGGACAGCTCACCGGGCCGGCTGCGCCGCTTGCCGGACAGGCCGACCTGCTCCAGCACCTGGTCGACCACGGCCTTCTTCGGGCGGGTGCCCGCGAGGCGCAGCGGAAGGGTCACGTTGTCGACCACGCTCAGCGCCGGCAGCAGGTTGAACGCCTGGAAGACGAAACCGATGCGCTCGCGGCGGAACTTGGTCAGGGCCTTCTCCCGGAGGGAGCCGATGTCCACCCCGTCCAGGTGCACGGAGCCCGAGGTCGGCCGGTCGAGGCCCGCGGCGCAGTGCAGGAACGTGGATTTGCCCGAGCCGGAGGGGCCCATGACGGCGGTGAACGTACCCCTCTCCAGGCTGATGCTGACGTTGTCGAGTGCCGTCACCCGGTTCTTCGATCCGCCGTAGAGTCTGCTGACGGAGTCGAGCCGGACGACCGGCTGGGCTGGCGGGTCCTGAGTCCCGATCATGGGCTGTCCTTAGGCCGTGAAAAGGGGGTGGCTGGGGTCGGAGGAGCGGGGGGGGGCCCCCCCGGGGTGGCGCGCCCCGCCCCCAGTTGTGCGGGGGTGGTTGGGCCGGGGGAGCAACACCCCAGCCCCTCCAAGAGAAGGGGATGCCCGCCCCGCCC
>NZ_JBVHVI010000015.1:16958-38740 GCF_055564915.1 Streptomyces sp. NPDC028928
TCGTAAGGTACGGTTGGGTGGGTATTCCTTGCGTATCACGCGGGTTTTCTGGTGGGGGGGGGGAGAGGGGGGGGTGGGTGTGGAGCTACCGCCCCCCCCCCCCCCCCCCCCCCCCCCCCCCGCACCCGGTGGTCAGGGGGTGGTGGGCCAGGCGGCGAACCGCCGCAGCCCGTACAGGAGCGGGGGCCGCCCGCTCGGCCGGCGGATGTCGCGCACGCGTCCGTAGACCGTCACGTGGTCGCCCATCCGCTGGGTCAGGGCCACGGTGCAGTCCGCGATCGTGTGCGCGTCCCGGGGGAGATGCGGTCCGGCGCCGTCGGCGGTCCGCTCCCAGGGCGTGATCCGGAAGCGCTCCGGATCCCCCGAGGCGAACAGCTCGGCGACGCCCTGGGCGTCCTCGTGCAGCAGGTTCACGGTGAACTCGCCCGAGGCGAGGACGGCCTGGAGCGTGGGGCTGCCGTCCCGCAGGCACACCAGGAGGGTCGGCGGGTCGAGTGCGACGCTGCACACCGACGAGCACGTCATCCCCCACGGGGTGCCGTCGAGGTCCTCCGCCGCGATCACGGCGACCCCGGTGGGGAAGCCGCTCATCATCGCGCGGAAGTCGTCGCACAGGGCGGCCGTGGCCGCTGTCGTCTGGATGGTGGACTCGGTCATCGGGTACTGCTTTCTGTCGCCGCGGCGACCAGTTCGACGGCGGGAGCAGGCTCGGGGGCGCTCGTGCCGCGGTCGAGGAGACCGAGCAGCGGGCCCGTCGCGGCGGTGGTGGCCACCGCCATCAGGGTCAGCGCGAGCACCAGGGGAGCGGTGAGGATTCCCGCGCTCAGCCCGGCCTGGAGCACGATCAGTTCGGTGAGGCCGCGCGCGTTCATCAGCACCGCGATCCGGCGGGACTCCCCGCGCGGCCGTCCGCCCAGACGCGCGCCCAGGTAGCCGCCGATCCCCTTGCCCGCGGTGGCGAGCACGACGGTCACCGCGATCAGGGCCCAGGAGATCTGCGAGAAGGCCTCGTTGAGGACGGTGATCCCGGTGACGACGAAGAACGCGGGCACGAGTGCCCGCCCGGCCCGGGTCAGCCAGGCGACGGCCGGTTCCCACGGGCTGTCGTCACCGGCCGGCAGCGCGAGGCCCACCAGGGCGGCACCGAGGATCGCCGTCATGCCGAGGTGTTCCACGGTCAGGGCCACGGCGAGGGCCACCGCGCCGAGCACCACGGCGGCCGTCCGCGGCCGGCGGGCACAGGCCCGCCCCGCCACCGGCACCCGGACGCCGTACCGCACGGCGAGCGCCCCCGCCGCACCGAAGCCCAGGGCGAGCACCGAGTGCGCGAAGCCCGTCGCGCTCCCGGCGCCCAGGCTGATCGCGAGCATGCACAGCAGCCAGCCCACCGAGTCGATCACGACGGCCGCCGCCAGCGCGAGCCGGCCGGCCGGCGTGGCGCTCATGCCGCGATCGGCCAGGATCCGGGCCAGCACCGGTACGGCCGTGATGGACATCGTGACGGCGGCCATCAGCACGAACGCGGGCAGCGGAGCGTCCCCGCGCACCGCCGGGTCGTCCTGGAGCAGGACGAAACCGGCGAGCAGGGTGCCCGCGACCAGGGGCGGGACCAGTGACCCGGCCGCCACCCAGAGGGTGGAGCGCCGGTCGACGCCGGAACCGGCCCGCAGTTCGTGGGCGAGCCCGACGAGGAACAGCACGAGCCCGGCCTTGGCGACCAGCTTGAGCGCGTCGAGGGCGGAACCGGGCAGCACCGCGTCGAACGTGTCCCGGCCGAGCAGGTGGAGCGCGGCGGGTCCGGCGAGAAGGCCCACCACGATCTCGCCGATCACCTCGGGCTGACGCAGCCGGCGCGCCGCCGCCCGGCCCGCGCGGGCGAGCAGCAGGACCACGGCGAGCAGCGCCGCCAGGTGCCCGGCACGGCCCAGGAGCTGGAGGAAGTCCATCGCGCAGGACCTTTCGGCCGTCGGCGGTCAGTGTTGCGCGGCGAAGTAGTCGTACGCCTTGGGCAGCGTCTCGGTCAGCCGGCGCGTCTTGTCGCGGATCTCGGCGAACTCCCGCTCCGCCGGGCCCGGGTCGGCCAGGGCGAGGGCCGGGGAGGGCTGCACCTCGATCCCGCCCATGCCGAGCAGGATGCACATGTACGAGTAGGGCGGCAGACCGTGGTAGTAGGGGAAGACCGTCTCCGAGTCGGGGAGCTGGGTCTTCCACTTCTCGATGCGGTCCGCCAGCCCGTCCGGCACACGGCGGTTCTTCGCGTCGCGCCAGTACTGCGTGTCGTTGCGCTTCGCGGCGACGTAGTGCAGGACGAGGAACTCCCGTACACCGTCCATGACATGGGCGATCGAGTCGTTGTACAGCCGGCGCTGGACCGGGTTCCAGGACTCGTCGGGGAAGTTCTTGGCGAGCTGTTCGATGGCGTGGTGGATGAAGAAGATGCCGGTGGACTCCAGAGGCTCCACGAAGCCGCTGGACAGGCCGATCGCGACGCAGTTGTTGACCCAGGAGTTCTCGCTGCGGCCGATGCGCATCTTGATGTGGTTGGCCTCCACGTCCGCCGCGGCCGGGCCCACGAACTCGCGCAGGGTGCGCTCGGCCTCCTCCGGGGACAGGTAGTCCTTGGCGTACACGTAACCGGTGCCGACGCGGCCCATCAGCGGGATCGTCCAGATCCAGCCGGCCTCCTGGGCGGTGGCCGTGGTGCACGGCAGGATGCCGCGGGCCTTCATGTCCAGCGGGACCTGCAGCGCGACCGCGCTGTCGTTGGGCAGGGTGTCCGCGTAGGAGATGAACGGGGTCTCCAGCGCCTGGTTCAGGAGCAGGCCGCGGAACCCGGTGCAGTCCACGAACAGGTCGCCCTCGATGTCACCGTGCTCGGCCGTGGTGACACCGGAGATCCAGCCGCGCTCGTCCAGGTTGACCTTCTTCACGTCGTCCGTGATGTGCTTCACGCCGCGCTCGACCGCGTACGTCGTCAGGTACTTGGCGAGCAGCGCCGCCTCGAACTGGTAGGCGTAGGGGAACTGCGTCTTGCCCTGGTGCTCGGACATCGTCAGGCCCTGCATCTCGTCCGCGCCCTCGTCGAAGGGCTGGTCGATCAGCGTGCCGTCCAGGTGGCGCGGGCTGAGCCCGGCGTCGATGACGGAGGGCATGACGAAGCAGTCCTTGTCGAACCGGTCCGTCGGGCCGGACTTCAGCCACCAGTCGGTCAGCGGGAAGCCGTTGACCGACCGCATCTGCTCGAAGGGGTGGTAGAAGTAGTGGCCCTGCTCGCGCCAGTTCTCGAACCGGACCGCCAGCTTGTACGTCGCGTTGCACGCCGGCATCCAGTCCTTCTCCTTGAGTCCGAGGAACTCGAAGAAGTGCCGGATGTCACTGAACGTAGCCTCGCCGACGCCGACCGTGCCGACATTGCCGGACTCCACCAGCGTGATGTCGATCCGGTCCCCGAAGGCCGCCTTGAAGTACGACGCCGTCATCCATCCCGCTGTTCCGCCGCCGACAATGACCAGTCTGTTGAGCATGGGGTGACTCCTGTTCGCTGACCGACTTCCGGACATGGCAGGAGCCTAGGAATCGGTGCGGGAGCACAACAGGTCGTTAAGCCACGGCTGAAAAACGCATGGTGTACCGGTTCAGCGGCCGGAATCCGGCCGCCGTCAGTGAACCGTCAGCGAGATTCGGCATTATGCCCGCGTGCCGTGCGCCCCAGCAAGGGGCCCCCATACCATGCGGACGTTCGCGGGCGACGCGGATGGTATTTCCCCTGACCGGTGGACACGGGCGATATTTGGGCCCTCCAACCGACGAGTTACGGGGGCGTTGCTCAATGGACATACAGGTTCTCGGTTCGGTTTCCGTGCGGTACGGCAATCGACAGCACTCGGTGGGGTCGAAGCGTCTGACGGCGATCCTCGCCCTGCTGGCGCTCTCCCCGGGGCGCACGATTCCGGCCGACCAGCTGGAGGACGAGTTGTGGGCGGGCCGCACGCTCGCCAACGCCCGCAACGCGCTGCAGGCGAGCGTCGGCCGGCTGCGCAGGTATCTGGAATCGATCACCGGCCGGCGCGGCGACGAACTGATCCGCACCGTGGGCGGTGGTTACCAGCTCGGTGTTCCCGCCGACCGGGTGGACGCCCACCGCTTCAGGGAACTGGGGCGCAGCGGCGCCGACCTGGTGGCGAGCGACCCGGCGCTGGCCGCCGTCGCGCTCGAAGAGGCCCTGTCCCTGTGGCGCGGTCTCGCCCTGATGGACGCCCACGACGGCCTGCGGGTGCGTATCGCCGCGGCCGATCTGGAGGAACGGCGCATCACCGTGTACGAGGATCTGACCACAGCGCGTCTGGCGGTGGACCCGCACCGGATCTCGCTGCCGGAACTGCGCGGGACGGCCGCCGAACACCCCGAACGGGAACGGCTCACCGAACTGCTGATGCTGGCGCTCTACCACGCCGGACGGCAGGCCGAGGCCCTCGATGTGTTCCACCGCGCACGCCGCAGGCTCGCCGAGGAAATGGGGCTGGAACCGGGCCGCGCACTGCACCGCGCCTATCAGGCCATTCTGCAGCAGGACGACATGCTCGGCGAACCACGGCAGGTTCTCGCCCACCGCTGATGCATTGCTGAGGAAGGGCTGAGGAAGGCCTGAGGCAGGGCTGGGGAACCCCAAGAGGAGGGTTGCCGTCCGCCGCCGCACAGTTACCGTGGAACGGCAGTGGAAACTCCGCCCGTCCGGGACCTGATCATCCGGTCAGGCCCCGGGCGGGCGGATTTCCGTTTGCCTGCTCCGAAAACTGAGGCGGCTCATGGATATCGAATTGAGGCATGCCCGGATCGTCGTCACGATAAGTGAAGCCGGAAGCATCTCCCGCGGCGCGAACGAACTCAGCCTTCCCCAGCCGAGCCTCACCGCCCAGCTCAGGCGCATCGAACGGGCCCTCGGCGGTGAACTCTTCGAGCGCTCCCGCAGCGGCGTCACACCGACCCCGCTGGGCGAGCGGCTGATCCCGCTGCTCGGCGACCTCGTGCGGCGCGCCGACGAGATCAACGCCCAGGCCAGCCGTGCCACCGCCGGCCACCTGCGCCTGGGCAACACCGAATGGACCCCGCCCACCCTCGGCGACGCCCTGCAGAGCGTGCTGCCCGGCACGTCCGTGCTGACCGAGACCCTCTCGCCCGACGCCGCGGTGGCGGGCGTGCGCCGCGGCACGCTCTCCGTGGCCCTGGTACCGGGCCCCGCCCGGCTGTCCGCTCCCGCTCCCGACCCGGCCGAAGCCGCCCTCGGCAGCGCGACGGTGGTGCGCGAACCCGTCTGGCTCGCGCTGCCCGCGGACGTGGAGCGGGACGAGGACACCTGGGTGCGCTACTCGCGGGAACACTGGCTGCACACCGTCGAGGAACGGCTCCTCACCGGGCTCGGCCGGCCCGGCTCCGCCCGGGTGCTGCACCACGTCAGCACCCAGCGCGAGGCGATGACCTGGGTGTCCGGCAGCGGAGCCGCGGCCCTGACCACACCCTCCGGAGCCACCCCCGACGTACGGCTGACACCGCTGGCCGACACCGAACTGGTCGAGATGCAGATGGTGTGGCGCCGCGGCGCGGTCACCGAGGAGACCCTGCGCCGGCTCGTGCACGCGGTGCGCGACTACTACTGCGGCTACGCGCGCACCATCCCCGGATACTGGCGCTGGCTCGTCGAGCACCGCGCCGAACTCCCCGAACTCCAGCCGTTCCTCACCGGATCCGCTGCCTGACGAGACCTTGGGGCAGAGCCTGGCAGTGCGTGTCAGTGACTCGTCAGTGAACGGTCAGCGGCATCGGCCAGCATCGTTGACATGACGACAACACACGAGCTGAACACCGAGGACCGCGCCAGGATCAAGGGCATCATCTGCGACATCCTGGAGATCGAACCGGAGGACATGACCGACACCAGCCGCTTCAAGGAGGACCACGAGGCGGACTCGATGGGCGCCATCGAGATCCTCTCCCAGCTGGAGCGGGCCTTCGGCACCGACATCGACCAGGCCGAGCTGTCCCGCATGGTCAACCTGGACGGCGTCGTGACCGTGGTCGGCGAGGCCGTCGCCGCCAAGTCGTCCCCGGCCAACTAGCCACCGCAGCCCCACGGATGCGACGGGAGCGCATGGTGTACGACGACGAGCAGCAGCCACGCCGAGTGGTCATCACCGGACTCGGCACGGTCACCAGCATCGGGCTCGGTGCCCCGGCCTTCCTGGACGGGCTGAAGTCCGGCCGCAGCGGGGTCAAGCCCATCACGGCCTTCGACACGACCGGCTTCGCGCACGCCAACGCCTGCGAGGTGGCCGACTTCGTGCCGGGCGACTGGATCCACCACGTCGACCCGCAGGAACTGGGCCGGGCCACCCAGTTCTCCGTCGCGGCGGCCAACATGGCCGTCGCCGACGCCGGCCTGACCGCGCAGGACCTGCGCGAGCGCAGGGTGCTGGTCTCGGTCGGCACCACGGACGCCGAGTCGCGCGACCTCGACACCCTGGTCGGCATCCAACTCGGCGAAGGACCCGAGCGGTTGTCGCCCGGCGTGGCCCGCCGGGCGCAGGCCGGGCGGCTGTCCAGCGGCATCGTCCGGGAACTCGGCCTGGTCGATGTCGAGGCCCTCACCATCCCGACCGCCTGCGCGGCCGGCAACTACGCGATCGGCAGCGGCTTCGACGCCATCCGGTACGGCGAGGTGGAGGCCGCGCTGTGCGGCGGCGCCGACGCCGTCTGCCGCAAGACCTTCACCGGCTTCTACCGCCTGGGCACCATCGCCCCCGAGGTCTGCCAGCCCTTCGACATCGACCGCAAGGGCATCCTCACCGGCGAGGGCGCGGGCGTCCTCCTCCTCGAAAGCCTGGAGTCCGCCCTCGCCCGCGGGGCGCGGATCTACGCCGAGGTGCTCGGCTACGGCCTGAACTGCGACGCCCACCACCCGGTGGCGCCCGACCAGGACAGCCTCGCCCGGTGCATGGAGGTCGCCCACCGCAACGCCGGGGTGGAGCAGGAGGACATCGACTTCATCTCCGCGCACGGCACCGGCACCCGGGCCAACGACGTGACGGAGGCCGGAGCCATCCGGCAGGTCTTCGACACCCCGCCGCCCACCGTCTCCATCAAGTCGATGATCGGCCACTCCATGGGGGCGGCCAGCGCCCTCGCCGCGGCGGCCTGCGCCCTCGCCCTCACCGAGGGCTTCATCCCGCCGACGGTCAACCACCGCGAGACGGACCCGGAGTGCGGTCTGGACTGCGTGCCGAACGACGCCCGCCCCGCCGAGCTGAACGTCGTGCAGAACAACGCGCTCGCCTTCGCGGGCAACAACGCCGTGCTGATCCTCGGCCGGATGAACCGCACACGGCGCACCGGCCGCCCGGAGCCCCTGAAGGAGGCCGTGTGATGCCGTCGTCCCTCGTCATCTCCGCCTGGTCGGCGATCTCCCCGTACGGCGTGGGCAACGCCCCGCTGCGGGAGGGACTCGCCGAGGGGCGCGACGCGATCGCCGCCCTCGACCACGACACCTACCCCGTCCCCTTCGAGCAGGCCGCCCTGGTACCGGACTTCACGGCCGCCGAGTACGTCGGCAAGAAGGGCACCCGGACCATGGACCGGGTGACCGCGCTCGCCGTCACCGCCGTCGGCGGGCTCGTCGGCGCCATAGCCGGGGAACTGGCGGCCCGCCCCGAGCAGACCGCCCTGGTCCTCGGCACCGGCTCCGGCAGCGTCCAGAGCATCATGGACTTCACCAAGGACTCCCTGTCCGGGGAGCGCCCGTACCACGTGGAGCCCGCCCGCTTCCCGAACACCGTGATGAACCGGGCCGCCGGGCAGAGCGCCATCTGGCACCGGATCAAGGGCCCCAACACCACGGTCGCGGGCGGCGCGCTGACCGGTCTGCTCGCCCTCAGCTACGCGCTGCGCCTGCACCGCGGCGGCCACTGCACGCGGGTGCTGTGCGGGGCCGCCGAGGAGTTCTCCACCCAGCGTGCCTGGCTGGAGTGGCACGGGCGGGCCGAGGAGGAGCGTCGCACCCCGCTCGGCGAGGGCGCGGCCGTGTTCCTGGTCGAGCCGGCCGAGGACGCCGCCGCGGCCGGCCGTACCGTCCTGGCCCGGATCGCGGGCGCCCGCTTCCGCGCCTACCAGGAGCCCGACGGCATCCGCGACGCCCTCACCGCCTGCGTCCGCAGCACCCTGGACGCGGCGGGCGTGGCGCCCGGGGCGGTGCGGTTCGTGGCCCCGCTCGGCGGTGGCGGCAAGCCGGCCGCCGAGGAGGAGCAGGCCGTCACCGACGCCCTGCCCGGCGCCGACCCCGCGTGGATCCGGCTGCGCGAGCACCTCGGCGACACCTCCGCCGCGGCCACCGCGCTCCAGCTGGCCGCCGTCCTCGCCGCGGCCGGCGAGCAGGGCCTCGGCCCCGGCGAGGCGGCCCTGGTGACCGGCGTCGAGCCGGACGGCCAGGTCGGCTGCGCCGTCTTCACCGGCGTGTGAGCCACCCGAGCCACCCGAGCCACCCGGACCGGCCGCCGAAGCGGCCGTACACCCACCCCAGAGCCCTCAGGAGAGACCAGCATGTCCGCAACCGACCGGCCCGTCGCCCTCGTCAGCGGCGGCTCGCGCGGTATCGGCCGTCACGTGGTGACCCGGCTCGCCCGCGACGGCTACGACGTGGCGTTCTGCTTCCAGTCCAACAAGGAGGCCGCCGACGCCGTCGCCGAGGAGGCCGCCGCCGCGGGCGCCCGGGTGTACACCGCGCGCACCGACGTCGCCGACCACGACGCCGTACACGACTTCGTCAAGGCCGCCCAGCGCGAACTCGGCCCGCTGCGCACCGTGGTGTCCTGCGCGGGCATCGTGCGGGACAACCCGCTGGTCATGCTCGCGCCGGACGACTGGGACGCCGTACTGCGGGTCAACCTCGACGGCACCTACAACCTCTGCAAGGCCGCCGTGTTCGCCATGATGAAGCGCAGGGCCGGCTCCGTGATCACCCTGTCCTCGGTGGCCGGCGTCTACGGCAACGCCACGCAGGCCAACTACTCGGCGACCAAGGCCGGAATCATCGGCTTCACCAAGGCACTCGCCAAGGAGTCCGGCCGCTACGGCATCCGCGCCAACGCGGTGGCGCCCGGCTTCATCGACACCGACATGCTCTCCGGCCTCGCCGACGACCACGTCAGGAAGATGACCGAGCGGATCCCGCTCGGCCGCCTCGGCCGCCCCGAGGAGGTCGCCGACCTGGTGGCCTTCCTCGCGTCCGACCGCGCCTCGTACATCACAGGACAGGTATTCGGAGTCGACGGCGGCCTCGTCGTCTGACCGGAAAGGGGCGCCACCATGCCCAAGAACAAGACGCCGCGGTTCTACTTCTCACTGCGCAGCCCCTACTCGTGGCTCGCCTACCGCAAGGTCATGAGCGAGCACCGGGACCTCGCCGAGCGCCTCGCATGGGTGCCGTTCTTCGAGCCCGACCCGCTCAGCGCCCGGCTCATGGAGGAGCAGGGCGGCCGGTTCCCGTACTCGGAGATGTCCCGGGAGAAGAACCGCTACGTGCTCCAGGACGTCGGCCGCATCACCAAGTCCCTCGGCCTCAAGGTCACCTGGCCGGTCGACCGCGACCCGGTGTGGGAGGTCCCGCACCTGGGCTACCTCGTCGCCGCCGCCCAGGGCCGCGGCCACGACTACATCGACGCGGTGTACCGGGCCAGGTTCGGCCAGGGCCGCGACATCTGCGACCCGCGCACCATCGAGGACATCGGCTGGGAACTGGGCATCGACCCGCAGCGCCTGTCCCGCGCCAGCGACCAGCCCGAGCTGCGGGCCGAGGGCATCCGCATCCTCCTGGACGTCTGCAAGGACGGCGTGTTCGGTGTCCCGTTCTTCGTACACGGCTACAGCCGCTTCTGGGGGATCGACCGGCTCGACGCGTTCGTGGCGCACCTGCGCTCCCAGGAGGAGCCGGCCGCCGAGATGCCGCGCGAGCTGACCGCGGTCGGCATCGGCACAGCCACCGACGACGGGCACGCGGGCGGCTGCGGCTGACCGCACCCCCACACCCCCCACCCAGCCCCACCCCCACCACACCCCCCATAACCCACTCATCGACTACGGCGTGACTTCAGTGACCTTCGCTAGGGGACTGCTATGACTTCCGTTCAGACGGCCGGCCTGCCGCTCACCGCCGGCCAGAAGGACATCTGGTTCGACGCGAAACTCTCCGGCGGGGGCGCGACCTACAACACCGCCATCTACTGGGACATCCGCGGACCGCTCGACCCGGACCTCTTCCGCACCGCGCTCGCCCGGCTGGCCGAGGAGTCGGAGTGCCTGCGCGCCCGGTTCGACGACCAGGGCGGTGAGCCGCGCCAGTTCATCGAACCGCTCGGCACGCTGCCGCTGACCGTCACCGACGTCAGTACGGCCTCCGACCCCGCGGCCGCCGCCGAGCAGGCGATCCGCGACGACCTCGCCGTGCCCTTCCCGCTGGACGAGGCATCGGACGACGGGCCGGGCGAGGGACCGTACGTCCCGCTGTTCCGGCTGAGCGTGTTCACGCTCGGCCCCGAGCGCACCTTCTTCTGCCTGCTCAACCACCACCTCGTCTCCGACGGCTTCAGCTACGTCATCTACTTCCAGCGGCTCTCCGAGATCTACGGCGCCCTGCTCGACGGCACCTCCCTGGACGACAACCGCTTCCCCCCGCTCGCCGCACTGGTCGAGGCCGAGGCGGCGTACACCGCGTCGGCGAAGGCCGAGCGCGACGCCGCGTACTGGCAGCGGCAGGTCGGCGACGGGCCCGAGCTGATCAGCCTCGCCACCCGCGACGCCGAACCCGCCCAGACCTTCCACCAGGAGGGCGCGGTCCTGCCCGAGCGCACCGCCGAGCTGCTGCGCTCGGTCGCCTGGGAGTCCCGGGTGACCTGGCAGACCACGCTCGCGGCCGCGCTGGGCGCCTACACCGCGCGCACCGCCGGCACCGCCGACGTGCTGCTCGCGCTGCCGGTGACGGCCCGCGTCGGCGGCACCATGCAGCGCATCCCCGGCATGGTCGTCAACAACCTGCCGCTGCGCCTGGCCGTGCCCGCGGACACCACGCGCGCCACGCTGCTGGCCGAGACGTACCAGGTGTTCTCCCAGAGCCTGAAGCACCAGCGCCACCGCGTCAGCAGGATCCGCCGGGCGATGGGCCTGCCCAGCGACGACCGGCGGCCCTTCGGCCCGTTCCTCAACATGATGCCGCAGGTCGAGAAGCTGGCCATCGGCCCGTGCGAGGCCACCATCTACAGCCCCTCCACGGGCCTTGTGGACGACCTGGAGTTCACCGTCGCCGACAAGGGCGACGCGGGCATCGGAGTCGACCTCAGCGGCAACACCGCACGCTACGACCGCTCCGAGATCCGCACCCACCTGGACCGGTTCACCGCCTTCCTGGGCGCCTTCCTGGAGGCCGCGCCCGACGCCCCGCTCGGCGGCCTCGACCTGCTCACCGCCGACGAGCGCGCCGACCTCACCGACACCCTCACCGGGCCCGTCCGCGAGACGCCCTACCGGGGCGTCGTGGAGCGCGTACGGGAGCAGGCCGCGCGGGCGCCGCACGCGGTGGCCGTCACCGACGACGGCGGCAGCATCGACTACGCCGCACTGGTCGGCCGGGCCTCCGCCGTCTCCCGCCTGCTGACCGGACACGGACCGGTGGCCGTCCTCACCGAGCCGGGCCGTGACTTCGTCACCGCCGAACTCGCCGTCCTCGGCGCCGGACGCGCCTTCGTACCGCTCGACCCCGGCGCCCCGACCGCCCGGCTGACCTCGCTGCTGCGGGACAGCGGCGCCGCCTTCCTGCTCACCCAGGACGAGCACGCCGACCTCGCACACCGGATCACGGCCCCCCTCGACCAGCCGCTGCCCGTCCACGTCCTGGACGGCCGTACCGACGCCGCCGACGACCTGGCCCCCGTCACCGGTGGCCCGCTCGACCTCGCGTACGTCATCTACACCTCCGGCTCCACCGGCAAGCCCAAGGGCGCCATGGTGCAGCGCGGCGGCATGGTCAACCACCTCCTCGCCAAGATCGAGGAGTTCGGGCTGACCAGCGCCGACGCGCTCGTCCACAACGCCCCCGTCACCTTCGACGTCACCGTCTGGCAGACCCTGACGACCCTGCTCGTCGGCGGCCGGGTGCGCGCCTTCGCCCGGGGCGACATCGCCGACCCGGACGTCCTGTTCCCGGTCATCGGCGCCGAGAAGCTGACCGTCATCGAGGTCGTGCCGTCCCTGCTGCGCGCCACCCTCGACGTCTGGGACGCGGCCGGCACCGCACCCGCCCTGCCCGCGCTGCGCTGGATGATCTCCAACGGCGAGGCGCTCCCCGCCGACCTGTGCACCCGCTGGTTCGCCCGCTACCCGGGCATCCCGCTCGCCAACCTCTACGGCCCCACGGAGTGCTCCGACGACGTCACGCACGCCTATCTCACCGGCCCCCGCGACCTGGACGCGCCCGTCGTGCCGATCGGCCGGCCGCTGCGCAACACCCGCCTGTACGTCCTCGGCGCCGACCTGCGGCCGGTACCCCGCGGTGTGCAGGGCGAACTGTTCATCGCCGGGTGGGGCGTCGGCCGCGGCTACCTCGCCGACCCGCGCCGCACCGCCACCACGTTCGTGCCCGACCCGTTCGCCGCCGACGGCTCCCGCATGTACCGCACCGGCGACCACGTCGTCCTGCGGCCCGACGGACAGCTCGCCTTCGTGGGGCGCGTCGACCACCAGGTCAAGATCCGCGGCCAGCGCATCGAACTCGGCGAGGTGGAGACGGCCCTGCGCGCCCTGCCCGGCATCGCCGACGCGGTGGCCGCCGCCGTCACCGACCCGGCCGGACAGAAGCGGCTCGTCGGCTACGTCGTCGGGGACGGCGCCCGCCCGGACACCGCCGCCGCACGCGGCCTCCTGGCCGAGCGGCTGCCCGGCGCCCTGGTGCCGGCCGCCCTCGTCGCGCTCGACGACCTGCCCCTGACCGCGCACGGCAAGGTCGACCGCAAGGCCCTGCCCGCCCCCGACTTCGGTGCCCCCGCACGGGGCCGCGCCGCCCGCACCGACGACGAGCGGATCCTGTGCGCGGTCCTCGCCGAGGTCCTCGGCCTGCCCGAGGTCGGCCCGGAGGACAGCTTCTTCGCCCTCGGCGGCGACAGCATCAGCTCCCTCCAGGTGGTCAGCCGGGCACGCAAGGAGGGCCTGGTCATCACCGCCCGGGACGTGTTCCGGCACCGCACCCCGGCCGCCATCGCCGCCGCGGCCGGCCACGCGGAGCAGACGGCGCCCGCCGCCGAGGAGGACGGCGTCGGCGCGGTCGAACTCCTCCCGGTGGCCGACCAGCTGCGCGAGCTGCTCGCCCACCTGCCCGCCGAGACGAAGGAGTTCGCGCAGTTCGCCACCATCGCCGTGCCCGCGGACGTGGACGCCCCCCGGCTGGAGCGCGCGCTCCAGGCCGTCCTGGACCGCCACGACACCCTGCGCCTGCGCCTCGCCACCCCGGTGCCGGGCCTGTGGTCCCTGACCGCACAGCCCCGGGGCAGCGTCGCCGCGGCCGACGTGCTCCGCACCGCCACCCTCCCGGCGGACGGTGACCGCCGGGACCGCCTCGCCGGGGAACTGGCCGCCGCCCGTGCCCGGCTGCGCCCCGAGGACGGCCTCGTGGCGCAGGCCGTCCTGCTGGCCGAGGAGGACGCCGACGGCCCCCGCACGCTGCTCCTCGTCCTCCACCACCTCGCCGTCGACGGCGTCTCCTGGCGGATCCTGCTGCCCGACCTCCAGGCGGCCTGGGAGGCCGTCGCCGCGGGCACCGAACCGCGGCTCGACGCCGTACCGACCTCCTACCGGCGCTGGGCGAAGGCCCTGTCCGAGGAGGCCCGCACCGCGGACCGGGTGGCGGAACTGCCGCTGTGGACCGAGCAGCTGAGCGGCGAGTCGGTCACGCTCGCCGAGCAGCCGCTGGACCCCGCCCGCGACGTGCACGGCAGCGCCGGCACCCTGCGCGTCGAACTGCCGGCCGAGCACACGGCGGCCCTGCTCACCACGGTGCCCGCCGCCTTCCACGCCGAGATCAACGAGGTGCTGCTCACCGGCCTCGCCCTGGCGCTCGCCGACCGGGCCCGCCGTAGCGGCTCCACCGTCACCCGCGCCCTGGTCGAGCTGGAGGGACACGGCCGCGAGCAGATCGCCGGGGACCTGGACCTGTCGCGCACGGTCGGCTGGTTCACCAGCGTCTACCCCGTCGGCCTCGACGTCGGCCGGCTCGACTGGGACGACGTATGGCAGGCCGGCCCGTCCCTCGGCGCCGCGCTCAAGCGGACCAAGGCCGCCCTGCGCGCCCTGCCCGACCGCGGCATCGGCCACGGCCTGCTGCGCCACCTCAACCCCCAGACCGCGGCCGTCCTCGCCCGCACCCCCGTCCCGCAGCTCGGCTTCAACTACCTGGGCCGGTTCACCGCGAGCGGCGGCGACTGGTCCATGGTGGCGGGCGGCGCCGGACAGACCGCGGCACCCGGCACCCCGCTGCGCCAGCCCGTCGAGGTCGTCGCCGTCACCGAGGACCGCCCCGGCGGCCCCGTCCTGGTGGCCGACTGGACCTGGGCCTCCGCCCTGCTCGACGAGGCCGGCGTACGGGACCTGGCCGAGACCTGGTTCCGCGCGCTGCGGGCCCTCGCCGCGCACGCGGAACGGCCGGGCGCCACCGGCCGTATCCCGGCCGAGTTCCCGCTCGTCCGCATCGAGCAGCGGGAGATCGACGCGTACGAGGCCGAGCTGCGCGGTGTCACCGACATCCTGCCGCTCTCGCCGCTCCAGCGCGGCCTGCTCTTCCAGGCCGAGTTCGACCGGCAGGGCATGGACGCGTACACCCTCCAGGTCGTCATGGACATCGGCGGCCCCCTGGACCGCACCGCCCTGCGCGCCGCCGCCGAGGCACTCCTGGAACGGAACCCGGGTCTGCGCGCCCGCTTCCGCGAGCGCGACACCGGCGACCCGGTCCAGCTCATCCCCGACCACGTCGAACTGCCCTGGACCGAGGTCGACGTGACCCACGTCGACCCGGCCGAGGCGGAGGCCGAGGTCGCCCGCCGCACCGACGAGGAGTGGCTGCACCGCTTCGACGTCACCCGCGGCCCGCTGACCCGGTTCACCGTCTACCGGATCGCCGACGACCGGCACCGCGTCGTGTGGACCACGCACCACATGCTGGTCGACGGCTGGTCCCTGTCCGCCGTGCTCGCCGAGGAACTCGTCACGCTGTGGGCGGGCGGCGCCGACACCACCGCCCTCGCCCGCGTCGCCCCCGCCCAGCGCTACCTGGAGTGGTCGGCGGCCCAGGACAAGGAGGCCGCCCGCGCGGCCTGGCGGGCCGAACTCGCCGGCGTGGACGGCGCGACCCGGCTCGGCCCCGCCGACCGCGACCGCGTCTCCGTGCTGCCCAAGACCGTCGTCGCCGGCATCCCGGACGGGGTCACGGACGCGCTCACCCGCTGGGCGCACCGCCGCGGCCTCACCCTGAACACCGTGATGCAGGGCGCCTGGGCGACCGTCCTCGGCGCACTCACCGGACGCGACGACGTCACCTTCGGCGCCGTCGTCTCCGGCCGCCCGGCCGAACTGCCCGAGGTGGAACGGATGGTGGGCGCGTTCCTGCACACCCTCCCGGTGCGGGCCCGGCTGGCCGCCGCGCAGCCCTTCGAGGCGATGCTCGCCGATCTCCAGGACCGCCAGCTCGGCCTCGAACCCCACCACCACCTGGGCCTGGCCGAGGTGCAGCAGTGCGCCGGCGCCGGCGAGCTGTTCGACACCGTCGTCAGCTTCCACAACTACCCGACGGGCGCCCTCGACCGCATCGGCGAGCACATCCCCGGACTGGTCATGCTCGGCTGGACCGCCCGGGTCGTCGCCGAGTACCCCCTGGCCATCGGCGTCTTCCCCGGCGCGGACGGGCAGCTGCGGGTCGAGGCCCAGTACCGGCCCGACGTGTTCACCGAGGAGCGGACGGACGGCTTCGTCCAGCGCTTCCTGCGCGTCCTGGAGCGGCTCGCCGCCGACCCCGGCGTCCCGCTCGGCCACCTCGACACCCTCGCCGACACCGAACGCCACCGGCTCACCCACACCTGGGCGGGCGTCGACACCGCCCGGCCCGAACCCGCGGCGCTCGCCACCGACGCCTTCGAGCGGTGGGCCGCCCGTTTCCCGGACAAGCCCGCCGTCTCCCTCGGCGCCGACGTCCTCACCTACAGCGAGCTGAACAGCCGCGCCAACCGGCTCGCCCGGCTCCTCGTCTCCCGTGGCGTACGCCCCGAACAGCCGGTCGCCGTCCTGCTGCCGCGCTCTCCGCACCTGGTCGTGGCGGCCCTGGCCGCGGTGAAGGCGGGCGCCGTCTTCCTGCCCGTCGACGCCGACTACCCGGCCGACCGCATCGGCTACCTCCTGGCGGACGCACAGCCCGCCGTCCTGCTCACCGACACCGCGACCGCGGCCCGCCCCGCGGGACTGCCCGAGCTGCCGGGCCTCACCGACACACCCCTGCTCCTCGACTCGCCCGGGACCGCGGCGGAGCTGGCGGACCTGGCCGGCACCGACCTGACCGACGCCGGCGACCGGCACGAGGCGCTCGACCCGCTGCACACCGCGTACATGATCTACACCTCCGGGTCCACCGGCCGCCCCAAGGGGGTGACCGTGCCGCACACCGGGCTGATGGCCATGGTCGACAGCCTCACCGAGCGGTTCGCACTCGACGAGGACGTCCGCGTCCTGCAGTTCGCGTCCTTCAGCTTCGACGCCTCCGTCTTCGGCATCATGCTGGCGCTGCTCAACGGCGGCACCCTCGTGATCGCCGACGAGGAGCACCGCACCCCCGGGCAGCCCCTGGTCGACCTCATCAACGACCAGCGGATCAACCTGGCCGCGCTGCCGCCCGTCGTCGTCGGCGCGCTCCCCGAGGGCAGCACGCTCCCCGCGGACCTGCGCATGGTGGTGACCGGCGAAGCCGTACCCGCCGAGGTCGTGGACCGCTGGGCGGGCTCCGTGCGGATGTTCAACGGGTACGGGCCCACCGAGGCCGTCGTGGGCTGCACCGTCAGCGGACCGCTCGTGCCCGGCCGCGGCCGCCCGCCGATCGGCCGCCCGACCAGCGCCCACCGCGTGTACGTCCTGGACCGGGCGCTGCGTCCGGTACCGGCCGGATCCGCCGGCGAGCTGTACGTCGGCGGCGGCCTGGCCCGCGGCTACCTCGGCCGGCCCGACCTGACCGCCCAGCGGTTCGTGCCCGACCCGTACGGACCCGCCGGCAGCCGCATGTACCGCACCGGCGACCTGGTGCGCTGGCTGCCCGACGGCGAACTCGACTACCTGGACCGCACCGACGACCAGGTGCAGCTGCGCGGCATCCGCATCGAGCTCGGCGAGATCTCCACGGCGCTGACGGCCCTGCCCGGCGTCGAGCAGGCGGCCGTCGTGATGCGCGAGGACCAGGCGGGCGAACGGCGCCTCGTCGCCTACGTGGTCCCCGCCGGAGCGGGCGCCGGCGTGGACACCACGGCGCTGCGCGACCGTCTCGTCACGGAACTGCCCGACTACATGGTGCCGTCCGCCGTCGTCGCCCTGGACGCGCTCCCGCTGACCACGAACGGAAAGCTGGACCGTGCCGCCCTGCCCGACCCCGAGCTGGGCGCCGGTGCGCGCGGACGTGCCCCGCGCACCCCCGTCGAGGAGATCCTGTGCGGCCTGTTCGCCGACATCCTCGGCCGCGAGCAGGTCTACGCCGACGACGACTTCTTCGAGATCGGCGGCCACTCGCTGCTCGCCACCCGCCTGGTCAGCCGGGTGCGCAGCGTCCTCGGCGCCGAACTCCCCATCCGCGCCCTGTTCGAGGCCCGCACCGTCGCGGCGCTCGCCGCCCGCGTGGCACAGGCCGACCGGGCACGCCCGGCGCTGATGCCCGCGCCCGCCGGGACCCGGCGGCCGCTGTCCTTCACCCAGCAGCGGCAGTGGTTCCTCAACCGCCGCGAGGGCAGCGCCGACGGCTCGTTCAACTCGGTGCTCGCCTTCCGGCTCACCGGGCAGCTCGACGCGGACGCCCTGCAGGCGGCACTGCGCGACCTCGTCGAACGGCACGAGGTGCTGCGGACCGTCATCCCGGACACCGACGGGGTGCCGTCGCTGCGCGTCCTGGACGCCGCCGCGGGCGCGCCCGCCCTGAAGGTGGTGTCGGTCCCGGCCGACGAGGTGCGGGCGGCGGTGGCCGCCGAGGCCGACCGCGGCTTCGACCTCACCGAGGAGACACCGCTGCGCGTCCGCCTCTTCCCGGTGGGACCGGGCGAGTGCGTGCTGCTGTTCGTGATCCACCACATCGCCTTCGACGGCTGGTCGATGGGCCCGTTCCTCGGTGACTTCGGCGCCGCCTACCGGGCCCGGAGCAAGGGCCGCGCCCCGCGCTTCGAACCGCTGCCCGTCCAGTACGCCGACTTCGCCGTCTGGCAGCGCGAGCTGCTCGGCAGCGACGACGACCCGGACAGCCTCGCCGCCGAGCAGCTCGACTTCTGGCGCGACGCGCTCGCCGGCCTGCCCGACGAGACACCGCTGCCCGCCGACTTCCCCCGCCCCGCCCAGGGCACCCGGACCGGTGACGTGGTCCTGTTCGACGTGGACGCCGGATTGTGCTCGGCCGTCGGCGAACTGGCCCGCTCCACCGGCACCACCGAGTTCATCGTCTTCCAGGCGGCCCTGTCGACGCTGCTGACCCGGCGTGGCGCGGGCACCGACATCCCGGTGGGCGTCTCGGTCGCGGGCCGCACGGACGACGCGCTCGCGGACGTCGTCGGCATGTTCCTCAACACGTTGGTGCTGCGCGGCGACACCGGCGGCGACCCGACCTTCCGCGAGCTGCTCGACCGGCTCCGGGAGACCGACCTCGCCGCCTTCTCCCACCAGGACGTGCCGTTCGACCAGGTCGTGGACGCGCTGCGGCCGGCTCGGGCGCTGAACCGGCACCCGCTGTTCCAGGTGTCGCTCACCGTCCAGTACGACGGCGTACGCGACCTCGGCCTGCCCGGTCTGACCGCGCGCCCCGAGTACGTCCCGTCCCGGCAGGCCAAGCTGGACCTCGTCGTGGAACTGGTGCCGGCGTACGGCACGGACGGCATGCAGGGCCTGCTGACCTTCAGCGAGGACCTCTTCACCCGGGCGACGGCCGAGGGCCTCGCGGCGCAGTTCACGCAGGTGCTGCGCGACGCGGTGGCCGATCCGGACGTACGGATCGGCGACCTGGAGATCGCGGGAACGGACGCGCCCGCGGCCCCGGCGCAGTACGCCGACGGCGCGGATGACGGCGGTGCCGGCGACGCCTTCGCCGGGATCGTGCGGCAGCTGCCCGGAACGACCCTGCTCGACCTGTTCGCCGCGCGGGTCGCCGAGGCGCCCGACGCCGTCGCCACCGGCAGCGGCCCCCAGGCCCTGTCGTACGCGGAACTCGACCGGTACGCCGACGACCTCGCGCACACCCTCGTCGCCGCCGGAGCCGGTCCCGAGCGGACCGTGGCACTCGCCGTGCCGCGCGCGGCCGACCAGGCCCTCGCGGCCCTCGCCGTCCTCAAGGCGGGCGCGGCCTACGTGCCGCTGGCCGCGGACGAACCGGCCGACGCGGTCCGCGCCCTGTTCGCGGACGTCGACCCGGTGTGCGTCCTGACCACCGCCGGCCTGGCCGGACGCCTGCGGACGACCGGGGTGCCGGTGCTCGTCCTCGACGTCGCGGGGCTCCGCGCCGGGTCCGCGACGCCGGACACCCGGACCGTGCCCGCCACCGCCCGGCCGGGACAGGCCGCGTACGTGATCCGCGGCGGCGCCACCGGCACGGTCGTGGAGCACCGCACGGCCGCCGCCCACGTCGCTGCGGCACTGGACGAGGGGCGTCCGGGCGAGGCCGGCCTGTTCGGGGCGCTGCTCGCCGGAACCGGCGTCGCCACCCGGGAACGCCCGCCCGCCGCATGGTCCGCACCGGACACCTTCCCGGCCGACGCCGCCCTGTGGCCCGCCCACGGCTACGTCCTGGACGAGGCGCTGCGCCCGGCCGCCGAGGGCGAGCTGTACCTCGCGGGCGCGGCCGTCGCCCGGTCCTACGCCGGCCGGTCGACAGCCACCGCCGAGCGGTTCGTGGCCGACCCCTGGGGCGAGGCCGGGGCACGGATGTGGCGCACGGGCCGGAAGGTGACCCGGGGCGCGGCCACCCCCGCGGAGCCGGCCGGCTCACCGGCGGACTCCGCCGCCCCTGCCGAGGCCGATCCGGTCGTGGCGCGGCTGTGCGCGATCGTGGCCGAGGTGGTCGGGGCCGAGTCCGTGGGCGCGGCGGAGAACTTCTTCGAGACGCGGTCCATGGACAGCATGAAGTCGCTGCGGCTGGTGGCGCGGGCCCGCAAGGAGGGCATCGCAATCACCATCGCGGACGTCTTCCGGCACCAGAACGTCGCCGCTCTCGCGGCGGGACTGCGCCCGCAGCCCGCACCGCGGCCCGCCCCCGAGGCGCCGGCTCCCGCGATGCGCACCACCGTACGGGCCGTCGCCGAGGCGATCGCGCAGACCGAGGAGCTGGACCACGCGGACACCTTCGCGCCGCTGCTCGGCATCCGGCCCACCGGCGAGCGCCCGCCCGTCTTCTGCGTGCACTCCGGCGTCGGACTCGCGCTCTCCTACCTGCCGCTGGCCCGCTACATCGGGGCGGAGTACCCCCTGTACGGCCTGCAGTCGCCGACGGTCGTCGCCGGCGCCCCGCTGCCGGACAGCATCGAGGAGAACGCCGCCGCGTACGTCGACCTGATCCGGCAGGTGCGCCCCGAAGGGCCCTACCACCTGTTCGGCTGGTCCTACGGCGGCCTGCTCGCCTACGAGATCGCCGTGCAGCTCCGGGCGGCGGGCCAGGAGGTGGGGCTGCTCGCCAACCTCGACGCCTACCCCCGTACCGACGTCGTCGACGAGCGTGACGTCCAGGGCTCTCTCGCCTGGCTCCTGGAGGGCATCGGGCACGACCCCGCCGAGTTCGCGGGCCGCGACCTCACCCCCGCCGACCTGGTCGACGTCCTGCGGCGCGACAACAACCCGCTCGCCAGGCTGGGCGAGGAGCGCATGAGCCGCATGGTCGACCTGATGGCCCGCCACCAGGTCCTCAACACCCGCTACCGGCCCGGCCGGTACGACGGGCAGATGCAGCTCTTCCTCGCCGACCGCTCACCCTGGGGCGACGTGACGGACAAGGACCGGCTGTGGGAGCCCTACGCCCGGGGCCCGGTCACCATCCACCACGTCGACTGCGGGCACGACGACATGCTCACCGGCCCGAACCTGGACCGGATCGGCCGTGCCGTCGCCGCCGAACTCGACCGGCTGCACGCCCGCCCGGACGGCGGTGACCGGTGATGCCGGCGACCTCCCGGGCGGCGACCCGCGCCGGTGCCGCCCGTCGGCGCCGGGTCTGGGCCGCCGCCCGCCGGGCCGGCTGGAAGGGCGTCCTCGCGGCCTCGGACCTCGGCACCGCACGGGCCGGCGACCGGCGCACGGCACCGCCGACCACCCAGGACGATCGGAGTCCGGCATGACGACCACCCTCCCCCCGGCGCCGTCCCCCGCGGCGCCGACCCCCGGCCGGGGCCCCGCCCCGACATCCCCCGTCGGCGGGGGGCGGGCGGGGCTGAGGGATTTCTTCCGCGAAGGGTCTGCCGGCCTCGGGTGGCAGCGGCGGGTGGTGTGTC
>NZ_JBVHVI010000015.1:38750-45540 GCF_055564915.1 Streptomyces sp. NPDC028928
CGGGGCGTCCCCACCGTGGTCCCCTCCATTCGCCACTGTGTGCTCCCCCCCCCCCCCCCCCGGGCCCGAGGACCTTCGCCACCGAGGTGCTGGCCGTCCTGGGGCGCAGGCTGCGGCGGCTGCGCCGCGGCCCCGGCCGCGCCATCGGTGTCGTCCTCAACCCGCTCGTGTCGATGGTGCTGCTCGGCTATCTGTTCCGGGACGCCATCACCCTTCCCGCGGGCGGCAGTTACGTCGAGTACGTCTTCGCCGGCGGCGCCGTCCAGGTGGGGCTCGCCTGTGTGGGGCCGACGGCCGTGTCCATGGCGATGGACCTGCAGGGCGGCATCGTGGACCGGTTCCGGTCGTTGCCGATCAGCCGGTCCGCGGTGCCCCTCGGGCACACCGCCGCGGACCTGCTGACCGCCCTGGCCGCGCTCGCCGTCACCACGGGAGCCGGGCTGCTGCTCGGCTGGCGTTCGCACACCGGCCTGCTGCCCACGCTCGGCGGGTTCGCCCTGATCGCCGCCTTCACCTACGTGATGCTGTGGCTCGGCGTGCTGCTCGCCACCACCCTGCGCAGCATCGAGACGATCAGCGTCGTCGCCCCGTTCATCGTCATCGTGCTGCCCTTCCTGTCCAGCGCCTTCCTCTCCCCGCAGTCCATGCCGGGCGCGATCCGCCCGATCGCCGAGTGGAACCCGGTCAGCGCCGTCATCGCCGCCTGCCGCGACCTGTGGGGCAACCCCGCCACCACGGGCCCCGGCTACGTCGGCGAACACCCGCTGGTCGTGGTCGCCGTGACGCTGAGCACGCTGTTCGCCGTCTGCCTCACCGTCAGCCTGCGCCGATTCCGCAAGCCCTGAGCAAAGGAACCTCCACCATGCCTGTCACCGAACGCGCGGCGGCGCCGGAGCCGGCCGCGCTCGACCTCACCGATCCCCAGACCTTCCTCGACGTCGACCAGCACGCCATGTGGCGCAGGTTCCGCACCGAGAGCCCCGTGCACTGGCACCCCGCGGGCCCCGGCACCCCCGGATTCTGGGTGATCTCCCGGTACGAGGACGCGGTCGCCGTCTACCGGGACAACAAGCGGTTCACCTCCGAGAAGGGCACCGTGCTCACCACGCTGCTGCGCGGCGAGGACTCGGCCGCCGGCAAGATGCTCGCCGTCACCGACGGGGTACGCCACCGCGAGATCCGCAACCTGATGCTGAAGTCGTTCTCGCCGCGCGTCCTCGCCCCCGTCGTGGACGGCGTCCACCGGCACACGCGCGAACTCCTCGGCGCGGCCGTGGCGTCGGACCGGATCGACTTCGTCACCGACGTGGTCGACCACATCCCGATGCACACCATGGGCGACCTCCTCGACATCCCGGCCGCCGACCGGCCGCAGCTGGTCGAGTGGAACACCCGGACGCTGTCCCGGCACAGCTCCGACGAGAGCGAGTTCGAGTCGCTCATGGCGCGCAACGAGATCCTGCTCTACATCTCCCAGCTCGCCGAAGAGCGCCGGGCCGCCCCCGGCGACGACGTCCTCAGCACGCTCGCCACCGCCACCATCGACGGCAGGCCGCTGACCGACGACGAGATCGTCCTCAACAGCTACAGCCTCATCCTCGGCGGCGACGAGTCGACCCGGATGTCCATCATCGGCGGCCTCATCGCCCTGGCCGAGAACCCCGAGCAGTGGCGCCGCCTGAAGAGCGGCGAGGTCACCTCCGACTCGGCCACCGAGGAGATCCTGCGCTGGACGACGCCCGCCATGCACTTCGGGCGCCGCGCCCTGGTCGACGTACCCCTCGGCGACCAGGTCGTCAAGGCCGGGGACGTGGTCACCCTGTGGAACGCCTCCGCCAACTTCGACGAGGACGTCTTCACCGACCCGCACACCTTCGACATCGGCCGCACCCCCAACAAGCACGTGGTCTTCGGCCACGGCCCGCACTTCTGCCTCGGCGCCTTCCTGGGCCGGGTCCATGTGAACGCCATGGTGGAGGCGCTGCGCGCCATGGTCGCCGACATCACGCTGCTCGGCCCCCCGCGGCGCCTCTACTCCAACTTCATCCAGGGCTACAGCGGCCTGCCCGTCGCGCTGGGCGCGGAGCCGGCCGGCGAGGAGGTTCGCTGAGATGCGGCACGAGATCCGGATCGCGGGAGGCACCAAGCTCGCGATCCTGTACACCGAGACCCCGGCCGGCAGCTGGGACGAGGCCCGCTGGGACGAGGTGCGCGGCCGGGTGCAGGTGCTGCTCGACGCGTACGGCGTGGTCATGCTGCGCGGCGCGGGCATCCCCGACACCGCCGCCTTCCACTCCGCCGTGAGCGGCTTCGGCCGCGACCTCATCGAGAGCTACCGCGGCGGGAACACCCCGCGCAAGACGCTCTCCGACGGCGTCTTCACCTCCACCGAGTACCCGGCGCGCTACGACATCTCCCTGCACAACGAGCTGTCGTACGCCCGCAAGTGGCCCGACCGGCTGTACTTCTGCTGCCTCGACGCCCCCGACACGGGCGGCGCCACCCCGGTCTGCGACGGCGAGGCCCTGCTCGGCGCGCTCTCCCCCGAGCTGCGCGAGCGGTTCGCCTCCGGCGTCGTCTACCGGCAGCACCTGCACGGCGGAGCCGGGCTCGGCAAGTCCTGGCAGGACACGTTCGAGACGGACGACAAGGCGGTGGTCGAGGAGTTCCTCACCGCCTCCGAGGCCGAGTTCGAGTGGACCGGCGACGGCGGCCTGCGGGTGCGCCAGCACCGCCCCGGCGTCATCAAGAACCCGCGCACCGGCCGGGACACCTGGTTCAACCAGGCCGACCAGTGGCACCCCTCCAACCTCCCCGACGACGAGGGGGAGCTGCTGATGTCGCTGACCGACTCGGTGGACGACCTGCCGCACTGGGTGACGTACGCCGACGGCACCCCGCTGTCCGACGAGGACCTCGCCGAGGTCCGCGCGGCCCAGCGCGCGCACAAGCTGGCCGAGCCCTGGCAGCGGGGCGACGTGATGATCGTGGACAACCCGTCCGTGCTGCACGGCCGGGAGGCGTTCACGGGCACGCGCAAGGTCGTCGTCTCGATGACCTGAGCACAACGGAACGAGGGGCCCGGCGGGGTACGCCGGGCCCCTCGCCACAGCACACCGAGGCAGGACGGACAGAACGGGGGCGTACGGAATGACCGTGCTCGACGACATCGTGGCGGGGGTCCGCGAGGACCTCGCCGAACGCCGGCGAACCGTGCCGGAGCGGGAGCTGAGGCAGCGGGCGGAGGCCCGCGGCCCGGGCGCGGACTGCGTGCCGCTGCTGCGCGCGGCGGGCGGACAGCCCCGGATCATCGCCGAGGTGAAGCGTGCCAGCCCGTCCCGTGGACCGCTGGCCGAGATCACCGACCCGGCCGCGCTCGCGGCGGCCTACGAGAAGGGCGGCGCCGCCGCGGTCAGTGTGCTCACCGAGCGCCGCCGGTTCGGGGGCAGCCTCGCCGACCTGGACGCCGTGCGGGCCAGGGTCGGTCTTCCGGTGCTGCGCAAGGACTTCGTCGTGGACGCCTACCAGGTGTGGGAGGCGCGGGCGCACGGGGCGGACCTGGTCCTGCTGATCGTCGCCGCGCTCGAACAGCCGCTGCTGACCGAACTGTTGGCGCTGGCGACACAGGCCGGCCTGACGGCGCTGGTGGAGACCCACGACGAGGCGGAGGCGGAGCGCGCCCTCGCCGCCGGCGCGCGCGTGGTCGGCGTCAACGCGCGTGACCTGAAGACCCTGCGGGTCGACCGGTCGACGTTCGGCCGCGTCGCCCCGCTCCTCCCGGACGACGTCGTGCGCGTCGCCGAGTCGGGCGTGCGGGGCGCCGCCGACGTGGCCCGGTACGCGGGGCTGGGGGCGGACGCGGTGCTGGTGGGGGAGGCGCTGGTGACGAGCGGTGACAGCGCGTCCGCGGTCGCCGCGCTCACGCCGGGCGGCTAGGCGTCTGCCGGGTTCTGTGCTGGGCCGGGTGCGGGTCGTCCATGGCTGGTCGCGCCCGCGCGGCGGCAGCCGCATACCTCCCCGATGACACCGCGATCAGGCCACCGCCACCGCGCCCCCGCGCACCGCACGCATCCTCTCCGCCGAGACCGCCACCCACCGTTCCAGGACCGCGGCCGCCGCCCCGGAGTCGATCGCTCGGGACGCGCGCCGGACGCCGGTGGCGAGGCGTTCGGTCAGGGAGCCCGGGCCGCCGTCGAACGCGGCCAGACCCGCCGCCGCGGACAGGAGTACCGCGTCCCGGACCGGGCCGGCCGCACCCGCCAGGACCTCGCGGGCGACCCGCGCGTTGTGGACCCGGTCCCCGCCGCGCAGCGCCTCCTCCGGCGCCGCCGGGATGCCGATGTCCCGAGGATCGAACGACTCCCGGCGCACCGCACCGCCGGACACCGACCACACCGTGGAGGTAGTGGTGACCGTCAGCTCGTCCATCCCGTCGTCCCCGCGGAACACCAGCGCGTCCGTGCCCCGCCGTGCCAGCACCTCGGCGATGCGCTGCGCGAGCACCGGGTCGGCGACCCCGACCGCCTGGGCCGCGGGCCGTGCCGGATTGGTCAGCGGGCCGAGGGCGTTGAACACGGTACGGATGCCGAGTTCGCGGCGCGGACCGGCGGCGTGCCGCATCGCCGGGTGGAACAGCGGGGCGAAGCAGAACGTGATCCCGGTGTCCGCCACGACCGCGCCCACCTCGTCGGCCGGCAGGTCGAGCGACACCCCCAGCTCCTCCAGTACGTCCGCCGATCCGCAGGCCGAGGACGCGGACCGGTTGCCGTGCTTGACGACGCGGGCGCCGGCCCCGGCCGCCACGAGCGCCGACATCGTGGAGATGTTCACGCTGTGCGAGCCGTCGCCGCCGGTACCGACGATGTCGAGGCAGCGGCCCGGCACCGTCAGCGGCACCGCGTGCCGCAGCATGCCACGGACCAGGCCCTCGATCTCGGCGGCCGTCTCGCCCTTCGCGCGCAGCCCCATCATCAGTGCGGCGAGCCGCGCCGGGCCGGCCGCGCCGGTCATGGCCTCGTCCATCGCCCATTCGGCCTGCCGCGTGGACAGATCCCGGCGGTCCAGCAACGTGCTCAGCAAGTGCGGCCAGTCGTTCACGGAAATCTCCTCGCAGACGAAGGGGCGAAAGAACCAAGGGGTTCGCTTTTCAGTCTGGGAAATGCGCGGAGGGCATTCCAGACCAGTCCCGGGCCGCCGATGCAGTCCAATTCCGCGTACAGAGATCCCGTACAGGAAATCCCGTACAGGAAGGGAATCGAGTGTCATGCACGTCGCGATGAAAGTCGTACGGGACTCCGATGTCCCGCTGACCTCCCAGATCCAGCGATTCATCAAGAGCGAGGTGGCGGCCGGGGTCCTGCACCCGGGCAGCCGGCTGCCCTCCAGCCGCAGCCTCGCCGACGAACTCGGCGTCTCCCGCAGCGTGGTCGTCGAGGCGTACGGACAGCTCGTCGCCGAGGGATACCTGGAGGCGGTGCAGGGCGCCGGCACCCGTGTCGTACGACACCTGCGGCCCGAGCCGGTCGTGCCGACCCTGCTGGACGACGGCCGGGTGCCCGACGTGCGCTGGGACCTGCGCCCGGGCGCGCCCGCGTTCCCGCACTTCCCGCGCCGCGACTGGCTCACCAGCTACCAGCGGGCCCTGCAGTCCGCCGACCCGGCCGACCACGACTACCCGCCGCCGGCCGGGGTGCCGGCCCTGCGCGTCGAACTCGCCCACTATCTGGGCCGGGTGTGCGGGGTGCCCGGCACCCCGGACCAGATCATGGTCGTCGCCGGCTTCGCCCAGACCCTCGGTCTGCTCGGCGCGGCACTGCCCGAACTGGGCGTGAACGCACTGGGCATGGAGAACCCGGGGCATCCCCGGCAGCGCCGGTTCGTGCGCGAGTGCGGGCTGCGGCCGGTGCCGCTGCCGGTCGACGCGGAGGGCCTCGACGTGTCGGCGCTGCGGGCGTCCGGGGTGCGGGCCGTCCTCGTCACACCCGCCCACCAGTACCCGACCGGGGTCACGCTGTCCGCGCGGCGCCGCGCCGAACTCGCCGCCTGGGCGCGGGAGACCGGCGGCTGGATCGTGGAGGACGACTACGACGGCGGCCTGTGGTACGAGCGCGGGACGCCCCGGCCGCTCGCCCTGCGCCGGCTCGCCCCCGACCACGTCGTCTACGCCGGCACCGCCAGCAAGACCCTGGCCCCCGGGCTGCGCCTGGGCTGGCTCGCGGCCCCGCGCGCCGTCCTCGACCCCCTGCTGCGCGCCCGCGCCCGGCACGACCTGGGCACCGACAGCCTGGCACAGCTGGCGTTCGCCGAGTTCCTGCGCAGCGGCCTGTACGACCGTCATCTGCGCCGCCTCAACTCCCTGTGCCGCGACCGCAGACAGGTCCTGGAGTCGGCGGTGCGCCGGCATCTGCCCGGCGCCGTCGTCCTGGGCCCGGCGGCCGGCCTGCACGCCTGCATACGGCTGCCCCCGCGCACCGACGAGGCGGCACTGGTCGCGGGGGCACTGCGCCGCTCCGTCCTGGTACGCGGAGCGGCGGCCTTCCACGCGCGAGCGGGAGAGGGCGCACCCGCGCTGGTGGTGGGCCATGCCCAACTCCCGCGCACAGGCATCGAGGAGGCGATCGCAGAACTGGGCACGGTCCTGCCCTGACACCGACAGCCGAAGCCCTCAGCCTCCGGGGCTCTCCCGGGCTGGAGTCCCCAGCCTCCAGGGCCGCGCCCTCAGCCGCAGAGCCAGACCCTCCAGCCTCCCGGGCTGGAGCCCGCACCCGACCAGTTCGCAACTCTGAGCTTC